>CAWFEM010000012.1:0-340765 GCA_963814905.1 uncultured Alphaproteobacteria bacterium | reverse complement strand
GCCCGTGTCTAACGCCGAAGAGACCGCTGCGCTTCCTGGCCGCGCCGTCCGTCGCCGCAGGCGGGTCGGCCGTCCCCCGGGCTTCGCCTACTCCGCCGTGGCACCGGCGCTCGCCATCGTCACCGCCGTGGCCGGGCTGCCGCTCGCCTACAGCCTCTACCTCTCGTTCCACTCCATCAATCCGATCACCAAACGCTGGGTGAATGTCGGCTTCGGCAATTATACCAAGCTCTTCCACAGCAGCGAATTCTGGAGTGCCTTCGAGCGCACCGCCTACTTCGCCGTCTTCGCGGTCGTCGGCACGACCGTGCTCGGGATGATCTACGCGCTGGTGCTCAACGAGAACTTCAAGGGCCGCGGCTTCCTGCGCTCCGTGGTGCTCGTCCCCTGGGCGATGGCGCCGGTCTCGATCGCGGTGCTGTGGTCGTTCGTCTACGCCGGCAACTTCGGGCTGCTCAACGCCTTCCTCCACGACATCGGGCTCGGGGCGCTGGCGACGCCGTGGCTCGGCGGCGGTTTCCGGGCGCTCAACCTCGTCGCCCTCACACATGTGTGGAACCAGGCGCCGCTGACGGCGCTCATGATCCTCGCGGGACTGCAGTCCATTCCCGGCAACCTGCATCGTGCGGCGATCCTCGACGGCGCCGGGCCGATCCGCCGCTTCTTTTCCATCACGCTTCCCTGGCTGAAGCCGACGCTGCTCTTCATCACCATCATCGCCACGATCAACGCGCTGATGGCGTTCGACATCATCCTGATCATGACGCGCGGCGGGCCGGGCGCGGCGACGACGCTTCTCGCATGGCTCGGCTACCTGCAGTCCTTCCAGTTCCTGCGCTTCGGCGAGGGCGCGGCGACGCTCTACGTGCTGACGATCGCGAGCCTGCTGCTCGCCATTCTCTACTTCTTCGTCCTCGGCCCGCGCCGCAGCCGCAAGGCGACCGCCGTCGCCGCGACGGAAAACGAGGCGGAGTGGGTCGCGACCGGTGCCCGCCGCCATCCCATGGCGACGATCCCGCCCTACCGGCCGCGCCGCATGATAAAGACCAACACCTCGCGCAGGCTGGCCCACGCCGGCCTCCTCATGGCGGCAATCGTGATCTTCGTCTGGTCGGCGCTGCCTGTGGTCTCGCTGGTGCTGATCAGCCTCTCGCCGCCGGCCGACCTGATCCGCACGCCGCCGAGCCTTATCCCCTCGCGCATCACCTTCGACAATTTCATCTCGGTGCTCTCCGCCCAGGGCTCCACGACGAGCGTGCAGGCGAAGCGCGTGCCGCTGTCGCTCTTCAACAGCTTCCTGGTCGGCGCGGTCGTCTCAGTCGTCAACGTCGCGCTCGGCACGCTCGCCGGATACGCCTTCGCGCGCTACGGCCGGCAGCGCTTTTTCGCGACGAGCCTTTGGGCGCTGCTTCTCACCCGCATGATCCCGGCGCTCACGCTGGTGCTGCCCTTCTTCGTGATCTTCCGCGTGCTCGGGCTGCTCGACACGCGCTACGCGCTCATCATCGCCTACTCGTCGATCCTCCTGCCGCTGTGCTCCTGGATGATGAAATCGACCTTCGAAAACGTGCCGGTCAGCCTCGACCGCGCTGCGCTGATCGACGGCTGCACGCGTTTCGGCATGCTTTGGAAGGTGCTGCGGCCGGTCGTGCGCCCCGGCATCACCGCCGCGCTGATCTTTTGCTTCCTGGTGTCGTGGAACGAGTTCCTGTTCGCATTGATCCTGACCTCGACCCCGCGGGCGCAGACCATCCCGGTGGTCATCGCCGGCTTCCTGAACCAGGCACAGTTCTACGAATATGGTCCGCTCTTCGCGGCGAGCGTTCTTTCCATCCTGCCGCCGGTGCTGATCGCCTTCTTCTTCCAGCGCTACCTCGTGCAGGGCGCCCTCTCTGGTGCGGTCAAGGGCTGAGGGCAACAATGGTCGCCATCTCCATCGCCGGCCTGCGCAAGAGCTACCAGGACACGGAAGTGTTGAAGAGCCTCAACCTCGCGATCGCGGATGGCGAATTCATCTCCTTTCTCGGGCCGTCGGGTTGCGGGAAGTCGACGCTGCTCTACTGCATCGCCGGGCTGGAGGATATCAACGAGGGCTCCATCCGCTTCGGCAACACCGAGATCTCGGAGATGTCGCCGCGCGAGCGCAATATCGCCCTCGTCTTCCAGGACTACGCGCTCTATCCGCACATGCACGTGCGCGACAACATCGCCTTCCCGCTGCGCCAGCAGAAGGTTCCACAGGCGACCATCCGCCAGCAGGTCGACTGGGCGACGGAACTGCTTGGGCTGGAGAGCCTGCTCGACCGTCTGCCTTCCGACCTTTCCGGCGGCCAGCGCCAGCGCGTCGCGGTCGGTCGCGCCATCGTGCGCAATCCGGCGGTGCTGCTGATGGACGAGCCGCTTTCCAACCTCGACGCCAGCCTGCGCGTGAAGATGCGTACGGAGATCCGGCGGCTGCAGCGCGAGCTGAAGATCACGACGATCTTCGTCACCCACGACCAGGAGGAGGCCATGGTGCTTTCCGACCGGATTGCGGTGATGAAGGACGGGGTAGTGCAGCAGTTCGCTGCGCCGATGACCGTCTACAAGGACCCCTCCAATCTGTTTGTGGCAAGCTTCATTGGCAGCCCTCAGATGAACTTCATCCCGGCCAGCCAGGCGGGTCGCAGCGACGGCGACGACGTGGTGCTCGGCATCCGCCCGCACGATTTGCAGCCGGGGAACGGCCGCGACGACGGGCTGCGGTTGACGGGCGAGCTGTCGATCGTCGAATCCGCGGGGCCAATCCACTTCCTCGACGTGACGATGGGCGACATCCTTCTCAAGGCCACCACGGCAGATGCCTCCGGGCTCTCACCGGGCGACAGTATGACGCTCCATGCGCCCGAAAGCGCGGTCTACCGTTTCGACGCGAAGAGCGGAACGCGAATCTGAGTTTTTCACTAAAAGGCTGAAGTCCGGAAAAAATGGCATACGATCTGGTTCTCAAGAGCGGCCGCGTGATCGATCCCTCGCAGGGAATCGACAAGGTGGCCGACGTCGCATTCTCCGACGGCAGGGTGGCAGAGGTCGGCGACAACCTTTCCGGCAACGACACGCGCGACCTGACCGGGCTCATCGTCACGCCGGGCCTGATCGACCTCCACACCCATGTCTACTGGGGCGGCACGTCGCTCGGCGTCGATCCGGACGATTACGCTCGCATGACGGCGGTGACGACCTCGGTCGACACCGGCAGCGCCGGGCCGGGCAACTATGCCGGTTTCCGCAAGCATGTGATCGAGCCGGCCGAAAGCCGCATTCTCGCCTATCTGCATATCTCGTTCGCCGGCATCTTCGCCTTCTCCAAGACGATCATGGTCGGCGAGAGCCACAATCCGAACCTCATGGCGCCGCGCGAGGCGGTTGCGGTTGCGAACGCCAACCGCGACACGGTCATCGGCATCAAGGTGCGCGTCGGGCGCATCACCAGCGGCAAGACCGGGATCGGTCCGCTCGTCGTCGCGCTGCAGGCAGCGGAGGAGACCGGCCTTCCGGTGATGTGCCATATCGACGAGCCGCCGCCGAGCTACGAGGCGGTGGTCGACATGCTGCGGCCGGGCGACGTGCTCACGCACTGCTTCCGCCCCTTCCCGAACGTGCCGTTCGACGCCGAGGGCAAAGTGCGGCCGCGGGTGCTCGCCGCGCGCGAGCGTGGCGTCATGTTCGACGTTGGCCACGGCAAGGGCTCGTTCGGCTGGAAAACGGCACGCGCCATGATGGCGGCCGGCTTCCCGCCCGACACGATCTCGTCGGACGTACACATCCTGTGCATCGATGGGCCGGCCTTCGACCAGGTGACGACCATGTCGAAGTTCCTGCCGCTCGGCATGTCGCTCAACGACATCGTCGCCGCCTCCACGGTCAATCCCGCCAAGGCGATCCGGCGGCCGGACCTCGGCACCTTCAAGCCGGGCAGTAGCGGCGACGCCTCCATCCTGGAAATGCGCCAAGGCTCGTTCGATCTGGAGGATGTCATGGGCGAAGTCGTCACCGTGAAGGAGCGCCTCTTCGCGGCGGGAACCGTCATCGGAGGCCGCTGGTGGCACAAGAACTGAGGAGCGGCGTCGGCCGCCTGGGCGGCATGCAGACGCTGGAGGCGATGACGGAGATCAAGATGATTACGATTTCGGCGAAACCGCGGGAGGCGGCATGATGACTTCTGACGCGGACGATCGGAGAAACTCGCAAGGGCTGCCGCCGGCCGATGGCGCGGCCCTTCTGGCGATCCTGGTGGATGAGCTGATCCCCGGCGGGGACGGCTGGCCGTCCGCCTCCTCGGTCGGCGTACAGGGCCTGGTGGCGCTGCGGCTGACAGAGGAGTTCGGCGAACTGGAACTCGGGCGGATCGCCGACGCGGTAATCGCCGCGGGCGGGCCTTTCACCGGTCAATCGGCGGAGGAGCGCGTCGCCATCGTCGAGCGCTTCGAGAAGGGCGAGCCCGACCTCTTCGAGCGCCTGCGCGCGGCCGTCACCATCGCCTATTACGACAGCCCGTTCGTGGTGGAGGCGATCCGCCGGATCGGCCGCCCCTACTCGCTTCGACCGCACATCACCGGCTACGCGATGCAGCCCTTCGACTTCAACAAGGACATGCCGCGCCATGGCCGCGGCCAATACGTCAAGACCGACGAGGTGAAGCCGGTCGACATCTCCTCGCTTAAGCTGGACGAGGTGCGCACCGAACGCTGGGGGCTTGACCGATGACCACGAAACGAACCTGCGACGTCCTCGTCATCGGCGCCGGCGCGACCGGCTCGCTCGCCGCTCTCGTGCTCGCCCGGGCCGGGCTCGACGTGGTCTGCCTGGAGCAGGGCTCCTGGGTCGAGCCGGGCGACCATCCGCACCTCCACACCGACTGGGCGTGGCAGCGGCGCACGACCTGGAATCCGGACGTCAACAAGCGCCACCATGCCGACGACTATCCCGTGAAGTCGGACTCTTCGCAGATCCTGATGTGGAACGGCGTGGGCGGCTCGACGAACGTCTACGGCGCCATCTGGCCGCGCTACCGGCCGTCGGACTTCCGCAAGGGCACCGAGCATGGCCTGCAGCCGGACTGGCCCATCGCCTACGAGGACCTCGCGCCCTTCTACGAGGCAGCCGACCGGCTGGTCGGCGTCTCGGGCCTCGCCGGCGATCCCGCAATGCCGAAGCGCGAGTCCTGTCCGACGCGGCCGCTGCCGCCGTCCAAGGTGTCGAAGCGGCTCGCCGACGCCTTCGACAGGCT
This sequence comes from uncultured Alphaproteobacteria bacterium, assembly GCA_963814905.1. Taxonomy (GTDB): domain Bacteria; phylum Pseudomonadota; class Alphaproteobacteria; order Rhizobiales; family Afifellaceae; genus DASWJZ01. The sequence goes on along the minus strand of CAWFEM010000012.1, from coordinate 335,496 downwards.
CGGCTGGCACTGGTGGCCGGTCGAGGCCGGGACTGTCTCGGAGGACTATGACGGCCGCCCGGCCTGCAACGGCTGCGGCACCTGCAACGGTTGCCCGCGCGGCTCGATGAGCAAGTATTCCATGTCGATCTGGCCGAAGGCGCTGGAGGCCGGCACGGAGCTCCGCATCAATGCGCGCGTCCTGAAGATCGAGAAGGGAGCGGATGGCCGCGCCACGGGCGCGCTCTACATCGACCGCAATACCGGTCACCGGCACTTCCAGAAGGCGCATGTCGTCATCGTGGCCGCCAACGGCATCGGCACACCGCGGCTCCTGCTCGCCTCCGACAATCTCGCCAACCAGTCGGACCAGGTGGGGCGCAACCTGCTGCACCACACGCTGGTGGCGGGCGAATTCTGGGTCGACGAGCCGGTGGAAGGCCACACCGGCTATGTCGCGTCGCTGATCTCGCGGCAATTCGCGGAGACGGACGTCTCGCGTGGCTTCGTCAACGGCTTCAACTTCAACTGCATCACCAGCGCCTCGTCGGCCGGCGAGGCGGCCGCCGGATGGTTCACCTCCGGCCGGGCGCCATGGGGCCGCGACCATCACAAATGGTTCGAGAGCCATTTCGGCCACTCGATCGGCCTCTTCGCCATCGGCGACGACCTGCCCAACCCGGAGAACCGCGTGACGCTCGACCCCGCGCTCGTCGACTCCGACGGCATCCCCGTCGCATCCACCCATTACGCGCCGGGCGAGAACGACAAGCGCATGATGAACTACATGCTTGACCGCATCGAGGACGTCGCCAAGGCGGCGAACGCCTTCGAGTACCGGCCGCACGACTACCGCGACGAGAACGGCGTCTACCGTACGCCCGCCTGGCACATGATCGGCACCTGCCGCATGGGGAAGACGCCCGACATGTCGGTGGTGAACATGTGGAACCAGTCCTGGGACGTGCCCAACATGTTCATCGTCGACGGCAGCGTGCTGACCACCGGGGGCGTGGTGAACCCGACGCCGACGATCTCGGCGCTGGCGCTTCGGGCCGCGGGTTACATCCGCGACAACTTCCAGGAGCTGTCGCGCACGACGCGGCCGGCGGTGGCGGCCTGACCATGCTGCAGAGACCCCCCGCTGAGCCCGGAATGTCCGCCGGCGAAATCGACACCCCCGCCCTCCTCGTCGATCTCGACGCGATGGAGGAGAACCTCGACAAGATGGCGGCGTTCTGCGCCGCCTCCAATGTCCGGCTGCGCGCGCATGCCAAGACGCACAAGTCGCCGGTCATCGCCCAGTGGCAGATGCAGCGCGGCGCAGTGGGCCAGTGCGTGCAGAAAGTGGGCGAGGCGGAAATCCTCGCCTGGTCCGGCGTGCCGGATATCCTTGTGTCGAACGAGGTCGTGACGCCGAAGAAGCTCGCGCGCCTCGCCGCCCTCACCCGCATCGCGAAGGTCGCAGTCTGCGCGGACGACGCCGGCGCCATCGACCTGATCGCCCAGGCGGCCGAGGCCGCGGACACGCGGCTCACGGTGCTCGTCGAGATCGACGTCGGGACGAGCCGCTGCGGCGTTCCGGCTGGGCCGGAGGCGGTGGCGCTCGCCATGCGAATCGCCGAGAGCAGGCACCTCGTCTTCGGCGGACTGCAGGCCTATGACGGCGTCGCCCAGCACCTGCGCCAGCCTGAGGAGCGCAACGCGCATATCGCGGCGGCAGTGGAAAGCGTGCGCCGCACGATCGAGGGGCTCGCCGATATCGGCCTCGACTGTGCGATCGTCGGCGGCGCGGGGACCGGCACCTTCACGCTGGAGGCGGCGAGCGGCGTGTACAACGAGATTCAGGCCGGCTCCTATCTTTTCATGGACGCCGACTACAGTCGCAATCATCCCTCGCCGGACTTCCGGCAGTCGCTCTTCGTGCTCTCCACGGTGATGAGCGCCGCTCAGGACGGCATCGCGATCGTAGACTGCGGCCATAAGGGTGTGGCGATCGATTGCGGACTGCCGCTCGTGCAGGGCAAGCCGGGCCTTGTCTACACGGCCGCGTCCGACGAGCACGGACGGCTTCGGATCGATGACCCGGCCGAGCGGCCGAGCGTCGGCGAGCAGCTCTGGCTCGTTCCCGGCCACTGCGACCCGACCGTCGACCGCTACGACTGGTATGTCGGCATGCGCGGCGGGCGCGTGGAGACGGTGTGGCCGGTCGCAGCGCGCGGCTGGATGACCTGACCCGCGACCGGCGGCCTATTGAAGCGCCGCCTCGATCTTGGAGGCCGAGGCACCGGCCTTGAGGTGAGCACGTATCCCGCTTGCGGGATTCACGCGTCTCGCAGATCTGCGTGAACCGGCCCTGATCGACGTGGATATCGATTCGGTTATCGCCGAGCCGCGCATCGGTGAGCCAGCCCTGCCCTCACGGTTGGAATTCGCTCACTCTTGGGGGCACAGCTGAGAGGTCCACTTCGATGGCGGAGACGCATCGGGTGAGTCTCGCAACTGGGACATCTTCCGGCGCGTCCCAGCGAAGGGTCCGTTGGTCGATCGCCAGTGCCTCAATCCGGTTGGCGTCCGCGCCGACCACGACCATGATCCAAACGCCCTCCGAGGCGTCGCTCTCAACGAAGTCGGGCTCGTCGTCAGGAAAGAGAGCTTTCGCGACGCCATATGCCGTGCCTCCCTCCGGAGAGATGCAAACCTTCGAGCCGAAGAAGGCGAGCGGCACAGGGTTCAGTCCGTTTCGGGCCGCCTGAACGATCTGTTGTGCCACCTCGTGGCCCGTAAGAGCCGAGGCTGCCGACGCGTTGCCGCACATTGACGCTGTGCAAAGCATAGACAGGAGGACGACACAGGCCGGAGCAACCGGGTCCGCTGCGAGGCCGCGCCTGAAACGCATCTGCCTGACGCCGCGGAATATCATTCGATCGCGTTCACGGCGCGTGTGAACCCGGCGAGCGGCGTCTCGACAAATTGCGGCTTCTGAGGCCCGGATAGGAAGCCGATCCGGAGGTTTTCTCCGCTCTTCAGCGCATCAATCACCGCCGGCTCCAGCTTGACGGCGCCGAAACAGCCATGCGCGTTGCAATTGCTGACCGCGACCTTGGCGACGTCCGCGCCATCCACGCTGAGCTGATACCCGCCCGGCAGGAAGAGGTTGAGCGGGCCCTGCAGGCTCATCGCCACAGCACGGCTGCCGGCCGGGACGACAACCTTGATCTGGAACAGGAGCTTTTTGGTGTCGGCGACGAGGATGCTTTGCGTCGCCGCGCAGGTCAGCGCATCAGCGCTGCGGGTGGCGCCGGTACATTCGGTCGACCAGTATCTGTCTCCCTCGTCCTGCTTGGCTTCTTGAGCCGATGCGACGGCGGAGATGACGACGAGGCTTGTGGCGACGAAGAAGGTGGTGAGAGTGTTCATTGTTCCATCGAGGTTTTGTTTCATGGAAGGGCTATCCATCAACGGTGGACCGGGCGTGTCCGCAGCGCGTTCCGGACCGCCCGCGGCCGGCTGAAAGCGATCCTTTGGTCTCTCAAGCCGCACCTCGCAGTCTGTCGAGGCTGATCGGACCCGGCCCTGCCGCGACCAGATAGAGAAACACGAAGCAGAAGAGGATGGCCTCGTTGCCGCCGTTGACCAGCGGGAAGAAGCTTTGAGGCGCGTGATCCATGAAATAGGCCACCGCCATGGTGCCGCTCGCCAGAAATGCCGCGGGCCGGGTGAGCAATCCCAGAACGATCAACGCGCCCCCGACGAGCTCGATCACGCCGGCCATTCCGTCCATGCTCATGAGCGCAGTGCCGGAGTATTCGCTGTGGGGAAAGTCCAGAAACTTGGACGTGCCATGCTGTAGGAACACGAGGCCGCTCATGAAGCGCAGAAGACTAAGAAAGTAAGGAGGACACGATTTTAATAAATCCATGGCCATTCCTTCCTCAGGCATCCAGAATAACTTCCTCAGGCGCTCAGAACATCAATTCTTCAACGCTTCTTGCTTCGCAAGCAGGTCTGACGCTCATTTTCAGCCCTCCTCTTTCGGCCGCAACTCCGCTCATCGGCCAGGAGGCTGATTCTGTCCATGGACAGGAGTTCTCAGTTTTGCTCGAGATTTCGATCAGCGGGCCGCGATCCGTCGCCGGAACCGCGACGGCATAAATGGCTCGCATGCTCGGCGCGAGCCGGGCGCACTCCTTGCAATGGGCTAATCATCGGCGGGAAGCGGCACGTGCGCTTCAGGGGCCAGGGCCGATGTGATCTCCTATTGGGATCCGCGCACGTCAGGTATTCGGCTCCATCATCAGCTTCACCGCGCGATCGGCGATCGCCAGCGCCGGGGCGTTGGTATTGCCGGAGACGATCGCCGGCATCATCGAGCAGTCGAAGACGCGAAGCGCCTCGACGCCGCGCACCCTGAGCCTTGGGTCGAGCACCGCCATCGGGTCGGTCTCAGGTCCCATCCGGCAGGTCCCGACCGGGTGGTAGTTGGTCTTGACCGTGCGCCTGCAGTGGTCCTCAAGGTCGGCGTCGCTGACCTTTTCGCTGCCGGGAAAGAGCTCCCTTTCGATCAACTCCGCCAGCGGCTCCGTCTTCAGCACCTCGCGCGCGAAGCGGACGCCCGCCACCTGCAAGGCGAGGTCGTCCGGGTCGCCGAAGAAATTGCAGTCGACCAGCGGCAGGTCGGCCGGATCGGCGGAGCGCAGCTTCACCGAGCCGCGCGCCTTGGGGCGCAGCACGCAGGCGGTGAGCGTCACGCCGTGCGACGGCTCGACGCCCGAGACGTCTCGGTCGAGATAGACCGAGGGCACGCAATAGAGCTGGATGGAGGGCTCCTCCTCCGTGCCGCGCGGATCGATGAAGGCACAGGCCTCCACACCGGTCGTCGTCACCGGCCCGGTCTTGAAGAGAAGAAATTGCAGCCCGTTCCTGAGCATCGCCAGCCCGCGATCCTGGCCGAAATAGCCGTAGGGCTTGTTGATCGAGGCGATGGTCGGCACCTCGTGATGGTCCTGCAGGTTGGCGCCGACGCCGGGCAGATCGACGGCGACTTCGATACCGTGTTCACGAAGATGCGCCGCCGGCCCGATGCCGGAGAGCATGAGCAGCTTCGGCGTGACGTAAGTCCCGGCGGTCAGGATGACCTCGGCGTCGGCGCGCGCTTCGTGCGCCCTGCCCCGGTGGCGATAGCGGACGCCGACGGCGCGGCCCTTCTCCATCACGATGCCAGTGACGGACGTTTCGGTCAGAAGCGTCAGCCGGTCGTCGTCGATGACCTGCGAGAGGAAAGCGTCGACGGCGTTGCAGCGCTTCCGCGCCAGCCCGTCGATCGTATGCTGCATGAAGCCGACGCCGCGCTGATGCGCGCCGTTGAAGTCCGGATTGTAGGAATAGCCGAGCGCCTGCAGCGTCTTCACGTAGGTCTGGCTGACGATGTCGTGACGGCCGAGATGGGAGACCTTCAAGGGGCCGCCGCTGCCGTGGAATTCGTCGGCGAGGTGGTCGTTGTCCTCCAGCGCCTTGAAGTGCGGAAGAAGGTCGCGATAGCCCCAGCCGGAGCCTTGCCCGAGCGTGCGGTCCCATCCGTCATAGTCGGCCGCGTTGCCGCGCATATAGACCATGGCGTTGACGGCGCTGCCGCCGCCGAGGAGCCGCGCCTGCGGGATGATCGGCGCGCGGCCGTCGAGCTGCGGCTGCGGCACGGAGCTGTGCATGGTGAGGAAGGCGTCGCTGGCGAGATACTTCATGTAGCCCGCCGGCATGCCGAGGAGCCGCGGCGAATTTCGCGGCCCGGCCTCAAGCAGAAGAACGCGCGCGCCGAAATCGCGGACGAGACGTGTAGCGGTTACGCAGCCGGAACTGCCGCCACCGACGACGATGTAGTCGTAACCCTTCTCGGCCATTCCGGCGTCGCGCGCTTGCCTTCTACCAGCTCGTGAAGCCGCCGTCGGCGAGCACGATGGAGCCGGTCAGGAGGCTCGCCGCATCGGAGGCGAGGAAATGCACGACGGAGGCGATCTCGTCGACGCGGCCGAGCCGGTGCATCGGCGTGTCGTCGATCCAGATCTTCTTCAGCTCCGTCGCGCCCTCCACGGTGTCGAGAAGCGGCGTGTCGATGTAAGTCGGCGCCACGGCGTTCACGCGCACGCCATATTCCGCCCATTCCGTCGCGAGCGAGCGGGTCAGGTGATGAACCGCGGCCTTGGAGGCGTTGTAGTAGGACTGCTTCTGCGGCCGGTTCACGATGTAGCCGGACATGGAGCCGATATTCACGATCGCGCCGCTCTTGCGCTTGATCATGCGCTTGCCGAAGGCGCGGTTGGTCCAGAAGACGCCGTTCAGGTTGACGTCGTTGACGTTGAGCCAAAGCTCGTCCTCCACCTCCTCCGCCGCGAAGCCCGAGCGGGCGATGCCGGCATTGGCGACGAGGATGTCGACATGGCCGTGGCGCTTATCGAGCTCGTCGGCGGCCTTCTCGACTTGGGCCGAGTCGGTCACGTCCATCAGCACGGTGTCGGCATCGAAGCCTGCCTTCTTGAGCTCCGCCTGACCCGCTTCGGCGACCTTTCCATCGAAGTCGGCGATGACCACCTTGGCGCCCGCCTCCGCGAGCGCGCGGCAGCAGGAGAGCCCGATCGAGCGCCCTCCCCCGGTGACGACCGCGACGCGGCCGTCGAGCTTCAGCTTTTCCATGAACACGGTATTCAGTCTCCTTCGGCGATGACGTTTGCCACCCGGTGGTCGCTTTCGCGCGACGTCTTATCCCCGCTTCACGATGAAGACGCCGAGGACGATCGAGATCGCCGTGGCGATGTAGAGCGAGAGTCCCCAGGGCTCGAGGAAGCGCATCCACAGGAGGTGGATGGCGACGAACACCACCACGCCGATGAAGCCGCGGTCGAACGCGTTCGTGGTGATCGGCAGGAAGCCCTCGCGCCGATGGATGGTCGGCTCGACCGGCGCTGCAACGACGGGCTGGTCCTTGATGGCCATGCGCTACCCCTTCACCGCGCCGAAGGTCAGGCCGGCGACGATGTGGCGCTGCGCGACGCCGACGAGGATCAGCGCCGGCAGCAGCGTGAGCGTGGCCGTCGCCGCCATCTGCCCCCAGTTCGTGCCGGTCACGGTGACGAATTCCGCGAGTCCGGTCGTGATGGTGCGTGCGTGGACGCTGGTCAGCGTCGCGGCGAACAGGTACTCGTTCCAGGCGAAGACCCAGGTCAGGATCGCCGTCACCGCCAGGCCGGGCCGCGCGAGCGGCAGGATGACCTTGGTCAGCACCTGCAGGGTATTCGCCCCGTCGACGAAGGCGGCCTCGTCGAGCTCCTTCGGAATGCCTTCCACGACGCCGCGCAGCGTCCAGATCGCGAACGGCAGATTGAACACGCAATAGAGCAGGATCAGGCCCGTGCGCGTGTCGTAGAGCTTCCAGTCGCCGATCGCGAAGGCGCGCGTGAACAAGAGGAAAAGCGGCAGCAGGAACACGGCCGGCGGCGCCATGCGGTTGGTGATCGTCCAGAAGAAGATGTTCTCCTTGCCGACTAGCGGGTAGCGGGAAAGCGCGTAACAGGCCAACAGCCCCAGCGTCGTGACGAGGATAGCGTTCGACGACGCGACGATGAGCGAATTCATCATGTAGAGCTGGAACGAGGGATTGGTCAGCGTGTCGGTATAGTTCGACCAGAAAATGTGGGTGACGATGAAGTTCGGCTTGCCGAACAGCTCCACCCTGCTCTTCGCCGAGACGACGAACATCCAATAGATCGGAAAAAGCGTGACCAGGCTGGCGGCGATCCAGAAGAGGAACTGGCCCAGGCGTCCTTGCGTGCGCATCAGTCGCCTCCCGTGTCCTGGCCGCGTCGCGTCATCAGCCCGGCATAGAGGAGCCAGCAGATGACGATGGTGAAATAGAGGGTGAGCAGCGACGCCGCCGAGCCGAAGCCGTAGTCGGTCTTCGGAAAGACGACGCGCCATATGTAGAGGCCGATATAGCGCGTGGCGGCCCCCGGCCCGCCACCCGTCAGCATCCACACCTCGTCGACGATTCTGAGCGCATCCATCAGCCGGATGAAGACGGTCGCCAGGATCGCCGGCCGCAAGAGCGGCAGCGTGACGTACCAGAAGATCTGGGAGCGGCTGGCGCCGTCGATCTGCGCCTGTTCGAACGGCTCCTTCGGCATCGCCGAAAGTGCCGCAAGCAGGGTCAGTGTCACGAGCGGCGTCCAGTGCCACACGTCCATGAGGACCGTGGTGATGAACGCCTGGTTGGGAAAGCGTCCGATCTGCAGCGTGATCCCGAACCAGTGATCGAAATAGTACGGGAGCGGACCGAGACCGGGCACGGTGAGAAGGCGCCAGGTCGCGCCCACCGCGATCGGCGCCACCATCAGCGGCAGCGTGTGAATGGTGCGGAAGAAGCCCTTCAGCGGGAAGTCGCGCATCAGGAGCTGGGCGAGCAGATAACCGAGCACGACCTCGCTCAGGACCGCCCAGAACGCGAACTTGACGGTCAGCCAGATCGAATGGAGGAACTGCTCGTCGAAGACGAGCCGGCGATAATTCTCGACGCCGGCGAAATGCGGGGTTGGATCGAGCGCGAACGAGTTCCAGCTCGTGAATCCGACGACCAGCACGTAGATGAACGGCAAGACGCCAAAGACGCCGAGGATTGCCAGCGTCGGCGCCAGAAGCAGCCAACCAGTCGCCTGCGATCGCATCTTCCCCCCGATCCTGTCAGCCGGCGAGGAGATGCGGCAAGCCTCCGTGAAAGGAGGAGCCGCGTTGCCGTCTCCGGCCGGAGTTGGAGCCGGGGCGGCGCCAGGCCGCCCCGGTCCGGGTCAGGTTATTTGCGATAGCCGAGGTTTTTCAACTCCTGCTCGGCCGTTTCCGCCATCTTGTCGAGCGCGTCCGAGGGGCTGAGCTCGCCGGTGATGGCCTGGTAGAAGAACGGCGCCGTCGCTTCACGCACCTGAGCGTGGAACGGGTAGGCAGGTGCGCCCGCGAAGAGCTTACCGTCGTTCTTCATCATCGTGTAATAGCCGTCGACTTCCTTATCGAGCGCCTGGATCTTCGGATCGTCATAGGTAGACGCCATGACGATGCGCGAACCCGCCGCCGCCCAATCGGCCTGCACCGATTCCTGGCCGATAAACTGAAGGAAGAGCAGTGCGGCTTCCTTGTTCTTCGACGAGGTCGGGATGCCGAAGGCGCCGCCGTCATAGTAGCCGATATAGCCCTTACCGGACTCCGCGTCTTCCATCACGCCGGGCTCCAGCGGAGGCAGCGCCACGCCGACCTTGCCGACCACCTGCGACTTGTCGGCGTTGGTCGCGATCCACGCCGCGTTCTCGCCGTAGACCAGGCCCTGCGCCGCACGTCCGGCAGCGAAGGTCGCGGCCACCTCGTCCCAGGTCGACTGCGTCGACTCCGGCGGAGCGTATTGGAGGTTGTTCAACCACCAGGTCAGCGCCGCCTTCGCCTTGTCGCTGTTCATCGAGCCGCCGTTCGCCACCGTGGCAGCGTAGTCCTTGTCGGCGTTGATGCCCCAGTTATAGACGCCGAAGGTGGGCGCCACGCTCTCGAAGAACTCGTACCACGAAGCCGGATGGCCGGTATGCGCCTGGACCGTGGTGCCCCACAGCTCCATGTTGTGGTCCTTCCCCCACTTGGTGAAGAACGCGGCGATGTCGGTGTACTGCTGGTGGGTTTTGGCCGGCGCGAGGTCGTAGCTGTACTCGTCCTTGAACGCCTTCTGGATCTCCGGATCGTCGAAAAGATCCTTCCGATACAGGTAGACCTTGATGAAGGCCTCCATCGGGATGCCGAAGACGTCGTCGTTCTTCGTCGGATCCTTGAAGTAGTTGATGAAGGTGGTGAACTTGTCGAAGTCGAAGTCGGGCGACTTCAGCTTCGGGTCGTCGGCAAGCGACTTCGTGATGTCGACGAGGAAGTTCCGGGCAAGATAGCTGTAGATGATGTCCTGCTCGATATAGACGAAGTCATAGATGCCTGTGTTGGCCTCCATGTCCTTGATCGCCTTGTCGTACATCTGGTCCCAGGACGTCGTCTCGAAATTGACGTTGATGCCGGTCGCCTCGGTGAAGGCCGGTCCGAGCACGTTCTTGACGTAGTTCGAGGGCGGCGTGGATTCCGACACGCCGGTGATCGTGGTGCCCTTTAAGGGCGCCCCCGCGTCGGACCAGAAATCGGCCTGCGCGGCGGTGCCGCCCGCCAACATGGCGACGGCTGCAAGGGCTGCCTTGAAAGTCAAAGCTAAACGCATCTTCGCATTCCTCCCTTCCATGCGGGGCTTAAGAAACGACCCCGGCTTTCTGTGGACGAGAGCCAGGCTCGCATCCGTTCATTAAAGGCAACTTTTCGCGGAGGCTGCCTGCGCCGCGGCGGCGTGCCTTTATCGATGGCCTGCCGATTTGACGCCGCGGGCTCGTCTCGCCTTCGGTTGCCTGATCTATGACCGTTACGCAGATGAAGCGCAGGCGCCACGCCGTTTTAGGCATCGCATTGTGCAATTTTTTCCGAAACGGGCCGGTCGGCCGGCCGGCCCGACGGCACCGCGGCATTGTGAAATTCATCGACCCGATGATACTAAAACAGCGCGGCAGAGGCGACCGGAGGCGTGACCTTCCGTCGCGAGCCGCAAGAAAATACCGGTTTTCGCGCGCCAAGTGGTGGCGGCCTCCGGAGAGACGGAGTCATAATTGCATCAATCGGTCACGTGCTGTGCGCGTGTGCCCAACAAAAAAGCATTCGGGAGGACGGTATGGAGCGCGTGTCTCTCGCCGACGATCGTGTTGGCCCCGTAGCGTTTTATTCACGCGAAGAACGCACGTCGTCGCGCCCGACGACGCGCATGGCGCATCCCGACTTCGAGCTGATCGTCGGACAGCCGCGCCAGTCGTTCCGTTGGAACGTGCACGAATATCCGTTCCCGCTCGCCAAGTGGCACTACCACCCCGAATACGAGCTGCACCTCATCCAGGAAACGTCCGGCAAGATGTTCGTCGGCGACTACATCGGCAACTTCCACGCCGGCGTGCTCGTCCTGACCGGCCCCAACCTGCCGCACAACTGGGTGAGCGACATCGCGCCCGGCGAAGTGGTGAAGGACCGCGACATGCTGATCCAGTTCGGCGACGGGGTGGTGCGCGAGATGATGCGCGTCTGCCCGGAGCTTGAGGAGATCAGCCCGCTGCTCGACGACGCACGCTACGGGATCGAGTTCCTGGGCGAGGACGCCGAGATCGGCGCGCGCCTGCTTCGTGAGGTCGGTCGCGCCAGCCCGACGCGGCGCATGCTTCTGTTCCTGGAGCTGCTCGACCTGCTGAACCGCGCCGAGCACCGGAAGATCCTGTCGAGCCGGGACTATGCGCCGACGCTCGATCACGACGTGTCGGAAATGATCAACAAGGCGACCAACTTCCTGATCCTGAACCTCACCGAAGATATCCGACTGTCGGACGTGGCGCGCAGCTGCGGCATGTCGGACTCCGCCTTCTCGCGCTTCTTCAAGAAGAACACCGGGCACGGCTTCGTGCGCTACGTGAACCGCATGCGCGTCAACCGCGCCTGCACGCTCCTCACCCAGACGACGACGCCGATCACCGACATCTGCTTCGAGACCGGCTTCAACAACCTGTCGAACTTCAACCGGCAGTTCCTGTCGTTCTGCGGCATGACGCCTTCGGAATATCGGCGCCACTCGCAGCGCAACGCCACCTGCTCGACGGAACTCTTCAATGTCGAGGCGCATGCCAACGTGGCGCATGCGAACGTGCGGGTCGGCGGCGCCAGCTCGGCCCACAGTCGCAATTGACGAGCGCGTCGGCTCGAAACGTTTGAGCGAAGACAACCCCCAGCCGATGACAAGGATGCCGGACGATGCCGAACAAGACGATGCAGGCCGTTATCTGCCACGCCCCGGAGGATTACCGCCTTGAGGAGCGGCCGGTGCCGCAACCCGGCCCGGGCGAGGTCCTCGTCCGCGTCGAGTCGGTTGGAATCTGCGCCAGCGACATCAAGTGCTATCTCGGCGCGTCGATGTTCTGGGGCGACGCGCATCGCACCGGCTATTGCCAGCCGCCGGTCACGCCCGGCCATGAATTCGTCGGCCGCGTTGCCGCGCTCGGCGAGGGCGCGGGCGAGAAATACGGCCTGAAAGTCGGCGACCGCGCCGTCTCCGAGCAGATCGTGCCGTGCTGGAACTGCCGTTATTGCCAGCGCGGGCAATACTGGATGTGCCAGGTGCACGACATCTACGGCTTCCATCAGCGCACCTTCGGGGCGATGGCGGAATACATGCTCTTTCCCGCCGGCGCGCTGAACTACAAGGTGCCGGAGTCGATCCCCGCCAAGCACGCTGCCTTCATCGAGCCGCTCGCCTGCTCCATTCACGCGGTGGAGCGCGGTGACATCCAGTTTCAGGACGTCGTGGTGATCGCCGGAGCGGGCCCGTTGGGTCTCGGCATGGTCGCGGCGGCGCGCGCCAGGGGACCGAAGCTCCTGATCTCGGTCGACTTGAGCGACGAGCGGCTGGAAACGGCGCAGCTGTGCGGCGCGGATCTCGGCCTCAATCCCGGCAAGGTCGACGTCGTCGACGAAGTCAGAAAGCTCACCGACGGCTATGGCTGCGACGTCTATATCGAGGCGACCGGACATCCGGCCGCGGTGGAATCCGGCCTCCAGATGATCCGCAAGCTCGGCACCTTCGTTGAGTTCAGCGTGATGCGCGAGCCGGTCACGGTGGACTGGACGATCATCGGCGACAGCAAGGAACTGAACATCCACGGCGCGCATCTCTCGCCGCATTGCTATCCAGTGGCGATCAAGATGCTGGATGAGGGCCGCCTGCCGATGGACCGCATCGTCACCCACGAGCTTCCGCTCGCCGACTTCCAGAAAGGGATCGACCTCGTCGCCTCGGGTAAGCAGTCGATCAAGGTGACGCTGAGCCCCTAGGCGGTGCGCGAGACGTCTCTGCGCCGCCAGGGGATCGATGAGCGAAGACACTTCTTTCGACGTTGCGATCGTAGGCGGGGCCGTCATCGGCTCGGCGGTCGCCTATTTCCTGAAGGCGGTCGAAGGCTTCGCGGGATCGGTCGCGCTGATCGAGCGCGACCCGAGCTTCGCAACCGCCGCCACGACACTTTCCGCCGCCTCCATCCGCCAGCAATTCTCCACGCCGGAGAACATCCGCCTTTCGCGCTTCGGACTGGAGTTCCTGCGCGCGATGCCGGCGCGCTTCGGGCCGGATGCCGATCCCGCGCTCCGCGAGGGCGGCTACCTGATCCTCGCGCCGACTGAGGGCCGCGCGATCCTCGCCGAAAATCATCGTCTTCAAATCGCCGAGGGCGCGCCGATCGTGCTGCTCGACGCCGCTGCGCTCGGCGAGCGCCTGCCCTGGCTCTCCACCGAAGGGATCGCGGCCGGCGCGCTCGGGCTTTCCGGCGAGGGCTGGTTCGACGCGCACACGCTGCTCCGCACGCTTCGCGGGGCAGCGCGCGATGCCGGCGCGACGCTCGTGACCGGCGAGGTCGCGGCAATCGAAACGGCGGCGGGGAAAGTCGCCGCGCTCCGTCTTGCCGACGGCAGCCGCATCCGCTGCGGGTTCCTCGTCAACGCCGCCGGCCCTTCGGCGGGAAAGGTGGCGGCGCTTGCCGGCCGCCCCCTCCCCGTCGAGCCGCGCAAGCGCAGCGTCTTCGTGCTCGACGCACCCGACGCGCCACGCGACATGCCGCTCCTCGCCGACCCCTCCGGCTTCTGGGCGCGGCCGGAAGGCGCCGGCTTCCTCGCAGGCTATTCGCCTCCCGCCGCGGAAGACGCAACGGCCGACCCGGACGATTTCGCGCCCGATCATCCGATCTTCGAGGATGTGCTCTGGCCGGCGCTCGCCGCGCGCGTCCCCGCCTTCGAGCGGCTCAAGGTGACCGCCGCCTGGGCCGGCCACTACGATTATAACGTCCTCGACCAGAACGCCGTGATCGGCCCCGACCCCGCGCTGCCGAACTTTCTCTACGCCAACGGCTTCTCCGGCCACGGCCTGCAGCATGCGCCCGGCGTCGGCCGCGCGCTTGCCGAGCTGATCGTCCATGGCGGCTTTCGTTCGCTCGATCTCACTGTCTTCGGCTATGACCGGATCGCGAAAGGGCAACCGCTCTTTGAGCGAAACGTGATCTGAGTTTTATGGCCAACGCCTCCGCCGCGCCGATCGTCATTTCCATCGCAAGCCACGTGGCGCGCGGAAGCGTCGGCAATCGCGCCATGGTCTTCGCACTGGAACGCCTCGGCTTCGAGACCTGGGCGGTGCCGACCGTCATCCTGCCCCACCACCCCGGCCATGGACCGGTCGAGAGGGTCGTGCCTGAGGAGAACGCCTTCGCCGCGTTGCTCGACGCCTTGCTCGCCGGCGGGCGCGCCGCCGAGGTGGCCGGGATTGTCTCCGGCTATCTCGCGTCTCCGGCGCAAGCGCATGCCGTCGCCGCGCTCGTCGACCGCGTGAAGGCGGCGCGGCCCGACGCACTTTATCTCTGCGACCCGGTGATCGGCGACAGCGCCGACGGCGGAGCGGGTGGCCTCTATGTCGCCACGCCGCTCGCAGAGGCGATCCGCGATCGGCCTCCTGCCGCTCGCCGACATCGCCACGCCGAACGCCTTCGAGTGCGGCTGGCTGGCCGGCGCTCGCGCGGCGCAGGGAGAGGACGCGGAGGAAGCCGACCTTGCCGCGCTCGCCGAAAGCCTTCCGCCCGCGGCGGTGCTCGTCACCTCCGCGCCCGGCCTGATGCGCGACCACGTCGGCAATCTTCTCGTTGCCGGCCGCGACCGCATCCTCTTCGAGCACCGCCGCGTCGAGACGCCCGCCAAGGGCACCGGCGACCTTCTCGCCGCCCTCCTTCTTGCTCGCCGCCTGCAGGGACAGAGCCTGCCGAAGGCGGCGGAGACGGCGCTCGCCAGCACCTTCGAGATCGTCGCGGGAACCGCCAAGGCCGGCGCCGACGAGCTGATGCTCGCCGCCCTCCAGGATTCGATCGTCGCGCCGCGTGCCTCGATCGTCGCGCGGCGGCTCGGCCCGACCACGGTGGCGCCGCGGTGACCACGCCCCTAGAGCGCTATCAGCGGATCGCGCCCTTCTACGATCTGCTCGACTATCCGTTCGAGCACGGGCGCTACCAGGCGATCCGCCCACGCCTCTTCGCCGGGCTCTCCGGCCGGCTGCTCGATGCGGGGGTCGGCACGGGGCGCAACATCCCGTTCTATCCGCCGGGCGCGGAGATGGTCGGGATCGACCACAGCCCCGCCATGCTGGCGCGCGCCGAGAAGCGCCGCGCCGCGCTCGGCACCGAGGTCGCGCTCTTGCGGATGGACGTGAAGGCCCTCGCCTTCCCCGACGGCCATTTCGACGCTGCGGTGGCGACCTTCCTCTTCTGCGTCCTCCCGAACGAGGACCAGCCGCAGGCGCTTCGCGAGATCGCCCGCGTGGTGAAGCCCGGCGCGCCGATCCGTTTGCTCGAATACGTGCTGCCGATAGACAGGCTCCGCCGCTTCAAGGCGCGGCTCTGGGAGCCGTGGATGAACTGGGCCTACGGCGCCGGCTTCGACCGCCAGACCGAGGCGCACGCACGCGAGATCGGTCTCGATGTCGCCCGTTCCGAATTCGTCGTCGACGACCTGATCAAGCTGATCGAAGTCAGCCGCGCTTAGTTCGCTTCGCGCGGCGGCAGGTCCGGCGCGCCCGACGGCTTCGGGTTTTCCTCGAGATCGGCGATCAGCGCTTCCATTTCGCCGATCTCTCGCACCTGCGCCTCAATGATACCGTCCGCCAATTCACGCACCCGCGGGTCGCGGATATGCGCGCGTCGACTGGTCATGATCGCAATCGAATGGTGCGGGATCATCGCCTTCATGTAGTCGACGTCGGATACGGTCTCCTGGCTCCGCACCAGCCACAGGGAGACGCCGAAAACGATGATTGCGCCGACGAAGATCGCCATGTTGGCGCTTCGGCGCTTGTACATGTTCAGCATGAAGGCGAGCATGACGACTGCCATTGTCGCGCCCATGAGAAGCGCCATCCACATGCGCGTCTGGCTGAACCACACATGTTCGAGCGCGTAGGTGTTCAGATACATCAGAGCGAACATTACGATCGTCGACGTCAGGATCATCGCACCGAAACGGGCGTAGGACATGCGCGGCTCCAGATTGTGCGGTTCAGACGGTGAACCGGAGAGGCGCGCTCCGGTTCCTTAACCCCTCGCCGCCAACCCGCATTGACATGCCCCTCCGCTTCTCTTAAATGCGAATAGTTCGCATTTGCATTTTTGAGGAATCCCCCCGAGCCCCATGCGCGCCGAGAACTCAAGTGCCACGCCCTCCGGACCGTTTACCGGCTGGCGCACCGAGCGCGGCACGCCGGCGCTTTCGGAGGTCTACGGGTCGATCGCCGTGCGCAGCGATGCGCCGACCTGGCGCAGGGCGCTCGTCTTTCTCGGCCCGGGCTATCTCGTCGCGGTCGGCTACATGGACCCCGGCAATTGGGCGACCTCGCTCGCCGGCGGCTCGCGCTTCGGCTACACGCTGCTCTTCGCCGTGCTCGTCTCAAGCGTCATGGCGATCATCCTGCAGGCGCTCTGCGCGCGGCTTGCCGTCGCCACCGGCCGCGACCTCGCCCAGGCCTGCCGCGATTCCTATTCGCGGCCCGTCTCCTTCAGCCTCTGGGTGCTGGCCGAGCTCGCCATCGTCGCGACCGACCTCGCGGAGGTGATCGGCACCGCCATCGGGCTCAATCTCCTCTTCGGCATCCCGCTCGAATACGGCGTCATCATCACCGCGCTCGACGTCTTCCTCGTCCTCTATCTCCAGAACAAGGGCTTCCGCTGGATCGAGGCCTTCATCATCACGCTGCTGGCGATCATCGCGGTCTGCTTCATCGCGCAGCTCGTGCTGGCGCAGCCGGAGGTCGCCGGCATCCTTGAGGGCTTCGTGCCGCGCGCGGAGATCGTCACCAATCCCGACATGCTCTACCTCGCGCTCGGCATCCTCGGCGCGACGGTGATGCCGCACAATCTCTACCTCCACACCGCGATCGTGCAGACGCGCGCCTATGGTGAGACCGAGCCGGAGAAGCGCGAGGCGATCCGCTTCGCGACGCTCGATTCCACCGTCGCCCTCCTCTTCGCGCTGATGATCAACGCCTCCATCCTGATCCTCGCCGCCGCGAGCTTCCACGCGCGCGGCGAGATGGATGTTGAAGATCTCGGCCAGGCCCATTCGCTGCTCCTGCCGCTTCTCGGCGCGGCGGCGGCGCCCGTCCTCTTCGCCATCGCGCTTCTCGCCTGCGGCCTCTCCTCCACCGTGACCGCGACCATGGCCGGCCAGGCGGTGATGGAAGGCTTCCTCCGCATGCGGCTTGCGCCGTGGCTGCGCCGCCTGATCACCCGCGGCATCGCCATCGTGCCGGCGGCGGGCGTGACGATCTTCGCCGGCGACGCCGGTGCGGCGAAGCTCCTGATCTTCTCGCAGGTGGTGCTCAGTCTTCAGCTTTCCTTCGCGGTCGTGCCGCTTGTCATGTTCACCGCGAGCCGCGCCAAGATGGGGACCTTCGTCTCGCCGCGCTGGCTGACCGCTGTCGCCGTGGCGATCGCGGCGGTGATCGTGATCCTGAACCTGAAGCTGGTCTTCGATTTCGCGCTGAGCGCGATCTAGATCGAGCCCCCGAGCGGCCCCGGCAGCGCCGCTTCGGCGCGCGCCTCAAGCTCCTTCTCGTGCCGCTTCACGAATAGGAAGCCCGCCACGACCAGCACGATCGCCACGACCAGCACGACCCAGACGAAGGGCTCCGCCACGCGCCGGAGCTCCCCGCCGAAGACGTAGGCGCCCCCGCCGAAGAGCGATGCCCACAGGATCGCGCCGAGCGCGTTCATGATGAGGAAATGTCGCCAGTGCATCCGGTTCGTTCCGGCGAGGAGCGCCGCGTAGGCGCGAAGCACCGCCACGAAGCGGCCGAAGAAGACGATCTTCCCGCCATGCCGCAGGAAGAGATACTCCCCAAGCTTCAGCCGCTTCTCGTCGAGCCGGACGTAACTTCCATATCGCAGGAGCAGGCGCAGGCCGACGAAGCGCCCGACCAGATAGCCGAGATTGTCGCCGACGATCGCGCCCGCCGCCGCGGCCGCGACCACGCCGACGATGCCGATCTCGTGCGTGGAGCCGGCATAGATCGCGGAGCTGACGAGCGCCGTCTCCCCCGGCAGCGGAATGCCCATGCTCTCCAGGAGCACGACGCCGAAAAGCGCCAGCAGGCCGTAGGTCTGGAAGGCGTGCACGAAGGCGTCGCTGGTGAGAAAATGGAGCATCGCTCCGGAGCATGCCGCCAAAAAGTGAATATCGGTTTTCCCGCCTCGCGCTCAGGCGATCGTGGCTGCGGCGCTGCACAGGATGATCGTCGCGGCCTCAAAGAGCCGCGCCTGGTCGAAGCCGTTCCTCCCGTCCGGCGGCACGTGCACGAAGCCGGCGCGCCGCGTCGGCGGCGCGGCGTGGAGCGAGCGGTAGAGCGTGGCGTTGCATACATAGGCGCCGGCGTCGTCGGAGAGCGCGGCGGGGATGTCGGCTTGCGCCAGCGCGGCAAGGATCGCTCCCGCCGGAAACGTCGAGGCGAGCGTCGCCGGGCCGTCTTCGACAAGGAACGGCGAGGATGGTGCATGTCCGCAGGCGTCGGGCTTGCTCGGGTCGACGCGGTTCCGCCCGAAGCATTCCAGATGGATCGCGTCGATCTCGTTGGCGAGCCCGAAATGCACGACGATGTCCGGCGCGAAATCGCCGACAAGCCGCTCCAGCTCCTCCCAGGACCCGCGGTACTCCGTCTTCAGCACCGCCGCATGAACCACGCCCGCTCCGAACGCCTCCGCCGCCTCTTGCGCAATTGTTTTTACGAGCCGCTCCGTCGGATTCTCCGGCGCACCGGGGAACGGCCCGAAGCCGGTGACGAGGAGGCGCGAGCCGCTCATCGTAGCCCGGATGAAGCGGCGGAGCCGCGCAATCCGGGAGCGGCGCTCGCGATATCCCGCCTGCGGTTGCCCCGCATTGCGCTGCGCTCCATGCGGGCTACGTCAGGCCGCCTTCTTCTTGCCGATGAGACCGCGGTTCAGAAGCAGCTCGGCGATCTGCACCGCGTTCAGAGCCGCGCCCTTGCGCAGGTTGTCGGCGACGATCCACAGCGACAGCCCGTTCTCCACCGTGGAATCCTCGCGGATACGGGAAATGTAGGTGGCGTCCTCGCCGGCCGATTCGTAGGGCGTCATGTAGGTGTTCTCCGCCGGGTTATCGATGACGAGACAGCCCGGCGCCTCGCGCAGGATTTCTCGGGCCTCGTCGGCCGAGATCTCGTTCTCGAATTCGACGTTCACCGCCTCCGAATGCCCGACGAAGACCGGCACGCGCACGCACGTCGCGACGAGCTTGATCTTGGGATCGAGGATCTTCTTCGTCTCCGCCACCATCTTCCACTCTTCCTTGGTGACGCCGTCCTCCATGAAGACGTCGATATGCGGGATGACGTTGAAGGCGATGCGCTTGGTGAACTTCTTCGGCTCAATCGGATCGGCGGTGAAGACGGCGCGCGTCTGGTTGAAGAGCTCGTCCATCGCCTCCTTGCCGGCGCCGGAGACCGACTGATAGGTCGCCACGACGACGCGCTTGATCTTCGCCTTGTCGTGCAGCGGCTTCAGCGCCACGACGAGCTGCGCGGTGGAGCAGTTCGGGTTGGCGATGATGTTCCTCTTGGAGAAGCCCTCTACCGCGTCGGCGTTCACCTCCGGCACGATCAGCGGGACGTCCTGATCGTAGCGCCAGGCGGAGGAGTTATCGATGACGACCGCACCGGCCCGCGCGATCTTCGGCGACCATTCCTTGGAGACCGATCCGCCCGCCGACATCAGGCAGATATCGGTGCCGGTGAAATCGTAGTTCTCCAGCGCCTGCACCTTCAGCGTCTTGTCGCCGAAGGAGACCTCCGTCCCCTGGCTGCGTCGCGAGGCGATGGCCACCACCTCGTCGGCCGGAAAGGCGCGCTCGTCGAGCACGTCCAGCATCTCGCGGCCGACATTCCCTGTGGCGCCGACGACGGCGATCTTGAGACCCATGCGGAAAACTCCTTCGTCCCTCTCCGCTTTTCTCGCCCGGCGCCGGCGGCGCTCGCGGGCTCTCCCCTTCCGATCCCGGGGAGAGTGGCGTCGGGACGAATGAAAGGCTCTAGCGGGTCGTTTTCGTGGTTTTGGAGAGCGCGCGGAGGCCGGCGGCGCCTGCCGCCCCTGCCGTCACCGAAAAGCGCTCAAAGCGAGCGATCATCACGCCTCTCCGATCCGCCGCCCTTCTACGCGGAACCGGCCGGATGTCAACGCACACGGGCGCTCGCGGCGCGTCGCCTCGCCTTTGCGTGATTTGGATCGTGGCGCGTTCCGCTTAAGCTCCTTTACCGGGGGCAGAAAGGGAGAGCGCCGCATGACCGTCGACCGCATCGTCACCCGTCGCGCCGCCATTCTGGGCGTCACCGCCGCCGCGCTCGCAGGATTGACGCCGCGCGCGGTCTTCGCCCACCACGGCTGGGCCTGGACGGAGGACGAGCCGTTCAAGCTCACCGGCATCATCGAGGACATCTATATCGGCAATCCGCATGTCACCATGAAAGTGCGCGCCGAGGACGGGCTCTGGGACGTCGACATGGCCCCGCTCGCCGCCTCGCTCCGCGCCGGCTTCGACGAAGGCGCCGCCAGTATCGGCGACGAGGTAACCTGCATCGGATTCCGCGCCCGCGACCACAGCGAGAGGCACATGAAGGCGGCGCGCGTCATCGTCGGCGGCACCACCTACGACGTCTATCCGCGCCGCGTGCCGGAGATCTGACGCGCGACCGGGGAACCGATGCTGACGGAAGCGCTTACCGCGCTCAACGACTGGGAAGTGGCGGCGGTGATCCGCCGCTCGCTCTATATCTATCCCTTCCTCAACGCGACGCACATCTTCTCGCTGACGCTCTTGATCGGCGGGGTCCTCCCCGCCGATTTGCGATTGCTCGGCTTCTTCCCGGGCGTTCCGCTCGCGCCGTTCCTGCGCCTCATGACCGGCATCGCTGCGCTCGGCCTGACGCTCGCCATCGCTTCCGGCTTCCTGCTCTTTTCCGTGCAGCCGCTCGAATATGCCGGCAACACCGCCTTCCTCGCGAAGATCAGCCTGGTCTTCGTCGGAACGCTTCTCGCGCTCGCCGTCCGCTTCAGCGGGGCATGGACGGTGGCGCTTGCCGGTGGGGGAGTCGCGACCAGCCTACAGTTCGCGGCGTTCTTCTCGATCGTGATCTGGATCGCCGCGCTTCTCGCCGGCCGCTTCATCGCGTTCGTCTAGCGGCGGCCGCCCTACCGCTTCGCGGTCGCGCCCAAAGTTGCCGCAGCCGGCCCGGCGCCGCCGTCTTGAGGGCGTTCCGCCCCTCAGGCTGGCGTGCCGATCACCTGCGCCGACGGCTCTTCGCTCAGCCACCGATAGACGGCACCGCCGATCGCTCCGCCGAGAAGCGGCGCCACCCAGAAGAGCCAGAGTTGCCCGATCGCCCAGCCGCCTGCGAACAATGCCGGCCCCGTGCTCCGCGCCGGATTGACCGAGGTGTTGGTGATCGGGATGGAGATCAGGTGGATCAGCGTCAGTCCGAGACCGATCGCGAGCGGCGCAAAGCCGGCCGGCGCGCGCCCGTGCGTCGCACCCATGATGATGAAGAGGAAGAAGGCCGTGAGCAGAAACTCGGCGATGAAGGCCGAGGCGAGCCCGTATTTGCCCGGCGAATGTTCGCCATAGCCGTTCGCCGCGAAGCCGCCGGCGAGATCGAAGCTCGGCGCGCCGCGTGCGATGACATAGAGCACCGCCGCGCCGACGACTGCGCCGATCACCTGCGCGATGACGTAAGGCACGATCTGCCCAGCGGGGAACCGCCCGCCGGCGGCGAGCCCGACGGTCACCGCTGGGTTCAGATGGCACCCGGAGATATGGCCGATCGAATAGGCCATTGTGACGACTGTCAGGCCGAAGGCGAAGGACACGCCGAGCAGTCCGATGCCGACATTCGGGAAAGCGGCGGCGATGACGGCTGCGCCGCAGCCGCCGAAGGTGAGCCAGAACGTCCCTATCGCCTCCGCCGCGTATTTCTTGATCTCGTGCATGCGACGTCTCCATGGATCCGGCCGACTCCGCCGGTCGTTTAGGCGTCTAATATGCTGATTCCCGGCCGCCGCGCAGAGGTAATAGCAGAGGAAATAAGTGGGACCCTTGCGTCGGCGGGGCACCGCTTCCGCGGCCGCCCTACCGCTTCGCGGCTGCGCCCGGCGTCTCGAACGCCGCGGATGCCTCGCCGGCGAGCGCCTTGAACTCGTCGCTTAATTCGATTCCCGGACCGATCTCGAATTCCAGCGGCCGCGGATAGTCGGGATGGTCGACCAAGAGCATCGGTGTGCGCACGTTGCGGCGAACCTGCTTCCCGTAGGGCCGCCAGTCGCTGAGCTTTTCGAGCGGCCCGACAATCTGCTTCGACGTGAACGGACGCCAGACCGCGATCGCCGCCTCGCCGCCCTCGACGTCGAGCGCGACCACCGCATCGATATTGCCGAAGATCACCTGCCGCGCCGCATAGACGCCGCCGCCCAAGAAAAGCGCTGCAAAAAGGTAGCCGTTCCCCGCGCCCTCGGGCCCGGCCTGCGCCAGCCGCCAAAGTTCGAAGGCACCGAGCAGAAACGAGCCGGCCACCACGACGGAGGAGATGTTCATCCGCACGGCAAGGCCGCGATTGCTGTAGATGCGCGCCATCAAGTGGCCGCGCGCGAGCGAAACGCCTCCAGGATGGCCGCTCCCATCTCGCCGGTCCCGACTTTGGTCGTGCCCTCGCTCCAGATGTCGGCGGTGCGGAGCCCCTTGGCGAGCGTATCGGCGATCGCGCCTTCCAGCATGTCGGCCTCGCGCACCATGGCGAAGGAGTAGCGCAGGCACATGGCGAAGGAGGCGATCATGGCGATCGGGTTCGCCATCCCCTTGCCGGCGATGTCAGGCGCCGATCCATGCACCGGCTCGTAGAGCGCCTTGCGCTTCTTGGTGATCGGATCGGGCGCGCCCAGCGATGCGGAAGGCAGCATGCCGAGCGAGCCGGTCAGCATCGCCGCCACGTCGGAGAGCATGTCGCCGAAGAGGTTGTCGGTGACGATCACGTCGAACTGCTTCGGCGTGCGCACGAGCTGCATGCCGCCGGCGTCGGCGAGCATGTGCTCAAGCTCCACGTCGGGAAATTCGCGGTCGTGCACCTCGCTCACCACCTCGTGCCACAGAACGCCGGACTTCATGACGTTCCGCTTCTCCATCGAGGTGACTTTGTTGCGTCGCGTGCGCGCCAGCTCGAAGGCGACGCGAGAAATCCGCTCGATCTCGAAGGTGTCGTAGACCTGCGTGTCGATGGCGCGCTTCTGCCCGTTGCCGAGGTCGCGGATCTCCTTCGGCTCGCCGAAATAGACGCCGCCGGTCAGCTCGCGCAGGATCAGGATGTCGAGCCCATCCACCAGCTCGCGCTTCAAGGACGACGCGTCGGCGAGCGCCGGGTAACAGATCGCGGGACGGAGATTGGCGAAGACGCCGAGCTCCTTCCTGAGCCGCAGGAGGGCGGACTCGGGACGCTCGTCGTAAGGCACGTTGTCCCATTTCGGTCCGCCCACCGCGCCGAAGAGCACGGCGTCGGTGGCAAGCGCCCTCGCCATCGCCTCTTCGGTGACCGCCACCTGATACGCGTCGAAGGCGGAGCCCCCGACCAGGTCCTCCTCGGTCTCGAAAGACCCGAGCCCGGCCTCGTTCATGAACTGGATCACGGCCTTCACCTCGGCCATGACCTCCGGGCCGATGCCGTCGCCGGGAAGGAGGAGAAGTCTGGTGGTCATCTTGGCGATACCCTGAAGAAGCGGGAAAGCGGGCCGTCTTGCTATAGGCGCGGGCGGCCTTCCGCAAGGCTTCGAGTGCTGCGACGGAGGCGCGAAAACCGCCCGAGGCTGCCGTCAGGGGCGGCCTCTTATCCTTCCCTTTACCCTGCGCCTTTACCGATTAATTCAAATTTTTCCGATCTCGCCCCCATCGCGACTAAGGTCCGCCGCAATTAAGTCGACCGTCGCGAGGAGGCCCCCTGATGTCGACGATCCTGGCGGATTTCGAGCCGCGTCACGCTTCGCTCTTCGGTGAGCACATCCTGCATCTGAAGCACCGGCTCGCCGAGTCCGGGCTCTTCACCGACGAGGCGCTGGCACGCCTGATCGAGAAGACGCCCGCCGCGCATTGCTACGTCAACACGATGGACAAGCGCTCGCACAATCCGCGCTCGCGGCGCGAAGGCGCGATCGAGGGTCTCTCCGGCGCCGAGGCGCTGGAGGCCATCCGTTCCGGCAACATCTGGATCAACATCCATAAGCTCGGCGAGACCGATCCGGCCTACGGCAACCTCCTGAACGGCATCTTCGCCGAATTCGAGCAGCGCGTGCCGGGCCTCAAAACCTACAAGCACTCGATGACGCTTCTGATCTCCTCCCCCAAGGTGCAGGTCTATTATCACTGCGACGTGCCCGGCCAGATGCTTTGGCAGCTCCGCGGCACCAAGCGGGTCTTCGTCTACCCGGCGAAGCCGCCGTTTCTGACGCAGCCGTCGATGGAGAAGATCGTGCTCGGCGAGGCGCACGAGACCGGCATGCCTTACGAGCCGTGGTTCGACGACTATGCCGAGGTGATCGATCTTGAAGCCGGCCAGATGCTCTACTGGCCGCTCAACTGCCCGCATCGCGTCGAGAACCACGACTGCCTCAATGTCTCCGTCACGACGGAGCACTGGACCGACGCGCTCAGGAACGTCTACGCGGTCAACTACGCGAACGGAATCATCCGCCGCGCGACCGGCGCGAAGTCGCTTGCGACGCATACCTCCGGCCCGTCTTTCTGGGGCAAGGCGGCGCTCGCCGCGGCCATGAAGAAGAGCGGCCTGCAGAAGCTCCATCAGCGCAAGCGCTTGATCGATTTCGCCGTCGATCCGCGCGCACCCGACAGCGTGCGCGACATTCCCGCTTACGCGCTCGGGCGCTGAAGCATGATCCCGAAAAGTGGACGCCGGTTTTCGGTTGAGATCATGCTCAACATAAGCCTCTAGGGCCGGGACGCATGTTCGATTTCGCCGATCTCGACGTCCGTAGCTTGGTAGGAGGCGTCACCGGAGTCGGGGGCGCCGTCTGGGAGGGGGCCCTTGCCCGTTCCCTGCCCGCCCTCGCCACGGGCATCGCGCTTGCAACCGACCGACGCTCGTTCCAAGCGCTTGAGCCTGAGTGGTTGGAGCTGGAGCGCACGAGTGCGAGCCCGGTTCTCTTCCAGTCCTTCGGCTGGTGCAAGGCGGTCTTCGACCATCACCGCGCTTGTGGCCACGCTTTCGATCCGGTGATCGTCACGCTTCGGGAGAACGGCAAGCTCCTCGGTCTTCTGCCGTTGCAGCGTCGGAACTCCGGCTTGGCGCGTCTCGCAACAGGCTTCGGCGAGCCCTACCAGCAGTACACGGATGTCGTCCTCGCCCCTGGCGCGCCGGCGAACGCCGCGGCGCGGCTGCTTGACGCTGCCTGCCGTCTGCCCCGCTGCGACGGCCTGCAGCTTCTGAAGGTGCGCGACGACAGCGCGCTCGCGCCGCTTCTCCGCGCGCGGAAGGCGATCCGCGGAAACGAGGATGCAGCGCCATTCGTCGAGCTTGCTCCCTTCCCCGATTTCAAGGCCTATCACGCCACGGTAAACGCCAAGACCCGCAAGAACATCCGCAATGCGCGCAACCGCTTGTCGCGCGGCGGCGTGCTCGCCCACCGCGTGCTCACCGATCCCGCCGAGGTGTCCGCGCTCGTGGAGCGCGCGCATTGCGGTCGCGAGCGTTGGCTGGAGACGCAAGGGCTCACCTCGCGCGCCTTCCGCGATCCGAGCTTCGGCGCCTTCGTGCGCGCCGTCGCAAGCTCCGGAGACGGTGGCGAGCACGGCATTGCGGTGATGGCGATGACGCTCTCCCTCGACGACCGCCCGGTCGCCGATCAATGGGGCTTCGTCTTCAACAACCGCTACTACGCTTATGTCGCGACCTGGGCGCCAGAGTTCGAAGAGGCGAGCCCGGGCAAGCTGCATCTCGAAGAGGTGATCCGCGCCTGTAAGGAGCGCGGCGTCGACGTGGCCGATTTTCTGATGCCCGCCGTCCGCTACAAGTTCACCTGGACCGACCGGGCCACGCCCGTCGCCGACTATGCGCTGCCGCTGTCGTTTCTTGCCCGGCTGGAGGCGTCGCTCTGGTCAGGCCGCGTGCGCCCGGCCCTGAAGCGGATGGCGCTGCGGCTCCCCGCATCGCTGCGCAGCACCGCCGCCCGCCTCCTCCTTCGCCGCTAGAGCACGATCCCGGAAAGCCTGCCCGGATGACGATCCGGGGTGGGAACTTGGCCGGTCTGCCGCATCTGGTCGGTGCTTGAACCGCGAACGGGCTAGCCCTAATGTTGAAAATGTCTCCTAGGACATAATGTCTTTGACAGCATGATGCCCTTTGAGGCATAATGGATTATGAGCTGGGACGTAGCCTTCCATGCGGCCTTCGAGCCCGAATTCGATGCACTGTCCGAAGCGGTGCAGGACGAGCTGCTTGCCTGCGCGAAGCTGCTTGAAATGTTCGGTCCGGCGCTTGGCAGGCCCCGTGCCGACACTCTGGCAGGCTCAGCACACGCCAATATGAAAGAGCTTCGCTTTGACGCCGACGGCGGGGTCTGGCGGGTGGCTTTCGCTTTTGACCCGAAAAGAAACGCGATCCTTCTTGTCGCTGGGGACAAATCGGGCGGCGGCGAAAAGCGCTTCTACAAGACACTGCTTCGCAAGGCCGATGAACGTTTTGACGAACACCTCGCGCGGCTGAAGAAAGCAGGGCAGGCGCGAACGAAGAAAGCAAGGAAGAAAAGGAGATAGCTATGGCGACCGCACTGAACGACAAACTGAAGAGCCTTCCCGCGAAGCGCCGGAAGAAGATCGAAGCGCGCGCCGCTGAACTGATTGCGGAAGAACTCTCACTGCGCGACCTGCGCAAGGCGCGCGCGAAGACCCAGACCGCCCTCGCGAAAGAACTCGGCATCGGCCAGGAAGGCGTCTCCCGCATCGAGAAGCGAAGCGACCTTATGCTTTCGACATTGCGCGGCTATGTCGAGGCGATGGGCGGTGAACTGCACCTCGTCGCGGCCTTTCCGGACCGGGCGCCCGTTGAATTGCAGGGGCTCGCGGCGATGGATGACGCGAATGAACAGGAGGCGGAGACACGGGCAGCGAGGCGATCCAAAACCCAATCCGACCGACGGGTCTCTTAGCGCCCGCACCTGTAAGTCAAGATTCTGATCCTCTGTCGATACTCTAGAGGTGCCGCATGTGCGACACGGCGGTCGCCGTCGTGAGCACGGTGATGAGCGCCAGGAGATGCAAGGTGATGTGCTGTGCGTCGGGCGGCAGGTGGCTGCCGAAGGAGGGGATCACGTGCAGCGTGTCGGAGAAGTTCGCGGCGTTATAGGCCCGCCAGCCGGCGTCGGCACCGATCGCGAAGGGTTTCCACCAGACCCAGAGCTGCCAGGCGAGATAGCCGCCAAAGCCCAGCGCCGCGAGGGTGGCGAGCGATTGCACGCCTGACGCGAAAAGAAACGCGAACCCGACCAGCGGCAGCGCGCCGATAGCGACGTTGAAGCCGAGATCGAAGCTGTCCGGCCGCGCCGCGAGGTCGTTCCAAGGCGGCAGGCTGACCACCTCGATCGCCAGGCGATAGCCGATGAGGAGGAGTTGCAGCATGAGAGCTGCCTTGAACCAGCGAAGCGCTGCAACCGTCATGGTGTATTTGTAGCCCCTTGCCGCGAATGCACCAACCCTGGCTCGACGCCGACAGGGAGAGCGCGCCGGAACACCCGCCGCTTTAGCCGGTTTTCCTTAGACAGCACATGGAAGACTGGGGCTCAAAATGACGATGATTGACGCCGCGACGCCGGGGCGAACCGCCGACACGCCAGCCGGCATGAGCGTGGACGACTGGAAGGACATCCTCTGGCGCGTACGCCGCGAGGTCGTGGCGGATCGCATCACGCTGATCGCGGCGGGAGCGACATTCTACCTGCTTCTCGCGCTCTTCCCCGCACTTGCGGCCTTCGTCTCCGTCTACGGTTTCGTGGCCGATCCCGTGACCGTGGCCGACCAGATCGCCTTACTTGGCACAGTGCTCCCCTCCGGCGGCATGGATCTCATTCGCGGCCAGCTTGAGAGCCTCGCGCAGCAGAACAGCGCGGCGCTGAGCTTCGGCTTCGTCGCCGGTTTTCTCGTGGCGTTGTGGAGCGCCAACAACGGCATCAAGACGCTCTTTGAGGCGTTGAACATTGCCTATGAGGAGCGCGAGAAGCGAAGCTTCCTTTGGCTGAACGCGATCTCGTTCACCTTCACCATCGGCGCAATCGCTGTCGGCGTCCTTTTCATCGTGATGGTGGGCGTGGTGCCGGCAACCCTCGCCTTAGTCGGCCTCAGCGGCCAGCAGGAGCTACTCATCACACTGCTCAGATGGCCAGTGGTTCTCATCGTCTCCGCCGCGGGAATTGCACTCCTTTATCGCTATGGCCCGAGCCGCGAGAAGCCGAAGTGGCGGTGGGTGACCTGGGGGAGCGTGTTGACCGCAATTGTCTGGCTCGGCGCATCCATTCTCTTCTCGTTGTACCTGACCAACTTCGCCGACTATAACGCCACATACGGCTCGCTCGGCGCCGTGATCGGCTTCATGCTGTGGACCTGGATCTCGGTGGTGATCCTGCTTCTCGGAGCAGAGCTCAATGCGGAGCTGGAGCACCAGACCGCGCGCGATTCCACCACCGGCGCCGAAAAGCCCATGGGCCTCCGGGGCGCGCATATGGCGGATACGCTCGGCAAGGCACGCGGCGACGTGACGATGCCGGCGTCGGCCGCGCGCCAGGCCGATCCCTCGCTCCGCGGCTCCACCGAGGATGCCGCCACATCGCGCGCATCCTGGCTCCGGCCGGTGCTTGGCCTCGCTCTGCCGATCGGCGCCTTTGGCGTCGGCGTCGCGCTTGCCGCGCTCGATCCGACGCGTCACCGACGGCGGCGGGATCGTGGGGAGAACCGTCCCGACGAACCCAACCATAACGAGAAGAAAGAGAAAACGGCAATGCTGGGAGCCTCGCTTCTGGCGCCGCTTCGCGCCGCCCTCGACAGCCCGGCATTCCGCAGGCAGGTCGTCCTTGCCAGCCGTGCGGCCGCAACCGCCGCGATGGCGCGGGCCAGAGCCCGCAATCGTTAGATGCAGAATATCTCTTCGGCGTACGCGGCTTCTTCACCTTTTGCGATAACCGTGCCTTAAGCCGTCTTTGGCACCGTCTACCCTCTTCACGGGGGAAGACGAATGGCATTTGGAAAGCGCAAGGTTCCCGTTCGGGCTGAGCCCGGACACCCGCTCGCCGGCGAGATGCCGCTCGGGCAGCTTCCGCTGGAAAAGCCGAAGGCGGAAAAGCCAGCGCTGGAGATGTCGGCTGACGAGATCGACACCGACCACTACGCTCCGCGCGAGGGCGGTGCGCCGCCGCAGCGCCGGGTCATCCCGGCCTCCATGTGGCAAGGGCCGAGCGGTGACATGCTGCGCAAGATCGGCATGAGCCCGGACGACGAATCCAATTTCGTCACCGACACGCATTCCGTCAACGAACGGCTGGAACGCGATAAGGCGGCCTATGAAAAGAAACTCGCCGAGATGAACCGCAGTGTGTCGGAGCGCATCCCCGGCGGGAGCATGCGCGGATTCTGGCTGCTCCCCGACCCGTGCTGGAACGGCAAGATGGGGCAGTTCCTGATGATGCGGCTCGGGCTCTTCCCGTACGAGGACTGGAACCTCGTCTTCCTCCCGACCGACGAGAAGACCGCCGAGGCGCTGAACCTGCCGCCGCACCCCGGCCGCGATGTCCCGGCCTTCGTCACCGCCGCGGAGCGCTTCCTGGTTGACGCGGAAGCGGCGCTGACCGCCGCCCACGACGAGGCCGGCCGTACGCATGAATTCGGCCACTTCGGGGAGACGGTGGAGGAGATCAAGGAGAAGGTGCGCGGGCTCGCCCGCACCTTCCTCGGTGAGCTCGACAAGACCTGGGAAGCCCACCGCGCCGAGGTCTGAGATCCCGTAGGCGGCCCGTGTGGGCGGGCGGGGCACGCCCCCTCGCCGCTGATGGCCGCCGCCGCGGCGGAATAGCGCCGCCCCGGCCCTGTGCGCCGGGCGGGTCCGTTGACAGCCACCCCTTGTTCCTTTAGCCGCTCGTTACGAAATTCCGTTCGGTTCGGTAACCCGAGTCGCCGACCGGGGCATTTGACCCCGGAGGTCCCCATCCGCCAGCGATATTCGCCCGCGGATGCTGAACTCGTTTGAGGATTGATGTTCGAATCGCTGTCAGACCGCCTGAGCGGTATTTTCGACAAGATCACCGGCCGCGGCGCGCTGTCGGAGGCGGACGTCTCCGAGGCGCTGCGCGAGGTGCGTCGCGCGCTGCTTGAGGCCGACGTCGCGCTCGACGTGGTGAAGGATTTCGTCGAGCGGGTGCGCACCCAGGCGGTCGGCGCGACCGTCATCCGCTCCGTCAAGCCCGGCCAGATGGTGGTGAAGATCGTCCACGACGAACTCGTGGCGATGCTTGGCAGCGAGAACGTCGCCGTCGACCTGAACGCCCCTGCTCCCGTCGCGCTGATGATGGTGGGGCTGCAAGGCTCCGGCAAGACGACGACGACCGCAAAGCTCGCCAAGCGCCTCTCCGAGCGGCTGAAGAAGAAAGTGCTGATGGCCTCGCTCGATACGCAGCGGCCGGCGGCGCAGGAGCAGCTCCGTATTCTCGGCGAGCAGGTCTCCGTCGCGACGCTGCCGATCGTCGCCGGGCAGACGCCGGTCGAGATCGCGCGCCGTGCGCAGAACGCCGCGCGTCTGGGCGGCTACGACGTCGTCATGCTGGACACCGCCGGCCGCACGCATGTCGACGAGCCGCTGATGCGTGAGATGGCCGACATCAAGGCGGCAACCGATCCGCATGAGATCCTGCTCGTCGCCGACGCGCTGACCGGCCAGGACGCCGTCAACGTGGCGCGCTCCTTCAACGAGCGCGTCGGTGTCACCGGCATCGTCCTGACCCGTGTCGATGGCGACGGTCGCGGCGGCGCGGCACTTTCCATGCGCGCCGTCACCGGTCGTCCGATCAAGCTGATCGGCGTCGGCGAGAAGTTGGACGCGCTGGAGGATTTCCATCCCGGCCGTATCGCCGACCGCATCCTCGGCATGGGCGACATCGTCTCGCTCGTGGAGCGCGCCGCAGAGCACATCGACGCTGAGAAGGCGAAGGCTGCCGCGCAGAAGCTCAGGAAGGGCGAGTTCGACCTGGAAGACCTCGCCGACCAGCTTCGCCAGATGCAGAAGATCGGCGGCATGTCCGGCATCCTCGGCATGATGCCCGGCATCGGCAAAGTGAAGAAGCAGATCGCCGCCGCCGGCCTCGACGACAAGATGGTGCCGCGTCAGCTCGCGATCATCGGCTCGATGACGAAGAAGGAGCGGCACAAGCCGGCGGTGATGAATGCGAGCCGCAAGCGCCGCGTCGCAGCGGGCTCCGGCACCGACGTCCAGGACGTCAACAAGCTTCTGAAGATGCACCGGCAGATGTCCGACATGATGAAGAAGCTCGGGCGCCAGAAGGGCGGCCTCGGCGCGCTCTTCGGGGGCGGTGGCATGCCGCAGCCCGATCCGGCGATGCTCGAAGAGATGCAGAAGAGCGGCCTCGGCGGTCTTCCTGGCGGGCTCCCCGGCGGCCCCGGAGTTGGACTGCCGGGCGGCATCGGCGGGCTCCCGCCCTTCGGCGGCGCGGGGATGCCCCGGCTCCCCGGCATGGGCGGCGGCCTGCCCGGCATGGGGAAGAAGAAGTGAGGCGCGGCCCTCTCCAGCGTCGCGCAACGACGACACATCCACGGTCGTCATGCCCGGGCTCGACCCGGGTATCCATTCCGTTGCGGCCGCGACCGGCCTCATCGGTGAGGAATGGATTGCCGGATCAAGTCCGGCAATGACGACAGTTCTGAGAGAAACCACGTTTCGTTCAAAGGGAATCTAAGAGATGGCAGTGAAGATCAGACTGGCGCGCGGGGGCACCAAGAAGCGACCTTTCTACCGGGTCGTGGTGGCCGACGAGCGCTCGCCGCGCGACGGCCGCTTCATCGAGAAGGTCGGGACCTACAATCCGCTTCTCGCGCGCGACAACGCGGAGCGGGTGAAGCTCGACATCGAGCGCATCCAGCATTGGCTCGGCAAGGGCGCGAAGCCGACCGACCGCGTGCTGCGCTTCCTCGACCAGGCCGGTGTGCTGAAGCGCGAGGCGCGGCTCAACCCCAACAAGGCGAAGCCCGGCAAGAAGGCCGAGGAGCGCGTCGAAGAGCGCCGGAAGAAGAAGGAAGACGCGGAAGCCGCCGCTGCCGCCCCGGCGGAAGCACCGGCGGAGGCGGCTCCCGAAACGCCCGCAGAAGCGCCGGCCGAGGAAGCCGCGGCGGGGTGACCTGCTCCAAATCTCTCCCCTTGAGGGAGAGGGTGGCCTTCGCGCTTGCGCGAAGGTCTGGAGAGGCGGATGTCTGACCGCTTCATTGCCCTGGCAAAGATCGGCGGACCCACTGGCGTCAAGGGCGAGGTGCGCGTGAAGAGCTTCACCGCGGAGCCTGAAAACCTCGCCGCTTATGGCCGGCTTATGGCCGCCGACGGGCGCGTCTTCGAGATCGAGCGCATGCGTCCGTCGAAGACGGTGCTCGTGACGAAATTCCGCGGCATCGACGACCGCAACGCCGCCACCGCTTTGAACGGCGTCACGCTCGGCGTCACCCGCGACGCGCTGCCGGAGCCCGACGCGGACGAGTTCTATCACGCCGATCTGATCGGGCTTGCAGCGATCGATGCCTCCGGCGCGCGGCTCGGCACGGTGACCGCGATCTACAATCACGGCGCCGGCGACATCCTTGAGATCGCAGAAGAGCGCGGGACCTCGCTGCTCGTGCCGTTCACGCGGGCCGCCGTGCCTGATATCGACATCGCCGGGGGGCGCATCGTTGTGGACCCTCCCGCCGAGACGGAAGTGAAACCAGAGGAAAGCGAAGAGGAGGAATGATGATCATCGTAGCCGGAACCATTCGTATCCCCGAGGACAAGATCGACGCCCTCCTCCCGACTGCGCGCGAGACGCTCGCCGCCACGCGCAAGGAAGCCGGCTGCATCGTCTATTCCTACGCCTTCGACGTTGAGGACCGCGGACTGATCCGCATCTTCGAGAAATGGGAAAGCCGCGCCCATCTCGACTCGCATCTGAAGCAGCCACACATGGGACCGTGGCGCGCCAAGCTCGCCGAGATCGGCGCCTCCGGCCGCGACATCCAGGTCTTCGAGGCGAGCGGCGGCGACTCGGTGTGACCACGAAGCGCGCGTCTCCACTCGACCTTGGCGGGAGGGGTCGGGAGTGGGGGAAGCGTGAAGGCCGCGGCGTGGCTTTCCCCCCTCCCTGCCCTCCCCCGCAAGGGGGGAGGGTTTGGTCGCGCTCGGCATGACCTTCCGCGCCACGATCCTCACCCTCTACCCGGAGATGTTTCCCGGGCCGCTCGGCGTGAGCCTCTCCGGTAAGGCGCTTGGCGCCGGCACCTGGTCGCTTGAGACGCGGAACATCCGCGAGCATGGCATCGGCGCGCATCGCGCGGTCGACGACACGCCGGCGGGCGGCGGCGCCGGCATGGTTCTCCGCGCCGACGTTCTCGCCAATGCCATCGACGCGGCCTCCGGCGCCGGACGACGACCGCCCCCGCCTTTTTATGAGCCCGCGCGGAAAACCGCTCGACCAGGCGCGCGTGAAGACGCTCGCCGCCGGCCCCGGCGCCCTCGTCGTTTGCGGGCGGTTCGAGGGCGTCGACGAGCGCGTGATCGAGGCGCGCCGGCTGGAGGAGATTTCGGTCGGCGACTACGTGCTCTCCGGCGGCGAGATCGCGGCGATGGCGCTGATCGACGCCTGCGTGCGCCTCCTTCCCGGCGTCATGGGCGCGGCGGATTCGGGTGCCGAGGAAAGCTTCGAGGCGGGGCTTCTGGAATACCCGCACTACACCCGTCCGCAGGATTTTGAGGGCCGAGCGATCCCCGAGGTGCTGAATTCCGGCCATCACGGCGAGATTGCGAAGTGGCGGCGCGCGGAGGCGGAACGCCTCACCCGCGAGCGCCGCCCCGACCTCTGGGCGAGGCGCGACGCGGGTAAACCCTGAGAGCCCGCACCGCCGAAACCCGCCGGCCGCCGCCTTTTTCCGCCCTCCGGGCCATCGACAGCCGGCGCTTGAATGTGTATATGCCCGCCAACTCCAAGCGATGAGATCAGGATGCGCGCCCCGTCACGGCGCCGGGTCGATTGCGCATCGGGCAAGGAAAAAGGCAATGAACCTCGTACAACAGATTGAGCAGGCGGAGATCGCCAGCATCTCCGCGAAGCGCACCCTGCCGGCCTTCGAGGCCGGCGACACGGTGCGCGTCCACGTGCGCGTCACGGAAGGCGCCCGCACCCGCCTCCAGGCCTACGAGGGCGTTGTCATCGGCCGCTCCGGCGGCGGGCTCAACGAGAGCTTCACCGTGCGCAAGATTTCCTACGGTGAGGGCGTGGAGCGCGTCTTCCCGGTCTATTCGCCGATGGTGGAGAAGGTCGAGGTGGTGCGCCGCGGCAAGGTCCGCCGCGCCAAGCTCTATTATCTGCGTGGCCGGCGCGGAAAGTCGGCGCGTATCGGCGAGGCCTCGAACGTCCGCGCCAAGCGTCTGAACGAGGACATGCGCGCGCAGGCTGCCGCGGAGCGCGCCGCCGCCGAGGCTGAGAAGGAAGCAGCCCGCGCCGCAGCGGCAGCGGAAGCCCCGGCCGAGGCCGCCGCCGAATAGGCGAAGCTTCCAATTCTGGTTTCAAGAGCGGCGCTTCGGCGCCGCTTTTCATTTGTGCGGCGAGGAGGTTCGGCCCCACCCTCCTCATCCCATCCAGTATCGCGGCCCCGGCCCCATGCGCGCTGCATGGTCGGCGGGATTGGCGAGCTTGCAGCGGTCGATCGAAAGGCAGCCGCATCCAATGCATTCGGTGAGCCCCGCGCGGAGGCGCTGAAGTTCCTCGATGCGGCGATCGATCTTCGCCGTCCAGCCGCCGGATAGCTTCGCCCAGTCGCGCCGCGTCGGCACGCGGTCGGGCGGCAGCTTCGCTAGCTCCGCGCCGATCTCCTCAAGCGTCAGCCCCACCTTCTGCGCGAAGACGATGAAGGCGATGCGCCTCAATGCCGAGCGCGGATAGCGCCTGTGCCCGGAGCCGGCGCGCTCCGACGTGATCAGCCCCCTCTCCTCGTAGAAGCGCAGCGCCGAAGAGGCGACGCCGCTGCGGCGCGAAACCTCGTTGATCGTGAGCACCGTATCCATGCCGGGAGACAAGCACGATTTCCTCTTGACTTCAAGTTCACTTGAACTTGTAGCAAGCGAGCTCCTTAAACGATGGAGCTTCGATATGCGCAAAAATCTGCGTGGCCTCCGCGTCGCGATCACCGGTGGAACCTCGGGTCTCGGGCTGGCGCTCGTGCAGCAATTCGCCGCACGCGGCGCACGCGTCGCCTTCGTCGCGCGCACGGCGGAATTGGTCCAGCGCACGATCCGCGCGAGCGGCGCCCACGGCATCGTCGCCGACATCGGCGACAAGGACGCGATCTATCCGATCGCGCTGCAGATAAGCGGCGGCCTCGGCGGGCTCGATGTCCTGATCAACAATGCGTCGAGCCTCGGCCCGGTGCCGCTCGCGCCGCTCGCCGACACCGCCTGCGAGGATTTCGCCGAGGCGCTGCAGATCAACGTCATCGCGCCCTTCCGGCTGACCAAGGCGCTGCTTGGCGCGCTCGCGGCCTCCGCGCGCGAGGGACGCGGCGCGGTCGTGCTCAACATTTCCAGCGACGCTGCGGTTAACGCCTATGCCGGCTGGGGCGCTTACGGTGCGAGCAAGGCGGCGCTCCGCCACATGACGGCGATCTGGGCGGAGGAACTCGGCGCGGAAGGCGTGCGCTTTCTCTCGATCGACCCCGGTGACATGGACACGCCGCTCCATGCGCTCGCCGTTCCCGATGCCGATCCCGCGACGCTGAAGCGTCCGGAAGTCTCCGCCGCGGAGCTGATCGAGGCGATCGCAACGCACTTGCCGGCACAGCCGGCGCTCTCGCCGGAGACCGCATGATCCCCGCCGACCGGCCCGGGAGACGCGCGCCGAAGCTGCTTGTCGTCACGGCGGGCGGTGCGATCCGTCACGCCGTGCGGCACGATCTGCCGGAGCTTCTCAACCCCGGCGACCTCGTCGTCGCCAACGACGCCGCGACGCTGCCGGCGAGCCTGTGCGGCATGCATGCGGCAAGCGGCGCGCCGATCGAGCTTCGCCTCGCGGCGTGGCAGTCGCTGGGCGACCCGACGCGTTTCGTCGCCGTTGTGTTCGGCGCAGGCGATCACCGCATGCGTACCGAGGATCGTCCCCCTCCCCCGTCGTTTGCGCGCGGCGACACGCTCTCGCTCGGGTCTCTGGCTGCGACGGTGGAGCGCGTGCTTGAGTCCCGCCTCGTCGCCATCCGGTTCGCCGGCGCCGCCGACGAGATATGGGCGGGGATCGCGCGGCACGGGCGGCCGATCCAATACGCGCACGTGCCGGCGCCGCTGAAGCTCTGGGATGTCTGGACCGGCTACGCGGCCCGCCCGGTCGCCTTCGAAGCGCCATCGGCCGGCTTCGCGCTCGACTGGCGGATCCTTTGCCAATTCCGCGAGCGCGGGATCGGCTTCGCCACGCTGACGCTCGCCGCCGGCATCTCCTCAACCGGCGACGCCGCGCTCGACCGCCGCCTCCCCTTCGACGAGCCCTACGTCATCCCGGCCACGACCGCGCAGGCCGTCGCGCGAACAACGGCCGCGGGCGGGCGTGTCATCGCCATCGGCACGACGACCGTCAGGGCGCTTGAAGCCGCCGGCCTCTGCCGCGGTGGCGTCCGCATCGGCGAAGGCGTTGCAACCGGGCTGATCGGCCGCGAGACGCCGCTTCGCATTTGCGACGCCATCGTCTCCGGCATGCACGCGCCTGGCGAAAGCCATTTCGAGCTGCTCCGCGCCTTCACCGATGACGATGTGCTGCGCGACATGGCCGCCGCGGCCGAGGCGCGCGCCTACCGCAATCACGAATTCGGCGACTCGGCGCTGATTGAGCGCGCGCCGCGCCTCCGTCGCGCAAAGCCGACCCCGCCGATATACGTCGCCACAAAACGCTACTCGGCAGCGCCCGCGATTGGCCCGTAATCACGTCGCGGACACGCCGCTCGTGTTCGCGTCGGGCGCCGCCGCGCCACGGTGGCAGCTCGGCTTCGGCAATCGCTTCTGTCCTGTCGAGCCCGACGTCCTTCAGGAGATGATCGTCCAGGCTAGCAAGCGCGCGGCGTTCGCGGGCACGAGACGCCCACAGCGCCAGCGCGTCGACGACGCGGCTTGCGATGCGGGGAAGGCTTTGCTCGGGCATTGTTGCTCCTCGGCGGCATTTTCTGCCCTAAACATAAGGAGCAGCACCGCGCCCGCACCCGTGAACGCTTCGCTCACGAACGAACCGAATCCGGTTGCAGCCACCGCGCGCTCGCCTACGCTGTCGACATGAGCAGCAACATCGACATCGCCGAGATCGGCGCGCTCGTCGGCGATCCGGCGCGCGCGGCGATCCTGGTCGCCCTGATGGACGGCCGCGCGCGAACCGCCGGCGAGCTCGCCTATTTCGCCCGCGTGTCGCCGCAGACCGCGAGCGAGCATCTCCGCCGCCTGACCGAGACCAGGCTCCTCGCCGTCGTGAAGCAGGGCCGCCACCGCTACTTCCGCATTGCTTCGCCGCTGGTGGCGCAGATGCTGGAATTGATCGGCGCGGTCGCGGCGATCGAGACGCCGCCGCGCTATCGGCCGATCCGCGGCCCCGATGCCGCCATGCGCGAGGCGCGCTTCTGCTACGACCACCTCGCCGGCAGGATTGGCGTCGCCATCGCCGACGCATTGACGGAGCGCGGCCTGGTGCTGCTCGACGACGAAGGCGGCGAGGTCACGAAGGCGGGCTTCGCATTCTTCGATGGGCTCGGCATCGATCTCGAAACGCGCAGGAAAAACCGCCGCGCCTTCTGCCGGCCGTGTCTCGACTGGAGCGAGCGGCGCTTCCATCTCGCCGGTCACACAGGCGCGGCGCTTGCCCGCCATATGCTCGACGACGGCTGGCTCACCCGTGCCCGCGACAGCCGCGCGGTGATCGTCACCACGCGAGGCGAGACCGCCCTCGCCGACCTGCTCGGCATCGCGCCGGCACCTCACGCCAAGGCAGCCTGAGCCGGCGCGCGCCCGTCGCCGTCAAAGGAATACGCTCAACAAAGAGATTCCACCCACAAGCACCAGGCTCGCCGCCCACACCCGGTCGAGATTGAACCAGCTCTTCGACAGGAAGGTCAGGCCCAGCCATCGATACACCGCATAGGCCATTGCGCCCCCGGCTGTGACCATCGCTCCGGTGTGGACGACCGCCACTGCGAGGGCGACGCCGAGCGTTCCGTTCATGAGCTCGCCCGCCGCGCGATGGCCCGCCCCAAGGTCCTGCGTGGTACATAGCCCGAGATAGATCGGTACCAGCATCAGGCCCGCGCCATGTGCTGTCGCCGCGAGGAACGACCAGAGCGCGATCCGCGACGGCGGGATGCGCGCGAGGAAGCGCGGGTGACGGTTGCGTATGAGGAGGAACAGGCCGAACGCGACGACAAGCAGCCCCGCGCCGACCCTGATCTGGCGCTGCCAGTCGAGGAGCGCCGTCATCATCGCGAAGGGCAGCAGGATGCCCGCCATGGCGATGAAATGTCCCGCGGCGAGCGCACCGAGCGCCGGAAAAAGATCGCGGCGGCCCTTGCCCATCAATGCGGCGGAAACCGCCAGCGGCCACCCCATGCCCGGATTGACGCCGTGGTAGAGCCCGGACGCGAGCACGGCCAGCCAGAGGCCGGCCGCGCCCGAGAATGCTACGCCCAAAGGTCAGACCGACGGATAGCAGAAGCTGTCTGTCGAACAGTCTCCACCCTCCAGCCGGATCTGGTGCGAGCGATAGCCCTTCGGGAACTCGACCCAGAAATTCTTGTCGAGCGTCAGCCCGCCGTTGGTCCCGACATCGGCCTTGACCATCGCGCCCGGCACGCCGTCCGGATAGAACTGGTCGTCCCAGGTCGAGTAGAGCGAGTTGGTCCAGTAGACGCGCTTCCCGTCGCGGGAGATTTCCACCATCTGCGGCCCGCCGGCATAGGTCTTGCCGTTCGGATGCTTGGTCCTGCGCGCGATCCCGCCGATATGGACCGAGCCGGCAAGCGTCGGCTTCATCGGGTCGGATACGTCGTACTGGCGCATCTCTCCCGTTCCCCAGCAGGAGACGTAGAGGTGCCGGTCGTCCAATGACAGGTCGATGTCGGTGACGAGCGGCGGCACGGCGCCGAAGCCTTGCAAGAGCGGCGGAAGCAGATCTTTCTCCGCCGGCTCCGGCAGGATCGTCGCCGTCTTCTTGCAGTGGAACTTCCCGCCTTCGCGCCACCAGGTCCAGATCGATCCCTCCAGGTTCGTCGTATCGACGACCACGCCGAGGAACCCGTATTCCTTGATCGGATCGTGTGCCGGCCGCACCTCAAGCGCCATCTGGTGATTGGCACCGAGATCGATCGTCTGCACGTTCTTGCGCGCGTGCAGGTCCCAGAAATGGATGCGGTGGCCGTATTTGTTGGAGAGCAGGTCCTCCGGCACGATGCCGTTCTCAAATTGCGGTGGCAGCGCCCATTCGCTCGACACCATGTAGTCGCGCGGAAGGTTCCACCAGAAATCGTAGTGCTTGTCCTGTGGACCGCGATCCATCTCGTAGCGTCCGATCACGTCGAACGTCTCGCAATCCATGATGAAGATGCCCGGCGGCCCGTCGGTGCCGTCGGGTCCGCCGCCACCGAGCGTGGAGACATAGATGCCCTCCGGCCCGCAATGGATGGTGTGCGGGCGTGAGTAGCCGGTCTTCTTGAAGACCTCCTCAGGCTCGATCACCTTGTGGATCTTGGCCTTGGTCGGCCCGTCCTTCGTATCCACGACATAGATGCGGGAGGAGCGGATGCCCGGGATGATGAGGTAGCGCCGCTCCAGAAAGGCGTGGCCGGACAACGGCGACAGTGCCGACGAGCAGGCGTTCCAGCCGAAATGATGGAACTCGTCGCCCTTGTTGGGCATCGTCACCGTATGGACGATCTTCGCGTAGGTCTTGGACTTCGGATTGACGTCCACGACGGCGAGCGCATCCGGTTGCGAAAAATCCGGGCTGAGCATCAGCGTATAGGCGAAATTCTCCACCGGCGCCTGCATCGCAAGCTTCGCCGTCGCGTGAAACGTCGGGTCGGGCCTTATTGTCATTGATGTCTCCTCCCGTTTTTGTCGGCGACGCAGCTTCCCCGTGCGCGCCCGGGACGAAGTATGCAGCAGGTCGAGTTCGGTTCGGAAAGCGGCTTACGCCTCTACTCGACCGCGCCCACGATCGGCCCGTAACCGCCGTGGCCGGGCGCGTCGTCGCGGCCAAGCTCCGGCGCGTAGAGCCCGGGCGCCGAGCCGCCGTCGAGGAAGAGCGCGTCCTTGCAGCCGAGCTTGTCGCGGAAGAGGCGCGCGAAGTCGTAAAAATTCACGCGCCCCTCGCTGATCGCGAAATGCACATTGCTGCCCGCGACGCACACCCCATCGCGCGGCTTCAAGTCAGTCGACCCCTCGATGAAGGCCGGGTGCAGCTTGCCGTCGACGACGAGCATCGGTCCCGACTGCGTGGCGAAGGCGGCCTTCGGTTTCGCCTGCAGGAACGCCTCCGTCTCCATCACGCCGGCCTTGCCGCCGCCGAGGAAGAAGACGCCGTTCGGCTTCTTGTAGAAGTTCGGCACCTGCGCGCCGGAGCCCGGGACGGTCTTCGTATTCGCCTCGACCAGCGTCTTGCCGCCTTCGACATAGAGCCCGGTCGGCATGAAGCTCTCGCCGTACATGCCGCCGTTGATGGCGAAGGAGAGTGTCAGCCCCTCCGCCTTCAGCGCGGCCGCGAGCCCGTCGAAGGTGTTGTAGGGCCTGCCGTCGCCGTCCCTCCAGAAGAGCCTGAGGTCGTCCTTGGCGAGGTCGAAGCTGCAGACCGTGTAGGCCGCGCCCTCGAACCGCTCGCTGCGGCACTCGGCGCCCGCCGGCGCAAGGGTGAAGACAAGGAGCGCAGCCGCGCCGATAATTCTGGCGAAAGGAATCATTCACCCCCTCTAGCGCATTCGCCACGATGCAGCACGCCACCGGTGGTCGCGAAGCCCGTCGCAACCCACCACCCTCGTGCTGAGGTGCGAGCCCGAAGGGCAAGCCTCGAAGGGCCGCAAGACGCCGGTTTGTGCGCAAACCCGCGCAAGCTCCGTCATTGAGGCTGACGGGGCGCGTTGCTATATAGCGCCGCATGACGGGAACCCTGGAAATCCGCGCCCCCGGCGCGCCCTCAAAGTGCGGGTCGGCGCAGTCCACGCTCGCCTTCGCGGCGATCGGCGACCATGCGCGCCTTCCCTGGCGCTTCTTCGCCCGGCTTTTTGCATCTGACGGCTCGCTTCCCCGCTGAGTGAAGCGGCCTTTGGCGCCGCACCCCCTTAAGCGTTGAAGCAAGCGAATGAAGCGAGCAATCCGATGAAACCGAGAACCCTCTACGACAAGATCTTCGACGACCACATGGTCGAGGCGGAGCCCGACGGCACGTGCCTCCTCTATATCGACCGTCATCTCGTGCACGAGGTGACGAGCCCGCAGGCTTTCGAAGGCCTGCGCCTGGCGCATCGCACGGTGCGCGCACCGGACAAGACGCTTGCCGTCGTCGACCACAACGTGCCGACCACCGACCGCAGCCACGGCATCGACGATCCGGAATCGAAGCTGCAGGTCGATACGCTGGCGGGAAACGCCCGCGACTTCGGCATCGAATATTACGACGAGCGCGACCGCCGGCAGGGCATCGTCCACATCATCGGCCCGGAGCAGGGCTTCACCCTCCCCGGCATGACCATCGTGTGCGGCGATAGCCACACCTCCACGCATGGCGCCTTCGGCGCGCTCGCGCATGGCATCGGCACCAGCGAGGTTGAGCACGTGCTCGCTACGCAGACGCTGATCCAGCGCAAGGCCAGGAACATGCGCGTCACGGTCGACGGCAAGCTGCCGAACGGCGTGACGGCGAAGGACGTGATCCTTTCGATCATCGGCGAGATCGGCACGGCCGGCGGTACCGGCCATGTCATCGAGTATGCCGGCGACGTTATCCGCGCGCTGTCGATGGAAGGCCGCATGACGGTCTGCAACATGTCGATCGAAGGCGGCGCGCGCGCCGGCATGATCGCGCCCGACGAGACGACCTACGCCTACATCAAGGATCGCCCACGCGCGCCCAAAGGCACGGCCTGGGACATGGCGCGCGCCTACTGGGAGACGCTCCCGACTGACGACGGCGCGGAGTTCCACCGCGAGGTCAGACTCGACGGCGCCAATCTGCCGCCCGTCGTCACCTGGGGCTCTTCGCCGGAGGACGTCGTGGCGGTGACCGGCGTCGTCCCCGATCCCGACAAGATCGAGGACGAGGCGCGGCGTCACTCGAAGTGGCGGGCGCTGCAGTACATGGGGCTCACCCCCGGAACGAAGATCACCGACATCGCGCTCGACCGCGTCTTCATCGGCTCCTGCACCAACGGGCGGATCGAGGACCTCCGCGCCGCGGCGAAGGTGGTCGAAGGCCGCCGCGTCAATGAGAACCTGACCGCCATGATCGTCCCCGGCTCCGGCCTGGTGAAGGAAGCGGCGGAGGCGGAAGGCCTCGACGAGGTGTTCAA
Organism: uncultured Alphaproteobacteria bacterium; assembly: GCA_963814905.1. Classification (GTDB taxonomy): domain Bacteria; phylum Pseudomonadota; class Alphaproteobacteria; order Rhizobiales; family Afifellaceae; genus DASWJZ01. The sequence continues at coordinate 292,443 of CAWFEM010000012.1, read as the reverse complement.
GGCCGCGGGCTTCGAATGGCGCGAGCCCGGCTGCTCCATGTGCCTTGCCATGAACGCCGACAAGCTGAAGCCGGAGGAGCGCTGCGCCTCCACCTCCAACCGCAACTTCGAGGGCCGGCAGGGCTACAAGGGCCGCACGCATCTCGTCTCGCCGGCCATGGCGGCGGCGGCGGCGATCGCCGGTCACTTCGTCGACATTCGCGACTGGCGCTAGCCGGTCGCGCCTGTTTGAAAAGCGCGCTCGATCCGATGCCCGAGGACCGCCACGAAAAAGCAGCCGAGCGGGCGCGGCGCGATCTCCGCCGCGTGCACGACGAAAGCGAGGTCGTCGGCACTTCCGCCATGGCGCGGGCGGCGAAGCATTTCGCCGCCGCCGATGCCCCGGCGAACGATCCGGCCGAGATCTGGGGGCGGCGGATCGGGCGCGGCTTGGCGGCGCTCTTCGTGGTTTTCCTGCTCTGGTATCTCGTCCGCACCTACGTACTGGCGTAAACGGCGCGCCACGTCTCCGACGACGACGGCCCGGACACGTGCCGGGCCGTCGTGACAATGCGGAGTGGACCTAGCCCGGGCAGGACATTGGCGTGTCGTAGGCCGGATCGTTGTTCCAATTATGTGTCATCCAGTAGTCGCCCGGCCGGCACGCCCCCGGACCGCTCACCATCTCCATGCGCCCCTGCCGCGTCGCGGCCGGCGCAGCATGTCCGATCGACCCTGTGTAGAGCGGCTCCCGTGCGCGAGGCGCATAGGCGACAGCCGCCGGCGCAGCACGCGCCCCGAAGGGATGCGTGGAGACCATTTGCGGCTGCTTTGCCCCAAGCGCGCGCGGGCATTGCAGGGTGGCGATCATGTTGTCCGGCATAACGGCGCGCCAGGTCGTGCCGACAGCGCAAGCGCCAGGGTCCTGGGCAAGCGGCGTCTGCTGCGCCATGGCGAAAGCGCCCGGTGCGAACAGGACGCTCGCGGCGAGCGCCAGGCTGCACAAGGCGGCGGTAGATTTTGCGTTTTGCGGAATTCCAAACATCAAACCCTCCATCGGGGTGATGCTCGGTCGGCTCTCTGGCAGTCGGCCGGGCGAATTGCCCTCCACCGTTTGATGTGATGCGCCGAACGCGGCGTTTACAGCGTCCGGCGCATTAAGCTTTGTTAAGCCGAGTCTTCCGTCAGCATCCCCTGGGCCCCACGACGCCCCTCCCGAGGGGTGCGCAAGAGCGCGTGTACTTGGGGGTGCGCCGCGAATAATACGGCCGGTCGTAGTAGCGACGCGCGTAATAGCCGTCGTCGTAGTACGGCTCGTCGTAGTAGTAGCTCGGGCCTACGTAGATTGGCGGGGCCACATAGACCCGCGGGGCCACATAGACGGGCGCCGGCGCGTATCCGAAGTCGTTGGCGGGGTTGCAGCTCACGATGACGCCGTTCGGCAGTTCGCGATACCCGCCGCGGCATTCCTCCAACGCATTCGCCACGGTCGTGACGGCAAGGAGCGCCCCGGCGGCGCAGGCGATCGAAAGAACTTTCTTCATTGTCGACTCCCGGTCTCTCGGATCCGCACCGTGAGGAGCGGTCGGTCGTCCCCCGCAACAGGTTGGCATACCGAGGAAACGTGTGCCGGCAAAGTCTTGTTCCCTGCATTCGTTGCCGACCCGTTGCGATCCCGGCTTTTCCGCGCCGGTTCGCCGCCCTATCTCTGTCGGCGATGAGCAAGACCGACAGCTGGAACGGGCGCTCCGCGCCGTCGCTCGACGATTTCGAGGCGATGGCGGAGCGCGCCTTCGCCGCACTCCCCGCGCCCTTCCGCGATCTCGTCGGCGACGTGACCTTCGTCGTCGCGGAGTTTCCCGACGACGACGTCCTGAAGGACCTTCAGGCCGAATTGGAGTTCGATATTCTCGGGCTCTTCCAGGGCATCGGCATGGCACAGGACACGGCCACGCCCCCGACCGGGGCGATGCCCAACCAGATCTGGCTCTATCGCCGTCCGATCCTGGATTTCTGGGCGGAAGGAACCGATTCGCTCGGCGAGATCGTCACCCACGTTCTCATTCACGAGATCGGCCATCATTTCGGCCTCTCCGACGAGGACATGGAGGCGATCGAGGAGGCTGCGGATTAGGCGGAAGCGCGCCACATCGAGGCCGATCGAGACACTTTTCAACAAGTCCGCGAAACTCTGACAAAGATCGGCGACACTTTTTGTCTAGGCGGGCACAACGGATCCGGCAATCGATTCGGCGGACATGGAGCGCATGCCTTGACCCTGAGAAATACCCCGACCCGCTACGGCGCGATCGTCCAGACCTTCCATTGGCTGACCGTGTTTCTCGTCGGCGCCGCCTACCTCCTCGGTGAAGGCGGGCCGGAGAGCCGCGTCTATTCCGATGAGCGCGCCTTTACGCTGAGCCTGCACGAGACCTTCGGGACGCTTGTCCTGGTCGTGCTCGTTCTGCGGCTGATCTGGCGGGTATTCGAGAGGCCGCCCCAGGACCCGCCGTCCCCGGCCTGGATGACGATCGCCTCGCGCGTCGTCCACTGGCTCCTCTATGCGCTTCTCGCCGCCGTTCCGCTCACCGCGATATTCGGAGCATGGTTCGAGGGGCACCCGATCAACCTCCTCGGGCTCGGCGACATCGGGCCGCTGACGTCGCTCTCCCACGATTTCGGCCGTACGATCACCGAACTCCATACGACGCTCGGGAACGTCATCATCTGGGTTGCCGGATTGCACGCGGCGGCGGCGCTCTTCCATCATTTCTTCATGCGCGACCGCGTGCTTCTCTCCATGCTTCCCTTCGGCGGCTCGCGGCCGTAGCGTCGCCAGGGACAGTCGTCCGGGAAAATTGGAGGCGACGATGCTTCAGCTCAGGCCGAACTGCGAATGCTGCGACCGCGATCTGCCGCCGGCGTCGCCCGACGCGCGCATCTGCACCTTCGAATGCACCTTCTGCGCCGACTGCGCTGAGGGTGTGTTCGGTGGCGTCTGTCCGAATTGCGGTGGCAACCTCGTCCCGCGCCCGATCAGGCCGGCGGCGAAATTGGGAAAGTATCCGCCGTCAACGGAGCGCGTGCTGAAGGAGCACGGCGGCTGCCTGGAGCGGCGGCGCGCTGTTGCCTGAGGCTAGACCCTGGCCGCGAGCAGCGCCTCGAAGTCCTTGCGCACGCGCACCGCGACCGGCGCGGAAAGCATTCGCTTCAACGCCTCCGGCGCAAGCGTGCGCCGTTCGAACCACGCGCGATAGATCTCCAGCATCGTCACGCGGTCGCCCGTTTGCTTGCGGTAGTCGACCTCCGTCCCGGCTTGCAGCGCGCCGGGCACGACGACCCGGCAATAGAAGCCCGGGCGCTCCGCCTGACGGAATGCTTTCACGAAGCCAGAATCCTGCATGCGCCGGGCGAGCGTGTTGCAGGGGATGCGCGGCGCCGTGACCTCGAGCGTCACCTCGCCTGCGACGAGCCGATCGCCGGAGGCGATCTCCTCACCGGCGAGCCCGGAAATCGTGAGGTTGTCGCCAAAGCTCCCCGGCGCGAGGTCCGTGCCGAGCGTCTCCGACCACCAGCGATAATCCTCGGCGAGATAGCAGTAGACGGCCTGGTCCGGCCCGCCGTGACTGTCGAGGTCCGCGATGCGGTCGCCCTCGACGCCGAGCGCGCCAATCTGAACCGCGCCTGCGACCGGCGATTTATAGATGCCGGTACGGCTGCTGTCGGTGTCGGCGCGCAGCTCGCTCCCGACGTTCACGCTCTCGATCCGTGCCACGCGCCCTCGCCCCTGTTTGCCTAATGCCGACTGCGGCTACATACTTCAGGCAATCGCGATCCGCCACGCCGTGTCGTGGCCAAATGGCAAGGATTCTCATTCGTGAAGGGCATTCTGGGTCGGATTTTCGGCGGAGGCGGCGGCGGGAGCGGCGAGGAAGCCCCCGGCGAGGCCGTGGAATATAAGGGCTTCCGCATCCGGCCCGCGCCCTATTCCGCCGATGGGCAGTTTCAGACTGCCGGCCTCATCGAGAAGGACTTCCCTGACGGCGTGAAGGAGCACCGCTTCGTCCGCGCGGAGAAGCACGCGAGCAAGGACGCCGCCGCCTCCTTCGCCGTGACCAAGGGCATGCAGATCGTCGACGAGCAGGGCGACAGGCTCTTTCGCGACTAGAGAGCGCGGGCCCAAAAGCGCGCGGCGCTATCCGCTCGGCGCGACTCGCCGTCGTTCACGTCGAACGTTTGGTGAACTCCCGCACAATGTCGACTCCGCGTCGGCTCGTTCGTCGTATCGGTAAGTCTTGCAAGTTTCGCCGTGTCCAACCGGCACGGCACGCTTCGAAGACGGCAATCGGCACCACGGAGCATCGGCATGTCCATCCGACTCTATTTCCATCCCCTGGCTTCCTTCTGTTGGAAAGCCTTGATCCCCCTCTATGAGAACGACACACCGTTCGAGCCTGTGCTCGTCGATCTCGGGAACGCGGAATCGCGCGCCGCCTTCGCATCCGTCTGGCCGCTCGCGAAGTTCCCTGTTCTGCGCGATGAGGCGCGAAACCGCACGGTCGCGGAAGCGACGGTCATCATCGAGTATCTCGATACGTTCTATCCGGGTCGGACGCGGTTCGTCCCGAAGGACCCGGAGAGCGCCTGGCAGGCTCGGATGTGGGATCGCGTCATCGACCACTATGTGCACGAACCGATGCAGAAGATCGTCGGCGACCGCCTGCGCCCTGAAGGGGGCCGAGACCCGAACGGCGTCGATCAGGCCAAAAGCCAACTACGCGAGGCCTACGCCCTGCTCGATCGGACGATCGGGGCGCGGACCTGGGCGATGGGAGACGCGTTCTCGATCGTCGATTGCGCGGCTTCCCCCGCGCTCTTCTACGCCGACACGGTCCTTCCTTTCGGCCCCGAGCTCAACCACCTTCCGGCCTATCTCGATCGGCTGATGGCGCGCCCGTCCTTTGTCCGCGTGCTCCGGGAGGCAGAGCCCTATTTTCAGTTCTTCCCGATGGAGAAGAAGCCTCGAATCACCAGATCGACCAAGCCGGAAGCCGCCTGAATCTGTGGGCCGCATCCTGGAGACCGGCCTCGCGCAAAAAAGATTCGTGCCCGTGTCGATCCTGCATTGCCCCGCTCGTCGTGTGCATAGGACGGGCCTCAAACAAAGCGGCCACACGAAGGAGAAGCCACCATGCGTTTCATGATCATCGTCAAGAGCACCAAGGACTGGGACCAGGGCACCGCCATGCCGTCGCAGCAGATATTCAAGGACATGGGCGACTTCCATGAAGAGCTCGCCAAGGCCGGGATCCTGCTCGATGCCAACGGCCTGACGCGCAGCGAGAAAGGCTGGCGCATCAAATACTCCGGCGACAAGCGGACCGTCATCGACGGCCCTTTCACCGAATCCAAGGAGCTGATCGCCGGCTACACCATGATCCAGGTGAAGTCGCGCGAAGAGGCGCTTGAGTGGGCGCGGCGCTTCCCGCGGCCCTTCGACGGCGACTGCGAGATCGAGGTGCGCCCGGTGATGGAGGCGGAGGACCTTCCTGGCGCCTAGCCGGAGCCCGCAAGTCAAAAGAGTCGAGGCGTGTCGATCTGGAGCCGCCTCGCTCGTCGTGGAGATGAACGCAACAGTCCGCACGCCGGGCAGAACCACCAAAGGAGCAAGAAAATGCGCGTACTGGTCGCCGTGAAGGCCAACAAAGACAGCGAAGCCGGAAAGATGCCGAGCAAGGAGATGCTCACCAAGATGGGCGCCTTCAACCAGCGGCTGGTCGACGCCGGCATCATGCTCGCGGGCGAAGGCCTGCATCCCACGTCGAAGGCGAAGCGCGTCAACTTCGACGGCGGCAAGCCCAAGGTCATCGACGGGCCGTTCGCGGAGAGCAAGGAGCTGATCGCCGGGTTCTGGATCTGGAAGGTCGCATCGATGGACGAAGCCCTCGACTGGCTGAAGCAGGCCCCCTTCCCCGCGGGCGACGTCGACATCCGTCCGATCTTCGAGATGGACGATTTCGGCGAGGAATTCACGCCGGAGCTTCGCGAGGCGGAAAAGCGTCAGTGGGAGCGCGCGGCCGAGCTCAACAAAGAGGACGAGCTGGCCAGAGGAAAGAAAGGCTGATATCAACGTAATATTGCGAACACTCGCGAAGAGGAGACGTCATGCAAGTCCAGCCCTATTTGTTCTTCGAAGGCCGCGCCGACGAGGCGATCGAGCTCTACAAGCGCGTTCTCGGCGCGGAGGTCGCCGGCCTGATGCGCATGAAGGACGCGCCGGAGGGTCCGCCGCCCGGCATGCTTCCGCCCGGATCGGAGAACAAGGTCATGCACGCCGCCCTGAAGATCGGCGAGTTGCTCGTCATGGTCTCCGACGGCATGGTGTCGGGAAAGCCCAACTTCGCCGGTGTATCGCTCGCCGTCACGGCGAAGGACGTCGCCGAGGCTGAGCGCATTTTCAAGGACCTCGGCGACGGCGGCAAGGTGCAGATGCCGATGGCGAAGACCTTCTTCGCGGAGCGCTTCGGCTCTGTTGCCGACCGTTTTGGCGTCTCCTGGATGGTCCTCGCGGGGCCGATGCAGGCTTAGCGCGCATATCCACCTGCCGCGGAGACTTGCTCCGGCGGACCGGAAATGATCTGACCGGCGGCCGTGACGGCCGCCGATCCCCAATCCACGCCTCATCGGGCTATCGAGGCGATTTTCCGCATCGAGCAGGCGAAGCTCATCGCTGGCCTCGCCCGCATGACGCGCGACGTGGGCGTGGCGGAGGAGTTGGCGCAGGACGCGCTCGTCGTGGCGCTGGAGACCTGGCCGAAATCCGGCGTGCCGGAGAAACCCGGCGCCTGGCTGATGGCGACCGCCAAGCGCCGCGCCATCGATCGCCTGCGCCGCGCCAGAATGCTGGAGCGCAAGCACGCCGAGATCGGCCGCGAGCTTGAGGAGGAGCAGGACCCGACACCCGACATCGAAGCCGCCCTCGACGACGATATCGGCGACGACCTTCTGCGTCTGATCTTCACCGCCTGCCATCCGGTGCTCTCGACGGAGGCGCGGGTGGCGCTGACGCTGCGCCTCGTCGGCGGGCTGACGACGGAGGAGATCGCCCGCGCCTTCCTCGTGCCGGAGCCGACGATCGCGCAGCGCATCGTGCGCGCCAAGCGCACGCTCGCCGACAAGCAGATCCCGTTCGAAGTGCCGCGCGGCGATGAACTTGCCGAGCGCCTCGCCTCGGTCCTGGAGGTCGTCTACCTGATCTTCAACGAGGGCTATGCCGCCACCGCCGGCGAGGACTGGCTGCGTCCGCAGCTATCGGAGGAAGCGCTCCGCCTTGGCCGCATCCTGGCGACGCTCGCGCCGGAGGAGCCGGAAGTGCACGGCCTCGTCGCGCTGATGGAGATCCAGGCGTCACGCTTCAAGGCGCGCACCGATGCCGACGGCGCGCCGATCCTGCTCCTCGACCAGAACCGCGCCCTCTGGGACCACCTCCTGATCGGTCGCGGCCTTGCCGCGCTGGCGCGGGCGGAGGATCGCACCAGGGCACATGGCATCGCGCCCGGCCCTTATGTGCTCCAGGCCGCCGTCGCCGCCTGCCACGCACGCGCGGCAAAGCCGGAGGACACCGACTGGGCCGGCATCGTCGCCGCCTATGACGCGCTCGCGGCGAGCGTCCCCTCCCCGATCGTGGAACTGAATCGCGCGGTCGCGGTCGGCATGGCGTCCGGCCCGGCCGCCGGCCTTGCAGCCGTCGACCGGATCGCCGATGACCCGTCGCTCAGGAACTACCATCTCCTTCCAAGCGTGCGCGGCGAGTTCCTGCGCAGGCTCGACCGCCTCGATGAGGCGCGCGGCGAGTTTGAGCGCGCCGCCGCCCTCACCAAGAACGCCCGCGAACGCGCCCTCCTCCTCGCCCGCGCGGCGGAGTGTGGACGCAGCTCGCGCGGTCTCTCACCGTCCGAAGAGCGTGTCGGCGAGCACCTTCGGCCGGAGCAGGCTCGTCGGGGTGTCGAGGAAGTTCGCCACGCGGTAGAATTGATCCGCGACGGCTGCGCTTCGATGCGTCGCCCGGTGGACGCGGTCCATGTACCATCGCAGCGCCCTCAAGCGGGCCGTCTGTACGTCTTTCATCTCAGGAAAGCGGAGGTCTTCCAGCAGCACGCCCTCCCAGGCCGCATCGATGACCGGCCGGATCGTTGCGAACCAGCGCCGAGCGAAGTCGGGACCGATCCCGCCTTCGTGGCGCGCGCGGGCCAACGTCTGGTCGAGACATTCCGCCTCGATCGCGCTCACCGTCATGCCCTGCCCGTAGATCGGATTGAAGCTGCAGACACCGTCGCCGAGGACGATCACGCCCCCCGGGAAGGCGCTCAGCGTCTCGTAGCGTTGTCGCTGGCTGCCGGCGAACCGGTAATGGACGACCTCCGTCAAAGGCTCGGCCGAACGGACGGCGTCATGGATCGCGGGGCTGCTCAGGGAGCCCGCAAAGGCCAGCAGCGCATCGAGATCCTGCGGCGAGGGCTCGTCGCCATAGCTGAACGCGGTCAAGAGCCATCGACCGCCTTCAATGGGAACGAGGCCGGCGCCTCTTCTTCCAGGACCGCCGGTCACGAACAGCAGGCGGGTCTCCGGAGCGCCGGGTGGCCGCCGAAACAGACAGGTCGCGTAGGTGACTCTGACCGGGAGCGTCTCGGTCTGCGGAGCGGCAAAGCCCAGCTCTGCCATCCACCGTGGCGTGGAACTCCCCCGGCCCGTGCAATCGACGACGAGATCGGCGGCGATATCCTCGCGTCCCCGCGCGTCGCCGGCGACGCCTGCGCGAAGACCGGTCACGGCGTCGCCATCGGTGCAAAATCCCTCGACTCGCGCGCCGTCGCGCACGCTGACACCAGGCAGCGAGCGGACACGCATGGCGACCTTATGCTCCAGCAGCGGTCGGGTCATGGTCAGCAGCGAGAGTTCGCTGTCGTGCTCGACGCGCAGCGCACCGGCGTGATGCCAACGGAGCTCTCGGCCGGCATTGACGACGACCGCGCCCTCGGCGCGAAGCTCCTCCACAAGCCCGGGGAAATAGCGCTCTAGGATCGACCGGCCACGGATCAGGAGCACGTGCACGTGGCGGCCCTGCGGCACGCCCTTGCGCGGATCGGGCGCGCCGGAGAAGGCGTCGCGCTCCACCAGCGTCACGCGCTCGAAATGATCGGAAAGAACGCGCGCCGCGAGGAGGCCGGCCATTCCGCCGCCGGCGACTACGCCATGATGAAAAGGCCGGATCGTCATGCGCAGGCCTCCAGCGCTGAGGGCGTTAGCGGCGGTCTTAGAAGACCTCAGATATGCGGCGCGAGCAACGTCAGGTCGGCTGCGCTCAGGCGGTCCGTCGCGGTCAGGAGCTGATGCCAATAGGGATAGAGCAGCGGCGGACGGCTCACCGCATCGAGCCGCTCCCTCTCCGCAGGCAAGAGCGTGAGCTCGGCGGCGCCCAGATTGTCGGCGAACTGCTCCTGCGTCCGCCCACCCATGATGACGGAGGTCACGCCCGGGCGGCCGATGAGCCAGGCAATCGCCACACGCGCGGCGGAACATCCATGCACCTTGGCGATGTCGACGAGGACGTCGATGATATCGTAGAGCTTGTCCTCGTCATGGATCGGCGGCTCTCTCCAGTGGCGACCGAAATGCCGCGACCCCTTCGGGCCATCCTTTCCGCGGCGGTATTTGCCGGACAGGAGCCCGCCGGCGATCGGGCTCCAGACGAGGATGCCGAGCCCCTGGTCGAGCGAGATCGGCACCAGCTCGTATTCCGCCTCGCGCGCCTGCAGCGTGTAATGGATCTGCTGGCTGATGAACGGCTGATAGCCGCCCTCCTTCGCGGCGCCGAGCGCCTTCATGATGTGCCAGCCGGAAAAGTTCGAGCAGCCGACGTAGCGGACCTTTCCGGTCTGCACGAGCCGATCGAGCGCCTCCATCGTCTCTTCGAGCGGCGTCTCCCCGTCCCATTGATGCATCTGGTAGAGGTCGATCCAGTCCGTCTTCAGCCGCTTCAGGCTGCGCTCGCATTCCGCGATGAGGTTGATGCGCGAATTGCCGCCGGTGTTGGGAAGGCCGAGCATGTTGAACCGCGCCTTGGTGGCGAGCACGACCTGGTCGCGCTTGCCTTTGAGCGCGGCGCCGACGATCTCCTCCGACTGGCCGTCGCCGTAGACGTTCGCGGTGTCGATGAGATTGACCCCGGCCGCCAGGCATTCGTCGACCTGCCGCTTGGCGTCGCGCAACCCGACGGAGCTGACCGGGCCGGTCTTGTTCCGCCCGAAGGTCCACGTCCCCATCGCCAGCACCGAGACCTTCAGACCGGAACGGCCGAGCAGGCGGTATTCCATGCTTTCCTCCAGGAGATCGGGTTCGTGAGCGCGCCCGCTATAGCGGCTTCCGGCGCGCCTGTCGCCCGCACCGGGCGCCCGGGTTCGGACCCCTTTGCATTCCTCGCCTTCCGGGCCTAAGTAGCGCCCCCGGAAGGAGCACCCCGATGGACAAGTTCACCACGCTGACCGCCGTCGCCGCGCCGCTGCCGCGCGTCAACACCGACACCGACGCGATCATCCCGAAGCAGTATCTGAAGACGATTCTGCGCACCGGCCTCGGCAAGGGTCTCTTCTCCGAGCTCCGCTACCACGACGACGGCTCGGAGAACCCGGACTTCGTCCTCAACAAGCCGGCCTACAAGAACGCCAAGATTCTCGTGGCGGGCGACAATTTCGGCTGCGGCTCGAGCCGCGAGCACGCGCCTTGGGCGCTGAAGGACTATGGCATCTCCTGCGTGATCTCCACGAGCTTCGGCGACATCTTCTACAACAACTGCTTCCAGAACGGGCTCCTCCCCGTCATCGTCTCCCCGGAGGACCTGGAGAAGCTCATGGACGACGCCTCGCGCGGCGCCAATGCAACGCTTACCGTCGACCTTGAGGCGCAGGAGATCCGCGGGCCCGACGGCGGAACCGTCAAGTTCGAGATCGATGGCTTCAAAAAGCACTGCATGCTGAACGGCCTCGACGGCATCGGTATCACCGAGGAGAAGACCGACGCGATCCAGGCCTACGAGCAGAAGCATCAGGCCGAACGCCCATGGGTGTGAGGATGGCAGCCGGGTTTCGCGGCGCGACTGCCGCGCTCTTGCTGTCGACCGTCTTCGCGCAAGGCTCCGCGATCGCCGCGGAGTGCACCGGCCTGACCGGGCAATACTTCTTCGACGTCGAGAACGCGGCACTCACGGCGTCGCTGAAGTCGCTGCTCGGCAAAAACTTCAAGCGCTTCGACGATCGCTATCAGGTGCAGGTGCCCTTCGAGTCGACCGGTGACGGCTATGTCCACGCCGCGGCCTGCATGCCGCATAGCTGCACCTCCGACGAGGCCTTCCTCGGCATCGAGGAATCCTCGTGCGATGTCTTCGTCGGCCTGCTTGAGGATCAGCATTACACGCTCGTCGTTCCGGACTCCGCCTGGCCGGCCTCGCTCGAAGAGGCGCGGCAAGCTTGGATGAGCCGCGAGTAGCGCCGTTCCAAGGAGTTAGCCATGGACGCCGACACACTCCGCGCCACGCAGGCGCCGCTGAAGGAAAAGTACAAGGGCGACCCCTCCGCCGCGTTCATCACCCTCAAGGCGGAAGGCTCGATCGACGACGCCAACATCGCCTGCAAGGTGGAGACCGGCCGTGCGCTCGTCACCGCCGGCCTGCATCCGGCGACCGGCGGCTCGGGCATGGAGGCCTGCTCCGGCGATATGCTCTTGGAGGCGCTCGTCGCCTGCGCCGGCGTCACGCTGAAAGCCGTCGCGACCGCCATCGGCGTTGAGCTGAAGAGCGCGCATGTCCGCGCCGAGGGCGATCTCGATTTTCGCGGCACGCTTGCCGTCGACCGCGAAGCGCCGGTCGGCTTCCGCGACATCCGTCTTGCCTTCGACGTGGAAAGCGACGCGCCGCGGGAGAAGCTCGACCAGCTCCTGAAGCTCACCGAGCGCTATTGCGTGGTGCTGCAGACGCTCCGCGCCGCGCCACCCGTCGCCGCCTCACTGAACACTCGTTAGACGTCGCTTCGCGAGCCAACCCCACCTCGTCGTCATTGCCGGGCTTGACCCGGCAAACCATTCCGTCCCCGCTGAAGACGCGATCGGCCGTTCCGAAATGGATGCCCGGATCAAGTCCGGGCATGACGACAGTGGGTTTGCTTTCGAGTGCCGAACGCTTCACCTGCCCTTGCTCACAAGCACACCGACCGGCAGGCTGGCGAAGAGCGCGGACGCCGAAAGCGCACCGCCCACGCTGGTGACCGCCCTCCCCTCGAACAGGCTGTCCCAGCGCGCCTCGCCCAGCGATTCCGGCAGCGCGATCGTCGCATCCGCCCGTTCCCCGCGCCCGGAGTACCTCTGCGCCGCGACGACGAGCGTGACGCCATCCGCCTCGCGGACGAAGGCGAGCACGCGCTCCGCATCCGGGCCGGTGACCTCCAGCGCCTCGTAGCTGCCCTCGGCGAAAAGCGCCGGATGCCTGCGCCTCAGGTCGAGCAGCGCGGCGACGATGGCGAGCTTGGTTCGCCCGTCCTGCCAGGACGCAAGCAGCGCCGCCCAGTCCACGCCCGAAGGCCCGTCGCGCGTGAACTCGTCAAGGAAGGCGCGGCGCGTCTCGAAATCGACCGGCCGGCGGTTATCCGGATCAACCAGGCTGAAATCCCACAGCTCCGCGCCCTGATAGATGTCGGGCACGCCCGGCACCGTCAGCTTCAGCACCGTCTGCACCAGGCTGTTCATGACCCCGAGCGGCGCGATGCGGGCGAGGAACACCTGGAAATTCTCCAGGAACGGATTGGCACGCGAGCCGTCGAGCGCGTGGCGAACGAAGTCGAGCGTCGCCTGCTCGTAGACTTCGTCAGGCGCCGCCCACGTGGTGCGGACTTTCGCTTCGCGCATCGTCTTCAACATCGCGCCCTCGATCCGCTCCTGGAGTACAGCGCGTGCGCCCGCGTCGATCTCCGCCTCCGTGCGGACCGAAAGCTCCGGCGGCCAGGCGGCAAGGAGAAGCTGATAGAAGGCATATTCGTCGTTCGGGTCGGGCGGCAGCGCCTCCTCGCTTGCCGCTTGCGGCGCGCGGATCATGCGGCTCCATAGCGCCACCTGCTCCGCCCACTCCTCCGGCATCTCGGAAAGCGCGGCAAGCCGCGCCCGCGCATCCTCGCCGCGCTTGGTGTCGTGGGTGGAGGTGCTCAGAAGCGCATGCGGCGTGTGCCGCGCGCGCTCGCGATTGGCGCCGTGGAACTGCGCGATGGAAGCGCTGAAGCGTTCCGGGCTCCCGCCGACCTCGTTCAGCGCCAGCAGCCGATTGTAGCGGTAGAAGGCCGTATCCTCGAGGCCCTTCGCCATCACCGGCCCGCTATATTGCTGCACGCGCATGGCCGTGCGGATCACCGTGGCGCGGCTGAAGCCGCTGCGCGGTTCGGCGACGAGGTCGGTGGTCAAGAGCGCGTGCAGGAAATCGAAGACACTCGGATCGAGCATCGGCTCAAGTCGCCGTGCCTTGGCGATTGCCCAGTCGATGTCGCGTCTGTCTGCGTCTGTCGCGCCTGCGTCGTCGACATAGGTCCGATAGACGGGAAAGCAGGCGATGATCTGCTTCAGCGCCCGGTGCAGCACGTTGTTGGTGAAGTCGGAGGTGCGCGGATGCGAGCGCGCCACGCGCCGCGCATCGCGCGACAGCACGTTCAGCTCGCTCGCCATCTCGTCGTCCATGATCCGGAGCTTGCAGTCGCGCACGATCTCGTCGAACGCGCGGCCGCCGCCGGAGACGGCCGAATAGGCGCGCGTCAGCTCCAGCTCGCCGGCCGGATCGATCAGGAGCCCGGTGACGAGGTTGGCGAATTCGTAGCCGGTCGTGCCGTCCACCTCCCAATCCTCACGCAGGCTCTCGTGCGGCGCGAGGATCTTCTCCACGATCAGGTAGAACGGCCGCGGCGCCTTCGCCCGCAGCGCGAGACAATAGGCCTTCGGGTCGAGCAGCCCGTCGATGTGGTCGAGCCGTATGCCGTCCAGGACCTTTTCCTGCAGCAGCCGGAAGATCAGCCGGTGCGCGCGGTCGAAGACCTCCGGCACCTCCATGCGAATTCCGGCGAGGTCGTTGATGTTGAAGAAGCGGCGATAGTTGATGTCGTCGGCTGCGACGCGGAAGAAGGCCGGGCGCCAGTACTGCTCCTGGATCAGCGAATCGAGCAGGCTCCAGCTCTCCAGGTCGCCGGCGCTGCCGTTGAAGACGTCGGCTGCGCTTTCAAGCGCCGAGCGCGCATCGTCTTCAGATTGCGCCAGCCCGCTGAGCTCCGCCTGCAACTCCGACGCGCGCTTGCCGACATGTGGTCGCGCGGCGGGCAGATTCGCGAAGGCGTCGCCGAGCCGCTCAAGCGCCGGATGCGCGTCGCCGAGAATCTCCGCATAGTGCAGCGGGCAGATCGGCAGCTTGTGCGTCTCGTAGGCCCAGACCGCGAAGCTGCCCTCCTCCGCGTCGAATCGCAGCACGAGATGCCCGTCTTCCAGCACCTTGCCGTACTGGTCGCCGAGGAACGGCACCAGCACCTTGTCCTGCAGGTAGCGGCGCTCCGCGTCCCAGTCGATGTCGAACCAGCCGGCATAGTCGGAGTCCGGTCCCCATTCGAGCACATCGAGCCAGAACGGATTGTCGGCGCCGCCGACTCCCATGTGGTTCGGAACGAAGTCGAGGATCTGGCCGAGACCGTGCTTGCGGAAGGCGGCGACCATCGCCTCGAAATCCGCCGCCGTTCCGAGCTCCGGATTGAGGGCGTTGTGGTCCACGATGTCATAGCCGTGCTCGCTGCCGGCGCGCGCCTTCAGATAGGGCGAGCAATAGACGTGGCTGATGCCGAGCTTCGCCAGATAGGGCGCGAGCGCCGCCGCGTCGGCAAAGCCGAAGCCCTCGTTAAGCTGCAGCCGGTAGGTGGCGCGCGGGATCGGCTTGCCGTCGCCGGCCGTCATGGTGCGCCCGCGTCCTGGAGCGCGAACACGACCGTCCACGGGGCGAGACTGTCGTCAGTCGCGACTCCCTCGCGCCAGAGCACGCGCCCCTCCGTCGCACCGGCGAGCGCAACCGGCGCGTCGCTGAGATTGGCGAGAAGCGTAAGCCGCGACCCCTCTCCGAGCGTCCAGTCGATGCGCACCGCCTCATGCCCGAGCACCGTGTAGCGTCCGCTATGGCCGCCGATGCCAACGAGCCGCGGCACGATTTCTCGGCGCCGAACGGAAAGCGCGTGCGCATAGAAATCGCGCCACTCGGCGTGATCGCCCGTCTCCGCCGCGTCCCAGTCGAGTTTCGAGGCCAGGAAGGTCCCCTCCGCCGTCGGATCGGGGATGGTCTCGCGCGTCTTCGGATCGGCAAATTCCGGGAAGCGCGAGAATTCCTCACGCCGTCCGTTGCGGACCGCTTCCGCGAGTTCCGGCCCGAAATCGCAGAAGAACAGGAACGGGCGCTCCGTTCCCCACTCCTCGCCCATGAAGAGCATCGGTATCTGCGGCGAGAGAAGGGTGATCGCGGCCACCGCGCGCACCGCTTCCTTGGCGGCAAGCCGCGTCAGCCGTTCCCCGAAAGCACGGTTGCCGACTTGATCGTGATTCTGGATGAAGGCGACGAAAGCGGTCGGCGGCAGGCTTGCGCTCGGCTCGCCGCGCGGGCGACCCAGATGTGCCATGGTCTCGCCCTGGAACGCGAAGCCTTCGGCGAGCGCACGGCCGAGCTTCTCCGTGTCGCCGGCATAGGGCGCGTAATAGCTCGCGCTCTCGCCCGTCACCGCGGTGTGGAGCACGTGATGCATGTCGTCGTTCCATTGAGCCGTGTAGCGGATCGGCGTGCCGTCGGCGCTCCGATCGAGGTGCGATGCCTGGTTCGCCTCGTTCTCCAGCACGAGGTGTACGTGCCGCGCGCCCGCCGCCTCGCGCACCCGCACGGCGATCTCGTCGAGGATATGCGTTTCGCTGTCGTCGGCGAAGGCGTGCACGGCGTCGAGTCTCAGCCCGTCGAAGTGATACTCCTCGATCCAGAAAAGCGCGTTCGCGACGACCAGCTCGCGCACGACCTCGGAGCCCGGCGCGTCGAAATTCACCGCCGCGCCCCACGGCGTGTGGTGGCGCTCGGTGAAGATCGGCGCGCAGGCCGGCCAGAAATTCCCGTCCGGCCCGAAGTGGTTGTAGACGACGTCGAGGAAGACCATCAGTCCGCGCTGATGTGCGGCGTCGACCAGCGCCTTCAGGTCCTCCGGCCGGCCGTAGCTTGAGTCCGGCGCGAAAAGCTGCACCCCGTCATAGCCCCAGTTCCGCTTGCCCGGAAAATCAGCGATCGGCATCAGCTCGATCGCCGTGACGCCCAGCGCCGCGAGGGCGTCGAGCTTCTCGATCGCCGCGCGGAACGTCCCATCGGCCGTGAACGCGCCGACGTGAAGCTCGTAGAGGACCGCCTCGTCCCACCTCCGTCCGCGCCATGCGCCGTCGCGCCACCGGTAGGCGCGCGGGTCGATGACCTCGCTCGGCCCGTGAACGTCGCGCGGCTGGAAGCGCGACGCCGGATCGGGGATCGTCAGGCCGTCGGAAAGCGTGAACTGGTAGAGCGTCCCCGCCCCCGCGCCCGCGACTTCGATGCTGTGCCATCCATCCTCGGCATGCATCGGCCGCAACGCGGCCTCGCCCTCGATCTTCAGCCCGACCCTTTCGTGTTTCGGCGCCCAGAGACGGAACCGCGCGCCGCCTTCGAAAGCTTCGGCGCCGAACCGCATCGCAGTGCTTCGTGTCAGGACGTGCGGCGGTTGAAGGGTCAAGATGCGAGGTGTGCCAGAGATTCCGGGGGAGATTCCCCGCATTAAGCCCGTTTCAGCGCTGCGGTTCCACCCCACCCGCGGAAAAGCGGCGGAAATCCGCGCCTTGCGCGTCGTGCTCCCGCTCGATAGCCGCCTGCGCGCCACCCTCCGGCGATGCCGCCCGGCTCGCCACGTCCAGCGTCACGAAGAGCGCCGCCACCGCCACCAGCGCCAGAGCCAGCCTGACAAGGGCGCGTGTCCCCTCGCGAACGGCATCGCTGACCTCCGAAATCGGCTGCACCGGCTTGCGGGCGAGCAGTGTGGCGGCCATCGCCGCTTCCAGGGTGTGCATTGTTGACTCCCTCGAGGCATCTCACCCTGGTCGTGCGCCTCGCCCCAAAATCGACATGCCGCCCCCAAAATCGGCGAAGAAATTTTCGTACCCATGTCGAATCCGGGCGCGCTTGATCGACGAGATGGTATGGGGCGGCCTTCCGCGCCGCTTGGAGGATCGGATGGAATATCTGTGTCAGGTCTGGCTGCCGACGAAGGAGCTGGACGCCCTTCCCGAGGCCGAGCGAAACCTGATCGACCACGAGTCGATGGCCTATGACGACGAACTGGAGCGAGGCGGCCATCTGATCGTTGCGCAAGCGCTTCAGCCGGTCACCACGGCCGTCACCGTCCGCGTTCGCAACGGCAAGCTGTCGACAACCGACGGGCCGTTCGCGGAGACGAAGGAACACCTCGGCGGCTTCATTCTGATCAAAGCGCGCGACCTGAACGAGGCGATTCAGCTCGCCGCGAAGATCCCGCTCGCCAAATACGGCAGCATCGAAGTGCGACCGATCATGTCGATCAGTCCCATGGGCAATCCGGTCGGGACGTTCGGCCGGCAGAAAACGCCGAAGCTCTGAGCGTCGCCCGATGTGCCCCCCCATCGAGGAGCTCTATCGCTCACAGTCGCGCCGCGTGCTCGCAACGCTGATCCGTCTGCTTGGCGATTTCGATCTGGCCGAGGAGGCGCTGCACGACGCGTTCGCCGCCGCCGCGAAGCAGTGGCCGCGCGATGGAAGCCCCAAGAATCCCTTTGCGTGGCTTGTCTCTACCGGCCGCTTCAAGGCCATCGACCGGTTGCGCCGCCGCGCCCGCCTCGATGCGGTCGAGGCGGAGATCGCAAGGGAGATGGAGAGCGCAGTGGAGGATCAGGGTGCGCCGGAGGGCGAAGAGATTGCCGACGATCGGCTGCGGTTGATCTTCACTTGCTGCCATCCTGCGCTTCAGCCCGACGCGCAGGGTGCGCTGACCCTCCGTGAGGTCTGCGGACTTACGACCGAAGAGATCGCGAGCGCCTTCCTGGTCTCCGCCCCGACTGTGGCGCAACGGATTGTTCGCGCCAAGGCGAAGATCAGGGAAGCGCGTATCCCCTATGAGGTTCCAGGCAGCGGTGAGCTTCCCGAGCGACTCGATACGGTGCTCCGCGTCGTCTACCTCGTCTTCAACGAGGGATATTCCGCCTCATCCGGCGCCTTGCTCACCCGGCACGATCTCTCCGGCGAGGCGATCCGCCTGGGCCGGCTCCTCTGCAGCCTGCTGCCGGAGCCGGAAGCGCTCGGGCTCCTCGCGCTGATGCTCCTGCAGGAGTCGCGCCGCGTCGCGCGGATGTCGCCTGAGGGCGAGCTGATCCTCCTTGCCGACCAGGACCGCTCGCTTTGGGACCGTGAGCTGATCGCAGAAGGCCTGGTCCTTGTGGAGCGCGCCTTCGCGTCGAATGTCGTCGGCTCTTACGCGCTGCAGGCGGCGATCGCCGCAGCACATGCCCGCGCCGCCACGGCTGAGAAGACCGACTGGGCTGAAATCGTGTCGCTCTATGATCTGTTGCTTCGTGCGGACCCCGCCCCGATCGTCGCGCTCAACCGCGCGGTGGCCGTCGCAATGCGCGATGGACCCGAGGTCGGGTTGGAATTGATCGATGCGATTCTGCAGTTCGGCAACCTGCTGGACTACCATCTCGCGCATGCCGCGCGCGCCGACCTTCTGCGCCGACTCGGCCGCAAGACCGAAGCACGCGAGTCCTACGTGCGCGCGCTTGCGCATGCGCGGCAGGCGCCCGAGCAGCGCTTTCTGAAGCGGCGAATGGCGGAGATTTCGACGTGAACACGCGCTTTTCCAGGGAACCTGCGTCAAGCCGGCATACGTTGTCAGCAGTCTGTCGGTGCATTCCGTGCGCGCCTTGATCAATCCTTCGGATTGGGGGAAAAGGCGCACTCGCCTCCCAGGCCCCGATCTCCGAAAGCCGTCATAATGCAGCAAAGCTTCGCCAAGAGCGCGATCGTGCTCGGCCTTCTCGCGGCCGTCGGCCCCTTCGCGATCGACATGTATCTCCCGGCGCTGCCGACCATCGCGGCGAGCCTCGACGCCTCCACTGCGGCGACGCAGATGACCCTCACCGTCTTCTTCGTCGCTTTCGGCGTGTGCCAGATCGTCTACGGGCCGGTCTCCGACATGGTCGGGCGCAAGCCGCCGCTCTATTTCGGGCTGACGCTCTTCAGCGCAGCCTCGATCGGCTGCGGGCTGGCGCCCTCGATCGGATGGCTGATCGCCTTTCGCCTTTTGCAGGGTATGGGCGCCTCGGCGGTGATGGTGATCCCGCGCGCCATCGTGCGCGACATGCACACCGGCGTGGAGGCGACGCGGCTGATGGCGCTGATCATGCTCGTCTTCTCCGTATCGCCGATCCTGGCGCCGCTGACCGGCAGCGCGCTGATCGTGCCGTTCGGCTGGCGGGCGGTGTTCGCCGGCATCACCACGGCGTCGCTCCTAAGCTTCGCGCTTCTCGCCTTCCTGCAGCCGGAGACGCATCCGCCTGCCGCGCGCGTCCGCGTCAGCGCGGCGAACCTCGCCGCCGGCTTCGGCAAGCTCCTGCGCGACTTCCACTTCCTCGGCCTGACCTTCATCGGCGGGCTCGGCATGGCGAGCTTCTTCGCCTTCCTAGCCTCCTCGTCCTTCATCTATATCGGCCATTTCGGTCTGACGCCGACGCAGTACAGCCTCGCCTTCGCGCTGAACGCCATCGGCTTCATCGGCGCCTCGCAATTCGCAGCCCGGCTCGGGGCGCGCTTCGGCATCGGACGCGTGGTGGCCACCGCCGTCACCTGCTATGCGACCTTCGCCGTTATTAATTTCGCCGTCACGCTTGCCGGCGTCGACCGTCTGCCTGTGCTGATCGTGCTCCTCTTCTGCACCTTTGCCTGCCTTGGCCTCGTCATTCCGACGACGATGGTGCTGGCGCTCGACGATCACGGGCCGATCGCCGGCATGGCGTCGGCGCTCGGCGGTACGCTGCAGATGCTGACGGGCGCGGCGATGATCGGCGTCGTCAGCGTCTTCTTCGACGGCACGGCGCTGCCCATGGTGACGACGATCGCGGCTTGCGCGGTGGGCGCCTTCATCCTCGCGCGTCTGACGCTCGGGCGTCGTCTTTCCGCGCCGCAAACCGCCTGATTTCGGGCGTTTGCGGCCGCGCCCCTTGCCAGATCGCCTCGGAAAGACGATATTCAGCCTATCGACCTTTGGCCGAAACTGCGCTTCTGCCCGCTTTTTGCCGTGGGCGCGCGTTCAGCAAACTCCCAAATTTCGATGAGCAGCTGCGCGGGCTTAGGCATGCGCGGCCGCCGCTTTCGACAATTTCTTGAAGGAGAGAGCCCTTGCAGGTTTTCGTGCGCGACAACAACGTTGAACAGGCGATCCGGGCGCTGAAGAAGAAGCTTCAGCGCGAGGGCGTCTTCCGCGAAATGAAGCGCCGCAAGGCCTACGAGAAGCCCTCCGAGAAGCGCGCCCGCGAGAAGGGCGAAGCGATCCGCCGTTCACGCAAGGCGGCGCGCAAGCTTGCCCAGCGCGAAGGCCTCATCCCCGGACCGAAGCGTCGGGTTCCTGCCGTGGGCGGGCGCCCCGGGCGTTAGCCCGCCACGCCCGTTGGCGCGGCGACCAAGGAGGACTGATATGCACAAGTTCAAGGTCGGCCAGCGGGTGCTCTTCTCCGCCGCTAACATCGAGCGCGGCGCCGCCGGCATCTACAAGATCGTCGCGCAGCTTCCCGACGATCATGGCGACCAGCAATATCGCATCCAGAGCGCTGCCGGACCGCGCGAGCGCGTGGCCAAGGAGAGCCAGCTCTCCTCAGTCGAGCCGGTTGGATGACGCGCGGCCGGCCGGCAGGCGTCGACTACAGCCCGGCGCGGGCGAGCGGGGATTTCGACTATTCCGCGCCGGCCGAGCTTTTCATGACGCATGCGCGCTCCGCGCGTCAGCGGCAGCCGGCGAACTACCGCCGCTTCCCGACCGCCGCTGAGGCGATCCGCTATGCAATGGAGGAGGTCCCCGCCCCGCTCCTCATCGGCGCGGTCATGGAGGTGAGCGAGCAGCGCTTCGACCATCAGGGCATCCGCGAGCTCTACGAGCAGCCGGGCTACCCGCTCGAGCACCGCTGAGCCTGGATTCGGATAATGTCTCGCTTCGAGATCACCATGACGGACGGCGAGAAGATTCTCGTCGATCACACCGCCGGCAACATGGAAGCGCTGCTCTCGCAGTTGAACGACAACGCCTTCGTGATGTTCAACGAGATCAGGGTCGGCGCGACCACGCAGCCGCGCGAGGTCATTCTCGCAAGCCGCCAGGTGACGCTGATTCGCCCCGCCGACAGCGACAGCCGCCAGAGCTCCACCTTCCGCCCGAAGCGTTAGAGCGTCAGCGCCCGGTCGTTCCGGGCGCCCACCGCCTCACTCAAGCCCGCAGGCCGAAACGGCAAGAGGCCGACGCGCGCCGGTCGCCGGCGCGAGCAGGCTCTCCGTGATGCAGGCCTGTTAACCCAGCGTGCGATTGCAGCCGTTGGCGACCTTCTTGTTGAGATCGTCCGGCACTTGCAGGTTGGCCATCGCGGCCGTCACCATTTCGTCGCGCTTTTCACGGTTCGCGTAGCCCTTGAGGGCGTCCAGGTCGGTGCCTTGCGCCACCGCCATGCGTCCCGCCGACGCCGAGCAGATGCCGGCAAGCGTGTCGACGCGCGCCTGCTCCACCGCTTCGGCGCGCGCGCCGCTGGTGGACACCCAACCCGCGCCGAACGCGATGATCGGCGCCGCGACAAGGCCCAGGATGAAGCCGACGAGATAAGGTTTACCCGCTGCAAAGCGTTGATCGAATGTCATGAATATCTCCCTCTAATGGCGATAATCGGGATCGATAGAGGCCCGCGCTCGGTTCTGAAGCCAATAGGGATATCCGACAGAAATACTTTGCGCCTTTTCTGTGAATTTAGCAAATGAAAACCCGAAATAATACCGGCGCTAAGCCAAATACATCTTCTTCAGATGTGGCTGGAAAATTTGAGCAGAACTGAAAAAACTGAGATTAAACTAGGCTCTACGGCGTCGAAATATTGTCACTCCGCGAATTGCCGTAACGGCGTGCACGCAAGCGCGCCCCGGCGAGGCGAGCGCAATATTCAGACCGCCGTCACCTCAGGCTTCGTCGTCGGGTGAGTCGGCGCCGGAGCGCTCCGTTTCCGTCAGCAGGCGGTCGAAATCGGCGAGGAGCGTGGCGATGAGCGTCTTGCGCCGCGGATCCTGCGCTTCCGACGTGGCGGCGAAGAGCGTTAGAAGATAGCGCGCCTTCTCCACCGCTTCAGACCAGCCCGCCGCGGGCGCCGCGGCCAGGAACCGCTCCAGCTCGTCCTGCCGCGCCTTGAGCTTAGCGCGGTCCTCCGCCACTTCGCTGACGAGCCGGCGCAGCTCGGTCGCCTTCTGCGCCGCCATCCCGCGATGCTTGTCGAGATCGACGGTGCGGTCGGTCATTCACGCGCGCCGAAGCGCCCCGGATCGCACGTCACGTCGCACCGCATCAGTCGCGCCGCTCCTCGTAGGTGAGCGGACGCCGCTCGCCGCCATTCGCCTTGCGCAACGCCGCGCGGACCAGCGCAGAGTTGATCCGCGCCAGCTGATAGGAATGCGCGCCGCCGCCCGGGAGCGGAAGCTGGATCGAGGTGGAAACGACGCGATAGGCTATGAACGACAGCCCTTCGATCTGCTCTTCGACGATCTCGACCTGGTAGGTGCCCGCCCGCTGGTCGCGGTTCAGCCCTTCGACGAAGAAGGGCTTGGCGAACGTCACGCTTTCGCGCGCGACGCGCTCGCTCATCGGGCGAGCGACGTGGTCCCCACGTCCTTCAGC
This sequence comes from uncultured Alphaproteobacteria bacterium, assembly GCA_963814905.1. Lineage (GTDB taxonomy): Bacteria > Pseudomonadota > Alphaproteobacteria > Rhizobiales > Afifellaceae > DASWJZ01. The sequence goes on along the minus strand of CAWFEM010000012.1, from coordinate 269,410 downwards.
CAAAGCTCGACGTCGCGCCGCGCCTGGTCGTGCGGCAGGCTGTAGCGCCCCGCGACCGCGGTCGTCAGGTCGCCGGCGGTGCGCACGCGCTTGTAGTCGGCGGGCGTCAGCCGGTCCCACTTGCCCTGCGCGGCGTGCAGATGGTGCGTCACGATATCGAGCGCCCCGGTCCGGCGGGCAAGACCACTCGTCGACATGGGGCATCCTCTTCGTTTGCGCTTGGGTTGGCGGAAGCCGCAGGCGCCGCTCGCAGGCAGGCTAGGGCACGGCGCTGATCGTCCCTTGCGGAAGTGGCGACGCCCCCCGCGCTTTACAAGCAAGGACTTGCGGCCGCCATGGGCCGCCGCTCTTGCTTCCGGGCGGCTACTTCTTCTGGTCGGTGCGGATGGCGGTCGCCTTGCCGATCGCGGTCGCGTCGCCGGCCCGCAGATAGCGCGGGGTCTTGTCTTTCTTGTCCGTGCTCTTCTGCTTGCGCTGCTCTTTGGTGGTTTTCTGTTGGCCTTTGGCCATGGCACCCTCCCTCGGTTCGCCGGGACCCGGTCCCCCGCAAGCGCTACTCCCGACCGCGCCGCCGCGCGAGCATTTCTTTTCGGCGGCCGGCGCACCCGGCTTTAATTCCCCCGGGCTTTCCGCCATATAGCCGGCAATCTGGAGCCTTGGCGATGCCCATGATCCCGTTCCGCAAGATGAACGGCCTCGGCAACGACTTCATGGTCGTTGACGCGCGGGGGGGCCGCGTGCGTCCCGCACCCGACGTGATCCGCCGCCTTGCCGACCGCAAGACCGGCATCGGCTTCGACCAGTTCATCACCATCGAGAAGACCGGCTCCGGCGCCGACGCCTTCATGCGCATCGACAACGCCGACGGCGGCGAGGTGGAGGCCTGCGGCAACGCCACCCGCTGCGTCGGCCGGCTCATCATGGACGAGACCGGCCGCTCCTCCGCCGCGATCGAGACCGCCGCCGGGCTTCTGATCGCAAGGCCGGCGGAAAGCGCCGACCTCATCTCCGTCGACATGGGCGTCCCGAAATTCGGCTGGCAGGATATCCCCCTCGCCGAGGAATTCCGCGACACGCGCGCCATCGAATTGCAGATCGGGCCGATCGAGGCGCCGGTGCTGCACTCGCCCTCCGTCGCCAATATCGGCAACCCGCACGCGATCTTCTGGGTCGACGACGTCGACGCCTACGACCTCGCGCGCTTCGGGCCGCTACTGGAGAACCACCCGATGTTCCCGGAGCGCGCCAACATCTCGCTCGCACACGTCACCGCGAAGGACGCGATCACGCTTGCGCACCTGGGAGCGCGGCGTCGGCGAAACCCGCGCCTGCGGCACCGGCGCCTGCGCGGCGCTCGTTTGCGCGGCGCGCAAGAAGCTGACCGGCCGCGCCGCGACCGTCACCCTCCCCGGCGGCGACCTCTTCATCGAATGGGACGCCCGCGACCACATCTGGATGACCGGCCCGGCGGAGCTTGAGTTCGAAGGCCGCTTCGATCCGGAGACGGGGGCGTTTGTGAGAGAGGTCGTGGCGGCTTAGCCCAAGGCGCGCGCCGCCTACCCTCCCCCTCGCGGGGAGGTCGGAGTTTGCGTTCCGCAAACTCCGGTGAGGTGGTCGCGAAGCGACCAGCGACGCTGACGCGCCCCAGGGTGCCCGGCGAAGCCGGGGGAGAGGGAGCTTCGCGCTTAGCCGCGTCATGAGCCATGGCGGTATGAACCACCTTCGCGAAAGGCTCAGAAGAACCATATTACGAAAGCCCGCGAACAGCGTTCGCGCAGACCACAATCATCACGGATGTGACCTGGATTTCTTGTAAGTCTTCGACGGGGTTTCTGGCTTCGTATTTGTATTCGCTTTGGCGAGCAGAACTCAGTGGTCTTCTTTGTCAGCTAGTCCCTGGATGCAACACGTTCACCCAACGAACGCCCCACGATTTGACTCCTCCTTCCCTCCCGCTACATCTCCGCCCATGCCCCCCGTCACCCTCACCTTCGGCTGTCGCTTGAACGCTGCGGAATCCGCCGCGATGCGTCTCCGCGCGGCGGAAGCGGGCCTCTACGACGCGATCCTGGTTAACACCTGCGCGGTGACGGCGGAGGCCGTGCGCCAGGCGCGGCAGGCGATCCGCAAGGCCCGCCGCGAGCATCCCGAAAAAACCATCGTCGTCTCCGGCTGCGCCGCGCAGACCGAGCCGGAAAAATTCGCCGCCATGCCGGAGGTCGATCTCGTCCTCGGCAACCAGGAGAAGCTTCAGGCGGAGTTGTATCGCCGCGCAGCTGCGTTGAACGTTCCGCCTTCGGCCACCAACATTGATGTCGTCATTGCCGGGCTTGACCCGGCAATCCATTCCGTCACCGCCGAACCTGGCCCCGACCGTTCCGGCATGGATGCCCGGATCAAGTCGGGGCATGACGACACTGGAAAGAGGCCGGCGCACGTCACCGGCACGCAGCACGTTGCCGCCGCCCCTTCCCTCTCCATCCCGCCGCACGAAAAGATCCGCGTCGGCGACATCATGGCCGTCACCGAGACCGCCGCGCACATGCTCGACGGCTTTGCGCCCCGCGACAATGGCGGACAGGAGCGCGCCCGCGCCTTCGTGCAGGTGCAGAACGGCTGCGACCATCGCTGCACCTTCTGCGTCATCCCCTATGGCCGCGGCAATTCCCGCTCCGTCCCAGCCGGCGCGGTGGTGGAGGCGGTGCGCCGGCTCGTCGCCGATGGGAACGGCGGGCGTGGCGTGAACGAGATCGTGCTGACCGGCGTCGACATCACCGCCTGGGGCGCCGACCTGCCCGGCCGCCCGAAGCTCGGTTCGCTCGTCCGCGCCATCCTGAAGCACGTGCCGGAGCTTCCGCGCCTCCGCCTCACCTCCATCGATTCCGTCGAGGCCGACCCGGCGCTCGTCCGCGCCATCGCGGAGGAGGAGCGGCTGATGCCGCATCTCCATCTCTCGCTCCAGTCCGGCGACGACATGATCCTGAAGCGGATGAAGCGCCGCCACTCCCGCGCCGATGCGATCCGCTTCTGCGAGCGTGGTCCGGCGGCTCCGCCCCGACGTCGCCTTCGGCGCCGATCTGATCGCCGGCTTCCCGACCGAGACGGAGGCGATGTTCGAAAACACGCTCCGGCTGGTCGAGGATTGCGGGCTGACTTTCCTGCACGTCTTCCCGTTCTCCGCGCGCCCCGGAACGCCGGCGGCGAAGATGCCGCAGCATGACCGTGTGCTGGTGCGGAAGAGGTCGCGAACGGTACGGCAGAAGGGCGATAGTGCGTTTTCCGCGCGTCTCTCCTCGGAGGTGGGCAAGGTGCGAAATATCCTCGTGGAAAAGCCTGGCTTCGGCCGCACGGAGCACTATCTGCCGGTCATGTTCGAAGGCGGCGAAGCGGGCGACATCGTCTCAGCGAGGATTGCAGGCGCATCCGATAAGGCGCTCCGCGCGCAGCGCATTCCGGTCGCGGCCTGATGGCGGAAGGCCGCAAGGGCATGCTCGGACGGTTCTTCGGCGGCGAGGCGCCGCGCCCGAGAGCCCGCCCGCGCCCGAAGCTGAGACGCCTCGGAGTGAGCCCACGCAAGCCGCTGAAACCGCTTCGGAATCTTCCGAGCGCCGCGGCTGGTGGGACCGGCTGAAGTCCGGCCTCGCCCGCTCCTCGCAGTCGCTGACCAGCGGCATCGCCGACGTCTTCACCAAGCGCAAGCTCGACGCCGAAGCGCTTGAGGAGCTTGAGGAATTGCTGCTCCGCGCCGACCTCGGCATGGACACCGCCGCCCGCGTCGTCGACGCACTCTCCAGCCAGCGGCTCAACAAGGAGATCACGCCGGAGGAGGTCCGCGCGGTGCTTGCGTCGGAGGTCGAAAAGACTCTCGCGCCCGTCGCCAAGCCGTTGGAATTGAACGGAAACGCCAAGCCCTTCGTCATCCTTGTCGTGGGCGTGAACGGCACCGGCAAGACCACCACGATCGGCAAGCTCGCCGCCCGCTTCCGCGCCGAGGGCAAGTCCGTCACCCTCGCCGCCGGCGACACCTTCCGCGCCGCGGCGATCGAGCAGCTCAAGATCTGGGGCGAGCGCGCAGGTGCCGCCGTCGTCGCCCGCGCGCCGCATTCCGATGCCGCGAGCCTCGTCTTCGAAGCCTATGACGAAGCGAAGGAATCGGGTGCCGACGTGCTCCTGATCGACACCGCCGGCCGCCTCCACAACAAGGCGGAGCTGATGGCGGAGCTTGCCAAGGTCGTCCGCGTCATCAAGAAGCACGACGCAACCGCGCCGCATGCCGTTCTCTTGACCCTCGATGCAACGACGGGCCAGAACGCTTTGAATCAAGTGGACGTTTTCGCAAAGGAGGTCGGGGTGACCGGGCTCGTCATGACCAAGCTCGACGGCACCGCGCGCGGCGGCATCCTGGTCGCGATCGCCGCCAGGACCGGGCTTCCGGTGCATTTCATCGGCGTCGGCGAGACGGCCGACGACCTGCAGCCTTTCTCCGCCCGCGACTTCGCGCGCGCCATTGCCGGGTCCGCCTGATGCCCCTTTTCGAGCGCGGCCCGAACGACCCCGGGCGCAAGGAGATCAACCCGATCCTTAAGCTCGTGCTTGAGCTCGGGCCGCTCGCGGTCTTCTTCTTCGGCAACGCCTACGGCGACACGCTGGCGCGGATAATCCCGCCGCTCTCCGCGCTCGGCGGCAAGCTTTTCGTGGCGACGGCGCTCTTCATCGCCGCCACCTTCATCGCGCTCGCCGCCTCGCTCATCCTGACCCGGCGGCTGCCGATCATGCCCGTCGTCACCGGCGTGGTGGTGCTTGTATTCGGCGGACTGACGCTGGTGCTGCGCGACGAGGCTTTCATCAAGATGAAGCCGACGATCGTAAACCTGCTCTTCGGCGCCACGCTTCTCGGCGGGCTTCTGTTCCGCCGCCCGCTCCTCGGCTACGTTTTCGACACCGTCTTCCGGCTCGACGACGAAGGCTGGCGCAAGCTCACGTTTCGCTGGGGGATCTTCTTTTTCTTCCTTGCAGCCGCGAACGAAGTCGTCTGGCGCAATTTCTCCGACGACGCCTGGGTGAACTTCAAGGTGTTCGGCATCATGCCGATCACCATCATCTTTACGCTGACCCAGATGCCGCTCATCCAGCGCCACTCGCTGCCCGAGCCGGAGAAGACCTGAGGCGAGTGCAGAGGCTCGCCTCTACGATCCCAGCGCCCTCTCTACCGCCGGCATCAGATCGTCCTTCAGCCCCTCCTCCGAGAGCGGGCCGATGAATTTGTGCAGGATGATCCCGTCCTTGACGACGAAGGTCTCCGGCACCCCGTAGACGCCCCAGTCGATGCCGGTCTTGCCATCGCTGTCCGCGCCGACCTTGGCGAACGGATCGCCGAGCGCGCCGAGAAAGCGCGCGGCGTTTTCCGGCACGTCCTTGTAATTGATGCCGACCAGAGCGAAGCGCTTGTCCTTCGCAAGCTGCATCAGAATGGGGTGCTCCAGCCGGCACGGCCCGCACCACGACGCCCAGACATTCACCAGGGTGACACCATTCGACAGATCGGCGCTCGACAGCCCCTCGCCGCTTCCAGACTCGATCGGCGGCAGCGAAAAATCCGGCACCGGCTTGTTCAGAAGCGCGGAGGGCACGCGCGACGGGTCGCCGGCGTTCAGGCGGAACGCGAAGAGGATGGCAAGCGCGACGAAGCCGACAAGCGGCAGGAGCAGCCAAAGCCGCCGCATCGGCGACTTCGCGGGCCCTCCGGCCGTCTCCACAGCTTCACTCATCGCGGCACCTCGGAGCGCCGCCTGATACCGGCTTCCTCCAGCCGCCTCAGCTTGCGGCTCTGCGTCCTGAGATCGAGAAGCACGCCGGCGACCATACCGCCGAGCACGATGGCGCTCGCGAGATAGGCGGCGACGATGTAGCCGACATGCGTCATGGCGACGTCTGCAGCACCGAGCCGGAAGCGCCGGCGGGACGCGCCGCGACGAGCTCCGCGGCGCGCACGCGGCGGCGGAAGATCTCCGCGCGCATCGACGCCAGAAGCAGCGTCACGAAGAGCGCCGCGAACGCCGCCATCATGACGACGAGCGGATAGAGCATCGACGAATCGATGCTCGGCCCGTCCATCCGGAAGATGCTCTCGCCCTGATGCAGCGTGTTCCACCAGTCGACCGAGAACTTGATGATCGGCAGGTTGATGGAGCCGACGAGGATCAGGACGGCCACGATCCGCCCTGCCCGCGCCGGGTCGTCGAAGGCGCGCCAGAGCGCGATCAACCCGAGATACATGATGAAGAGCACGAGGAACGAGGTGAGCCGCGCGTCCCACACCCACCACGCGCCCCACATCGGCTTGCCCCAGATCGAACCGGTGACGAGCCCGAGGAAAGTGAACGCCGCGCCGAGCGGCGCCGCCGCCTTCGCCGTCACGTCGGCGAGCGGATGCCGCCAGACGAGCGTCCCGAGCGCGGAGATGGCCATCAGCGCGTAGCAGCCCATGGCGAGCGTCGCCGCCGGCACGTGCAGGTACATGATCCTGACGCTGTCGCCCTGCTGGTAATCGGCCGGCGATTCGATAGAGCGCGAGATAGAGCCCGAGCGCGAAGAGGCTGACGGTGGTCAGGCCACAGCCACGGCAAGAGCCGCGCGGAAAACGCCAGGAAGCGGGCCGGATTGGCCAGGTTGATCAAGCTTTGCGCATTCGGGCTCGGCATGGCGCGAACCTATTGCTGCGAAAGCGCGACGGCAATGCGGCAGATCAAGAGCGTGCGATCACTCCAGCGAGAGTCTTAACGCCGCGGCAGCGGCGATTGGCGCGAGCGCCAGCGCGGCGAGCGTGCCGGCGCAAAGCAAGAGGAAGGGCGAAAGGAACGGCTCCGGATCGAGGATCGCGCCGTTCGTCGCAGCGATCCCGAAGATCAGGACCGGCACGGTCAGCGGCAGCACGATGACCGCGATCAAGAGGCCGCCGCGCGGGAGCCCGGCGGTCAGCGCCGCCCCGACCGCGCCGATCAATGTCAGCGCCGGCGAGCCGGCGAGGAGCGTGACGGTGACCGCCGCCATCGCCGGCGGCTCGAGGTTCAGGAGCAGCCCCAGGATCGGTGCGGCGATCACGATAGGCAGGCCCGTCGCGATCCAGTGGCCGGCGACCCGGCCGAGCACGTAAAGGACAAGCGGCTCGCCGGAGACGATATGGAGATCGAGCGAGCCGTCCTCGCGGTCGGCGCCGAAGAGCCGCTCCAATCCGAGCAGCGACGCGAGCAGCGCCGCGATCCACAGCATCGCCGGCCCGATGCGTGCGAGGAGCTTCAAATCCGGGCCCACGCCGAACGGAACCACGGTCACCACCGCCAGGAAGAAGATCAGCGCAACGATCGCCCCTCCGCCGGCGCGAAGACTGAGCCTGAGCGTCTGCGCGGCAACGGCGAGAAACATCGTCATCGCGATGCGCCGAGCGCCAGCTCTTCGTGCGCCGGCACCGGCAGCGCCTGATGCGTCGCGGCGACGATCAGTCCGCCGCGGCCAAGATGCGTGTGCATCAATCGGCCGAGCAGCGCTTCTCCGTCACGGTCGAGCGAGGAGGCCGGCTCGTCGAGAAGCCAGAGCGGACGCGGCGCGAGAAGCAGACGGGCGAGCGCCGTGCGCCGCCGCTGCCCGGCGGAGAGAACGCCGGCATGCAGGTCGAGGGCGTGAGACACCCCAGCGAGTTCCGCAGCTTCATCGATGTCAGAGTCGAGCGTCACACGGCCCTGCTGCCGGTAGACGATGCTCCAGAAACGCAGTGTCTCACGCAATGTCATCGCCGGCTTCAGCGCGTCGGCGTGGCCTAGATAGTGCGTGACGGCAGCCGTCTCCTCAGTTCCGCCGAAGCGGATCGCACCGCGCTCAGGCCGCAGCAACCCGGCGAGCAGCCGAAGCAGGCTCGACTTGCCCGCTCCGTTCGGACCGGTCACGGCGAGAAGACGGCCGGACTCAAGCCGGAACGAAATGCCGGCGAGGACCGCGCGGCCGCCGCGCGAGCAAGCGAGGTCTTCCACTTCGACGACGAGTGGGGCGTAGGCTTTTGACGGCATCGCTGGACTCTTCGCGCGCCCCGCAGTTTTGAACGTTTCCAGACTCTGGCGTCCGCTTCCAAAATCCACTATATCCGCCAAAACCCGGCGTGACAGGCGCTCCTCCCCGCCGGTTTCTCGGAGCCGACGCCGAATGGCGTCTGATCTGAAGACGGCGGCGCCCAGCGCCGCGTTCGAAGAAGGAGCCCGCCTTTGCCCCAGCCATCGCTCGACACGTTCAAATGTCGCCGCACGCTCGACGTGGGCGGCAAGACATACACGTATTTCTCGCTGCCGGAAGCGGAGAAGAACGGGCTTCCGGGTGTCGCCCGCCTCCCCTTCTCGCTGAAGGTGCTCTTGGAGAACCTCCTGCGCTTCGAGGACGGGCGAAGCGTCACCGCCGACGATATCCGCGCGGCGGTCGGGTGGCTCGAAAAGCGCAGTTCCGACCGCGAGATCGCCTACCGGCCGGCGCGCGTTCTGATGCAGGACTTCACCGGCGTCCCCGCCGTCGTCGATCTCGCCGCGATGCGCGACGCCACAACGCATCTCGGCAGCGACCCGAGACGCATCAACCCGCAGGTGCCGGTCGATCTCGTCATCGACCATTCGGTGATGGTCGATTTCTTCGGCACGCCGAACGCCTTCGCGAAGAACGTCGACATGGAATATCAGAGGAACGGCGAGCGCTACACCTTCCTGCGCTGGGGCCAGGAAGCGTTCGACAATTTCCGTGTCGTCCCGCCGGGCACCGGCATCTGCCATCAGGTCAATCTCGAATATCTGGCGCAGACGGTGTGGACGCGCGACGAGCGCGAAGGCGGCAAGACCGTCACCTACGCCTTCCCAGACACGCTGGTCGGCACCGATTCCCACACGACCATGGTGAACGGCCTCTCCGTGCTCGGCTGGGGCGTTGGCGGCATCGAGGCGGAGGCGGCCATGCTCGGCCAGCCGATCTCCATGCTGATCCCGGAGGTCATCGGCTTCCGCCTCGACGGCAAGCTGACGGAGGGAACGACTGCGACCGACCTCGTGCTCACCGTCACCGAGATGCTGCGCAAGAAGGGCGTGGTCGGCAAGTTCGTCGAGTTCTATGGGCCTGGCCTCTCCACCCTGACGGTGGAGGACCGCGCGACGATCGGCAACATGGCGCCGGAATATGGCGCCACCTGCGGGCTCTTTCCGATCGAGCAGGACACGATCAAGTATCTCGCCGCCACCGGCCGCGAGCCGGAGCGCGTCGCTTTGGTGGAGGCGTACGCCAAGGCGCAGGGCATGTGGCGCGACGATGCCTCGCCGGAGCCCGTCTTCACCGACACGTTGGAGCTCAACCTTTCCGCCGTCGTGCCCTCGCTTGCCGGACCGAAGCGCCCGCAGGACCGCGTGGCGCTTTCCGACGCGGCGCGCCAGTTTGAGAAGGCGCTTCCCGAGATCCGCCCCGGCGAGGGCAGGAGCGGCAAAGTCGACGGCGCCGATTACGAGATCGCAGACGGGCACGTGGTCATCGCCGCGATCACGTCGTGCACCAACACCTCCAATCCGAGCGTGCTGATCGGCGCCGGGCTGCTTGCGAAACGCGCTCACGAATTGGGGCTGCATCCAAAACCCTGGGTAAAGACCTCGCTCGCGCCCGGCTCGCAGGTGGTGACGGAATATCTTGAGAAGTCGCACCTGCAGGAGCATCTGAACGCGCTCGGCTTCAACCTCGTCGGCTATGGCTGCACGACCTGCATCGGCAATTCCGGTCCGCTGCCGGAGCCGATCTCCGAGACGATCAACAAGAACGACATCGTCGCCTGCTCGGTGCTTTCCGGGAACCGCAACTTCGAAGGCCGCGTCAATCCGGATGTGCGCGCCAACTACCTCGCCTCGCCGCCGCTCGTCGTCGCCTACGCGCTCGCCGGCTCGCTCAAGGTCGACATCACCAAGGAGCCGCTCGGCGAGGACAAGGACGGCAAGCCCGTCTACTTGAAGGATATCTGGCCGACCTCCGCGGAGATCGCCGAGGTCATCCGCGCGACCATCTCGCGCGAAATGTTCCGCACCCGCTACGGCGACGTCTTCCACGGCGACGAGCATTGGCAGCGGATCAAGGTCGAGGGCGGCCTCACCTACCAGTGGGTGGACGGTTCGACCTATGTGCAGAACCCGCCGTACTTCACCGACATGCAGCCGACGCCGGCGCCCCTCACCGACGTCGTCGACGCGCGCATCCTCGGCCTCTTCGGCGATTCCATCACCACCGACCACATCTCGCCCGCCGGCTCCATCAAGCGCGACGGACCGGCCGGCGATTATCTGACCTCGCACCAGGTGCGGCCGGCGGAATTCAACTCCTACGGCGCGCGGCGAGGCAATCATGAAGTCATGATGCGCGGCACCTTCGCCAACATCCGCATCAAGAACCAGATGGTCGCCGGCGTGGAAGGCGGCGTCACCGTGCATCACCCCTCCGGCGAGCGGATGCCGATCTACGATGCGGCGATGCGCTACCAGGGAGAGAACGTTCCGCTCGTCATCTTTGCCGGAAAGGAATACGGCACTGGCTCCTCGCGCGACTGGGCGGCGAAGGGGACGCGGCTTTTGGGCGTGCGTGCAGTGATCGCGCAGTCTTTCGAACGCATCCACAGGTCGAACCTGGTCGGCATGGGCGTCTTGCCGCTCGTATTGGAGGAAGGGACGAGCTGGCAGTCGATCGGGCTGAAGGGCGACGAGAAGGTCACCATCCTCGGCATCGCTGACCTGAAGCCGCGCCAGATCGCGACGGTCGCGATCGCCTTCCCGGACGGACGTAAGGTGGACGTGCCGGCGCTGGTCAGGATCGATACGCTCGACGAGCTCGACTATTTCCGCAACGGCGGCATCCTTCATTACGTTCTGAGGAACCTTGTGAAAGAGGCCGCTTGAGGGCTTAATCAACGGGGAAACGGCGAGGGCGCGACCGGCGCGCCCTTCGCGATCGAAGCTCGCTTGTCTTCAAATACGTGTGTGTCAATCCATTGTGACTGGCCGGTGACGAAAGCAGGGGCGTAGCTGAACGCATGAAATTTGCTTCAGCGTTTCTTGGGATCCTGGGCGCCTGCGCGATTGCGTCGGCGGGGATGGCGGCCGGAGCGCAGGCCACTTCAAAGCCGGCACGTGCAGTCGTCGAGCTGTTCACCAGCCAGGGCTGCTCGTCCTGCGTGTCGGCGGACGCCTATTTCGAGGACCTCGTGCACCGCGACGACGTTGTCGCGCTCTCCCTGCACGTCGATTATTGGGACTATCTCGGCTGGCGCGACACGCTCGGCGACGCGGCCTACACGGGACGGCAACGCGCTTACGCCGCCGTACACGGCAGTCGCCGCGTCTATACCCCGCAAATGGTGGTCAACGGCGGCAAGGACTACGTCGGCAGCGACCGTCGTTCAATCGACGCCGCGATCGCGAATTCCAGCCTGAGCGTGCCGGTCACGATGCGCCAGGGCGATGGGACCGTGGAGATCGAGGTCGCCGCGCTTCCGGACTCGCACGCCAAGCCGGCCACCATCCGGCTGGTGCTGCTCACCTCCGAGGCGAAGGTCGCAATCGGCCGCGGCGAGAACGCCGGCTCGACGATCGACTATTACAACGTTGTGCGCGGCATACGCCCGGTCGGCATGTGGGACGGGGACGCGGTGAAGATCACCCTGCCGGAGCACGAGATCATGCCGAAAGGCATCGACGGCTGCGCGATCATCGTCCAGGAGGACGACCCGAACGGTCCGGGCCGGATCGTCGGTGCCGCCACGCTCAACGCCTGGTGACGTCAGTCGGCCGCCGCGGCGGCCATCAGCTTCTCCACCTCCGGCATGATCGCGGTGACGATTCGCGCGACGCCCGCGGCGTTCGGATGCATGCCATCTGCCTGGTTCAGCGACGCGTCGGCCGCGACACCTTCAAGAAAGAATGGATAGAGCGCGACGCCGTATTCGGCCGCGAGGTCGGGATAGATCGCGTTGAAGTTCTTGGCGTAGGCGTCGCCGAGATTGGGCGGCGCCAGCATGCCGGCAAGAAGCACCGCCTGCCCGCGCGCCTTCAGCCTCGCGACGATCTCCGAAAGCGCCTTGCGCGCGATCGCCGGGTCGATGCCGCGCAGCGCATCGTTGGCGCCGAACTCCACAATGACGATCTCCGCTTCCGCCGGCACCGACCATTCGAGCCGGGCGAGGCCGTCGGACGCCGTATCGCCCGAGACGCCGGCATTTGCCACCGCCACGTCGTGCCCGCGTGCTTTCAGCGCCGCCTGCAATTGCTCGGGGAAGGATTCGCCGGGCAGGACCCCGTAGCCGGCCGTAAGGCTGTCTCCGAGCGCCACGATCTCGACCGGCTTTGCGGAAGCAACGGCGCTCGTGGCCACGACGAGCGCCACGGCGACTGCGGCGAGCCGCGCGACAATCGGCGTTTTGGACTTGTTCATTCGTTACCCATATGCCGGTTTCCGCCTGCGATATAGGCGCGTGCTCCGGGCTCCTCTGTGAACGATCTCGTGAACGATCCGGTCATCCTCCTCGACAATGTCGACCTGACGCTCGGAACCGGGCCGGCGCGCGTGCATGTGCTGCGCGGCGTCGACTTCGCGGTCGGACGTGGCGAAAGCATCGGCCTCGTCGGCCCGTCCGGATCGGGCAAGTCCACATTGCTCATGGTCATCGCCGGCCTGGAGCGGATCGACGGCGGGCGCGTCATCGTGGCGGGTCAGGATTATACCGGGCTCGACGAGGACGGGCTTGCCCGCTTCCGCGGCGGAGCCATTGGCTTCGTGTTCCAGGCCTTCCATTTGATGCAGACGATGACGGCGCTGGAAAACGTCGCGGTACCGATGGAGCTTGCGGGGCGCGACGACGCCTTCGACCGGGCGCGCGACATGCTTGGCCGCGTCGGCCTCGGCGAGCGCCTCTCCCACTACCCCGCGCAGCTCTCCGGCGGCGAGCAGCAGCGCGTCGCCATCGCCCGCGCGCTTGCCGTCGAGCCGGCGATCCTGATCGCCGACGAGCCCACCGGAAACCTCGACAGCGTCACCGGCACGGAGATCGCCGACCTGCTCTTTTCCGCCGTCTCCGAGCGCAACACGACGCTCGTGCTCGTTACCCACGACGCCGTTCTGGCGGACCGCTGCGACCGCACCGTGCGGATCACGGCCGGCCAGATCCATGCCGACGCCGCACCGCTCCGCAAGGCGGCAGCCGGATCATGACGCGCCGGCGATGAGGATGGCGGACACCGCAATCGCCTTCCGCCTGGCACTGCGCGAGCTGCGCGGCGGGCTTACAGGCTTCTACGTCTTCATTGCCTGCATCGCCCTCGGCGTCGCGGCAATCGCCGGCATCAATTCCGTCTCGCGCGCCCTGACGGAAGGAATCACGTCGGAGGGACGCGTCATCCTCGGCGGCGATATCGCGTTCGAGCTTGTCCATCGCGAGGCTTCGCCCGAGGAGATGAGCTTCTTCCAGTCGCGGGGCGAGGTCGGCACCGTCGCTTCCATGCGCGCGATGGCGCGGAGCGCCGACGAGAAAGGCTCCGCGCTGGTCGAGCTGCGCGCAGTCGATCCCACCTATCCGCATGGGGGAACCCTGCGGCTTGAGGACGAGACCGCGGACGGCCAGAGCCTGATGGCCGCACAGAGCGGGACCTTCGGCGCACTGGTCGCGCCGGAGCTTCTCGACCGGCTCGGCGTCAAGGTCGGCGACCCGCTCCTCCTCGGCACCGAGACGCTGCAAATCCGCGGCGTCATCCGCTCCGAACCCGACCGGCTGTCGACCGGGCTCGGTTTCGGCCCGCGGCTGATGACCTCGATCGACGCGCTGCGTGCCTCGGGCCTTCTGCGCCCCGGAAGCCTCGTCACCTGGACCTACCGCCTGCGGCTGCCGCCGGGAGCGAACGACCTCTCCGACGTAGAAGCGCTGCACAGGGGCGCGGATCTGGCCTTCCCGACGGCGGGCTGGAACGTGCGCTCGCGCGACGACGCCGCGCCGAGCCTGAAGCGCAACATCGAGCGCTTCTCGCAGTTCCTGACGCTTGTCGGGCTGACCGCGCTTGTCGTGGGCGGCGTCGGCGTCGCCAACGCCGTCTCAGGCTTCGTCGACCTGAAACGCCCCGCCATCGCCACGCTGAAATGTCTCGGCGCGCGAAACGGCGTCGTCTTCCAGGTTTATCTGATCCAGATTCTCCTGCTTGCGTTTTTCGGCATCGTGCTCGGTCTCGTGGTCGGCGCGGCTCTGCCCTTCCTCGCCAAGGCGGCGCTCGCCGAGCTCGTTCCCGTTTCGGCGATCCGCATCTACCCGTTGGAGCTCGGCTTCGCCGTGATCTACGGGCTCCTCGTCACGCTCGGCTTCGCGCTCGGGCCGCTCGGCCGGGCGCGCCAGCTCCCCGCTTCCAGCCTTTTCGCCGACCGCGCCGTGCACGCGCCGCAGAAGCCGCCCATCGGCTACCGCCTCGCACAGGCGGCGGCGCTCATCGCGCTCGCGGCGCTTGCCATTCGGCTCGCCGGCGACCGTGAACTCTCGCTCTTCTATATCGGTGCGGTCATCGGGGCGTTCGTCGTGCTGCGCGTCGTCGCCGTCGCCATCATGGCTTTCGCCCGGCGCTTCGATTCGCTGCGCGGCACGGCGCTCAGGCTCGCCGTCCGCAACGTGCACCGGCCCGGCGCGCTGACGCCGAGCGTGGTGCTCTCGCTCGGGCTCGGGCTCACCCTCCTCGTCAGCCTCGCATTGATCGACGCCAACCTTCGCGACCAGCTTTCCGGCGCGATCACCGATAAGGCGCCGGACTTCTTCTTCCTCGACATCCAGAACGACGAGCGCGACGGCTTCACCGCCCTGATCGGAAAGACGACGCCCGGCGGTGTAATCGACACCGTCCCGATGCTGCGCGGCAGGATCGCCGCCATCAACGGAACACCCGCCGCCGACTTCATCGTGAAGAACGGCTCAAGCTGGGTGCTGCGTGGCGACCGAGGCCTCACCTACGCTGACGAATTGCCACCAAACTCCACCCTCACCGCCGGAGAGTGGTGGCCGGCCGACTACGATGGCGAGCCGCTCGTCTCGCTCGAGAGCGAGACGGCCGACAATCTCGGCCTGACGATCGGCGACACGATCACCGTCAACGTGCTCGGCCGCGACGTGACAGCCAAGATTACCAATCTGCGCAAGCTCGATTGGGAATCGCTCTCCATCAATTTCGTGATGGTGTTCTCCCCCAACACCTTGCGCGGCGCGCCGCACACCTATCTCGCGACGCTGCAGCTTCCGCCCGGTGCCGGCCGCGATGCGGAACGCGCCGTCATATCCGCCGTGACCGCCGCCTATCCCGGCGTGACCGCGATCAGCGTGCGCGATGCGATCGATTCGGTTAACGCGGTGATCGCCGACCTGACCCTCGCCGTGCGCGTGGCGGCCTCGCTCGCGCTCGTCATCTCCATGCTGGTGCTCGGCGGGGCGCTCGCGGCGGGCCATCGCCAGCGCCGGCAGGACGCCGTCATCCTGAAGACGCTCGGCGCGACGCGGCCGGTGCTGCTCTCCGCATTCTCGCTCGAATACGGGCTTCTCGGCCTGGCGACAGCGCTTTTCGCCGTGATCGCGGGCACCGCCGCGGCCTGGTACGTGGTGACCCGGATCATGGAGCTGCAATTCGTCATCTATCCGAGCGTCGCGGCGACTGCCGCAGGAACCGCGCTCGCCGTCACCCTCGGACTCGGCCTCGCCGGCACCTGGCGGATTCTCTCCGTGAAGCCTGCTCCGCTGCTTAAGAACCTCTGAAAAGAGCCATTAAAATCCCGTAAGATAGGCGGTTTTCCGCGGCCTGGGCTTGTATGCCAACCGCAGGACGGCCATATTCCGCGCGACTGCGCCATGCTGACGGCGCAACGCCTTAGGAGGAATTCAGATGGCTGATCTCGATCGCCAGTACCAGACTGCCGCGCGCACCGGAACCGGCGCCCGCGTCGACACGATCGACCGCGGTCTGCGGGCGTTTATGCTCGGCATCTACAACAACATGGCGATGGGCTTGGCGCTGACCGGTATCGTCGCCTATGCCGCCTATCATTTTGCGGTTGGCCAGACGGTCGGCGGTCAGGTCGGACTGACGGCGTTCGGCACCGCGATCTACGCGAGCCCGCTGAAGTGGGTCATCATGCTGGCGCCGCTCGCCTTCGTGTTCGGCCTGTCGGCCACGGTGAACCGCATGCAGCCGGCGACGGCGCGGCTCGTCTTCCTCGCCTTCGCGGCGGTGATGGGCCTGTCGATGTCGTCGATCTTCCTGGTCTTCACCCACCAGAGCATCGCCCAGACCTTCTTCATCTCTGCGGCCTCGTTCGGGGCGCTGAGCCTTTGGGGCTACACCACCAAGCGCGACATGTCCGCCTGGGGCTCGTTCCTGTTCATGGGCGTGATCGGCCTCGTCATCGCGATGCTGGTCAACATCTTCCTCGCCTCGGCGGCCCTGCAATTCGCGATCTCGGCAATCGGCGTGCTGATCTTCGCCGGCCTGACCGCCTATGACACGCAGCGGCTGAAGAACACCTACGACCTCGTGGCGGGCGATCAGGTCGCCGCGGGCCGCGCTTCCATCATCGGAGCGCTGCAACTCTATCTCGACTTCATCAACCTGTTCATGTTCCTGCTGCAGTTCATGGGCAACCGGAACTGATCGCAGACGCGACATCAGGCTTGCGAAACGCGGCGCTTCGGCGCCGCGTTTTTGTTTCAGGGCCGCTCGACGGCGAGGCAGACAGGCGATATTCGCTGACGCATGGCGACCGACTTTTTGCTCCGCCCGACCGAGGCGCGCGATCTCCCGGCGATCGCGGCGATCTACGCCGACGCGGTGCTGACCACCACGGCTTCCTATGAGCTTGAGCCGCCGACGGTCGAAGAGATGACGCGTCGCTGGCGCGGGGTGGTCGACAAGGCCTATCCGCATCTTGTCGCGATGCGCGGCAACGAGGTTCTCGGCTACGCCTATGCCGGCCCCTACCACCAGCGTCCCGGTTACCGTTTTTCGGTTGAGGACAGCATCTATCTTGCACCCGCGTCGCGCGGCGCCGGTCTCGGTCGGGCGCTGCTCACCGAACTCGTTCGTATCTGCGAGGAGAAGGGCTTCCGCCAGATGATCGCGGTCATCGGCGGCGGGACGTGGCAGCCGGCCTCCGTCGGTCTGCACCGGGCGCTTGGCTTTCGCGAGATCGGCATCGTGGAGGGATCCGGCTTCAAGCACGGACGCTGGCTCGACACGATCCTCATGCAGCGCCCGCTTGGGCCGGGAAATTCGACGCTGCCGGAGGGTTCCTGAGGGCTGCCGCCGGCCGGTCAGGCCCCGACGAGGGAAAGCTTCGGTTTGTCGAGGATCTTCAAGACGTTCGCGAGTTCGTGGCCGCGCCGCATGATCAGCCCGGTGGCGGCGACCACACGATAGGCGCCCTGTTTGCGGGCCAGCGCCGGGACCTTCTCGACCCGGAACATCGGCATCTCGCTAGCGCGCCTGAAGATGGAGAAGACGGCGCGGTCCGAAAGATGGTCGATGGCATAATCGCGCCATTCGCCCTCGCCAACCTTGCGCCCGTAGACTCTCAGGATTGCGTCGAGCTCGCTTCGGTTGAAGCAGACCTGCTGCAAGGCGGACGGACGGATGTTCGAAGCGCTCCGCCGTCCGCCGAAAGACCAATCTTCACTCTCGCTCAATCGCGCCTCCCTTCGCGTTATTAGGGAGCATAGCGCGAAAGCGGGCGGTCGCGACAAGAAATCCTTTTCGATGAATCAAGTCTAAGGAGCAGCTTTCCCCAATTCCACAATGATGCCCCGATTCAGCCTTCCGCGCGCCATCCTACCCTTCGATCTTCGGTGCGTTGCCTCAGGCCCGGCAACGGAAGGCGGCGGAAATCCAGCCCCCAGCCCCCAACGCCTTCCAGCCGGGTAGTCAGTATGGTTCAATCCCCCAGAGGTACAACCCCTGGGCCGGCCCTTCTGGGGCCGGCCTTTTTCTTTGTGGTTTCCAGTATTTGACCCGCACGGCGTGTGCCCCGCAGCCGTGCGTCGCCGAGCGCGGCGACCCCTCTTCAAGCCGGCAATGAAGGCGCTACACTCCGAATCGGGTTGAGCGTGATTTGGGGGTTGGAATGCCGCGTCTGTTCACCGCCCTGGAGATCCCCTCCGCGGTCGCCTTCCAGCTCTCACTTCTGCGCGGCGGCCTTCCTGGCGCCCGCTGGGTCGATCCGGAGAACTATCACATCACGCTGCGCTTCATCGGCGACATCGACCATCGAACCGCGGACGAGGTCGGCCGCGGGCTGATGCGGGTGGACCGCCGGAGCTTCGATCTTTCGCTCTCCGGCCTCGACGCCTTCGGAGGAAAGAAGCCGCATTCGATCGTCGCCTGCGTGCGGGCTTCGCAGGCGCTGAAGGAACTGCAGGCGGAGCACGAGCGCATCATCCAGCGCATCGGGCTTGAGCCGGAGCGTCGCAAGTTTCGCCCGCACGTGACGCTGGCGCGGATGAAGGGTGCGAGCCAGTCCGACGCGGCGACCTATCTGGCGCTGCGCGGCGATTTCCGCACCGCGCCCTTTCCGATCGGGCGCTTCGTGCTCCTCTCCTCGCGCGCCTCTCGCGGCGGCGGCCCCTACATCATGGAAGAGGCCTACCCGCTGGCAGCTTGAGAACGTTCAAGCGAAGAGGCCGTGTACATACCAGAGGGGGCTCGCCGTCTCGCGCCCGTAAAGACCCTCGCGGAAGAGCCAGTAGCGGCGGCCGTCCCTGTCCTCCACGCGGAAATAGTCGCGCGTCAGCCGGCCGCTGTCCTCTACCCGCCACCATTCCGGCGCGATGCGCTCCGGGCCTTCGGCGCGGACGACCTCGTGCATCACACGCCGCCAGCGGAAGCGAAGCGGCGGACCTTCCGGCACCTCGGCGAGCACATCTACCGGCTCCGGACGCGGAAACAGGCGGAGCGGCCGGTCGGGCGGCGTCTCAGCGGCTTCCGTGGGCGCGGCCCAGACGGCCGCGGGCGATGACACGGGTGCTGCGGCGAGCGGCCGCGCGAGGACGGCGCGCTCGGGGATATGCGTGTCGAGCGGCTCGAAGCGGGTAATGCGGGCCGGCCCGAGACGCGCGCCGAGGCGGTCGTAGAGGCGCGAAAGCCCCGCACTTTCCTCCGCCGCGCCGGAAAGGTCGATCTGCGTGGCGGCAAGCGGCTCGGTGCCGAACGCCGCAAGGCGCACCATGTCGAAGCCGAAGCCGCCGTCCCATTCGCTGCCGAGCGCCGCGAGCCGCTCGGAGAAAAGTGCTGCCACGTCGGAAGCCCCACGCACCGGCGCCGCCGTTCCGACCGCCGCGCGCACCACCCTGCCGTCGGTGCGGAAGAACGCCACCTCAAGCAGGCGCGCGCCGAGTCCGTGCCGCTCAAGCGCTGGCTCAAGCGTGCGCGCCAGCGTGGTGACCGAACCGAGGAGCGAGGCCTCGTCCACCACCGGCTCGGCGAAGCGGCGCTCGACGGAAAAGCGCGGCGCCGGGCGACGCGGCGATAAAACCTCGTCGAGCCTGCCGAGCGCCTGGTCGAGGCGGGTGACGAGGCCGGCGCCGAAACGGGCGGCGAGCGGCGCGCGCGGCTTGTCGGTGAGCTGCCCGATCCGCTTCAGGCCGAGGCGGTCGAGGAGCGCTCCCTGATCCACCCCGATCCGGAGCGCCGCCACCGGCAGATCGGCGATCGCTTCCCCCTCCCCGCCCTGAGGGATACGGCCGCCGGCGCCATAGCGGGCGAGCGCCCAGGCGGCGCCGGCGGTGGAGGCGACGGCGCCCTTCGCCGCAAAGCCCTGCCGCGCCAGGCGTTGGAGGCAATCGGCGAGAAGCGCCGCCTCGCCGTTTTCGCTCGCGGCACCCTTGGGCGCGAAGAGATGCGCGCAGCCGGAAATGTCGAGGAAAAGGCCGTCCGGCGGATCGAGCGCCACGAGCGGCGTATAGCGGTCCGCCCAGTCGGCGAGCCTTTCGAGCAGCGCCAAATCGGCCGCCGCATCGGCTTCCCGCACGCAAAGATGCGGAACCGCGCCGCGCGCATCGGCGAGGCTCATGCCGAGGCGGATGCCGCAGCGTTCCGCATGCGCGTCGACGGCGACGACACGCAGCGCGTTCTTCACCTTCGCCACGACGGCGAGCGGCTCTCCCTCGGACGGGCTCTCAGGAGGCGTTTCTGAAGAGCGCCGCCTTTGCCGGATCAGCCGATCGGTCGAAAGGCGCGGCAGGAAGAGGCTCAATATCCTGACCGCGCTTCCTTCCTCCCCACTCGGCGTCCCGCTCGGCAAAACTTCGCTCATGGGAATTCCACTCCAGCGTGAAGGCTCCGGTCGGTCCGAGACGGTTCTTTTCCAGCGTGAGCCGCCAGGCCATGCGGCCGATGCCGGCGGCGAAGCGGCCGATCGTGCCGGCGGGCGCGGGCGCGACCGCGAAGCGCAATTCCGCCGCGCTCGGCTCGGCGCGCTCCTCTCCCAGCCGCAGGAGAAAGCCGCTGACGCCGGCGGCGCGGGCACGCAGCGCACAGCGGCGCGTGGCGGAAAGGTCGAGCGAGGCCTGCCTGAGCTCGCACACCGCCGCGCCCAGGCCCCGGCAGGAGAGCGCCGCCTCGAAGGCCCACAGCGCCTCCGTCTCCGTGCGCACGGCGACCTCCACGAGCGCAGCCGGGTCAAGGCCGAGCGCCCTCAGCCCCGGCGCGTAGAGCCCACCCGTCTCGCGCCGCGCATCGGCTTCGCTGATCCAAAGGACGGAGGGTGGAAGGCCGGAGGCAGCAAGACGCGCGACGAGCGCCAGCACGAAGCCGCCGGCCGCACCCCCGTCGCGGCTTTCGCGCGCGCATATCTCGCAAAGCGCGGCAAGCGGCAGCCCGCCGCCGAGCGCCACGTCGAGTGCGGAGACGCCGAGCGGCAGACGCGTCCGCGCCGTGCGAAGATCGCGTGCGCCACGCAGGACGGGATCGCCTCCCGCCGGACCGGCCGCCTCAGCCGCGGCAGGCGCGAGCGTCAGCCGGTCGTCCTCGGCGAGGCGGCCTTCGATTGCTGCGATATCCCGGCGCAGGCGGCAAAGCTCCGCCCGCGCCGCGGCATTCAGGGCCATGGCGGTCTCAGGGTGAGGATTGTTCTGTCTTTGTTCTCATCCTGCCACAGCCCAGGGAAGAGTCAAGTGAGTCACCCGGAGGGATGAGATGCGGGTCTTATCCGGGGGTGAGATCCGGGTCTTATCCGGAGGGAACAACACCGCGTCGGTGGCTCCCCGGCCGAACAAAACCACGAGCGTTCAATTGCCAAACGCATGGCAGGGTCGAACGCGCCGACCTTTGCTACCAGGACGCGCATTACCCTATTCGTCAGTCATGTCCTTTGCGCCGAAAGCGGACACGCGCGGGGGGATAACCGGCCACCGCTACTTGAATCAAAGCGTTCATCAATACATCACCGAAACGTCACCCGCGCTTGGTAGCGCAGCTTGTGTCCCTTGCGTCCCCCATCCGGCCGTTTTCGAGGAACAAGACCATGAAGAAGACCGTGCTCGGCATTATCGCCGCGGCCGCGCTGTCGGTTGGCGCGACGCCCGCCGCCAACGCCGCCACCGAGATCACCTGGTGGCATGCCATGGGCGGCGAACTCGGCAACAAGCTCGAGGAGATCGTACAGAAATACAACGAGAGCCAGACGGAGTACCACGTCACTCCGACCTATAAGGGCTCCTATCCGGAAACCATGACCGCGGCCATCGCGGCCTTCCGCGCCAAGGAGCAGCCCGACATCGTGCAGGTCTTCGAGGTCGGCACGGGCACGATGATGGCGGCGAAGGGCGCGATCTACCCCGTGTTCCAGATGATGAAGGACACGGCCACGCCGTTCGATCCCAAGGCGTTCCTGCCGGCCGTGGTCGGCTACTACACCGACACCGACGGCAACATGCTGTCGATGCCGTTCAACTCGTCGACGCCGATCGTCTATTACAACAAGGATGTGTTCAAAAAGGCCGGGCTCGATCCGGAGACGCCGCCCAAGACCTGGGAGGACGTCGAGGCCTTCTCCAAGAAGATCATGGACTCAGGCGCGGCGAAGTGCGGCTTCACCAGCGGCTGGATTTCCTGGGTTCAGCTCGAGAACTTCTCGGCCTGGCACAACCAGCCGATCGGTACCAACGAGAACGGCTTCGGCGACATCAATTCCGAGCTGACCGTCAACGGCCCTGTCCAGGTCCGTCACTGGGACAACCTCAAGAAGTGGCAGGACGCCGGCATCTTCGAGTATGGCGGTCCGGTCGGCGGCAACGACGCACCGCCGAAATTCTATTCCCAGGAATGCGCCATGTACATGAACTCCTCGGCGTCACGCGCGGGTGTTATCGCCAACGCCAAGGATTTCGAGGTCGGCTATGGCATGTTGCCCTACTACGCAGATGTGCAAGGCGCGCCGCAGAACTCCATCATCGGCGGCGCGACGCTGTGGGTGCTCCAGGGCCACACACCCGAGGAGTACAAGGGCGTGGCTGAGTTCTTCCACTATTTGAGCTCGCCCGAGGTGCAGGCCGACTGGCACCAGTTCTCCGGATACCTGCCGATCACCGCGGCCGCCTACGAGCTCGGCAAGACCCAGGGCTTCTACGAGAAGAACCCAGGCACCGACGTCGGCATCAAGCAGATCACGCTGAACCCGCCGACCGCCAACTCGAAGGGCCTGCGCTTCGGCAACTACGTCCAGATCCGCGACGTCATCGACGAGGAGTTCCAGAACCTCCTGAACGGCGCGAAGACCGCGCAACAGGCGCTCGACTCTGTGGTCGAGCGCGGCAACGCGCTCATTCAGGATTTCGTTGCGCGAAACAGCTGACGCATGCGTATGTGAGTCCCGGGTCTTGGAGCCTGGGACTCACATATCCGCGCACAGCCGATGCAGACCAAGCGCACGATCTTTCACAATCGCGTCCTCCCCTACGCGTTGCTCCTCCCGCAGCTTGCCGTCACCGCGATCTTCTTCATCTGGCCCGCTTGGCAGGCGTTCGTGCAATCGTTCGAGCGCGAGGATGCCTTCGGGCTGAAGACGACCTTCATCGGTCTGAAGAACTACACCGCCCTTTTCGCCGATCCGGACTACATCAACTCGCTGAAGGTCACGGTGGTTTTTTCGATCAGCGTGGTGGCGCTATCGGTCGGCCTCGGCCTCCTCTTCGCCGTGGCTGTCGACCGGGTGATCAAAGGCGGGCAGGCCTATACGACGCTCCTTGTATGGCCCTACGCAGTGGCGCCAGCGGTCGGCGGCGTCATGTGGTGGTTCCTGTTCAACCCCACGATCGGCATCCTGCCCTACCTCCTGCGTTTCATCGGCTACGACTGGAACCACTCGCTCAATCCGCGCGACGCGATGATCCTCGTGGTCGTGGCGGCAAGCTGGAACCAGATCTCCTACAACTTCCTGTTCTTCCTCGCCGGCCTGCAATCGATCCCGCATTCGCTGACCGAGGCCGCCGCCATCGACGGCGCCGGACCGGCGAGACGGTTCTTCACCATCGTGCTTCCGCTGCTGTCGCCGACCACGTTCTTCCTCATGGTCGTGAACCTCGTCTACGCAATGTTCAACACCTTCCCCGTGATTCACGCCACCACCGGGGGCAACCCGGCGCACTCCACCAATATCCTCGTCTTCAAGGTCTACACTGACGGCTTTGTCGGGCTGAACCTCGGCTCGTCGTCGGCCCAATCGGTCATCTTGATGATCATCGTCATCGCACTCACCGTGATCCAGTTTCAGTGGGTCGAGCGCAGGGTGAACTACTAGGAGATCCCGGCGATGGTCGAGCACCGGCCTTTCCTCAATTTTCTGGCCCATCTGACGCTGATTGTCGGCGTGGTGGTGATCGCCTTTCCGGTCTACATCGCGATCATCGCTTCGACGCGCGGACCCGACGACTTCATGTCAGGCGTGGTGCCGCTTCTCCCCGGGCCGCATGCCTTCGAAAACTACTGGTCGATGATTTCCGTCGGCGTTTCGAGCTCCGGCGTGCCGCCGATCGGGACGATGCTTTTCAATTCAATGGTGATGGCGCTGTCGATCGCCATCGGCAAGATCGCGATCTCGATCCTGTCGGCCTACGCCATCGTCTATTTCCGCTTCCCGTTCCGCGCCGCGGCGTTCTGGGTGATCTTCGTCACCCTGATGCTGCCGGTGGAGGTGCGCATCGTGCCGACCTTCAAGGTGGTCGCCGACCTGCATATGCTCAACAGCTATGCCGGTCTCTCGATCCCGCTGATCGCATCCGCCACCGCGACCTTCCTGTTCCGGCAGTTCTTCCTGACCGTTCCTGACGAGATCCTCGAAGCCGCGCGGATCGACGGCGCGGGGCCGCTCAAGTTCTTTCGCGACATCCTGCTCCCCCTGTCGCGCACCAACATCGCGGCGCTGTTCGTCATCCTCTTCATCTATGGCTGGAACCAGTACCTGTGGCCGCTGATGGTCGTCACGGACGCGCGCTATTACACGATCGTCATGGACATCAAGCGCATGGCCGACGTCACCGACGCGATACCTCAGTGGAACGTGGTGATGGCGACCGCCGTGCTTGCCCTTTTGCCGCCGGTGCTGGTGGTGATCGCCATGCAGCGGTTCTTCGTCAAGGGACTGGTCGAAACGGAGAAGTGATCCATGGCGAGCATCGAGCTCCGCGACGTGACCAAGGTCTATCCGGGAGAAGTGCAGGCAGTTCAGGGCATCGACCTGTCGATCGGCGACGGCGAATTCGTCGTGCTGGTCGGGCCGTCGGGATGCGGCAAGTCCACGCTGCTCAGGATGATCGCCGGGTTGGAGACGATCTCCTCCGGAACGATCTCGATCGATGGCGCGGTCGCCAACGGCAGGGAACCGGCCGAACGCGACATCGCGATGGTCTTCCAGAACTATGCTCTCTATCCGCACATGACGGTGCGTGGGAACCTCGAATACGGCCTGAAGAACCGTCGTACGCCGCGCCCGGAAATCGCTCGCCGGGTGGCGGAGGCCGCGAAGCTTCTCGAGATCGAGCCATTCCTCGACCGCAAGCCGCGCCAGCTCTCCGGCGGACAACGGCAACGGGTCGCGATGGGCCGCGCCATCGTTCGGCAGCCGAAGGCATTCCTCTTTGACGAGCCGCTCTCAAATCTCGACGCCAAGCTGCGCGGGCAGATGCGTGTCGAGATCCGCCACCTGCAGCGGCGGCTTGCGACCACGAGCGTCTATGTCACACACGACCAGCTCGAGGCCATGACGCTCGCCGACCGTCTGGTGATCATGAACGCCGGGCGGATCGAGCAGGTGGGCACGCCGGCGGAGCTCTTTGACCGCCCGCAGACGATGTTCGTGGCCGGTTTCATCGGTTCACCGCCAATGAACTTCATCGGTCTCGACGCCTTGCCGGATCGGAACGCGTTCGCCGGCAGCCTCCCGGCCGGCACGGCCACTGTCGGCATCCGCCCCGAGCACGTGACGCTGACGCCCGAGCCGCGCTCGCTTCCGCTACCGACGCTCGTCGCGCTGATCGAACCGATCGGATCGGAGAGCCACATCCACCTCCGCGGGCGCGACGGTCTCCTGATTGCCGCCGTGCGCGGACGCCCTTCGGTGGCTGAGGGAGACCAGGTGACCGCCCACTTGCAGCTGGCGGAGCTGCACCCCTTCGACGCGGCGGGTCGACGACTTCCTTAGATTGTAAGGCGTTGTTTACCCCCAAACGAATCGCTTGAATTGGAAGTCTTTTTTGCCCCTTCCCTGTGCGGATTCCCACATACGCCGGCGGATGCCTTTGCGAGTAATGCTCGATCATTACGCTGCGTGAAGGGTTCACAAGACGGCTTCCGCACTCCGGCCCGCGACGCCAGGGCCACCGTCATCTGACCATGTCCTTCGCGCTGCAAGGAGAGGAGATGACCATGTTGAAGCTCGCTGTTTTCGCCGCTCCGCAAATCACGGCCGCAAATGCCGCATCGGCTCGTCCATCCCTCATCTCCGAGGGAAAGGCGGGTAGGAGGCTGCTGCGCGCTGTCCTTTTCCTTGGCTGCCTGATCGCTCTGATCGGCTTGGCGACCCCGCCGGAGACCATCGCCGGCGCGGCCTACGCCCAGCAGTGTCCGAACGGTCAGTGCCCGCCAGAATAGAGGAGGGTGTGATGTCCCATCTTTTCTTCTCAGCCGATTTCTGGTTTGGCGCCTTCCTGCTCGCGGCCTATCAGATCGCGAAGTTTGGGGAGATTGGCGCCGTCGACCCGGCGCGGAACGAAGGCTCCATGCCGATCCCGAACCTGCGCGCCAACGATTTCGCCGGACGGTTTACGTTCGGCGCGACGCTGGCCGCCTTCCTGAGCGTGACGTTCCTCGTCTATCTCCTGCTGTGCGAGATGTCTCCCACGGTCTTGAAAGGCTGGGCGCACGTATCCGGCGCGGTCGGCGGCGAGGAGCTCGACAAATTCGTGAGCTCGGTCCCCTACCCCCTCTATATCGCCGCCGCATTCATGGGCCTCACGCAACCGGCCATCCCCATCTTCTCCAATCTCGGGGACATGCAGCGGAACGTGTTCCACGCGTTGATGGGGATTCCCCGCAGGGTTTTGGAGACGTCCGGCGGTTTTGCCATTCAGGTCTTCGCCCGCAGCCCCACGCGCGAGCAACTCGGCAAGGAAGTCCTCGGATTGGTGAGCAACTCCTGGCTGGAGCGGATCGACCCCTACGCCGATTTGATCTTTTATCGGCACCAGCTGGCCCGGCTGAAACTCGACGACGACGCCGAGATCGAGGAGCTCCTGAAGGGCTCCAAGCGGGAGCTGAAGGAACTCATAGGCAAGCTCCTCTGCGCCGCTTCGCTCGCGACCGCGCGTGAGAGCGGCGCGAGTTCCTTGGCTCGGCTCGCCGGCGATCTCGGGGTTTTCTTGCCGCCGAAGCGCGTGATGGCGCGGGACTTTCTCGCGGTCGGCATGCTGCTGCTGATCGGAATGACCTTCTTGTGGAGCGTGATTCCCATGTTCGACGGCTTCGCGGCGCGGTTCTTGAGCGCGGGATCGAAATGGGATTTCTGGCCCGACAATCTCATCACCTCCGGCCAGTATCTCACGTCGCATGCCGGGCCGATGTTCCTTGCCACGGGAATTGCATTGGCGGCGTGGTCCAGCGGCCTCCGCCGGCGCCGCGGACAAGCCACGGACGGCCCGCTGCTCGATCGGGTCGCGACCCATTTCGAGCGATATGCCGGCCTCTTCGTCGGCGTGGTCGTGGTCATCATTCTCTATGACGTGTTCCAAGCGTTCTTCGACTACGGGTACTTCAAGGAGACGACGACCAACGGCGCGTTCTTGACCTTCATCGCGGGCAACTTGCCGTTCTACCTGCTGCACTCCTTCGTATCGCTGGCGGCATGCTTCATCCTGCTCATCCATGCCGACGATATCGAGGCCAGACGGCCGAAGCTGACATCGTTCGCCATCATGTCGTTGTCGGGTGTCGTCGCGCTGCTGGCATTATTCTACGCGGTGGCGCGCCTCTACTATCAGTACAAGATAACCGGGATCGACGGCGTGGATTTCGCCGTGCTGGTCGTGGTGATGAACGTGTCGGCCGCGCTCCTGGCCTATGCGACGGTGACCTTCTACTGCCGCCGTCAGGTGTCGATGCTGAATGAAGAGACGGCGTCGTTGCTGCGGCGTTCGCATGAAGCGGACGTGGCCCCGGCGCCGCGCGTGGAGAGATCGCCTCTCGCATTGGCCCCAAGCGCCGTGGCGGATGGAGGCTGACCAGCCTGCGAGGCCGTGTCCCAGCTTGGCCGGGCTGGGGCACGGTCTCATGATGACTTCGGTTCGACCACAGCCCTCTTGGAGTCACATGGAGGTGCGCCAGGAGCGCCCTACCCCGCAACCAACTGCTTCAGCTTCTCGAACCGCACGTCCACGTCCTCACCGTAGCTGATCGTGCCGACGAACCTCCCCTCAGTGTCCATGAGAAGCACCGAAGCGGAATGGTCCATCGAATAGTCGCCGCCCTCTGCCGGGTTCTTGCGGTAGACGACGTGGAACGTCTTCGCCGCCGCGGCGACGCTTTCCATCGTGCCGGTCAGGCCGACGATGTGGGGATCGAAGGCGCTCAGATAGTCCTTGAGGAGCGCCGGCGTATCGCGCTCCGGATCGACCGAAACGAAGACGACATTGAGGGCGCCCGCATCCGCACCGAGCTTCTGCAAGGCCGCTGACATCTCGAAGAGAGTCGTCGGACAGACGTCCGGGCAATGCGTGTAGCCGAAGAAGATCGCGTAGGGCTTGCCTTTGAGATCGGCGTCGGAGAACGCCTCCCCGTCCTGGTCGATCAGCGAGAAGGCTCCGCCGATCGGATTGAGCAGCGGCCCGACGGCATAGGTCACGGCGACGGTTCCGGCCTTCTCGAAGGTGAGTGTCCCAGCGAAGTGCTCGCCTTCCCGAAGCGGACGCGAAAGGTCTGCGAAATGGAGCTGATAGGAGCCGGGGCGGAGCTGTACGCGGCCGCCGGGCGGGATCGCGAGCCCGTCCTGAAGCGGGTGCACGCTCGTCACGCCCCCTTTCGCCTCACCCTCCTCGATCTCCACGCGCGCCGCGACTTCGACCGTGCCGGAGACGAGGCGGTCGCCTTCCGACCCGCCGTTCTCGATCCGCATGTAGCCTGCCGTGTATTGCGCACCGGGCTGGGTCGCGAGCACGAACGGCTCGGCGACGACAAGCGAGCCGGAACGGAAGCTCGTCGTCTGTTCGCCGGGCGGCCGGTTGAGGGCGAAGTAGCCGGCTGCGCCGACCAGGAGCACGGCGACGATCGCCGCCGGCAAAAGCCGGCGGATCATCGTGCGCATGCGCCGATGCGCAGTCACTGCCCCATGGAATCCATCGCGCCCTTATCGCCCATGTCGTTGCCGCCCATGTCGCCGCCCATGTCGCCGTGGCCCATGTCGCCGCCCATGCCGCTCATGTCATTGCCCTCCTCCGGCGCGTCGGAGCTTCCGATCGGACCGACCACATAGGTCACGTCCACCGTTCCAGCCTTCTCGAAGGTGAGCGTCCCAGCGATGCTCTCCCCTGCCTTCAGCGGTCCGGTTAGGTCCATCATCATCATGTGATAGGAGCCGGGCTTAAGTTCCACCGAGCCGCCTGCCGGAATCTCCAGCCCGTCCGTGAGCGGGCGCATCTTCATCACGCCGTTGTCGACCGCCATCTCGTGAACATCGACGCGGCCGGCAATCTCCGCCGTGGCGGCGACGAGCCGGTCGTTCTCCGTCCCGTTGTTCTCGATCGTCAGGTAGCCGCCCGCGACCTTCGCGCCGGGCGGCGTCGCCCGCGCCCAGGGATGAACGATGACGAGCTGGCCGAGCTTGAACTCGTGCGCATAGGTCTGGCCGGTGGCGAGAAGGATGACGCTCGCCGCGAAAAGCGTGGTGGCGGCCTTCTTTCCGAGGCGGGAGGAGGACGAAAGATCGAATCGCATTTTGAATCTCCTGCTGCCCTACCGCCGCGAGCGGCTCAGGGCGGATTCCTGTCTGAATGAACGGTCAGGCGATCCGCTGAAACGGATCGAATCAGACAGGGCGCGGGGGACCGCGCGGCCTTATCGCCGAAAGCGCGAGATCCAGCCTGCGCGGCGCGAAATCCGGGAAAAGCCGAATAGACACCGTCGGCGCGTCGAAGTGCAGAAGGACCGGAACGCGGCTGAGAAGCGGAACGGCGGCTGCGACATGGCAGCCGAAGGCGCAGCAATCCATCCCGGTGTGGCTGCGATCGGGCGCTTCGCCGTCCTTTCCGAAGCTTACCGAGCCGAGGCAGAGCGGATTGCCGAAGGCATCGAGGCTGCTCGGCGCGGCGTGCGCTCCCAGGGAGAGCGCCGTCAGGAAGGTGTGGAACGCAACGAGAAACGCAGCCGCAAGAGCCGTCGACGGAGCCACTTTCGCTGCGGGCCGGCTGGCCATCGAAGAAGGACGAGCCTTTCATCCACGAAGACGCGACGCCATATTGCGCACCGGAAGGGTCTTTAGAAGGCGGCAATTCGTCATATGGCGGCAAAGGCGCACCGCGCCTTCGCGATAACGGTCTACGCGACGGTGCTCATCGCATTGGTCATTGGCGGCGCGGTCGTCTTCTGGAAAGACGCGGTCGACCGCTGGATGGCCAACCACATCGCCACGGTCGGCGGCCCCTTCGCGCTGACCGATCAGAACGGCAAGCCCTTCACGCGCGACGACCTCCTCGGCCATCCGCACATCGTCTATTTCGGGTTCACGCTCTGCCCGGACCTTTGCCCGACGACCCTGTTCCTGCTCGCCAGCATCGTCGACACACTCGGCGAGAAAGCAAAGCCGCTCAAGGTCGTCTTCGTCAGCGTCGATCCGGAACGCGACAGCGTCGACGTCATGAAGGAATATGTCGGCGCATTTCACGACGACTTCATCGGGCTGACCGGTTCACCGGCGGCGATCGAGGCGGCGGCCAAGGCCTACCGCATCTACTATCGCAAGGTGGATCTCGACGACGGCGACTATACGGTCGATCACACCGCCACCGCGATGCTCTTCAACCCCGACGGCAGCTTCGCCGACGCCATTCTTTATGACGAGTCGAAGGAAAGCGCGCTCGCCAAAGTCGAGCGGCTACTGGCGGCGAACGAAGCGCACTGAGCGGCGCACCGCCGACTTCGCATTGCCGAGTCTTCAGAACAGCGGTACGGTGGCAGCGTAGCCGCGCGGCTTCAGTAGCGTTCGGGGAGACCGGGGCGGCCCGATCCGCGCGGGATAGTACGGGCCGCCTCCTCCTTGGTTTGGAGCCTTTTCCGTTCTGACAGGATCGGAATGGAGGCTCGGCCTTTTTCTCCAAGCATGATCTTTTCCGAAAACCGGCATCCACTTTTCGGGATCATGTCTTAGTGGCGCTGCGCCAGCAGCAGCCGCAGTGCGAAGGCGCTGAAGACGCCGGCGAAGAGCCAATCGACCGCGCGCATCACGCGCGGCGTGCGCTTCAACAGCGAAGCGAGCCGCGCCGCGAAGACGATCATCGCCACGGTGATCGGAGTCGCCACCAGCACGAAGATGAAACCGAGGAAGAGGAGCTTGCCGGCGGCGTGCGGGTCGTTCGCCGCCACGAATTGCGGCAGGAACGTCACGAAGAACATGATGATCTTCGGATTGAGCAGGTTCACGCCGAGCCCCTTCGCCCAGACATGCACGAGCGGCTCGCCGGCAACGGCGGGCTTGCTCGCATCGATGTTGAGCGCCGAGCCGTGGCGGATCGCGCTGATCGCAAGCCATAGCAGGTAGAGCGCGCCGATCACCTTCAGAACGAAGAACGCCGAGGCGCTCGCCGCGATGAGGGCCGAGAGCCCGAGGGCGACCAGCGTGGTGTGGATCAGGATACCCGTCGTCGCGCCCGACATGGCGGCGAGGCCGGACGCCGTCCCCTGCCGGATGGCCTTGCCGAGGAAGAGCGTCATGTCCGGCCCCGGCGTGAACGTGATGACAAGGACGGCCGCGACATAGGCGGCAAAGACGGGAAGGGTCGGAAGAAAGGTCATGCGCGCAACTCCTGGCGCCGCGCACAATGGCGGCGTGGGCGGAAATCCGCTAGCTGATTTTCGACATCTCCGGGACGCCGCCGGGAAGCGGGTCGCTCCGTTTTCATTCACCACACCGAACACACACAAGAAAGAGGTTCAAATGTCGAAGGCCTTTGCGATCTATCCGAGCCTGAAGGGCGCGGTCGTCAATATCAGCGGCGGCGCGAGCGGGATCGGGATGGAGATGGTCCGCGCCTTCGCCGCGCAGGGCTCGAAGGTCGGCTTTGTCGATCTCGACGAGAAGGCAGGCGCAGCACTTGCGAAGGAGCTCACAGACGAAGGCGCCACGATCGCCTTCGAGACCTGCGACCTGCGCGACATCGATCAGCTGAAGCGGGCCTTCGGCGGCCTGAAGGCGGCGCTCGGACCGGCCTCGGTTCTGGTCAACAACGCGGCCCGCGACGACCGCCATAGCTGGGAGGACATCACGCCGGACTATTACGACGAGCGGATCGCAGTGAACCTGAAGCATATGTTCTTCGCGATCCAGACCGTGGCGCCGGACATGATCGCCGCCGGCGGCGGCTCGATCATCAACCTCGGCTCGAACTCCTGGTGGGAGACTGCCGGCGGCTTCC
Source organism: uncultured Alphaproteobacteria bacterium (assembly GCA_963814905.1). Lineage (GTDB taxonomy): Bacteria > Pseudomonadota > Alphaproteobacteria > Rhizobiales > Afifellaceae > DASWJZ01. The sequence goes on along the minus strand of CAWFEM010000012.1, from coordinate 237,189 downwards.
CGGTCTACGCGACCGCCAAGGCCGCCGTGCACGGCATGACGCGCACGCTTGCCCGCGACCTCGGCCAGCATCGCATCAGAGTGAACACGATCGTCCCCGGCTGGATCATGACGGAGCGGCAGAAGTCGCTCTGGGCGACGCCGGAGGCGCTTGAGCGGCATCGCGCCAATCAGTGCCTGCCCGACCTGATCGAGCCGGTCTATGTCGCAAGGATGGCGCTCTTCCTCGCCTCCGACGACGCGGCGATGTGCACGGCGAACAATTACATGGTCGAGGCGGGCTCGATCTGAGGCCGGAGGTCGCATGCGGCTTGGTCTTCGCCGCCGGAACACCTACATCCGGTGGAAAGGACGTCGAGCACCATGGCGGAAGGCGACATCACGATCCGACGCGCCGCGGAAGGCGATCTCCAGGCCGTACGCGCCCTCCTCGCCGAGACCTGGCACGACACCTATGAGGAGCTTCTCGGCGCGGACTGGGTGACGGAGGTGAGCGGCCGCTGGCATACGGTCGAGAACCTGCGGAAGCAGCTCGACACGCCCGGCACGTCCTTTCTGGTGGCGGTCGATGAAGGCAGAATCGTCGGCCACATCCTCGCCGACGCGCGCAAGCCACCGGTGCTCGTGATCTCGCGCCTATACGTGCGGCCCGGGCACCAGCGCGGCGGCGTGGGCGGGCGCCTGCTTGCCGCGGCGGTCGCGGAGCATCCGGAGACCAGGGCGCAGCGGCTCGACGTAGAGGCGCGTAACGAAAAGGGCGTTGCCTTCTATCGTCGCGAGGGCTTCTGCGAGATCGGCCGCACCGTGATCGAAGGCAGCGAGCATCTCGTCATGGAGCGGAAGGCCGGTGGATGATGGAAGACCGATCGACGCCGGCCTCCGCAGCGCTGGAGGATTCGCGCCTCCTCCCCCTGGTCGAACTGACGGCTCCTGCCTGAGCGCAGGTAATCGTTGATTTGCGGACGGGGCCGGAGGGCGGCTGCGCGCTGCCCGGCTTGGCCCGTCCCCTCGCCCGTCCTATAAGCCCGCGACCCCTTCCCGCATGAGGACAATATGTCAGACGTAAAGAAGGTCGTGCTCGCCTATTCCGGCGGGCTCGACACCTCCGTCATCCTGAAGTGGCTGCAGACCGAGTATGGCGCGGAGGTCGTGACCTTCACGGCCGACCTCGGCCAGGGCGAGGAACTGGAGCCGGCGCGCAAGAAGGCCGAGATGCTCGGCATCAAGGAAATCTACATCGAGGATTTGCGCGAGGAATTCGTGCGCGACTTCGTCTTCCCGATGTTCCGCATGAACGCGCTCTACGAGGGGGTCTACCTGCTCGGCACCTCGATCGCGCGGCCGCTCATCGCCAAGCGGCTGGTGGAGATCGCGGCGGAGACCGGCGCCGACGCGATCGCCCACGGGGCGACGGGCAAGGGCAACGACCAGGTCCGCTTCGAGATCAGCGCCTACGCGCTCAATCCCAACATCAAGGTGATCGCGCCGTGGCGCGAATGGGCGTTCAAGTCGCGCTCCGACCTCGTCGACTTCGCCGAGAAGAACCAGATTTCCGTGCCCAAGGACAAGCGCGGCGAGGCGCCGTTCTCCGTCGACGCCAACCTCCTCCACTCCTCCTCGGAGGGAAAGGTGCTGGAGGACCCGAACGTCGAGCCGCCGGCCTATGTCTTCCAGCGCACGGTCTCACCGGAAGTTGCGCCCGACAGGGCGACGGTGATCGAGGTCGGCTTCAAGAAGGGCGACGCCGTCTCGCTCAACGGCAAGGCGCTTTCGCCTGCGACGCTGCTTGCGGAGCTCAACGATCTTGGCCGCGACAACGGCATCGGGCGCCTCGACCTCGTGGAGAACCGCTTCGTCGGGCTCAAGAACCGCGGCGTTTACGAAACGCCTGGCGGCACCATCCTCCACGTCGCGCACCGGGCGATCGAATTGCTCACGCTCGACCGCGGTGCGGCGCATCTCAAGGACGAGCTGATGCCGCGCTACGCGGAGCTGATCTATAACGGCTTCTGGTTCTCGCCGGAGCGCGAGATGATCCAGGCCATGGCCGACAAGAGCCAGGAGATGGTCGAGGGCACGGTGCGGCTCAAGCTCTACAAGGGCAACGTGACGGTGATCGGCCGCGCTTCGCCGGCGTCGCTCTATTCGGAGGCGCTCGTCACCTTCGAGGACGACAAGGGCGCCTACGACCAGAAGGACGCGGCGGGATTCATCCGGCTCAACGCGCTCAGGCTGCGGACGCTGGCGATGCGGGACCGGCTGGGGAAGAAATAGTTGAGCCGACCTGCCCTCGACGCGGCGCTGCGCGAGACCTTCGGTTTTCCGAGGCTCCGCTCCGGTCAGGACGAGGTGGTAGCGGCGGTGATGGCGGGCGTCGACGTGCTTGCCGTCATGCCGACGGGCGCGGGAAAGTCGCTCTGCTACCAGCTCCCGGCCATCGTGGAAGGCGGGCTGACGCTGGTCGTGTCGCCGCTGATCGCGCTGATGCGCGACCAGGTGGCGGCGATGCGGGCGCTCGGGGTTGCGGCGGCCTCGCTCTCCTCCGCCAACACGCATGAGGAAAACATGGCAGCGCTCGACCAAGCGGCGGCCGGCGAGCTGCGGCTCCTCTACGCCGCGCCGGAGCGGCTCGCCGCGCCCGGCCTGCAGGCGCGGCTGGCGAAGATCGGGCTGACGCGGCTCGCCATCGACGAGGCGCATTGCGTCTCGCAATGGGGGCACGATTTCCGCCCCGACTATCTGCAGCTCGGCACGCTGCGCCGGGAGCTCGGCTCCCCGCCCCTGCTCGCGCTGACCGCCACGGCCGACGCCATGACGCGGATCGACATCGTGCGCCGGCTTTTCGAGGCGGAGCCCAAGATCTTCGTGCACGGCTTCGACCGGCCGAACATCGCCCTCGCCTTCCAGCCGAAACAGAGCGCGCCGCGCCAGATCGCCGATTTCGTGGCCGCGCATCGCGGGCAATCGGGCATCGTCTACTGCTCGTCGCGCAAGCGCACGGAGCGGCTCGCCGAGGGCCTGCGCATCGCAGGACACGACGCCGTCGTCTATCACGCGGGGCTGGAGACCGACGTCCGACAGGCGGCGCAGGACCGCTTCCAGCGCGACGACGGGGTGGTGGCGGTGGCGACGGTCGCCTTCGGCATGGGAATCGACAAGCCGGACGTGCGCTTCGTGGCGCATGCCGACCTGCCGAAGACGATCGAGTCCTACTACCAGGAGATCGGACGCGCCGGGCGTGACGGCCTGCCCGCCGACACGCTGACCCTCTTCGGCATGGACGACATCCGCCTCCGCCGCCAGCAGATCGAGGAGAGCACGGCCGGCGATGAGCAGAAGCGCATCGAGCGGCAGCGGCTGAATGCGCTCCTGGCGCTCTGCGAGGCACCGGCCTGCCGCCGGCAGACGCTGCTCGCCTATTTCGGCGAGGCGAGCGAGCCCTGTGGCAATTGCGATCTCTGCCGCTCCGGCATTCAGGCGGAGGACGCGACGGTGGCGGCGCAGAAGGCGCTCTCGGCCGTCGCCCGCACCGGCGAGCGCTTTGGCACCGGCCACCTCGTCGCCATCCTGACCGGCGATGCGAACGAGGCGGTCACCCGCTGGAGCCATGACACGCTCCCGACCTTCGGCGTCGGCGCCGACATGACGAAGCGCGAGTGGAACGCCCTCTTCCGTCAGCTCTACGCGAGCGGCCACATCGAGCCCGACTACGAGCATTTCGGCACCTGGCGCCTGACCGAGAGCGGCCGCGACGTGCTTTTCGGTCGCGCCGGCTTCTCCCGCCGCCACGACGCGGCGCTGGTGCCGACCCGCAAGCAGCGGCGCGCCGCGGCATCCGTTCCCGACGACGTCGATCCGGACCTCCTGGCCGCGCTGAAACGGCTCCGCCGCGAGCTTGCCGAAGCGACCGGGGTTCCCGCCTATGTGGTCTTCCCCGACCGAACCCTCATCTCCATGGCCGAGGCCCGCCCGCAGACGCTCGACGCGCTCCGCGAATGTCACGGCATCGGCGCCAAGAAGCTCGCAACCTACGGCAAAGCGTTCCTCGAAGTCCTTGCGGGGAACGGCTGACCGTCCGAGATTGAAACGTGACCACCCTCTCCGTCCTCGTTTTCATTCTCGTCTATGTCGGCATGGCGCTGGGGCGGGTGCCGTGGCTCGCGGTGGACCGCACCGGCGTCGCGCTTCTCGGGCTGATCGTGCTGCTCGCGACCGGCGACCTCACCTTCGCGGAAGCCGGCCGCGCCGTCGACGGGCCGACCATCGCTCTCCTCTTCGCGCTGATGATCCTTTCCGCGCAGTTCGAGGGCTCCGGCTTCTACGGCTGGGTCGCCGACCGCGCCACGCATGCCGCGAAGAACCCAAAGGCGCTGCTCGCCGTGCTCGTCGCGGTCACGGGATTGCTTTCAGCACTTCTCACCAACGACGTCGTCGCGGTGGCAATGACGCCGCTCGTCGCGGCCGGGCTGCTCGCACAGAAGCGTGAGGCGCGGCCCTACCTGATCGCCCTCGCGGGAGCGGCGAATGCCGGCTCCGCCGCGACGCTGATCGGCAACCCGCAGAATATCCTGATCGGCCAGGCGAGCGGCATCGCCTTCTGGCCCTATGTCGGCTTCGCGCTGCCGCCGACCGCTTTATCGCTTGCGGCGGTCTACTACGCCGTCCTCACCACCTGGCGGGAGACCTTCTCCGGACACCCCGTGGAAGCGGAAAACAAGGCGATACCCGCCACGCGCCTCGACCGGTTTCAGCTCGCCAAGGCGAGCGTCGCGGTGATCGCTCTCATCGCCCTCTTCCTGAGCCCGCTGCCGCGTGAGCTTTCAGCCCTGGCGGTCGCCGGCGCGCTGCTCCTTTCGCGCCGCATCTCGTCACGCGCCGTGATCGGCGCGGTCGACTGGCAGCTCCTGCTGCTTTTCGTATGCCTTTTCGGCGTGACGGCGGCCTTCGCCAAGACCGGGATCGCGGCGAGCGGCCTGGAATGGCTGACGGCGAACGGCCTCCTTCCCGACCGGCTCACGGTCATGGGCCCGCTCGCCCTCGCCGCCTCCAACACCATCGGCAACGTGCCCGCGGTGATCCTGATCCTGAAGCTCCTGCCCGACCTCTCCACCGGCACGCTCGCGGGGCTGGCGCTTCTTTCCACCTTCGCCGGCAACCTTCTTCTCACCGGCTCGCTCTGCAACATCATCGTGGCGGAGCGCGCGGCAGTCTCGGGCGTGCGGCTCAGCTTCTCCGATTTCGCGCGGACGGGGATACCGATGACGCTGGCAAGCTTCGCCGTCACGATCGCGTGGCTGTGGCTGACGGGATTGATGCGAATATGAGGCGGAGGCAGAAACCGGGAAGCGTCCGCGCGCTCGAAGAACTCGGTCGCGTGCGGCTCAGCGAGAATTTCTTCATGCGCGATTTCCTCTTCTCGGAGATCGCGAGCTTCTACGGCATCCCCAATCTCCCCGACGATCCGGAGCTTGCGATTCGCGCCGGCACCGCGCTCTGCACGACCCTGCTTGAGCCGCTCCGAGAAAAATTCGGGCGCATCTCGATCCGCTCCGCCTACCGCACGCCGGAGGTGAACCGCTTCGGCAACGAGCGCGGCTTCAACTGCGCACAGAACGAAAAGAGCTTTGCGAGCCACATCTGGGACCGACGCGACGCCAACGGCGAGATCGGCGCGATGGCGACGATCGTCGTGCATGCGCTCATTCCCTACTACCAGCGGAACGGCCACTGGGAGGCGATGGCCTGGTGGGTGCACGACCACCTCCCCTATTCGGAGATGGAGTTCTTTCCGAAATACGCCGCGTTCAACCTCGGCTGGCGCGAGCGCCCGCGCCGCGCGATCCGAAGCTACATCCCGCCGCGGCTCGGCTGGCTGACGAAGCCCGGCATGGCCAACCACGAGGGCTCGCACGCGGCGGAATATGCCGCCTTCGCAAAAATGACAACGACGGGCCGGCAAAGCGTCATCGTCGCGTGACGGCGGCGTCACCGTCGCGTGGTGTGAGTGCGTCTCTCACCACGAGGAGGGGAACCACATGAACATCCAGGTGTCTCGCCGAAAATTCCTGCTTTCTTCCGCCGCGACAGGTGCTGCGGCGGCGTCCGCTTTCGCGTTCCCGGGCATTAGCCGGGCGCAGTCGCGTCCGATGGTGACGCACGGTGTGCAGTCGGGCGACATCGGCGCCGACCGCGCGGTGCTGTGGGCGCGGGCCGACCGCCCGTCGCGCGCGCTGTTCGAATGGTCGACGACCGAAAGCTTCAAGGACAGCGTCCGGGTCCCGGCGCTGAACGCTCTTCCGACGACCGATTTCACCGCCAAGCTGATGGCGGAGGGCCTGCCCAGCGACCAGGACATCTTCTATCGGGTGCTGTTTGAAGACCTGAACGACGTGAATTCCGTCAGCGAGTCGGTTGTCGGGCGGTTCAGGACAGCGCCGACGGGGCTCCGCGACGTCTCCTTCGTCTGGTCGGGCGACACCGCCGGCCAGGGCTGGGGCATCGACGAAGCGCGCGGTGGCATGACCGCCTATGCGACGGTGCTGAAGCACCGGCCGGACTTCTTCATCCACTCCGGCGACAACGTCTATTCCGACGGCGTGATGCAGGAGGACGTCGCGCTTCCCGACGGCACCAACTGGAAAAACATCATCATTCCGGAAAAGACCAAGGTCGCCGAGACGCTCGACGAGTTCCGCGGCCAGTACAAATACAACCTGACCGACAAGAACATCCGCGCCCTCTACGCCGAAGTGCCGGTACTGACGCAGTGGGACGACCACGAGGTCATGAACAACTGGTCCGATTCCAAGGAACTCGCCGACGACGACCGCTACGCGGTGAAATCGATCCAGCTTCTTTCCGCCAATGCCGCGCGCGCCTTCCATGAGTTCATGCCGATTGCGACGACGCTCGCGGAGCCGCAGCGCGTTTACCGCAAAATCTCCTACGGGCCGCTGCTCGACGTGTTCTTCCTCGATATGCGCACCTATCGCGGGCCGAACAGCGAGGACAAGCAGACAACGGCGAGCCACGACACCGACTTCATGGGCCCTGAGCAGATCGCCTGGCTGAAGCGCGAGTTGACCGCCTCGCGCGCCACATGGAAGGTGATGGCGGCCGACATGCCGCTCGGCCTGATCGTCCCCGACGGCGACGTCAAGATCGAGGCGATCGCGCAGGGCGACGACGGCGCGCCGCTCGGCCGCGAGCTGGAGCTTGCCGGGCTCCTCTCCTTCATCAAGCATGCGGGCGTGAAGAACGTCGTCTGGCTCACCGCCGACGTGCACTACACAGCCGCGCACTACTACAATCCCGACAAGGCGGCGTTCCAGGATTTCGATCCGTTCTGGGAGTTTGTGTCCGGTCCGATCCATGCCGGCACGTTCGGCCCGAACAAGCTGGAATCGACCTTCGGGCCGGAGCTGAAATTCGTGAAGGCGCCGCCCGAAGGCCAGGCAAACCTGGCGCCGTCGGAAGGCATGCAGTTCTTCGGTCATGTGGCGATTTCCGCCGACACGCGCGTCATGACGGTGACGCTGCGCGACGCCGCCGACAACGCGCTGTGGGCGGTCGACCTGGAGCCGAAGCTCGGCTGACGCAGGAAACGACGCGCCGGCGGGGGCTATTCCGCCGGCGCGTCAGCGCCTCAGCGTCCGACCACCGCCGGCAAGTCGAAGAACGCAAGCGGCTGGCAGTCGCAGGTCGTCACCAGCACGTTCATCCCGATGTCGACGGCGATACCCTTCGGACCGCCCTCCTCCGGGTTGATCCGGCCGCGCTGAAAGACTTCCTCGCTCATGACCTGCGAGGCCGCCACGGGCTGACGAAGGCCGCGCCAGTCATCGCCGTCGGCGCGGTAGGCGTTCACGACGGGGCCTCCCGCGTCGGCGACGACGACGAACCGGCCGTCGCTCGTGAACCGCACACCGTGCGGATAGCCCGCATCGCGCAAGATACCTACCGGGAGCGTCCGTGGGTTCAGCGCCTGGGTGTTGTCGAAGATTTGGACGCTCCGCGTCTTGTGGTTGCTGATCGCGATCCAGCGCTCCGAGGGGCTGATCGCAACGCCGTCGGGAATGCTGAGCGTGGCCTTGAGCAGCCCCTCGCTTTTCGCAATGCGTGGCGGAGCCCCACAATGCAGGTCGTGACGCGTCACCGTGTTTCCATTGTTGCTGCAGATGAAGATGTCGCAGCGGCCTTGCCCACGCGGAACGACCGCCACCGATCCGGGCTCGGTCAGTTCCGACACCACGGCGTCGCCATCCATATGCTGAGAAGAGGGCGTGACGCCGTTTTCGCCCGTACCGCTTGGTGGAATCGCAAAGACCGAAACCTTCTCCGCTGCGCGATCGGCAACGATGAGCGTTTTGGAATCGATGAACGCGAGGCCGTGCGGGTTTTTGAGATTCGGCGAGGTGAACTCGAACGCGCGGCTGAGCGCAATGCTCTTCCGGCCTCCGGAGAAATCCATCTCGATATCGATGACAAGGCACTTTGCTTCGCTAAAGCCGGCGATCGCGAGCCGCCGCTCGTCCGGCGAGAGGGCGACGTCCTCCGTGCGTCCGATACGAGCGAGCGCGCTCCGGACGTCCTCTGTCGCCGTGAACGGCAGCGGATCGAGCAAGGCGCCCTCCAGCCCATGCAAAACGGTCCTGCCTGTCAACGTTACCAAGGCTGAGACCCGCTTGCACCCCTTCTGCGCCGCCAGGCGCTATTCCGCCGGCGCCGGCGGCTTGACGATCCGGTCGGCGACGCTTTCCAGCATCGGCTGGCGCCCCATCAGCGCACGCATCCCGTAATGCGCGACAACGGCGATCGCGATCATCGTCGGGATGATGGTGGCGAGCGAGAACACCGGCCGGCCGATGGCCGCGGAGACGGCGGAGCCGAGGAAACCACCGCCCATCTGGAAGAAGCCCATCATCGCCGCCGCCGATCCCGCGATGTCCGGGAAATAGGCAAGCGCCGCCGTCTGCATCGAAGGCGAGATGAAGGCGATGCCGAACGCGAAAAGCCCAACCGGCCCCATCACCCCAAGAAAGCTTGGCGGCGCGACGCGCAGGATGACGGCAAGGAGCAAGCCGGCGACGACCATCAAAGCGATGCCGACCGGCACCATCCGGTGCGCCTCGAAGCGGCGGAGAAGCCGCCGCATCAGGATCGCGCCAAAGAGGTAGGAGCCGGACTGCATGATCATCGAAAAGCCGAAGACGGTCGGCGTCAGCCCGACCTCATCGATCATGACGAACGGCAGCAGCGTCGCCATCGTGTAGAGCCCGCCGGCAGTGCAGCCGAAGACGATGCTCGGGCCGAGAAACGCCGGGCTGACCAGAAGCCGCCCATAGTTCCTGAGGAGCCGCATGGGCCGCAGGCGTGACGGGTCGGGATTGCTCATCGTCTCCGGTGTCAGCGTCAGCAGGACGATCGCCAGGATCGCGCCGTAGCCGACCATGAACAGGAACACCGACTGCCAGCCGAACAGGTCGAGCGCGATGCCGCCGATCGTCGGCGATGCCGCCGGGCCGATCGCAAGCAGCACCCCGATCATGTTCATGATGCGGATCGATGCGTCGCCGGTATGGAGGTCGCGCACCATGGCGCGCGCGACCGAAACGCCCGCCGCGGCCCCGATCCCCTGCACCAGACGTGCGGCGAGCAACCATTCCACCGAAGGCGCGCTCGCCGCGATGACGCTGCCGAGGAGATAGACCAGGGTGAAGGCGAGCGCGATCCTGCGCCGCCCGAAGGCGTCGGAGAGCGGGCCGCAGACAAGCTGAGAAAGCGCGAAGCCGGCGAAATAGGTGGTGAGCGTCAGCTTGATCGTGGCGACATCGGTGGCGAAGACGTGCACCAGTTCCGGCATGGCGGGCGTGTAGAGGGACAAGGAGATCGGCCCGAGCGCCACCAGCAGCCCGCCGATCACCGAGAGCCGTCCCTCGCTGATAATGGGCTTCGTCACGCCGCTTCTTCCTCCGCCGATGCGGCGAGGTTGTCGCGCATGCGGTCGAGCGCGCCGCGCATCGCCTCCATGTCACGCTCCGAGAGGCCGCGCGTGGCCTGCCGGCGGACGCCGCGAGCGATGAGCTCAAGCCTTTCCACCAGCGGCTTGGCCGCCGGCGTCACCCGCACGATCTTGGCGCGCCGGTCGCTCGGATCGGTCTCGCGCGCGATCCAGCCGCGTGACTCCAGACGGTCGAGGAAATTCACCAGCGTCATCGGCTCGATGCCCATGCGCTCCGCCAGGGCGGCCTGGCGGATTCCCGCCTCCCGCGCCGCATGAAACAGCGTGCGCGACTCGCCGACGGTGACTTCCAGCCCCGCCGAGGCAAGCGCAGCCTCGAACCGCCTCCGGAAGGCGCGCGAAACGTCGCCAACCAGGAAGCCGATCGTGTCGGACCCCGATCTCTTCATAGGTCTGCCTGATAGTAAGGTGACCTTACCATTTATTCATCCGAGCGCCGGCGTCAAGACCCTCCCCGGTTGCGCTGGATCATTGAATGGCGGCCGGCGCGGCATACCTAAGAAGGTGGCACCCCCGGAGGCGCATCATGTCCTGGTCCTTTCCGATTGGCCGCCTGTTCGGCTCGGAAGTCCGCGTCCACGTCACCTTCTTCCTGCTCCTGGCATGGATCGCGATCGCTCACTATCAGCAGGGCGGAACGCAAGCGGCGTTGGAAGGCGTCGCGTTCATCCTGGCGCTGTTCGCCTGTGTCATCGCACATGAATTCGGGCATGCGCTCGCCGCCCGCCGCTACGGCATCAGAACGCCGGACATCACGCTTCTTCCCATCGGTGGACTCGCCCGCCTCGAGCGCATGCCGGAGAACCCGCGCCAGGAGATCATCGTGGCGCTTGCCGGGCCCGCGGTGAACGTCGTCATCGCCGCCGTCCTGATCCTGGCGATGCATTCGAGCGTCAATCTTGACGCGTTGCAGCGGCTCGACAATCCGAACCTGAGCTTCGCGATGCGCCTCGCCTCGGTGAACATCTTCCTCGTGCTCTTCAACCTGATCCCGGCCTTTCCGATGGACGGCGGGCGCGTCTTCCGCGCCGTGCTGGCGATCTGGTATCCGCGCCGCCAGGCGACGAACATCGCGGCCAAGGTCGGGCAGGCGCTTGCCTTCGGCTTCGGCTTTCTCGGCCTCATCGGCGGCAATCCGCTGCTGATCTTCATCGCGATCTTCGTCTATCTCGCCGCCACGGCCGAGGCGCAGATGGTGGGGCTGCAGGACGTCTCTCGGCATGTCGGTGTCGGCGACGCCATGATCACGCATTTCGAATCGCTCGGGCCGCAAGCGACGATCGGCGACGCGGCGGAGCTTCTTCTCAGCACCACGCAGCACGAATTTCCCATTGTCGACGGCGCCGGCCGGCTGCGCGGCTTCCTGACCCGCAATTCCATGATCGCGGCGCTGTCGAAATCCGGCCCCGCGACGCCGGTAATCGAGGCAATGACGGCCGACATTCCCACGATCCCGGCCATGGCACGGCTGGAAGCGGCGCTGAAGCTCTTGCAGGAGCGCGGCGCGCCGGCGGTCGGCGTCATCGACCGGAGCGGCCGCTTCGTCGGGTACGTTACATCGGAGAATGTCGGCGAACTGATGATGCTGCAAAAGGCCGGAAGCGACAGCGGAGGCGGCACCGGCCGCGGCGCCCGCCCCGCGGCCGGGCCGCTCCTGCCGCAATAGTCAGAGCACGACCTCCGTATCCCGCTCCTCCTCCGGGGTCTGGTCGCGCGTCGCAAGCGCAATGCCGAAGGAAAGGATGCCGACGCGGCCGCCAAGCATCAAGACGATGATCACCAGCTTGCCGAGAGCCGAGAGGCCCGCAGTGGCGCCCATGGAAAGACCGACCGTCCCAACCGCCGAGATCGCTTCGAACAACAACGTCGCGAAATCCTGCGACTCGGTGAGCAGCAGCACGAATGTCGCGCACGTCACCATGAGGGCGTAGAACGTGAACGCCGCTGAGGCCTGTTCCACGCGCTCTCTCGCGATCGGTCGATTCAGAAAGGTGACGTTCTTGCGCCGCTTGAGGATCGACCGCATCGTTGCCAGCAGGACCGCGAACGTCGTCGACTTCAAGCCGCCGCCCGTTCCTGAAGGCGACGCGCCGAAAACCATCAGCAGGTAGAGGCAAAGCACGACCGCCGGCGTCAGCCCCCCGATCGGAATCGAATTGAAGCCGACCGTCGTGCTCGCCGTCATCGCCTGAAAGAACGCGTTCAGCAGCCGTTCCGACGGTGGAAGGGAGCGCAGGCTCGGCTCCGCCAGAAACAGGATCAGCGTGCCGATCACCGCGAAGCCAACGGTGACCTTCAAAATCATCTTCGAAGTAAACGACACGCGTCGACGGCGCGCGGTCAGCTCGTCGTAGACCTCGCTGACCACGATGAAGCCGATGCCGCCGAGATAGCTGAGCGCCGAGATGACCAGAAGCACCCCGGCATTGCCGCGAAACCCTTCGAAGCTGTCTGCGTAGAGCGCGAACCCGGCCGTGCAGAATGCGGAGACTGAGTGGAAGATCGCCGACCAGGCGGCGTCCTCCACGCCGCTGTCGCGAAACAGGGCGTAGAGGCAGATTGCGCCGAGTGCCTCCGCCAAGCCGGTGAAGAGGACGACGTTGCGGACGAAGCGGCGCGCGTCGAAATCGACCGGCAGAGCGAACGCCGCGCCGGTCATTCGCTCACGATAATGCGACAAGCCGCCGTTCAGCGAAAGCACCACGAACGAGGAGATGGTCATGTAGCCGAGGCCACCGGCCTGGATCAGCAGGAGGATGACGATCTCGCCGAAGAAGCTGTAGGCGCTTCCCGTATCCACCGTGACGAGCCCAGTCGTCGACACGGCCGACACCGCCATGAACAAGTTGTCCAACGGGCCGATGCGCTGCTCCTGGGCGAGCGGAATGGCGAGCGCCATCCAGCCGACGGCCATGTAGAGGATGTACCCGAAGAGAACGAGGCGGATGGGATCGCGGCTGCGAATCCCCTTCCGCACCCGGATCAAGAGCCGAGAAAACGGATCGTGCGGAACCCGGGGAGATGCGGCCCGACCGTTTGGCGAGGCCATGGAAGCGCTCCACATCTAGCTGCACGACGGCACTGCCTCGGCGCAGCTTGCCGACGAGCGCGGCGGTTTACGCCCATTCGACGCGCTGCACAAAGCCTTTTTGCTCCGCAAAAGCAGGGCTGAAAACATCGGGATATGTCATGCCGTCGGCGTCTCACGCGAGCCGGCGGACGTGCACTTCGTGCGGGCCGGCAAGCCGGTGCTTTCCAACGTCTTCGGCCGCGCGCGCCTCCGCGCCGGCGAGGCGTGCCGTCTCCACGCTCATCAGGATGGTGACGTCGGCGCCCGCATCGAGCAGATGGCCGAGCGCCTCCAGGCGCTGTGCGTCGTTCACGGTGTCGCCGACAATCGTGTAGTTGACGCGCTCCGGCGCTCCGATGTTGCCCACGACCGCCGGTCCGCTGTGAATGCCGATCCTGACCCTGACCGGCCTCAGCCCCTTCTTCGCGCGCCGGGCATTATCGGCGGTGAGCGTCTCGGCGATCCGCCGCGCCGCACGCACCGCCCGCGCCGCGTGGTCGTCCATGCGGTCGGGCGCGCCCCAGAACGCCATGACCGCATCGCCGATATATTTGTCGATGGTGCCGTTCTCCGCTTCGATGCAGGCGGCGAGGAGGCCGAAATGGCGGTTCAGGAATGCCGCGGTCTCCTCCGCGCCCATGCGCTCCGATATCTCGGAAAAGCGCGCGATGTCGGTGAACATCACCGTCAACTCGCGCGCCTCCGACGGCATGCCCGTCTCCGCGCCGAGCGCAATCAGGCGCTGCACGAGCCGACGCGGCACGTAGGTCTGGATCACTTTCAGCGCGTCGAGCATGAGGCCGAAGGCGCGCGCCTGCTCATCCACCTCCGCGATCGGGCTCCTGGGCGGCCGCGGCACCGCGTCGAGGTCGAGCCGGGCGACGGCCGACGCGCTTTCGGCGAGGTGCCGCACGGGCCGGGCGATAAAGCCGCCGAGCACGATCGCGGCGGCGACGCCAATGAGCGCGATCACGCCGCCCGCGAGCCCCGACAGGCCCAAGCGCCGCACCGTGTCGCTGACCTCGGTGCGCGGGAAATAAGCGCCGACCGCGATCGGCTCCGGCCCGTAGCCGTAAAGCCAGCGATACATCAGGAGGTCGAACGTACCGCCGTTCTCGATCCGCAGCGTCTCCACATATTGGCGCCGCGCCGACCCCATGAACTCCACGGGCTCACCCTTGGCGAAATTGGCGAGGACACCGTCATTCACCTCCGCGATCGGAACGACGGCGCGGCCTTTCGCGACACTGCCGTCGACGAGATTCGGATGCGCAAGAACCTCGTCCTTTCCGTAAAGCATGAAAGCCGTGGCGCCGTATTGGCGTCCGATCTCGGTGACGACGTCGGAGAAATGCGCGAGCGATACGGCGGCGACGACGTAGGCGGCGTCGGACGTGCCCGGTCCCACACTCGACGAGAAGTTCATATAGCTGACGCCGTCCTCCACGACCGGCGCCCCCCATTTGCGCGAACGCGGCGGCATGACTTCGAGCGCGGCCCGGATGTTCCGGCTCGCTTCGGCTTCCGGCCCCTCTAAGGCGATCGTACCGTCGGGGAGACGGGCCGCCAGCCGCCGCACCAGATCATGGTTCCAGTAGAGAAGCACCGACACTTCCGGCGCCGTCGCCAGCGCCACACTGAGCGCGTTCTGCAGCTCTTCAGGCGTGGCGTCGCGGAGGCTCCCCGTCCTGACCTCGCTGACGTAGCCGTCGACCACCTCGCTCGCGGAATCGAGTCGGGACCGCACCTCCTTCTCGATCCCGTCGGTGATCAGGACCGTGCGGTCGTTCAGGAGCTCGAACGTGTTGCTGGCGCTCGCGAAGAGCGCGATCGTGAGCACCATGGCGGTCGCCGCCAGCACCAGGCCGCCCATGCTGATCGCCAGCAGGGTGCGGATGCGGATCGGGGCCATCCGCGCGCTATTCCGTTTCCGATCGCGGCGTCAGGCTTTGTACCGCCATCGGCGAGCCTCCCTCAGTCGGTGTAGCGGTAGGTGCCCACTTCGCAGATGTTGACGCTTGGGCGGTCGAGTTGCACGCCATCGTCGAAGACCGCCCGGAACCGGAAGCGGCAATAGCCGCTGCCGTCCTCGAAATTCAGAACGACCGATGCGCCGGCCGGGAGGATGTCATCGCCGAGCAGGCTGTCCTGCCAGTCCCGCACGCTGACATTGGTGCCGTAGAAAGCCACGATGTTGTGGTGCGAATCATTGACGATGCGCACACGGCGATCGAAGGCATTGGCCTCCCCCGCGGTCGTCAGAAACGCCGCCGCCGCAAGCGCGACGAGCGCCGGCCGCCGGCAAGGACCGGCCCCGCGGAAACCGGGAAGGCGCCAATCCATCCAGGTCCCCGTCCAGGTGCCGAATTTCTGCATCGCCTATGGACTCGGCCGTGATTCCGCCCCGCGCAAACGCTAGCACGGCCGATGTTGCCGCCTCAACGCGGCGCGGCGGTGGCCGGGGCATAGAGGCGCAGGCCTACGGGAAGGGATGAAAAGTTCACCTTCCGCCACTATCTAAGCTCCGAGAATTCGGCTATTCCGGCCGCGATTTCCGAACCCCGGCAGACCTTTATGTCCGCGACCCTTCGCAACGTCGCCATTATCGCGCATGTCGATCATGGCAAGACGACCTTGATCGACGTGCTTCTCGGCGCCTCCGGAACGTTCCGGGCCGGCCAGAAAGTGGCCGAGCGCGCCATGGATTCCAATGTGCTCGAGCAGGAGCGCGGCATCACCATCCTCGCCAAGGTGACGTCGCTCCTGTGGAAGGACACGCGCATCAACATCGTCGATACGCCCGGGCACGCCGATTTCGGCGGCGAGGTGGAGCGAATCCTGAACATGGTTGACGGTGCGATCCTGCTCGTCGACGCGGCCGAGGGGCCGATGCCGCAGACCAAGTTCGTGCTGATGAAGGCGCTCGCGATCGGGCTGAAACCGATCGTGGTCATCAACAAGGTCGACCGTCCCGACGGTAGACCGGATGTCGTCCTGAACGAGATTTTCGATCTCTTCGCCGCGCTCGACGCCGACGAGGCGCAGCTCGACTTCCCCGTCCTCTACGGCTCCGCCAAGCAGGGTTGGATGGCGCTCTCGCCCGAGGGGCCGAAGGATTCCATCGCGCCGCTCCTCGACAAGGTGCTGGAGCATGTCGCTCCGCCGGCGATCGACGCCGGGCCGTTCCGCATGCTGGCGACGACGCTGGAAGCCGACCCCTTTCTCGGGCGCCTGCTCACCGGCCGCATCCGTTCCGGCTCGGTGAAGGCCGGACAGACCGTCAAGGCGCTGTCGCGTGACGGCGAGACGGTGGAGAATTTCCGCGTCTCCAAGGTGCTTGCCTTCCGCGGTCTGGAGCGCCGCCCGATCGATCTCGGCGAGGCGGGTGACATCGTGGCGATCGCGGGGCTTCAGGAAGCGAGCGTCGCCGATACGCTCTGCGACCCCGCCGTGGACGAGCCGATCCATGCGCAGCCGATCGATCCGCCGACGCTATCCATGACCTTCCGCATCAATGACGGCCCGCTCGCCGGCACCGAAGGCGACAAGGTGCAAAGCCGCGTCATCCGCGACCGCCTCTTGCGCGAGGCGGAGGGCAACGTCGCGCTCAAGATCACCGAGGGCGAGGACAAGGACGCCTTCGAGGTCGCCGGCCGCGGCGAATTGCAACTCGGCATCCTGATCGAGACAATGCGGCGCGAGGGCTTCGAGCTCACCATCGGCAAGCCGCGCGTCGTTACGCGCGAGGAGAACGGCGTCAGGCAGGAGCCGATCGAAGAGGCGATCGTCGACGTCGACAAGGAGCATTCCGGTATCGTCATCGAGACGCTATCGAGCCGGAAGGGAGAGCTGGTAGAGATGCGCCCCTCGGGTGCAGGCCGCGTTCGCCTCCGCTTCTACATCCCGACGCGCGGGCTGATAGGCTATCAGCCGCAGCTTCTCTCCGACACGCGCGGCACCGCCATCATGAACCGCATCTTTCACGCCTGGGAGCCGTTCCGCGGCGACATCCCCGGCCGCCACACCGGCGTGCTCCTCTCCAATTCGCAGGGCGAGGCGGTCGCCTACGCGATCTTCAACCTGCAGGATCGCGGACCGATGATGATCGACCCCGGAGCGCGCGTCTATCGCGGCATGATCGTGGGCGAGCACACGCGCGGCAACGACCTTGAGATCAACGTGATGAAGGGCAAGCAGCTCACCAACATCCGCTCCTCCGGCAAGGACGAAGCCACGGTGCTGACCCCGCCGATGCGGCTCAGCCTGGAGCGCGCTCTTTCCTATATCGCGGAGGACGAGCTCGTCGAGGTGACGCCGAAATCGATCCGGCTCCGGAAGAAGATCCTCGACCCGAACGACCGCAAGCGGGCGGACCGGGCGAAGGCGGCAAGCGCCGCGTAAGGCCGGAGAAGGGCTGGCGCGGCGGCATCGGAGCATCCATCTAGGGGTTCCTGACTCTCAACGGTCCTTACCCATGCTTGCGCCCCAGACCCAAGCCTTGTCGGCATCCGAAGAGCCCAAAGAGGCTGAATTTCCGGCCGATATGGAGCTTGTCCGCCGGGTTCCGGTCACCGACCCCACCGACGTCGACGGCTCGCCGGAAGATTGGCTGATGTCCGGCGACGCGAGCGCCGCGGGACTCTGCGAGCTCCTCGACGGGTTGATGTCGCGGCTCGGCGCCGCCGGCCTGCCCTTCGAGCGGGCGAGCGTTCATATTGGAACGCTGCACCCGCAGGTGCTCGGCTTCACCGCCAATTGGAACCCGCGGTTTGGCTACTGCACCGAGCTGCGCGTCAACGTGCACATTCGCGACACCGCGGACTTCCTGCTCAGCCCGCTCCGCTCGGTGATCGACGACCGGGCGACGGTGCGGCTCAATCCGCAAGACGAGTACACCGCCACCCAGTTCCCGATCATGGAGAGGCTCGCTGAAGAGGGCTTCACCGACTACTGGGCGTTTCCGATCCCGCATGCGCGCAGCTTCCATAGCGCCATGACCGTCGCCACGCGCGCACGCGGCGGCTTCAAGCCGCACGATCTGGCGGCGCTGCAGAAGCTGATCCCGGCGCTTGCCATCAACCTCGACCTGATCGCGCTCACCAAGATCGCCAAGAACGTGCTCACCTCCTATCTCGGCGAGCGCAGCGGTGCGCGCGTCCTCGCCGGCGAGATCAGGCGCGGCTCCGGCGAGGTGATCGACGCCGTCGTATGGGTCTCCGACATGCGCGACTATACCGGCCATTCGGACCGCCTGCCCGGTCCGGAGATGATCCGGCTCCTGAACGCCTATTTCGGCGGGCTGGCCGAAGCGGTGGGCAAGCATGGCGGCGAAGTGCTGAAGTTCATCGGCGACGGCATGCTGGCGATCTTTCCGGTCGGCCCCGACAATCCGGCGCCGGCGGCAGCCGCGGCAGCACTTGCCGCCGCCCGCGACGGCCTCGCGTCGGTGGAGAAGCTGAACCGCGTCGGTCGGGAGAAACTCCGCATCAACGGCGAGTGGCGTCCGGTCGATACGGCGATCGCGCTACATCGCGGACCCGTCTTCTACGGCAATATCGGCTCCGCCGACCGGCTCGACTTCACGGTGACCGGACCGACGGTAAACCTCGCGGCGCGCGTCGAGCCGCTGTCGAAGGAGACCGGTCGCCGCCTGCTCGTGACCGAAGCCGTGGCGGAGATCCTCGACACCCCGCTCGACCCGCTCGGGAGGTTCCACTTCCGCGGCGTCACCGAGCCGGTGTCGGTCTTCGCCGCGCCGGAATAGATAGCCGCATCGCTTGTTCCGGCAATTCGCTTAAGCCACTCTGCGTGATCGTTCGCCCGCCAGCCGCCGACATTGAGCGCGCGACGAGGGGAGGCATGAAGTCCAGCGCCGATCTTCAAGGAATGTTGCGCGGGGTTGCTGACGGCGACCGCCCGGCATTTCGCGCGCTCTACGACGCGACTTCCTCGAAACTATTCGGCGTCGTCCTCCGTATCACCGGCAACAGAGCCGAAGCGGAAGATGTCTTGCAGGAAGCCTTTGAGCGCGTGTGGCGGAAAGCTTCCCTCTACAGGCCCGAGGCGGGCCAGCCGATGGCCTGGCTTGCCGCGATAGCCCGTAACAGCGCGCTGGACCGGATTCGCGCCAACCGCATCGAGCGGGCCAGAAGCGACGACGACGAAAGCATCTTGGAGCGGCTGGCCGCCCCCGAGCCGAGCCCTGTCGCGAGAGAGAGCCTTCGGCAGTGCCTTGGAGGTCTCGACGAGGAAGCGCGCCGCTGCGTGATCCTCGCCTACTGCTCAGGCTATTCTCGGGAGGAGCTTGCCGAGCGGTTCGGCCGCCCGGTCGGTACGATCAAGACGTTGCTACACCGGACGATCAAGGCGCTGAAAGCCTGTCTGGAGCGGGAATGAACGAGGAGCTCGAGCTCGCCGCTGCCGAATATGTGCTGGGCACCCTCTCCGGCCCGGAGCGGGACGCTTTTGCGCGCCGGCTGGCAGGCGATCCCGAGCTGCAGGCGGCAGTGGCGAAATGGGAGGAGCAGCTTTCGCCGCTGGCGGAGGCGGTGCCGGAATCGCCGCCGGCTGCGCACGTCTGGCCGCGGATCGAGCGCGCCATTGCCGGAGGCGACGGCTCCCTGGGGCCGAACGTGGTGACGCTGCGGCGGCGCGTCGCGGTGTGGAAGACGACCGCGGCGGCGCTCGGCGCGCTGGCCGCAGCACTCGCCGTCGTGGTGGTGCTCGACCGGCAATCGGTTCCACCGCCGCCCGAAACGGGGCGCTACGTGGCGGTGGTCGATTCCGGCGGGCGCGAACCGGCCTTGATCGCCGAGGTCGATACGGTGAACGGCACGATCGTCGTGCGCAGCGTCACCGCCGAAGTGCCGAGCGGCAAGAGCCTGGAGCTCTGGCACATCCCGGACGGCGAAAAAGCCCGCTCGCTTGGAATCCTTCAGGCCGGCGCCGGCGCCCAGACGATCCGCGACGCGCTCGGGAAGGGTCCGGTCAACGGCATCATCGCCGTGACGGTGGAGCCTGAAGGGGGTTCGCCGACCGGCGTCGCGACCGGCCCCGTCGTCTATACCGGCCGCCTGATCCCGATCGAATAGAGACGACGAGGCAGCCGGCAAAGCCGGCCGCCTCTCTTCATGCCATGCCGATGGGAGGATCTACATCTTCGGCATGAGAACGGTATCGATCACGTGGATCACGCCGTTCGACTGCATGACGTCCGCCTGCGTCACGGTCGCGATGTTGCCCATCTCGTCGATGACGACGAGCTTGTCGCCATCCATCTTGAGGGTCAGCGTATCGCCGGAGACGGTCTTCACCTTGTGCTCGCCGCCGTCATCCTTGATCATCTGCATGGCGGCTTCCGACGTCGCCGCGGCCGGGATGACGTGGTAGGTCAGGATGTGGACCAGGGCATCCTTGTTATCCGGCTTCAGGAGCGATTCCACCGTTCCCGCCGGCAGCTTCTCGAAGGCCGCGTTGGTCGGCGCGAAGACCGTGAACGGGCCCTCCCCGGAAAGCGTGTCGACGAGACCCGCGGCCTTCACCGCCGCGACCAGCGTCGTGTGATCCTTCGAGTTCACCGCGTTCTCGATGATGTTCTTGCTCGCGTACATCGGCGCGCCGCCGACGGTCACCGGATCCTGTGCGAAGGCGGGTGACGCGGCTGCGGAGGCGAGGCCGACGACCGAAGCGACAAGCGCGGTGCGGGCGAAATTGGTCAGGTTGAGCATATGAGTGATCTCCTTGCGTCGATTGGTTTCGACGTAAGGCGTTACGGCGCGCAGACGCGTCGGGTTTTGGCCGGGCCTTCAAACACGCTTCACTTGAACGTGAGCGATATCTTACGGGACGCCTGCTAACCGCCCTCGACCGGCGCGCCGAAGAGGACGACGCAGGCGCACAGGACCGCGAGCGCGCCGAAGCCCACGGCCGGAAGCATGCGGCCCCGCCGGCGGGCGCTTAAGAGCGCCACGACGCATTGCAGCGCGTAATAGAAGGCGAAGCAACGGGAGGCGAGCGCGATCAGGCTCAAGACATCCGTCTCCCAGGTGACCAGCACCGCGATCAGCGCGATCAGAGGATAGGCGGTGCGCACCAGGATGCGTTGGCGCGAGATGTCGTGGAGGAGCCCGGCCGCGCCATTCGCGTCCGCGATCGCCGCGCTCGATTGGCTGGCGAGCGCGCCGATGATGACCATCGCCGGCAGGATGGCGGAGACGGGCGTCAGCATGTCGACGATCGCGGCGACGCCGTCGTTTTGGGTTTCGTAGGAATAGAGTGGCAGCACGAGCAGGAAGAAGACGATATAAATTCCCGCCGAGATGAGCTGCGCCGCTCTCATGGTGCGGATGCGCAGCTCCGCCGGATATTCCGCGCCAAGGAAGCGCGACGTCTCGAAGCCCTGCACGACGATCAGCAATCCGAGCATCGGGGCGATATCGCCACGATCGATCGTCGCGCCGAGCGGCGGCGGCGTCCAGCCGCTGCCGGCAAGCGTCACATCGTGAATGACGAGTGCGGCGACGATCCCCGCGATGACCGCGAGCTTGGCGGAGACGGCGTAGACCTCGACGCGCTCCACCGCCACGAAGCCACGCCAGAACCCGAGCCCACCGATCGCCGCCAGGATCGCCGTGACAATGAGCTTGATCGGCAGCGGATCGCTGATCTCGCCAATCTTGAGCAGGAAGCTTGCGAAGAGGACGAGGTAGTAGGCGACCGAGACGAAATAGGCGAAGGCAAGCGCGACAGAGGAGAGGTGCTCGATCTGCACGATCGCGCTTTGCCGCCTCCCCTGCTCGAGCATCGGCTCCACATGCGCGATGTTCTCGCGGATCGCAGCGCCGACGAGATAGGAGAGCGCCAGGAGCATGGCGATCCCGGCCGGCGCGTAGTAACCGATCTGCTCGCGCAGGAGTGGCGCGGAGACGAGAAAGCCGCTGCCGATGATGGAGGCGAGCGGCGTCGCCGTGGCGCGCCAGTAGGGCGAGCGGGCGATGCGCGGAAGAACGAGCACCGCCATCGCCACGATCGCAACGGCGGCGGCCGTCAACCCGGAGATCATCGCTGCGCGTCCCCGCGCGCTGGCGCGGGATTCTTGAGCGCACCCGTTGCGCCGCAGCGCCGGCCGATGTCTCGCGCGTGCCTTTCCACTTCCCTCGCCTCCCCAATCGAGCGTAGCATCATGCCCATGACTTCGCTGGTCATCGATGTCAGACCTGCTCGTGCTGCCGACGCCGCGCAGCTTGCCGACGTGCATGCAGAAGCCTGGCAAGAAGCCTATTCGGGAATCATCCCGGCGCTCACTCTGCAACGGATGATCATCCGGCGCAGCGCGCCCTGGTGGCGCGATGCACTGGCGCGGCGTCCGGTGGTCGTGCTCGATGTGGGCGGAACGGTTGTCGGCTATGCCAGCTTCGCCCCAGCCGCCGGCCGCGGCCACGCCCCCGGCGCGGCGGAGGTGCAGGAGCTTTACCTTCGCCCCGAATATCAGGGGATCGGGCTCGGCACGCGGCTCTTCTCCGCGGTCCTGAAGCGTATCAAGGCGCGCGGCTATTCGCGCGTTCTGGTCCGCGCCCTCGCGGAGAACGACCGCGCCAACGGCTTCTACACACACCACGGCGGAACGGTCGTCGCGCGCACCGACGAGTCGCTCGGCGGGCGCACGCTTCCCTGCATCTGGTACGAATTCCACGCCTAGAACGCCCCTGCCTTTGCGGTGGATGGCAGGGCACGCGCCGGGCTTTTCCGTTGCGAGGCGATTGTTGCGGTGCAACAATCGCGCGGGAGGCTCGGTCCCATGGGCAAGGTCATCACCGTCGCGCAGCAGAAAGGCGGCTCCGGCAAGACGACCGTTGCCGCGCATCTCGCCGTTGCGCTTTCCCGGCTCGATCGCTCCACGGTGGCGCTTCTCGACGTCGACCCGCAGGGCAGCCTCGGCGAATGGTTCGAGGCGCGCGAGCGGCGGCTTGGCGCAGCGCATACCGGCATGGGCTTTCGCACCGCCAGCGGCTGGGGCGCGCGCCGCGAGGCGATGGGGCTTTCGCGCGACTACGATTACGTGGTGGTCGACACGCCGCCGAAATCCGACCTTGAGGCAAAGCCGGCGATCGAGGCGGCAAGCCTCGTCGCGATCCCCATTCAGCCGACGCCGGTGGATGTCTGGTCGAGCGCCGCGACGCTGCAGATCGTCGGCCGCGAATCCGTGCCGGCGCTCGTCGTCGTCAACCGCGTGCCGCCGCGCGCACGCGTCACCGACGACATGATCGCCGCAATCCTGAAACTCGGCGCCGACGTGGCCGCAGCGCGGATCGGCAACCGCGTTGCTTTCGCCGCCTCGATGGGCGAAGGCAGCACCGTCATGGAATCCGCGCCGTCGAGCAAAGGCGCGGCGGAGATCGGCGCGCTGGCGCGTGAGATCAACGAGCGCCTGACCGCGCGCCTCGCGGCCTGACGACCTCGCCGCCGAACAAGGCCTCGCAGCGCGCGACGAGCACGGCCGCGTCTCCAGTCACCCGCAGCGTCTTCACCCGCGCCGTCCCGCCGCTTGCGATCGCCACCGCCGATTTCGGCACGCCGAGCGCTTTTGAGAGAAGCTTCACGAGCGCCGCATTGGCAGCGCCTTTTTCCGGCGCGGCGCTGACGCGCGCCTTCAGCACCGCAGCTCCGTCGGCTTGAGTCTCCACACCCTCCAGCGCATCGCGCCCGCCGCGCGGCGTCAGCCTGACGCGCACCCGGAATTCTCCCCCCTCACCGCTCCACGGTCGAACCGAGGCGGTCACGGGACATAGGGGTAGATGTAATAGTAAATGACCCGCTCGATCAGGAACAGGAGCAGCAGCAGAATGACCGGCGAGATGTCGAGCCCGCCGAACGACGGCACGAAACGCCTGATCGGCCTGAGAAGCGGCTCCGTAAGCTGATAGAGCGTGCGGCCGATCATCGAGACGACCTGATTGCGCGGATTGACCACGCCGAACGCATAGAGCCACGAGAAGACCGCGCTGCCGATGATGACCCACCAATAGATGTGCAGGACTACGATGAAAACGTCGAGGAGCGCGCGCATCTCTGTTCCAATTGCCGGGAGCTTGCCCCCAGCATTTAGCCGTCGTGCCTGCGCGTTACAAGCGCGCGGGGCACCCGACAATCGGTGTTAGGTTAAGCGCGCAGTCGCGGCCGGTTCGTCGCGATGGCGAAGGAGTGAACGGGCGTGCTCCTGGAATCCACGATCACCTGCCCTGAATGCGGCGCGCGGAGCACCGAGGTCATGCCGGAGAATGCCTGCGTCGCGCGGTTCGAGTGCCCGTCATGCGGTGCGCTTCTGAAGCCTCTGGCGGGCGATTGTTGCGTCTTCTGCTCATACGGCACGGCGCCCTGCCCGCCCGTCCAGGCGGGCCGATCGTGCGGCGCTTCGAAGAGCGCGCGAGCCGCGGAGACCTGAAGGCGGGAACGGCCCGCATCCAGCGCTGTTCAGCGCCTTGACACCGTATACCCCCCAACACTAAATGCGCTCCGCCGGCAGGGCCCCCATCCCCGCCGCTTTGGGGCCGTAGCTCAGCTGGGAGAGCGCCGCGTTCGCAATGCGGAGGTCAGGAGTTCGATCCTCCTCGGCTCCACCACTTATTTCTCCCCTTTTCTGTGGCCTAGACCACCGACAGGACGCGCGGTGTCGTGCAATCGTTGCAATGGCGATTCAAAGGGCGCGCGATGTCCGAGTTTAAGAAATTGCGAAAGCATGACTTGGAATGCCTGCGCCTGGCATCGGACTGCATGCAATTGGCGTGCGAGGTTCCCGATCCTGCTTTGCAGTCGCATTTCGTTCGGATGGCGAAAGCATTGCAAATCCAAGCGGGACAGGGGCTGGGCGCCGATACCCAGATCAAGAATTCAAGGAAACGGGCTGAACCGGCCGATACGTGGCCTTCGCGACAGCGGCCCACGGCGCTCCTGCATTAGAGGACGATCCCGAAAGCATGTCCTCGACGAGATCGGGGACGGCAACCGGGTTACGGCCTACGCGGCGCCCATGCCGCTCAATGGTTGCGTCGTCCTTCTGTATCGCCTTGAACCGCCGTTGGCGGCGGCGTCAAGAAGGCGTCGAAGCGCGCCTTGACGATGGCGTAGCACTCGCATGATGCCTTTTCGAGGCCGGGGCGATCGAGAACTTGAATCCTCCCGCGACGATAGCTGATAAGGCCGGCCGTCTGCAGCGTCTGTGCCGCCAGCGTCACTGATTTTCGATTGGCGCCCAGCATGTGGGACAAGAATTCATGGGTATACGGCAGTGCTTCTCCTTCGGCACGATCATGCATCATCAGAAGCCACCGGCACATTCTTTCTTCCGTCGTGTGCAAGGCATTGCAGGCGACAGTCTGCTGAACCTGCGACAGCAGCGTTTCCGAATAGCTGACGAAAAGATCGCGCACGTGCTCGCTGCGCTTGAATTCCGATTGCAACACTTCGATCGGACAGCGAACCATGTCGCCTTCCAATTGCACAAGACATCGATTGAAGGAGACGCGGCTGTACATGGCCGCGAACAGGCCGAAGGCTCCCTCGCGCCCGATGTTTGCAGTTTCAATAGCCGATCCGTTCTCCAGAACGGTCAGCAGCGAGAGGACCGCGCCCTCCGGGAAATAGGCGTGCCTGAGGAGTCCGCCCGCTTCGCAGACGACGACCCCAAGTTTGAACTTGACCGGTTCAAGATGGGTAACGATCCGCTTGAGGCTGGCAGGCTCCAACGCGCCGAGCAGCCGATTGTGCCGCGCGGCATCTCGTTGATCCTTGGACATGGCGATCATCATGTGCCTATTTGCGAAGGCGCGTCTGTCGCAAATTGACCGCCTTTCGAATCGGCGGAGCTACTCCGCTCGACCTTTGATCTCCGGCCTTTCATGCAGAACCATGTTCAGCAGGGACCGGTGAACCTCAATGTGGCCGTTGTAATCAATCAGGCCCAATCGCCGAAATTTGTTCATGAAATGGCTGACGCGCGATCGCGTCGTGCCGATCATCTCCGCGAGCGTCTCTTGGCTGATTTTCGCCAACACGGGTTCGGGCTCGCTTTCTCTGCCAAAATTCGCAAGAATCAGGAGAGCTCGCGCCAAGCGTTTCTCACTTGAGTTGAACAATTGATCGACCAGATCCGCTTGAATATGGCTGCTACGAATCAAAAGGTGTGAGATAAAAAACTCGGCAAACGCAGGTTCGTTGTGAATTGTCCTGCTGAACTCCGCTTTGGTTATTGCCATGATCGTACAATCCGTCAAAGCAACTGCGGTTGACAATCGCAGGGTCTCGCTGTCCGCGCATCCTTCTCCAAAGAAATCATCGGGCCCCAGAATAGCGACAACAGCTTCCTTGCCTTTCTCCGAGGTCACGGCAAGTTTCACCTTGCCGCTTAGAATGTAAAAAATGGAAACGGCCGGATCGCCCTGCGAATAAATGGTTTGATCCGCCGCGTAGTCAGATACGGCTCGTCCCTCGTTCCCTTTCGAGAGAAAGGTGTTGGGGTCAAACGTGGCTTTTTTCTTCGTTTGCGTCATGGCACGAGCCTTGCCGGGTTGCCCTCATCGCAACGCGCGATGAAATGGGCGAATCCGCGATTGCAATTGCCGCCCTGCGCACCACCACCGACAATCGTGCTTCCGCCTCGATGCCGCCGATCAGCGGCCGAAGGGGCGGGCGCAAAAACTCCACTTACGTAAATGCGTTACCCGCCGATGGGTAGAAATGCCGCGTATTCTAGTTCGCGAAGATTTCGGCTTGTCTCGCCTCAAGTGCGGCTACCGCGAAAAATACCATCGCGCCGTGTGGAGTTCAATTAGAAAAGGATCGCGAAACTGGCGTCGTTGGACGTCGCTCATATTACGAGCGGCCGTGTCGCGCTGTGGTGTCCGATGGGCCGCTCGGGTCAGGAACAGACGCTCTGCTGCGCCGATGGTCGCCTGGACATCGCGTAGCCGATGCGATGGCTACCGCGATGCGACCAGCTCCTCAAAGCCAGCGATAACGTCAAACAGCTCCTCATCGATGCCGCTCTGACGCAGACGGTGGAATGTGCCGTTGAGGCTCTCAAGCAGGTCGTCGATATTCTTGTCGGCGCGCTGCATCGCCGCGAGGCGGCTCGCATTCTCGCTCGCAAGGGACTCGACGCATGCCTGGAATAGCGAGACGAAAAGATACTCCCGGATGAGGGCACGCAAGGTCGCGACGTCGCCGCCCACAATCTCGGGGATTGGTTTCGTCGGCCAAGGAAGCTTCGTCAGCTTGCGCCGCCAGTCTTCGTCCAGCGGCAACAGCTTCCGGCTGAAAGGCTCGTAACCCGCGTCGGATGTCGGGCGGTTGTAGAAGAGGTGCAGTTCGGCGATTTCACTCCCGCCGCCGCGGGCCTCGATCTCAACGAGGATCCGCCCGACCAACGGGGCGACCGCCTGAACGGAAATCGGTAGCTCGAAAAGCCCCGCCAGCGGCAGCGGCGCTTCGGCCAGCCGCGCGTAGACGCGCTCGCCGACGGCCCACACCTGCTGTTTGCCAGGCAACGCAGCAAGGCCGTCGGTCGCATATTCGGCGACCACCTCATTGAACTGGCCGACCAATCCCTGGTCGGAGCCAAAGACAATGGCGTCGATCACGCGTGCACCGGACTCGTCTGTCCGCCCGATCATCGACGCGGCGGGCTCGCTTCCCCGCAGGCAAAGGCTCAAACCCAGTTCCACCGTGCGGTAGTAGTCGGCCAGGGACCGTACTGATCTCTCGTATTGCCCGATGCTTGACGCCGCCAGCGCTTTCATCGTGCGGACGACGGATTGGAGATCTCCTGCGCTACTGATCTTTCGGCGCAGACTTGCAGCGGTGTCGGTCACGATTTCTCCGGCGCTTTTGCCTTCGAGTCGGGTTTGGGAAGGAATCCCTGCAGGGCGCGTCTGGCAATTTCAACCATGGCCGCGCGGTCCTCATCGCTCAATTTGCTCGCGTTCATCAGCCGCTCGACCATTTCGGCTGGAATTGTCGCCGCAGCATCCTGTACAGCCTGCTCGGCCTCTGTCATCCGGTCGATCGGCACCGGGTCGAAGAGTCCCGCGGTCAACGCCAGCAGCATCGCGATCTGCGCAGGCACTGGCACAGGCGCCAGCTCCGATTGCTTCAGGCAGGCGCGGATTCGCTGCCCATGGTCGATGATCTTTCGCGTGGCTTCGTCGACCCGGGCGCCAAAACGGGCAAAGGTCTCCAGTTCCTCGAATTGCGCGTAGGCGAGCTTGAGGTCGCCCGCCACTGCACGGTAAGCGGCGCGCTGAGCCTTTCCACCGACGCGCGAGACAGACCTGCCGACGTCGACTGCGGGCAGCACGCCCAGTTCGAACAGCGAAGGCGACAGGTAGATCTGGCCATCGGTGATCGAGATGAGGTTCGTCGGAATGTAGGCGGAAATATTCTGGGCCTCGGTCTCGATGATTGGCAGGGCGGTGAGCGAGCCGCCCCCGCACTCCTTGCTGAGATGCGTCGCGCGTTCCAGCAGACGCGAATGAATATAGAAGATGTCGCCGGGAAAGGCTTCGCGGCCGGGTGGCCGGCGGAGGAGCAGCGAGAGTTCGCGATAGGCGCGGGCGTGATGCGTGAGGTCGTCATAGACGATGAGCACGTCGCGGCCCGCTTCCATGAAGTGCTCTGCCATACTGGTCGCGGCGTAAGGAGCGATGTAAGTGAGGCCCGGCGGATCGTTGCCTTCCGTCACGACAACCACCGTGTATTCGAGGGCCCCCTTATCGCGCAGAGTCGCGACGGTCTTCGCCACCGCGGAAGCGCGCTGACCGATGGCGCAGTAGACGCACAGGACATCCTGGCCGCTTTGATTGAGGATGGCGTCAACCGCAATGGCGGTCTTGCCAGTTTGCCTGTCGCCCAGAATTAATTCCCGCTGACCGCGTCCGATCGGAATGAGCGCATCGACGACTTTCAGGCCGGTCTGCAACGGCACCGTGACCGGTCCGCGGTCCATGATGGCCGGAGCGGGACGCTCGATGGGAAGGCGCTCGCGGGTGGCGATCGCCCCGTTACCGTCGAGCGGCCGGCCGAGCGGGTCGATGACGCGCCCCAGCAAGCCGTCGCCGACGGCCACGTCCATGACCCGGCCCGTGCGCTCGACCTCGTCCCCGGCATGCAGATGCCAATATTCGCCGAGCAGAACGACGCCGATTTCGTCCTCGTCGACGTTGAACGCGATGCCGAATACACCGCCGGGAAACCGCAGCAGCTCCTCGGAGCCTGCGTGGGGAAGGCCGGAGATCCTGGCGATGCCTGTGGAAACGTTGGTGACGATACCGACCTCGCGCGGCGTCAGTTCCGGCGTGAAGGCTTCGCGCGCCTCGCTGATCCCGGCGAACGCGCGATCGAGGACATGTTGCAGGCCTTCAGGCGCCGCGTTCATCAGCTCGCCTTTCCGGTTGCGGGTCGGTCTCCGGCGCTGGCTTTGAACTGGCGTCAGGCTGGGCTCTCGTTTCAGGCGCCGGGTTGGCTTCAGGCTTCGGCTTTGGCCCAGGCCTCACTTCGTTTTTTGATACCGACTCGACCTTGGTGTCGGCTTTGTCCTTCTCCTTCAAAAGGTCGGTGACGCTCTGTTCCAGGGACGCGAGGTACTCCGCGATGCTCCACGCCACCTTCTGCCCATTTGCGCTGAGCTCAATGCCGCTGACAACATCCGCCGCGGTCTCGAACCGCAGGCGGACGTCGGCGGAGAAGGTTTCGTTGATCGCATTCTGGATGGCGGCGCGCTGGTCCGCGGGCAAGTCAAACGCGCTGCGCACGAGCGCCGGGGCCGCTGACGTCTTGAGGGCTTCTCCGAGGCTCGTCTTCGCTGGCCCGTTCATCTCCCGCAGGCGGCGGGTGAACACCTCGCCGATCCGTTCTTCGAGACTCGTTGTGGCGAGATCGGCCAGTGCCTTCCGCGCAATCGCAAACACTTCCTTCTGAGTCCGGCGACGCAGGGCCCCATTCAAGTTTCGGGCATCGCTCTGCAGCGCTTCGTGGCGCTTCGCGCTCAGCGCGTCTGCCGCTTCTCGCGCCTCGCTGAAGAGCCGCTGACGTTCGGCGCTGGCCTCTTCCGTGGCCTTGCTGAGGAGAGCGGCGCGCGCTTGGTCGAAGGCTTCATTCTTTGCCTGGAAGGTGTCGCGCTCGGCTTTGGCCTCGGCCTTCTTCTTGTCAGCATCGGCGAGCTCCGCGGCGATCCGGCTTTCCCGCGCGTCGATGGCGCCAAGAATCGGCCTATAGAGATAGCGCTTCAGCAACCAGACGAGGATGAGGAAGTTGAGGGCCTGCGCACCGACGGTGAACCAGTCGATGAGCATGAGCTACGTTCCCGCCGCCTGGGCGATGACGTGGTTCCAGAACGGGTTGGCGAAGATCAGGATCATCGACACAACAAAGCAGTAGATGGCCGTCGACTCGATCATCGCCAGGCCGACAAAGAGGGTCCGCGTGATCGTGGCGGAAGCGTCGGGCTGCTGCGCCAGCGAACTCAGGGCGGTGGCGACGGCCCTCCCCTCCGCCAACGCGGGCCCCATCGTCCCGAAGCCCGTCGTTATGCCGGCGATGACGATGGAAGCCACCGCGATCAAGGTCATGCTGTCCATGGTGTGTCCTTCATCGGTTTCAGAGATTCAGGGGCCGGTCGATGCCTCAGGCTCGCCCTCGGGTCCGTGCGTGGCGGCTGCGATGTAGACTGCCGCCAGGATGCTGAAGATGTAGGCCTGCACCATGCCGGTGAGCAGGCCGAGCGCAGTCATCACGATCGGAAAGATGAAGGGCGTGATGGTGAGCAGGATGCCGACGATCATCGCCCCGCTCATCATGTTGCCGAACAGGCGGACGGCGAGAGCCAACGTGCGGGAGAGCTCGCTGATTATGTTGAACGGAAGCATGAAGAAAGTCGGCTCGAGATAGGATTTCAGGTAGCCGCGCAGCCCTTGCTCCTCGATGCCGAAGAGCGGCACCGCCACCAGCACGGAAAGTGCCAGCGCCGCGGTGGTCGAGAGCGAGGCGGTCGGTGGCTCGTAGCCTGGGATGATCGTGCAGAAGGCGGCCGAGGCCACGAACAGAAACAGCGTACCCAAGAAGCCGAGATACTTTTCGGGGTGACGCAGGCCGACGTCCGCAATCTGCTTCTCAATTCCCGTGACGACGATTTCCAAGAGATTCTGCCAGCGGGAGCGATCCAGACCGGTAGACAGCTTGCGTGTAATCAAGATCGAGCCGACGACGAGCACGAACATCAGTCCCCACGTAAAGACGATCGTGGCGTTGAGCTTGAGAAATCCGTGTTGCCAGAAGACAATCTGATCCGGGCTAAGGCGCATGGCTGGCCTCCTGAACCCGGCGAGTTTGCTTCTGTTCGACCGATCGGGTCAGCCGCGCTACGACCAGTTGGGCGATCACAAATCCGACGAGGCAAGCGGGAAGACGCCGCCAATCACCGATCGAGACAAGGTAGAATCCGATGAGGACGATGCCTGAACGAAGCACCATGCTGGCGACGAACCAGAGAACCGGTCGCTCGGACGAAACACCCTTGCGAACCGTCCACCACAGACCGCCGAAGAAGATCGCGCCGAGGCCTCCCCCCGCCGCCCACGCCAGGGCCAAGGAAAGCGCTTCATTCATCGGTCTGCTCCTGATCCTCGTGCATAGCCCGGTCCTGACTGGCGACCCAACGCCAGGCGTTCCAGCAGCCGATCGCAAGCCCCGCCGCCAGGAGCGCCAGCGTCCAGGAGAAAGAGTGCTGGCCCGTGTGCCGGCTATCCAACCAACGCCCAAGCGCCGCGCCAATCACGGTCGGAACAACCACCGACCAGCCGATGAGACCCATCATGCCGAGGCCGAACCATACGCCCTGTGAACGGTCACCCCGCGCCCGGAGCTTGCGCGCCGCCTTCGCGCCGACCTGTTCGGCGAAGGTGACCTTGGCCTTCGGGGTGCCGACCGGCTCGTCATTCATGCTGAAAGCTCGCCAGACGGCGCATGAATCCGGATTCCAGCTTCGCCATCGCCGAGCGTACATTCTGCTCCTGCTCGTCGAGCGTCAGAAACTCCCGCTCGACCAGATCGCGCAACTGGCCGAGGTCGGTCCCTGCCACGGCGCGCCGGACGGAGATATTCACGCTCGGACCCGTCTTGACGAGCACACCTTCATCGACCGCCAGATAGATCTCACCTTCCTCTTCCGTCTCGTAAATCAAGATTCCGGGCGTAAGCGCCGCGACGCAGTCGAGGCGCCGCGGTAGAAGTCCAAAGGAGCCCGTGCGCGTTTCTGCAACGATGCGCGAGACGCCGGTTTTCTCGGCGAAGACCTGGAACGGCAACAGCACCCTAAGATCCATGGACATCGGCGGTATCCAGTACCTTCGTTTGACCCTTCGGCGCTGGCTGGTCGGGTTTCGCTTTTGCCTTGGCCTCGTCGATCGTCCCGATCATGTAGAGCGCGCTCTCCGGGTAGTCCTTGAACTCATCGCGAAGGATCCGCTCGCATCCATCTAAAGCATCCTTCAGGCTGACGAGCCTTCCCTTGAGACCAGTGAACTGCTCGGTCGTGAAAAACGGCTGGGTGAGAAATCGCTCCAGGCGACGGGCGCGGCCAACGACGTTCCGGTCCTTCGGCGAAAGCTGCTCAAGGCCGAGCATGGCGATGATGTCCTTGAGTTCCTCGTATTGCGCGAGCGTGCGCCGGATCTCCTGCGCCAGGCCATAGTGCCGCACGCCGACGATCCCCGGCGTGGCCATCTTGGAGCTGGATTGCAGTGAGTCGATCGCAGGGTAGAGGCCCTCGCTCGCTTTCTTGCGCGAGAGCACAATCGACGCCGAAAGGTGGGAGAATGTGTGCACGGCCGCGGGATCGGTAAAATCATCGGCAGGCACATAAACGGCCTGGATCGAGGTGATGGCGCCGGTGTCGGTGTTGGCGATGCGCTCCTCCAGCCCCGATAATTCGGTGCCCATTGTCGGTTGATAGCCGAGACGCGACGGCATCTGGCCCATCAGTCCGGAGACTTCCGAGCCGGCCTGGATGAACCGGAAGATATTGTCGACGAGGAGCAGGACGTCGCGATGCTCGTCGTCGCGGAAATACTCCGCCATCGTGAGCGCCGCGTGACCTACCCGAAAACGCGCGCCGGGGGGTTCATTCATTTGGCCGAAGATCATCACCATGTTCGGTAGCACCCCGGCATCCGTCATGTCGCGGTAGAGCTCTTCGCCTTCGCGACAGCGTTCGCCGATGCCGCAGAAGATGCTCACGCCCTGCTGATGCCCGATCATGTTGTGAATCATCTCGGTAAGCAGCACCGTCTTGCCCACGCCGGCACCACCGAAGAGACCCGCTTTGCCGCCGCGCTCCAGCGGCGCAAGCACATCGATGAACTTGATGCCCGTTTCAAAGACCTCTGAAGTCGTGGATCGGCGCGCGAGCGGCGGTGGTGCCCGATGCACCGACCGCCAGTGCACATCCTGCAAAGCCGCCTTATGATCGATCGTGTTGCCGAACACATCGAACATGCGGGAGAGGATGTCCTTGCCCACCGGCGCCTCCAATGGCCCGCCGGTGTCCTCCACGGCCATGCCGCGCGCGAGTCCTTCGGTCGGCGTCAGCGCAATCCCGCGCACGCGGTGCGCATCAATCTGCGCCAATACTTCAATGACAATCTGCCTCGTCACCCCGGTGCGCAAAACCGAATAGATGGGGGGCAGACGCTCTGCGAACCTCGCGTCCACGACGCTGCCGCGGATCGAAACGATCTCGCCGATATTCGATTTTCGCGCGCTGGTGTCCATATTCGCTCTGCAGTTCCAAGCGTCAGTTGACGCTACTGGCGGCGGCTTCCTTCGCCACCTGTCGACGGATGCATGACCGGTTGCCGAGGCGAAACTCATCGCTGCTCAGTGCACCGAGGCCAAGCTTCCGCGATGTTCCACTCGTCATGCTGTTGTCGACCGTAGCCATGGTCATCCCCTCGCTCCTTCCGCGGCTATCGCCGTCGAGTGGGGCGTCGCAGCATCTCGAATCGGCGCGGAGCCTTTGCCAAACGAACGCCGAGTTCAGTACCCTCTTACCGGCGCTTCATTGATCCAGCGCAATTGGCGGATGCCGGGCGCAGGATGGCCCTCGCTTCGAGGCCATTTTTGTCGGAAGGCATCGCCAGCGCGGGGGATTGCGCTGCCCATTCCAGAGACCGCTTCAGCGCTCAAGGAGGTGATAACCTCTAAGACGTGCCTTCCGCGCCCACGCGCCGGGATCGACCGCCGCCGACGTCGGGGACGATAATCAACGCAACGCGAGGCGTGTGAGCAAAATTGAACAGTCGGTTCGAATAGGTATGCAGTCTGAAGTTATTCCGAAGCCTTTGAGCACAACGTATCAAAGTCGCCGAAGCGTTGTCACATCGTCCACTATCTTGGCCTAGGCGATCCAGTCGCGCCAGAATTGCGCCGAGATCCTCTCGGCCGATCCCCCCATTGCGCCGCTACGAGGAAGGGGAGCTGAGGGTCATCACCATTGAGCCGGCGTTCGCGAACCTCGGAGTAACGCGCAAACAACCCACGAAGGCACAAAGATGAAAATACACACAAAGGACTTCCGCGTTGACGAAGGCGACGAGGTCGATCTCGAGAAATGGCCGACGAAAGTCGATGCCGTTTACAAATCCAAGAGCCAATACAAAAAATTTCTGGAAGAACAGGTCGAGAAGTTGAGCGCGCAACAACAGCTTCTCTACGCCGACAACCGCCACGCGATCCTGCTGATCTTCCAGGCGATGGATGCGGCGGGAAAGGACGGCGCGATCCGGCATGTCATGTCCGGGGTCAACCCCCAGGGCTGCCAAGTCTTCAGCTTCAAGCATCCCAGCGCCGCCGAATTGCAGCACGATTTTCTCTGGCGCACCACGCGTGATCTGCCACCGCGCGGGAAGATCGGCATTTTCAACCGATCCTACTACGAAGAAGTTCTCATCGTGCGCGTGCACCGAGATCTTCTGATCAGCGAAGGGCTGCCTGACCCGCATGGCGACAAAAAAGTCTGGCACGACCGCTACCGCTCGATTGTGGACCTGGAGAAGCACCTCCACGCCAACGGAACACGCATCGTAAAATTCTTTCTTCACCTCTCGAAGGACGAGCAGCGCAAACGCTTTCTGGCGCGCATCGACGACCCGGAGAAGAACTGGAAATTCAGCATCGGCGATATCGAGGAGCGGAAGTTCTGGGAGCGGTACATGGAGGTCTATGGCGACTGCCTGAGCGCGACAAGCACCGAAAACGCGCCCTGGTATGTCGTGCCCGCCGACGATAAGGAGAATGCGCGCCTGATCGTTTCGCAAGTTGTTCTCGACACCCTCGAGGCGCTCAAAATGGCCTACCCCAAGACGACCGCGGAGCGCCGCAAGGAACTGCAAGCGATTCGCAAGCGACTAGAGAAGTGAGATGGTCAGCTTTCCGATTGGTGGGGGTCATCCTGCCCGTCGCTAGCGCGGCGAAGTCTTCTCACGCAGCTCGGTCAGCGTGGCGCGTGTCGTGATGATGTCCTGCTCCATCAGGATATGGACGACGGCGGGACGACCTGCCGATAGCGCGCGTTCAAACGCCGGCGCGAACTCCTCCGTCGCGCGAACCGTTTCGCCGTGCGCGCCGTAGGCGCGCGCAAGCGCGGCAAAGTCCGGATTGGTCAGCTCCGTCGCATAGACGTGGCCGGGATAGTTGCGCTCCTGGTGCATCCGGATCGTCCCGTACATGCCGTTGTCGAGGACGAGCGTGACCACCGAGAGCCCATGCTGCACGGCGGTCGCGAGCTCCTGCCCGGTCATCAGAAAGCAGCCGTCGCCGGCGAAGCAGACGACGTCACGGTCAGGGTGGACGGCCTTCGCGGCAACCGCCGCGGGAAACCCGTAGCCCATCGCACCGCTGATAGGCCCAAGCTGCGTCGGGAAGCTGCGGTAGAGGTAGTGACGCTGGCACCAGCCGGTGTAGTTGCCGGCGCCGTTGGTGATGATGGCGTCAGGCGCTAGCCGCTCGCGCACCGTCGCCATGATCGCGGGAAAGTCGACCGGACCGGGAAAGGACCGCCCGGCGAGCTGCGCGTCGAAGGCGCGACGCGCATCGCGCACCCATTCCGTCCAATCGGCATGGGCGGGAGGCTCCAAGGCGGCCGCCGCCGAAAGGAACGGCCCGACGGCGGCATTGATCGGCAGCGCCGGCCTGAAAACGCGTCCGAGCTCCTCCGCCCCCGGCTGCACATGGACGAGCGTCTGGCTCGGCGTCGGCGAACGGACCAGCGTGTAGCCCGACGTCGTCATCTCGTCGAGCCGCGCACCGATCGCGATAAGCAGATCGGCCTCGCGAACGCGCTTCGCGAGTTCCGGGGAGACGGTCGTGCCGAGCTCGCCGACATAGAGCGGATGCGTGTTGTCCATGCGGTCCTGGCAGCGGAACGCCGCCGCGACCGGCAGGTCGTAAGCCTCCGCGAAGCGAACGAGATCGGCGCAGGCCTTCTCCGACCAGCCGCTGCCGCCGACGATCGCAAGCGGGCGCTTCGCCGCGGCGAGGAGCCGCTTAAGCTCCGCCATCTCGCCCGCGCTCGGCGACGGCTCCACGACCGGCATCGGCGCGACGTCCTCCGCCTCGGCGAGCGCGGTCAAGACGTCCTCCGGAAAGACCAGCGCCACCGGTCCACGCCGGCCCGCCATCGCGATCGCATAAGCGCGCGCGACGTATTCGGGGATTCGCGCCGGATCGTCGACCTGGTCAACCCACTTCGTGACCTCGCCCAGCATGCGGCGGTAATCTATCTCCTGGAACGCCTCGCGGCCGAGCGCGTCGCGGCCGACCTGGCCGATCAACAGGAGCATCGGCGTGGAATCCTGCCGCGCCGTGTGGAGACCGATCGCGGCATTGGCGACGCCCGGCCCACGGGTGACGAAGACGACTCCCGGCCTTCCCGTCAGCTTGCCGTAGGCCTCCGCCATATTGGCCGCGCCGCCCTCCTGCCGACAGACGATCAGCCTGACCTGGTTCTTCACCTCCCGCAGCGCGTCGATCGCCCCGAGAAAGCTTTCCCCGGGCACGCAGAAAACCAGGTCCGCGCCATGCGCGATCAGATTGTCGACCAGGATGCGCCCGCCAGTTCTCGCCGCCATTCCGCCTCGCTTATTCGCCTGAGCGAAAACCGCCCGCTCGCCGCGAAGACGATATCGCATCCGCGGGGCCCGACGGAAAGGCGCGAACGCTGCGCTTTATCGTCCGGCGGAGTGCACGGCCTCGCGCATCGCATTGCGTGGCTTCGCCACCCCGGCTAGGGAGAAGCCCCGCTAGGAGAAGCAATGACCCTGAACTCGGTATCGGAAGCCATCGCGGCGATCGCCGCCGGCGAGCTTGTGGTCGTCGTCGACGACGACGACCGGGAGAACGAAGGCGATCTCATCATGGCCGCCTCCAAGGCGACCTCGGAGCAGATCGCCTTCATGATCCGCCATACGAGCGGCATCATCTGCGCGCCCATGAGCCAGGGTTTCGCGGATCGGTTGCAGCTTGCGCCGATGGTGGCGACCAACCGCGACCCGATGCGAACCGCCTTCACCGTCTCCGTCGACTACAAGGTCGGCCTGACGACCGGCATCTCCGCGGAGGAGCGCTCAAACACGCTACGCGCACTCGCCAACGACAATTGCATCGCCACGGACTTTCTGCGTCCCGGCCACGTCTTCCCGCTCGCCAGCAAGACCGGCGGCGTCCTGATCCGCTCCGGCCACACGGAGGCGGCGACCGATCTCTGCCGTCTTGCCGGCCTTCCGGAGACCGGCGTGCTTGCCGAGATCGTCAACGACGACGGCACCGTGAAGCGGCTGCCGGCGCTGATCGCCTTCGCCAAGGAACACGGCCTCAAGATCGTCTCCATCGCCGACCTGATCGAGCACCGCATCAGGACGGAATCCTTCGTGCAGCGGATCGACAGCATGCCGGTCGAGACGCCGATCGGCACGGCCACGGCGCACATCTACACGACGCCTTTCGACGACACGCAGCACATCGCCGTCGCCTTCGGGGAGGTCGGCGGACAGAGCGGCGTCCCCTGCCGCATCCATCACGAGCAGCCGTTGCGCGACCTCTTCGACGCGCCGCGCTCACAGCGCTGGCTCGACGTCGCGCTCGCCCGCTTCAAGGCCGGCAACAAGGGCATCCTGATCTACGTTCGCGATCCCAAGATCACGACGCTCCAGCCGACCGCCGCCCCGCCTTCGGAAGCAGCGGGGGCGGAAGGCACCGACCGCCACCAGAGTTCGCTGAAACGCCGCGAGCGCTGGCGCGAGATCGGGCTCGGCGCGCAAATCCTGCGCGATCTCCGCGTCTCGTCGATCACCCTCGTCGCCACCCAGCACCGGCAATATGTCGGCCTTGCCGGCTTCGGCATCGAGATCGCGGGGACGGAGATCGTGGAAAGCTAAGGCGGTTGCTCAAGCGGCGAGCGGATTCTCCCAGCGCAGAGTCTTGAACCGCGCGAAATCGCCGTCGACAGAGCAGAGCGTCAGGCCGTGCTCGATCGCCAACGCGGCAAGGTGAGCATCCGGCACGAGATTGCCGTGCACGCCCGGCTCGCCGAGCAAGTTTCTAAGCACCTCGGCGTGACGATCGGTCGGCTGCGGAATCCAGGCGGGCTCGGCGGAAAGCCAATCGGCGACCTGTTGCCAGGCCTCGCTCATGGTCAGCGCGTGCGGGAAAATTCTCGGATTTGTGACCAGCCGCAAAAAACCGAGAAGGCTCGCCCATGGCAAACCCACGGCGTGCGAGCCGCCCAACTTATCGTCCAGCCAGGCGCGCGCCGCCTCATGCCGGGAAGAGCCGAGGTCACGGGCGTAGAGGAGAAGATTGACGTCGACCAGG
Organism: uncultured Alphaproteobacteria bacterium; assembly: GCA_963814905.1. GTDB lineage: Bacteria > Pseudomonadota > Alphaproteobacteria > Rhizobiales > Afifellaceae > DASWJZ01. Next base: position 198,185 of record CAWFEM010000012.1, on the reverse strand, counting down.
ATCACTTGAAGTCTTCGCCTTCGGCATAGGCGATCGCTTCAGCGATATTGTCGATATTGATCAGTGGAGGCCCCAGTCGGGACGCCCTTGTGCGGAACGGCTTACGCTTCTTCGGTGCCTCTTCCATGTGCCGCAACCCTCGGCGAAGAAGATCGTTCACCGTCTCCTTCAGGCTGGAATCGCGCTCGCGGCGCAGACGCTCAATCTGCACCGCCACGTCGTCGTCGAGCGTGAGCGTCGTTCGCATGCATCAAGACATAAGTATTTTGATGTCTTGATGTCAAGGAGAGGATGCCCCGCCGAGGACCGCTGAAATTCCGTCACCCCCTGCCGACGAACGGCATCTGGTTAGCCATGACCGTGTGGAAGAGCACGTTCGCGCTGAGCGGGAGCGAATCCATGTAGAGCACGGAATCGGCGACGATCTGCACGTCCATGAGCGGCTCCTTCGCAACCGTGCCGTTCGCCTGCGGGACGCCGTCCTTCATCTTGGCCGCCATCTCCGTCAGCGCGTTGCCGATATCGATCTGGCCGCAGGCGATGTCGTCGGCGCGGCAGTCGAGCGAGATCGACTTGGTGAGCCCGGTCACCGCGTGCTTGGTCGACGTATAGGGCGCGGAGCGCGGCCGCGGCGCGTGCGCGGAGATCGAACCATTGTTGATGATGCGCCCACCCTTCGGCGACTGCGCTTTCATCATCCGCACCGCCTCGCGCGCGCAGAAGAACATGCCGTTCAGATTGACGCCGACGACGGTCAGCCACTGCTCGTTGGTCAGATCCTCGAAGGGGACGGGCGGCGAGTTGGTGCCGGCATTGTTGAAGAGAAGATCGAGGCGGCCGTATTTGTCCTTGGTCGCCTTGAAAAGCGCGGCGACCGAATCGGGATTGCTGACGTCGGTTGAGACAGGAAGCGCATCGCCGCCGCCTTCCGCCGCAGTGGCTTCAAGCTGCTCCTTGCGGCGTCCGGCAAGCACCACGCTGTAGCCGGACTTCAGAAGCGTCCGCGCCACTGCCTTTCCGATGCCGCTGCCCGCACCCGTCACGATTGCGATCTTTCCCATATCCCTCCCCTTCCTGTCCGTCTTTGGGCTCGGCAGAGCCTTTTGCACAAATCCTTCGGCTCGTCATGACCGCTCTGGTGCGCCGCCCCAATTCGGGTCGGCGAGCACGTCGTCATTATGCGCCCCGAGCGCCGGAGAAGGCCGCGCGGCCGCCGCCGGTTCGCCGTCGATCATGATCGGCGAGCGTACGCCGGGGACCGCACCGCCCGCAGCGGCCGGCTCGCTCAGATCGATGCGCATACCGCGCGCCACCACCTGCGGGTCGGCGAAGACGTCGGCGACACTGTTGATGGGCCCCGCCGGCACGCCAGCCTGCTCCAACGCGGAAAGGAGCTCCGTACGCATCCACTTCGCGGTGAGCGCGGAAATCATAGCGGCGAGCGCGTCGCGGTTGCCGACGCGGTCGGCATTCGTGAGGAAGCGCTGATCGGAGGCAAGCTCCGGCGCGCCGAGAACCCCGAGAAGCCTGGCGAATTGCGGATCGTTGCCGACCGCCACGATCAGATGCCCGTCGGATGCCGGGAAGACCTGGTAGGGAACGATGCTCGGATGGGCGTTTCCCATGCGTCGCGGCGCCGCGCCTGAAACGAGATAGCCGAGCGCCTGGTTGGCGAGCACGCCCACCTGCGTGTCGAGGAGCGCCATGTCGATATGGCATCCCTCCCCCGTCTCGTCGCGCCGCCTGAGGGCGGCGAGGATCGCAACGGCGGAATAGACCCCGGTGAAGACATCGGCGAAGGCGACGCCGATCTTCTGCGGCTCACCTTGCGGGTCGCCGGTCAGGTCCATGATGCCGCCCATGCCCTGCACCAGGAAATCGTAGCCGGGCCGGTGCGCGTAGGGACCGTCCTGCCCGAAGCCGGAGATGGAGCAGCAGACGAGACCCGGGTTGAGCGAGCGCAGGCTCTCGTGGTCGAGGCCGTAGCGCTTCAGCCCCCCGACCTTGAAGTTCTCGATCACCACGTCGGCGTGCGAGGCGAGGCGTCGCACCAATGCGCGGCCTTCCTCGCTCTCCAGATCGGCGGTGACGGACCGCTTGCCGCGGTTGCAGGCGTGAAAATAGCTCGCCGAAAGCGTCCCGCCATCGCGCGCCTCAACGAAGGGCGGGCCCCAGCCGCGCGTATCGTCGCCGGCGCCGGGGCGCTCCACCTTCACCACGTCGGCGCCGAGATCGGCGAGAAGCTGTCCCGTCCAAGGGCCGGCGAGAATACGGGCGAGCTCAAGAACGCGGAGGCCGTGCAACTGGGCGAGCATTTCAGGGATTTGAAATCAGGCTTGCACGACGTATGCAAGCGTATCTGACGCCGGCCCGCCTCCAGGGCCTGAGGCGGCCAGCCCTCTACCGCCAGAAAATTCAGGAGAGTCCGATGCAATACGTCAATCTCGGCGCGACCGGCCTCAAGGTTTCCCGTATCTGCCTCGGCTGCATGACCTACGGCGCGCGCGAGCGCGGCGCCCACCAATGGGTGCTCGAAGAAGAGGAAAGCCGGCCCTTCTTTCGCCAGGCGCTCGATGCCGGCATCAACTTCTTCGATACGGCGAACGTCTATTCACTCGGAGCGAGCGAGGAGATCACCGGACGCGCGCTGAAGGACTTCGCCAAGCGCGACGAGATCGTGCTCGCCACAAAGGTCTGCGCCAAGATGCGCGACGAGCCGAACGGCCGCGGCCTGTCGCGCAAGGCCATCATGGGCGAGATCGACGCCAGCCTGAAGCGGCTCGGCACCGACTATGTCGATCTCTATCAGATACATCGCTGGGACTACGAGACGCCGATCGAGGAGACGCTGGAGGCGCTCCACGATGTCGTGAAGGCCGGCAAGGCGCGCTATATCGGCGCCTCCTCCATGTGGTCGTGGCAATTCATGAAGGCGCTTTCGATCCAGCGCGCCAACGGCTGGTCGCGCTTCGTCTCCATGCAGAACCACCTGAACCTGCTCTACCGCGAGGAGGAGCGCGAGATGCTCCCGCTCTGCCGTTCCGAGGGGATCGGGGTCATCCCCTGGTCGCCATTGGCGCGCGGCAAGCTGGCGCGGCCGTGGGAGGACAGCCCGAGCACGGAGCGCGCCGCCACCGACGCTTTCGGGAAAAGCCTCTACGAGCACACGGCCGCCGCCGACCGCCTGGTCGTCGAGGCGGTGCAGAAGATCGCGACAGCGCGAGGCGTTCCTGCGGCGCAGATTGCGCTCGCCTGGCTCCTGCAGAAGCCCGGCGTGACGGCGCCGATCGTCGGCGCCAGCAAGCCGAAGCATCTTGAGGACGCTGTCGCGGCGCTCGACCTCGCGCTTTCGGAGGAGGAAGTGAAGGCGCTCGAGGCGCCCTACGTGCCTCACGCAGTGGCGGGATTCTCTTGAGGCAGAGCGCCGCAGGCGGAGAGGGCGGCGCGGCCGGCTACACGATGCCGCCGCCTCCGCTCACCACCTTCGGCCGGATATCGCCGATGATCTGCCGGTAGCCGGCGGCACGGTAAGTCGCGATCGGCTCGATCGCCGCGCCCTTCTCGTAGCGCGCCATCGCCATGATCGGCTCCACGTCGGTGCGGAAGGCCTGTTTCAGCGTTTCGCTCGCCATCAGCGCGTCGTTGTTCTCCTGATGGGTGGCAAGCGCCTCACGATCGACGAGATGCGCCTGCACGTAGGCGCGCTCGATCTCAAGCGCGGAGACGATCAGGCTCTCGATCGGATCGGTGACGTTGTGCGACTGGTCGATCATATGCGCCGGCGAGAAGTCCGGCGCCTTCGCCAGCTCCGCATCGACCAGCTCGTTGAAGATCAGGAAGAGCTGATAGGGATTGATGGCGCCGGAATCGAGGTCGTCGTCTCCGTATTTGGAATCGTTGAAATGGAAGCCGCCGAGCTTCTTGAACTGGATGAGCCTGGCGACGATCATCTCGATATTGGTATTCGGCGCGTGGTGGCCGAGATCGACCAGGCAGAAGGCGCGCTCGCCGAGCGTGGAGGCGATCAGGTAGTTGGTGCCCCAGTCCTGCACGACGGTGGAATAGAAGGCCGGCTCGTAGAGCTTGTGCTCGGTGAAGAGCCGCCAGTCCTCCGGCAGCTCCGCGTAGATCGCGCGCAGCGATTCCAGATAGCGCTCGAAGGCCTGGGTGAAATGGCTCTGGCCCGGAAGGTTTGAGCCGTCGCCGATCCAGATCGTGAGCGCCTTCGATCCGACCGAGCGCCCGAAGCGGATGCAATCGAGATTGTGCTCGATCGCCTGCCGCCTGACGGCGGGATGGGTGTGGGAGAGGCTCCCGAATTTGTAGGAGAACTGCTGGCCGGGCGCGTCCTGGAAGGTGTTGGAGTTCATCGCGTCGAAGGAGAGCCCGCGCACGCCGGCGTAGTCGCGAAGCTCCGCCGGGTCGTCGTGGCGATCCCACGGGATATGCAGCGAGACGCGCGGCGTCGCGCCGGTGAGCTGCTGGATGACGGTGCAGTCGTCGAGCTTGTCGAGGATGTTGCGCGGCTCGCCGGGGCCGGGAAAGCGCGCAAAGCGGGTGCCGCCGGTCCCCACGCCCCAGCTTGGGATGGCGACCTCGAAGGCGGCGGCCCTGGCCTTCATCTCGTCGATGTCGACGCCGCGCCGGGCGAGCGTCTCGCCGAGCGCCTCATATTCCGAATGCAGAATGTCGAAGGCGGATTCGTTCCGCTGCCCGATCAGCGTCTTGTCAATTCCCGGCCGTGGCATACTTCCCCCTACCTCGCTACCCGTCGCCTAACGGGCGGCGCACGCACCGTGCCGGCGCCCACCCGAGCAACGAAGTCCATCGTCGTCATGCCCGGACTTGATCCGGGCATCCATTCCGCAACGCCGCGCAAGTTACTACCGCAACGGAATGGATTGCCGGGTCAAGCCCGGCAATGACGACAGCCAAGGGGGTCGCATCGATCGACCTGCCACTCGAGCGCACATCAGCGCGTAAAGGAAACGGCGTTGCCGGCGTCAACGTTGACGATGTTGCCGGTCGATTTCGACGACATGTCGGAGACCAGGAAATAGACCGCCTCCGCGACGTCCTCCGGGTAGACGGAGCGTTTCAGGAGCGAGCGCTCGCGGTAGTGCTCCTCCAGCTCTTCCGGCTTCTTGTGATAGGCGGCGGCGCGCTGTTCGCGCCATTCGCTCGACCAGATCTTGGAGCCGCGCAGCACCGCGTCGGGATTGACGGTGTTGACGCGAATACCGTCGGGGGCGCCTTCCAGCGCCAGGCAGCGCGCAAGATGGATCTCAGCCGCCTTGGCGGTGCAATAGGCGGCGGCACCCGGCGAGGCCGCAAGCCCGTTCTTCGACGCGATGAACACGATCGAGCCGCCGAGCTTCTGCGCCTTCATCAGGCGGAACGCTTCGCGCGCCACGAGGAAATAGCCGGTCGCGAGGATATCGATGTTCTTCTGCCACATCGAAAGCTCGGTCGTCTCGAACGGTGAGGAGGACGAGATGCCGGCATTGGAGACGAGAATGTCGATGCCGCCATATTCAACCGCGGCTTCCGCGAAGGCGCTCGCGACGCCTGCTTCGTCGGTCACGTCGAGCGTGACGCCGCGAACGGAATCCTTGCCGTGCGAGGCGCGAAACTCTTCAAGCGTCGCATCGAGCGACGCCGCGTCGATGTCGGCGAGCACGACGCAAGCGCCCTCGCCGAGAAGCCGTGTCGCGATGGCGCGACCGATGCCGCCGGCGCCGCCGGTCACGAGCGCGACCTTGCCGGCGAGGCTTTTCGGCTTCGGCATGCGCTGAAGCTTCGCCTCTTCGAGCAGCCAGTACTCGATGTCGAAAGCTTCCTGCTCGGGCAGGCCAAAATAGTCGGAGACGGTGGAGGCGCCGCGCATGACGTTGATCGCGTTCACATAGAACTCGCTCGCGATCCGCGCCGTCGCCTTGTCCTTGGCGAAGGTGATCTGGCCGATGCCGGGCACGAGGTAGACGACCGGGTTGGGGTCGCGCATCGCCGGGCTGTCGGCGTGCTTGCAGCGCTCGTAATAGGCGGCGTAGCGGCCGCGGTAATCGGCGATACGCGCCTCAAGGCCGTTGAGGACAGGGCCGAGGCCGCCATCCGCGCCGGGGATGACGAGCGGCCAGATTTTGGTGCGCAAGAAATGGTCCGGGCAGGACGTGCCGAGCGCGGCGAGCTCGTCGAGCCGCTTCGAGCTCACGAATTCCAAGGCCGCGGCGCTATCGTCGAAATGCCCGAGCTTCGGCTCCGCCGCGCCGATCAGGCCGCGGATCGCCGGCATCAGCCGCGCAGCGACCGCGCGCCGTCCTTCCTTCGGCAATGCCGGCACGGCCTCTCCGCCGAAGATGGCCTTGTCCTTCGTCTCGCGCTCAAACCACGCGATGGCGCGATTGATCGCGTCGAGCGTCAGCTCGTAGCAGGTCTTCGCGTCGCCGGCCCAGGTGAAGAGGCCGTGGCTTTCCAAGACGCAGCCCTTGGCGCCGGGGTTCTCCCGCGCGAATTTTTCAAGCCACAGGCCGAGCTCGAAGCCTGGACGCTTCCACGGCAGCCAGCCGATTTCGTCGCCGTAGATGTCCTTGGTCAGCGCGCGCGAGTTCTTCGAAGCGGCGATCGCGATCACCGCGTCGGGATGCACGTGATCGACGTGCGCGTATGGCAGGAAGGCGTGGAGCGGCGTGTCGATCGACGCCGCGCGCGGATTGAGATTGAAGGTCGCGTGCGGCAGGAGGCCGACCATCTCGTCCTCGTGTTCAACGCCGCGATAGAGGCTCTTCATGGCGTTGAGCTTGTCCATATAGAGCGTCGCGAAGCCGTCGCGCTTGATGGAGCCGAGGTCGCCGCCGGAGCCCTTCACCCAAAGGACCTCGACGGCCGCCTTGGTCAGCGGATCGGTCTCCGTGACCTTCGCCGAGGTGTTGCCGCCGCCGAAATTCGTGACCCGCATATCGGCGCCGAGAAGGTTGGAGCGATAGACCAGAAGCTCCGGTTCCGACATTCCCGCGGCGCGGTCGTCGTCCCAACGGTTCTCGATGAGATTCTGAGAAGGATTGGTATTGAGCATCGGCGTTTCCCCGGCCCGTCGGCTTTGCCCGCGGGGGAGAAAAGATGGTCGCGAGCCGGCGGGATTTTGCGCGATGCTATCCTCCACAAGGTGGGAGGTGTCAATCAGCAACCATCAAATCCGTTCATGTTGCGCCGCAGCGTGAGGGATTGTGACGGAAGCTGATTGACAGAATCCCCGCAAGCCGCAAATGATGCGGCCAAAGAAGAATGAAAATCCGAGGGAGGAATGCACGAGCGTGAGCGCCACAAGCTCATCCTGAGCGCGGTGCAGGAGCGGCCGGTCGCCACGATCGGGGAGCTCGTCGAGCTGACGGGCACCTCCGAGGCGACCATTCGTCGCGACATCTCTGCATTGCATGTCCAGGGTCGGCTGCGGCGCGTGCGCGGCGGGGCGGAAGCGCTGCATCCCCCCGAATTCCTCGGCATCGCCGGCCGCCCGTTCAAGGTCAGCGAATCCGTCAATGTGGAGAAGAAGCGCGCCATCGCCGAGGCCGCGGTTTCGCTCTGCTCCGACGGCGATTCCATCATCATGAATGCCGGCACCACGACCTTCCAGATGGTGCACTTCCTGACGACCCGGCGCCTGCAGGTGATGACCAACTCGTTCCCGATCGCCGAGCACCTGATCAAGCACTCGCGCAACAACATCATGGTGCCCGGCGGGCTCATCTACCGCGAGCAGGCGGCGATCCTGAGCCCCTTCGAGGACGACGTGACGCGTAATTTCTTCGCCCATCGCATGTTCATGGGCGCGCTCGGCGTCGGCCGGCTCGGGGTGATGGAGCGCGATCCCCTCATGGTGCAGGGCGAGCGCAAGCTGATCGAGCAGGCCGAGGATCTCGTCGTCCTGGTCGATTCTTCCAAGTTCCGTCAGCGCTCGAGCCTGATCGTGTGCGCCCTCGACCGCGTGACCGCCATCATCACCGACGACGGGATCGCGGACGCGGATGCCGCCATGGTCGAGGCGGCCGGCGTGAAGCTGATCGTCGCCCCGGCTTCGGACGCTCACGCAACGGCACCGTTGCAGGAGTCGGCATGAGCGCGCCCATCCTTGCGCTGAAGGGGATAGCGAAGTCGTTCCCCGGCGTTCGCGCGCTGACCGGCATCGATTTCGACGTGCGGCCGGGCGAGGTGCATGCGCTTCTCGGCGAAAACGGCGCCGGCAAGTCGACGCTGATCAAGATCATGTCGGGCGTCTACCAGCCGGACGAAGGCACCATCGAGCTCGACGGCAAGACGACGCGCTTCGATTCCCCACAGGAAGCACAGGAAGCCGGCATCGCCACGATCTACCAGGAGCTTCTGCTCTTTCCGGAGCTGACGGTGGCGGAAAACATCTTCATGGGGCACGCGCCGAAGAACCGCTTCGGCGCCATCGACTGGGGCAAGACGCGCGAGCGCGCACACGAGGTGCTGGAATCGCTCGACATCCGCGATCTCGACGTCCGCGCCATGGTGGGCACGTTGTCGGTAGGCAATCGCCAGCGCGTGGAGATCGCCAAGGCGCTCTCCCACAATGCGCGCATCCTCATCATGGACGAGCCGACGGCGGCGCTGACGGAGCGCGACGTTGAGCGGCTCTTCGGGATCGTGCGGCTGCTGCGCTCGCGCGGCGTCGGGGTGGTCTATATCAGCCATCGCCTGGAAGAGGTGTTCCTGCTTGCCGACCGCGTGACCGTGCTGCGCGACGGCGAGTTCGTGGCGACCAAGCCGGTCGCCGAAACGGACAACGACGACCTGATCCACATGATGGTGGGCCGCCGCATCGACCAGCTCTTCCCCAAGTCTGAGACCAAGCGCGGCCCGGTCGTGCTGGAGCTTGAGAACGTCGTGCGCAGCCCGATGACCAAGGGCGCAAGCCTCAAGCTTCATTCCGGCGAGATACTGGGCATCGCCGGGCTTGTCGGCTCCGGCCGCAGCGAGCTCGCCGAGGTCATCTTCGGCATGACGCCGGCGGAGAAGGGCACGATCAAGATCGACGGCAAGCCGGTGAGGATCGAATCGCCCGCCGCCGCGACCGCGCTCGGCATCGCCTATGTGCCGGAGGACCGTGGACGCCAGGGCCTGGTGCGCCAAATGCCGGTGAGCGAGAATGTCTCGCTCGCCAATCTCGCCCGCGTCGCGCGGCACTCCTTCATCGACCGCAAGGTGGAAGCGAAACTCGCCGAGGAGAGCGTGGTGAAGTTTCAGATCCGTGCCAGCGGCATCGACCAGATCGTCGGCAAGCTTTCCGGCGGCAACCAGCAGAAGGTCGGACTCTCGAAATGGCTGGCGACCGAGCCGCGCATTCTCATCATGGACGAGCCGACGCGCGGCATCGACGTCGGTGCCAAGGCCGAGATTCACCGCCTGATGAGCGAGTTCGCGAGCCGCGGCATGGCGATCCTGATGATCTCCAGCGAGTTGCCGGAGGTGCTCGGCATGAGCGACCGCATCCTGGTCATGCGCGCCGGACGGATCGTCGCGGAAGTCAACCGCGCCGACGCGACGCAGGCCGGGATCGCCGCCGCCATGATGAGCGACGCCACGACCACAATGCCGGAAGCGGCGGAATGAAGCCGATGACCGCCGAGGCCACGACCGCCCTCCCCGCGACGCCGAAGCGCCGACTGCCGCGCTTCGTGCTCTCTCAGGAGCTGGTGCTCGCTTTCGCCATCATCGCTTTGCTGGTCGTCGTCGGCGCGGTCAATCCGCGCTTCGTGGCGGAGCGGAACCTGCAGTCGATCGTTCTCGGCAACGCCTATATCGCCGTCGCCGCGATCGGCATGTCGATGGTGATCATCTCCGGCAATATCGACATCTCGGTCGGCTCGCTGATCGGCGTGCTCGCGACGCTGAGCGGGACGCTCGCGGTGGCGGGCGTGCCGATTATCTTCGCCTGGATCATCCCGGTCGTCTGTTCGATCGCCTTCACCACCGCGATGGGCGCGATGGTCGCGTATCTGCGCATCCCTTCGATCGTGGTCAGCCTCGGCTTTCTCTCGATCCTGAAAGGCGGGCTGATCAGCGCCACCGGCGGCGCCTGGATCAACAAGCTTCCCGCAGGCTTTCATCTCGCGCAGATGAGGCCGTTCGGCATCCCGATGCCGATCTATTTCATGGTGATCCTCACAATTGTCGCTGCGATCTGGATGCGCTCTTCATCGACCGGGCGTTCCTTCTACGCGGTCGGCGGCAACCCGGAGGCGGCGCGGCTTTCCGGCATCAACCGCGAGCGCACGCTTCTCAAAGTGTTCGCGATCCACGGCTTCTTCGTCGGCATCGCGGCGCTGCTCTATGCGACGCAGCTCGCCATCATCCAGTCGACCGTGCCGCCCAACCTGGAGCTGACGATCATCACCGCCTCGGTCGTCGGCGGAGTCTCGATCCTCGGCGGCACCGGGACGGTGATCGGCTCCACGCTGGCGGCGATCCTGATCGCGGCCATCGGCTCCTCGCTGATCTTCATCAACGTCTCGCCCTACTGGCTGCGCGCCGTGCAGGGCGTGCTGATCCTGCTGACGGTGCTTGCCGACCTCTGGCGCCGCGCGCGCCAGGCAAGGAAGCGGTGAAGCCATGAGCACCACCTCCGCCTCGCCCTCGTCGCGCCGGCCGTTCGTCGTCAGCCAGGAGCTGGTGCTGCTGGTCGCGCTGGTGGTGGCGCTCGGCATCCTGTCGGTGACGGCGAACCATTTCATGACCGTCGGCAATCTCCTGAACCAGGGCCGCCTGATGACCGAGGTGGCGCTTGTCGCGCTGCCGATGACCTTCGTCATCATCACCGGCGGGATCGACCTTTCGGTCGGCTCCATCATGGGGCTGACGGCGATCCTGCTCGGCGTCTTCTGGAAAAATGTCGGCATGCCGCTTCCAATCGCCGCTTTGGTGGCAATCGCGGCGGCCGCCGCCTGCGGCCTCTTCAACGGCCTCCTCATCACCCGCGTGAAGGTGCCGCCGCTGATCATGACGCTCGCCACGCTGGCGCTCTTCCGCGGGCTCGCCGAGGGGATCAGCCAGGCCCGCTCGGTGCGCGGCTATCCGGAATGGTTCTTCATTCTCGGCCAGGGCGAGGTGCTGGGCGTGCCGACGCAGCTCTGGATCCTGCTCGTCGCGGTGATCGTCTTCTGGGTGGTGCTCTCCCGCACGACGTTCGGGCGCTCGCTCTACGCCATCGGCCACAACGAGACGGCGGCGCGCTATTCGGCGATCAAGGTCGACCGCATCAAGCTCGTCATCTACTCGCTCTCCGGCCTGATGGCCGGGTTCGCCGGCGTGATCTTCGTGTCGCGGGTGTCGACCACGCGCTCCGATATGGGGACGGGGCTGGAGCTCGACGTCATCGCCGCCGTCGTGCTCGGCGGCACGTCGATCTTCGGCGGCGTCGGCACCATCGCCGGAACGGTGCTCGGCTTCACCCTCATTCAGCTCTTGAAAAACGGCCTCGCTCTTACCGGCGTGAAGGGCGACTCCACGATCGTCGTGATTGGGACGGTGCTGATCCTGTCCATCCTGATCACCAACTTTCTTCAGCACCGACGCGGCAGCGACGGCTGAGGACTCATGGCGACGCTCTCGATGGGGCGCGCCGCAAACCTCGAAGGGAGGATAGTGAAAATGTTGAGAACATTGAGTGTGGCGCTTCTCGTAAGCGTGTTCGCCGCGCCTGCGTTCGCGCAGGACATGTGGCAGGGCGCCGACGACCTGGCAACGAATCCGCTACCGTGCGACGGCGGAGCCGGATCGGTGGCCATGAAGGACTATGACGGCGGCCAGCCGACCGGCGCTCCCGACCTCGCCGGCAAGGACATCACCGTCATCGACGTGCCGAAGCTGATCGGCATCGGCTACTTCGCAGCGACCACCAAGGGCGAAGGCGAGGCGGCAGCCGAGCTCGGCAACGTCGAGGTCTCCACCGACGGGCCGACCGAGGCCAACATCGACGACCAGATCACCTTCATCGACAACTACATCACGCAAGGTGTGAACGGCATCCTGTTCGCCGCCAACGACCCGGTCGCCATCGCGCCGGTTCTGAAGAAGGCGCTCGCCGCCGGCATCCATGTCGTCGGCTACGACGCCAACTCCCAGCCCGACGCCCGCGAGTGGTTCGTGAATCAGGCCGAGTTCAACGGCATCGCCAAGTCCATGATCGACTCCATGGCGAACGAGATCGGCGAGGACGGCGCCTTCGCCATTGTCACCTCCACCTTCACGACGCCCAACCAGGCGCGCTGGATTCATGAGATGCAGGCCTACCAGGCGGCCTGCCATCCCAACATGAAGTGGCTGGAGACGGTCGAGGCACAGGAGGACAACAACCTGTCCTTCAACCAGGCGACGACGCTCATCAACAAGTATGGCGATGAGCTGAAGGGCATCTTCGGCATGACGTCGGTCGCAACGCCGGCTTCCGCCGAGGCGGTGACGCAAGCCGGGCTCTGCGGCAAGGTCGCCGTCGTCGGCCTCGCCACGCCGAACGCGATGAAGCCCTATGTCGACGCCGATTGCGTGAAGTCGGTGGTGCTGTGGAACCCGGTCGATCTCGGCTACGCCGCGGTCTACGTCATGCGCGCCGTCGTCGACGGCAAGCTGAATCCGGGCGACAAGGCGGTCGAGGCCGGCAAGCTCGGCACGCTGCAGGTGGTGAACGGCTCCGAGATCCTGCTCGGCGCACCGTTCGTCTTCACCAAGGACAATATCGGCGACTTCGACTTCTAAGTCGCCGCGCCTCCTGCCCTCCCCCCTTGCGGGGGAGGGTTGGGAGGGGGGACAGAAGAAGGTCGCTGCGGCGTCTTTCCCCCCTCTCCGTCTCTCCCCCGCAAGGGGGGAGAGAGTTAGGTCGATCACATGCAAAAACACGCCTTCAAGATGAAGCTCAATCCCGGCATGGCGGCGGAATACAAGCGCCGCCATGACGCCATCTGGCCGGAGCTCGTTACGCTCTTGAAGGAAGCCGGCATCTCCGACTATTCGATCCATCTCGACGAGGAGACGAACATCCTCTTCGGCGTGCTCTGGCGCAGTGAGGGCCATACGATGGACGCGCTTCCGCAAGACCCGGTGATGCAGCGCTGGTGGGCGCATATGCGCGACATCATGGAAACGAAGCTCGACGGCGAGCCCGTCGCGACACCGCTCACGCCCATGTTCCACCTGCCCTGAGACAAGATGACCGAGCCGCGTCACGTCGCCATCATCGATATCGGCAAGACAAACGCGAAGGTCGTGCTTGTCGACGCCGCCGCGGCGGTTGAGCGCGCGCATCGCACGCTCTCCAATCCCGCGAAGAACGACGGCCCCTACCCGCATCTCGACGTCCCGAGGCTTTGGGATTTTGTCTGCGATGCGCTTGGCGGCCTGAACCGCGAAGCGGCGATCGACGCGATTTCCATCACCGGCCACGGCTCCGCCGGCGCTTTCATCACGGGCGATCCGGACGGCGACGGGCTGGCTCTGCCGATCCTCGACTACGAATATCCCGGGCCCGACGAGCTTGCGGCCGAATACGATCGCGTGCGCCCGGATTTCTCCGAGTCGCTGTCGCCGCGGCTTCCCTGTGGGCTCAATCTCGGTGCGCAGATTTTCTGGCAGGAGCGGCGCTTCCCGGAACCGTTCGAGGCGGCGACCGCCTACCTCACCTATCCGCAATATTGGGCGTGGCGGCTCTCAGGCGTCGCGGCGACGGAGATGTGCTCGCTCGGCGCCCATTCCGACATGTGGAACCCGCGCGCGCTTCACTGGTCGAGCCTGGTCACGCGCCTCGGCTGGGAGCGGAAGCTGGCGCCGCTTCGCTCCGCCTTCGACTGCCTCGGGCCGATCCGGCCGGCGCTCGCCAAGACGCTTGGGCTCGATCCGTCAACTGCGATCCATTGCGGCATCCACGATTCGAGCGCTTCTCTCCTGCCGCACCTGAAGGAGCGGCCGCCGCCCTTCGCCGTCGTCTCCACCGGCACCTGGGTGATCCTCTTCGCGGCCGGCGGCGACATCGAGCATCTCGACCCGAAACGAGACACGCTTGCCAATGTCAGCGCCTTCGGCGATCCGATCGCCTGCGGGCGCTTCATGGGCGGACGCGATTTCGAGCGCCTGACGGAAGGCGACCCGACGCCGGCGGGCGCCGCCGATCTCGACCGCGTGCTCGCCGATCGCATCATGGCGCTTCCCGCCTTCACACCCGGCGTCGGTCCCTTCCCGAACGGCAAGGGCCGATGGACGCACGACCCGGACGCGCTTTCGCCGGGCGAGCGCAACGCCGCGGCAAGCCTCTATCTGGCGCTGATGACGGCGGAGTCGCTCTCGCTCGTCGGCGCGGGCGGACCGACGATCGTCGAAGGACCCTTCGCACGGAATCCAGTCTTTTGCTCCGCGCTCGCGGCGATCACCGGCCGCCCACTGGAGCCATCCGATTCCGGTACCGGCACCATGCTCGGAACGCTGATGACGGCGACCGGAGAACTTCCGCGCAGCGCGCCGCGCGAAAACGTCGCTCCGCTCGGCGCTTCCGGCACTTCCCGGCTACATCGAAGCGTGGCGCGCGGCGGCGCAGCAGGCCGGCTGATCGGAAGCGGCGGCAAGATCGCCTGCGGGCGCCGGCGGCAACCTCGCGCAAACCAGCGCGACCGACACAGCCTTGAATAGCAATTCCATGCCTCGCATACTCGCCTTCGGCACACAGGAAGGCGGTCCGGTGGCTGAGTATTTCGGCGTCCTCTCGGCAGCAGTGATCGCGATAGGCTGCGTTCTCCTGGCTCTGTCGCGAGGGGTGCACATCCAGAACCTGAAGCTCTTCGTCCTCGGCAACGTTCCGCTGGCGAAGGCAATCGACATTCCTGCTTTTCCGCGCCTGTTCTGGCCGTCGCTTGCGGTGCTGGTGATAGGCGCCGGGCTCTTCGCGGTTCCCTACGCCACGAACCTCGCCCGCCAGACTTTCCAATGGTACGCCTTCACGCCGATCACCAACATGACGCAGGACGATCTCGCGAAGTGCAAGAAGGGGCGCACGAACTTCGGCTATCCCTATGTCGGCAACGCAAACCTCGATCATTTTCTGGCGCTTGTGATCGACGAGTACAAGCGCTGCGCGCGCGACATCGACTTCAACAACACCGGCCCCTACGCGGAGAAGTATCTGAGCGCCGTCGGCGAGAAGCCCGGCGCGGGATGGGTCGCCGCGTTCGTGAGCTGGGCGATCAAGGAATCGAATCTCGACCAGTACGTCGAGGTCTCCTCCGAAAGCGCCGACCTGAAAGCGAACTTCGCGAAGAAGGGCCTTCTGATCGAAGGCATCCCGGACAAGTTTCTGATTGGCGATATCGTCTTCCTGCGGACAACGGAAGATCAGCCGAACTCGATCTATCCGACCGTGCTCATCGCGGGGAACGACGAGGTCCTGCTGCTCGTCTCCGGCAACAACCGCAATAGCGGCTTTGAGTACGGCGGCGGCATGGTCGGGGCGGGCGCGCTCCCCACGAACGATGCGCGAATCAACTCCGTCGGCCGCTTCAACGTGGAGCGGCGCCCTCCGCCCGAACTGCCCCCACCGCCTGGCCAAGACGAGCCGGCACCGACCGCGACAACGCAGCCCGACGCGGTCGAAACCGTATCCACGCCCGAGCCGTAACCCGCCACGCCCCTTTTCCGGCGCCTAAACGTTTCGTCCGCCCTCACTCCGGCGCGCACCCGACAATTCCTCGGGAATTCCTTCCCGCACGCGCGCTTCGCTTGCTAAGAGGCCGGGAGAAGACCGAACCGCAGGGAACCGCCCGATGACCTATTCCGCCGCGCCGTCGCGCTACGATACGATGACCTACCGCCGCACCGGTCGAAGCGGGCTGAAGCTCCCCGCGATCTCGCTCGGGCTCTGGCACAATTTCGGCGGCGACTCCGTGTTCGACAACATGCGCGACATGTGCCGCACGGCGTTCGACCTCGGCATCACGCATTTCGACCTTGCTAACAACTACGGACCGCCTCCCGGATCGGCGGAGGAGAATTTCGGAAGAATTCTGAAGACCGACTTCCGCGATCACCGCGATGAGCTCGTCGTCTCCACCAAGGCCGGCTACCTGATGTGGCCCGGGCCCTACGGCGAATGGGGAAGCCGGAAGTACGTGCTTTCAAGCCTCGACCAGAGCCTGAAGCGCTTGGGTCTCGACTATGTCGACATCTTCTATTCGCATCGCGTCGACCCCGACACGCCGCTGGAAGAGACGATGGGTGCGCTCGACTCCGCCGTGCGCCAGGGCAAGGCGCTTTATGTCGGTATCTCCTCCTACAATTCGGAGCGCACCGCAGAGGCCGCAGCGATCCTGCGTCAGCTCGGAACGCCCTGCCTCATCCACCAGCCGAGCTACTCGATGCTGAACCGCTGGACGGAGGACGACCGCCTGCTCGACACGCTGGAGGCGGAGGGCATGGGCTGCATTTCCTTCTCGCCGCTCGCGCAGGGCATGCTCACCGACAAATATCTGAAGGGCGTGCCGGCGGGGAGCCGCGCCAAGGCCGGCAAGAGCTTCAAGATGGAGTTCCTGAACAAGGATACCGTCGCGCGCGTCAGTGCTTTGAACGACATCGCCAAGGAGCGCGGCCAGTCGCTGGCGCAAATGGCGATTGCCTGGGTGCTGCGCGACCCGCGCATGACCTCCGCGCTTATCGGTGCGAGCCGCGCCGAACAAATCCGCGACATCGTCGGCGCGTTGAAGAACACGGACTTCAGCAAGAAGGAACTGAAGGCGATCGACAAATACGCCGAGGACACCGGCGTCAATCTTTGGGCCAAGTCGAGCACGGCTTGAGCGGCCGGCGACCCACTTTCCCGTCGTCATTGCCGGGCTTGATCCGGCCATGACGAACATCCGACACCGGAGAGAATGGCGCTACTGCGTGGCGACGGCGTCGTTGCGGCCGGACATGATCACGTCGACGATCTTGCGCTGTTTCTCGCGCTCGTCGTGATCGACGGTCACGTTCAGATAGTCGGGGTGGCCGGTAAGAAGCGCGTAGTTGGAAAGCGAGCAGTCGCCCTTGTCGCGGATCTTCTCGATCATCGCGTTGATGCCCTTGGCGGCGAGCGCCTTGGCGCGGCTTTCGGTGGTGGTCGTAACGGGGATGATCGAGGTGAGCAGCACCAGATTGCGCTCGCCGGCGAGCGGGCTTTTCTGATCGGCGGTGGGGATGGCCTGCATGTCCTTCGACGCGCTTGCCATCGACGCGTGGCCGAGCCCGCCGGTGGGCACCTTCCCATCGAAGTTGTTATGGAGTGCGATGATGGGCTCGTCGGTTATGAGATCGCGGAAGAACGCCGTGTAGCGCGGCGCGGCATCGTCGCCGAGCTTGGAGCAGCCGATGCCGTCGGCGGAGAAATTCCTGTTCGGATCGATGCCGTCCATGTTGCGCTTGCCGCCGGTATCGACCGTGACCAGCGTACCGCCGTAGGTTCTGAGGGCCTCCACGGCGTTGTCGAACGACATATCCTCGTCGTCGTGCATGACGGCCCAGAGCGGCCCGGGCCGATTGGTCTTGACCGTCTGCAGCGTCCAATTGCGCCGCCGCTCCTTGAAGGTCTCCTCCTCGATGCAAAAGGCGCTGCCGGAAAGCGTGTCGGCGTTGCGCTTGAAGTCGCCATCCTTGTCGGCGACCGCATCGGGCGACAGACAGGCGCTCGACGCGACGAGCTCAGGCGCCGGCGCGGTTGCCGCCGCGGGAAGGATCGGCTGGTCCTCGGCGGGGATGTGCTTCGCGACAGACCCGGAAGCGGGTGCCCCGGCGGCGACCAAATCGGAGCGTGGCAACTCCGGCGCCGCGACCGGCGCGCCGGCCACGAGATCAAGCGGCGCGTCGTCGGCCGCAAGCTCCACATCGTCCGCCGACGCCGTCACGCGGTCGGGGCGCGGGCGCGGCAGCCGTGCGACTTCAACCTCGGCGGCGGGATCGCCCTCCCAGGAGCCTTCTTCCACCGAGGTCTCGTCCACGATCGCTCCGCTGACGCGCGAGGTAATGCTCGGCTCGATGGACTGCGGATCGCTGTAAGCGAGCGGATCGATTCTGAAAGGCTCGCTCGCCGGGTCGCCGCCCTCCTGATCTTCCGCCGAGCGACGGGCGAGAGCGCGGCGGGTGAGCGGAATGGCAAGGTCGGCGGCGTTGCCGATGACGAGGTCGAAGGTGCTTTCGATGCGCCGTTCGATAACGCCGACGGCATTCTGAGCCGTCGCGGCGTTGCAAAGGAAGACGACACTGAGGAATGCGCCGGCACTCGCGACAAGCCGACCGCGTCCCGGCGCGCGGAACACGACAGCACGCCCTCCGGACTTTGTCCGGGAACGAACCCTATTCCTGGACCCCTCCACCAAACGCCTAACCCCTGTACCGCCTGGTAGCGGTTCGGCCTCTTGCCCCTGCCCTGCCGTTTTGATCACATTTTATTGCGAATGCGGCGGGAATGTGAATTTTGCCGCCCCATGTGTGGCAACTAGGCTGGTTTCCTAAACCTATGCGCGAGAGGCGAGCGCCGCGCGATGATAGGCGGCAGACTCTTCGGAGAAACAGCAGAAGACGATCTCGTCCAGCACACCCGGATGCGCGGCCTCGAAGGCGGCACTCGTCGCCACGGCGATTTCCGCCGCCGGAGCGGCAGGAAAGCCGTAGACGCCCGTCGAGATCGCGGGAAACGCGATGCCGCGAAGCCCGTTCTCGCGCGCCAGCCCCAGCGAGGCTCGATAGGCGGAGGCGAGGAGCGCAGGCTCACCTTCGCCGCCACCGCGCCATACCGGGCCGACCGTGTGGATAACGTGGCGTGCGGGCAGACGGAAGCCGGGGGTGATTCGCGCTTCACCGGTCGGGCAGCCGCCGATCGCGCGGCACGCGGTAAGAAGCTCCGGACCCGCGGCGCGATGAATGGCGCCGTCAACGCCGCCGCCGCCAAGAAGGCTCTCGTTCGCCGCGTTGACGATGGCGTCGACGTCGAGCGTGGTGATGTCGGCAACGATAACGGAAAGCGTCACAGCGCCGTCCATCCCCCGTCGACGGAAAGCGTCGTGCCGGTGATCTGCGCCGCGGCGTCGGAGCAGAGGAAGACGGTGAGCGCGCCGATGTCCCCGACCTTGACGAATTCGCGCGTCGGCTGACGTTCGAGCATCACCTCTTTCACCACCCGCTCGCGCGGCAGGTTATGCACTTTCATCTGGTCGGCGATCTGCCCTTCGACGAGCGGGGTGAGCACGTAGCCGGGGCAGATGGCGTTGCAGGTGACGCCCTCCTCGGCGAGTTCCAGCGCCACCGTCTTGGTGAAGCCGACGAGGCCGTGCTTGGCGGAAATATAGGCCGACTTGAAGGGCGAGGCCGTCAGCCCGTGAGCCGAGGCAATATTGACGATGCGCCCCCATTTCGCCTGCCGCATCGCGGGAATTGCCGCGGCCGACGTGTGGAAGGCGGAGGAGAGGTTGATCGCGATGATCGCGTCCCACTTCTCGATCGGGAATTCTTCGACGCGCGCGACATGCTGGATGCCGGCATTGTTGACCAGGATTTCGATCGGGCCGAGCGCGTCGGCCGCCTTTTCGACCAGCGCGCGGCATTCCGCCGGCTTCGACATGTCGGCCTTGATGTAGACGGCCTTGACGCCGTGCGCCTTGGCGATGCGTTCGGCGAGCGCGTGATCGTCGGCGCTGTCGGTGAGGGAGTTCAGCGCCACGTTGCAGCCTGCCGCGGCAAGCGCCTCGGCGATGCCGAGCCCGATGCCGGAATTGGAGCCGGTGACGATCGCGGATTTGCCTTTGAGCATGGCTATCTCATTTCGCCGTTTGCGTATTTGATTTCGCCTTGGTTGCGGTCGCGACGCGTCTCGGTCGGCCTCGCGGCAGATACTTTTTCTCTAGATCGCCGATACGAGCGATCAGCGCGTCTCGCGCAAGCGGACTCTTGGGCTGGCCTAATCTGCGCGCAAATCTCTCCAACCGCTTCTCGAGCTTCGGGGATAGCCGTAAATAGAGCATGGCGCGGTTCCTCTGAGATTCCTCGGTATTAGCACGGTGAGCGCCGGACGGCAGCGACGTCACGCGTTCATCATCCTTCTTTGCGAGACAGGACAGCGCGTTGACTTTGCGGGCGCTTTTCGCCACCTGTACGGGGTCGAACCCGAGACGAATATGAACCTCCACTGCCTGCCGGAAACCGAGGCGATTTCCGCCGCCCCCCTCCCCCGCCGCGCGTCGGTCGGGGTCGATGTCGGCGGCGTCATGGTCGGCGGCGGCGCGCCGATCGTCGTCCAGTCGATGACCAACACCGACACGGCGGACGTGGAATCCACCGCACAGCAGGTCGCGGCACTTGCCCGCGCCGGGTCGGAGCTGGTCAGGATCACCGTCGATCGCGACGAGGCGGCGGCCGCCGTGCCGCATATCCGCGACAGGCTCGCGAAGATGCAGGTGAAAGTGCCGCTCATCGGCGACTTCCACTATATCGGCCACAAGCTCCTCGCCGATCATCCGGCCTGCGCGGAAGCGCTCGACAAATACCGTATCAACCCCGGCAATGTCGGCTTCCGCGAAAAGCGCGACCGGCAGTTCGGCTCCATCATCGAGATGGCGATCAAATACGGGAAGCCGGTCAGGATCGGGGTCAATTGGGGATCGCTCGACCAGGAGCTCCTGACCTCGCTCATGGACGAGAACGGCACGCGCGCGACGCCGCTTTCCGCCGGCGCGGTCATGCGCGAGGCGATGGTGCAGTCGGGGCTGCTCTCCGGCGCGCGTGCCGAGGAGATCGGACTTCCGCGCGACCGCATCATTCTCTCCGCCAAGGTTTCCGGCGTGCAGGATCTGATCGCGGTCTACCGCATGCTGGCCGGGCGCTGCGATTACGCGATCCATCTCGGGCTGACCGAAGCCGGCATGGGCTCCAAGGGCATCGTCGCGTCTTCCGCCGCCCTCGGCATTCTCCTGCAAGAGGGAATTGGCGACACGATCCGCATCTCGCTGACGCCGGAGCCCGGCGGCGACCGCTCGCTGGAGGTGAAGGTCGCGCAGGAGATCCTGCAGACCATGGGCTTCCGCGCCTTCGTGCCGATCGTCGCTGCCTGCCCCGGCTGCGGACGGACGACCTCGACGACGTTCCAGGAGCTCGCGAAGGAGATTCAGGGCCACCTGACCGCCTCGATGCCGGTGTGGCGCGAGACCTATCCGGGCGTAGAGGAACTCAAGGTCGCGGTGATGGGCTGCATCGTGAACGGCCCGGGAGAATCCAAGCACGCCGATATCGGTATCTCGCTTCCCGGTACCGGCGAGCAGCCGACCGCGCCGGTCTTCATCGACGGCAAGAAGGCGGTGACGCTGCGCGGCCCGACGGTCGCCGAAGACTTCAAGAAGCTCGTCCAGGACTATATCGAGAAGCGCTACGGCAACCGGCCGGCCGACGCAGCCGAATAGCTGTCCACTTCAGAGCGCTTTCGGGTTGCTCTCTCGCTGCGTGCGGGCGACGCTGCGTCTGCAATCGGGGAGGAACTTCATGTACGCGCGCGTCACGAAATTCACGCTCGGGCCGAACACGCGCTCAATCGCCACCGGAATCGCCGACGCAGCCGACCCCCTCTACAAGGCGATGAAGGGCTTCGTGAGCGTCACGTATCTCATCCATGACGAGGAAAAGGGCGTCTACGGATCCATAAGCGTGTGGCAAACGAAGGCCGACGCCGAAGCGGCGACCGAAAAGCTCGTGCCGTGGCTCACGGAGAAGATCGGCGACAAGATGAAGGGCCCGCCGGAGGCCAACACCGCTGAGGTTTACGAGCCGTAGCTGGAGGTTTGGCCGGCGGCGACCCGAAATGGAGAGACGTCATGCCGCCTGAGCCCGCTGCGCTCGCGGACCGCCTTCTCAGCATCATCGAAGAGGACGTCGTCCCCAGGACGCGTGCCGGCGTCGAGGCCGGCAACAAGCTCTTCGGCGCGGCGATCCTGAAGAAGGACGACCTCTCGCTCGTCATCGCATCCACCAACGCGGAGACGGAGAACCCGCTCTTCCACGGCGAGATCGCGACGCTCAACGCCTTCTATCGCCTCCCGCGCAAAACGCGGCCGGAGACCCGCGACTGCTTGTTCCTCTCCACGCATGAGCCCTGCCCGCTCTGCCTCTCGGCGATCACCTGGGCGGGCTTCGACAACTTCACCTATCTCTTCGGCTATGAGGATACGCGCGACGCTTTCGCCATCCCGCACGATCTCAGAATCCTCGATGAGGTGTTCGGCGTGAAGGACGGGGGCTACCGTCGCGTGAACGCCTTCTGGAAGGCGCGCGCCCTCGCCGACCTCGTGGCGGAAGCGCCGGAGCCGGAGCGCGCGGCGCTTTCGACCCGCATCGGCGCACTGGTCAAGACCTACGCGGAACTCTCGGCTACATATCAGGCGCACAAAGGCCAAGCCGACATCCCGCTGGGGTGATTTCATTGAGACCGATCGAAACGAAACGCGACATCACGCGCGCGCTGAGGGCGCTGCTGGCCGCCGATCCGCGGCTTGCGCCTGTCGCAAAGATTGCCGGACCGCTGCCGCTCCGGCGTCGCAAAGGCGGCTTCGAAGGCTTGGCCTCGATCGTCACCGCACAGCAGATTTCCGACGCGGCGGCGGATTCCATCTGGGGGCGGCTCCAGGCGACGGTCGACCCGTTCACGCCCGAAGAGTTCCTGAAGACGCCTGAAGAGGCGTTTCGCGTCGCCGGTCTGTCGCGCCCGAAGATCCGAACGCTGACCAGGATCGCTGCCGCGGCCGCCGACGGTTTCGACCTGATTGCCGTGCACAACCTCCCTGCCGAACAGGCGATGACGACGATGACGGCGCTGAAAGGCATCGGCCCGTGGACGGCCGAGGTCTATCTCCTCTTCTGCGTCGGCCACCCGGACATCTTTCCGGCCGGCGACCTCGCCCTGCAGGCGGCAGTGCATCACGGCCTCAAGATGCGCAAACGTCCGGACGAGAAGAAGCTCAGGCAGATCGCGGAGAGGTGGGCGCCCTGGCGCGGTGTCGCCGCGCGGCTCTTCTGGGCCTATTACCGGGCCCAGCGTCAGGCCCTCAGGGCGGGACGCGCAATGGAGGCAGCGAAATGATCGACGGACCGCGCATTGCGCCCGCCTCCGGCGGCAAGCCGCAAAGCCTCGTCGTCTTCCTGCATGGCTACGGCGCCGACGGCAACGATCTGATCGGGCTCGGCCGGGAATGGGCCGGCGCCCTCCCCGCCACCGCCTTCGTCTCGCCCAACGCGCCGGAGCCTTGTGAGGGCGCGCCGATGGGGCGGCAGTGGTTTCCGCTCACCATGCGCGATCCGAACGAATTCGCGCGCGGTGTCGCCAATGCCCGGCCCGTGCTCGACACTTTCCTCGACGCGGAGCTTGATCGCCACGGGCTCGACGAGAGCGCCTGCGCACTGGTCGGCTTCAGCCAGGGCACGATGATGGCGCTCAATGTCGGTCCGCAGCGGAAGCGCAAGCTCGCCGGCATTCTTGGCTATTCGGGGCTCCTCGCCGATCCGGCGGCGCTGAAGCGCGGTCCCGTCCAGAAGCCGGCTGTCTTTCTGATCCACGGCGATCGCGACGAACTCATTCCCGTGGCCGCGATCTTCTCAGCCGCGGCCGGGCTCGCGGAAGCGGAGATTCCGGTCGAGTGGCACATCTCGCAAGGGGTTCCCCACGGCATCGGGCCGGACGGGCTGGAACTCGGGCTCGCTTTTCTGAAGCGCGTGCTGCCGCGCTGATCCACGCTCACGGCCGGAACCAAGGGCGGGCGGCCGCGTTTCCTGGCGCGCTCTGGCCCCTTAAATCAAAGGCGCGCCGCCCGCGAGGTGGTCATGGCTGTTTCCGCAAGTACCAAGCTCTTCACGAAGTTCTCCAACGCGATCGCTCACGCGGCGGGCAGGCCGGCGACATTCGTCGCGTGCTGCCTGCTTGTCGTCGTATGGGCGGCAAGCGGCCCGATCTTCGGATTTTCCGATACGTGGCAACTCGTCATCAACACCGGGACGACCGTCATCACGTTCCTCATGGTGTTCGTCATCCAGAACACGCAGAACCGCGACGGCGCAGCACTCCAGGCGAAGCTCGACGAGCTGATCCGCGCGAGCGCCGCTCAGAACGCCTTCATCGGGATCGAGCACCTCACCGACGAGGAGCTCGATGAAATCCGCAAGGAATGCGAAGCGCGGGCCGGCGAGCGCGGTCGTGAACTGACCAAGCAGGAGAAAGCCCGCGCCGCCGCCGACATCGCGGAAGCCCGTGTGCGGCGCAAGGCCGGATTCGCGCCTGTGAGTGGCTAGCCTCCGAGGTTTTCTCCCGGCCGGCCGGCATGTCCCGGCGCTCTTTGCTCCCGCTTTTCCCTAAAATTCGCTCTTCCGTGCCTCAGATTGCCGCAGGGCGCGTCGGCATTGGGCGGGCATAGCTTCACAAGAGTGACACGACCGCTGTAGACTATTGGAAACGGAAGGGAATCGAGCCCAACCAAACAGGTCTGCGCGTCGAAGATGACCGTTCACGTATCGCCCGAAGCGCATCCGGCGCTGGTTCTGAACGCCGACTACCGGCCGCTCAGCTACTATCCTTTGTCGCTGTGGGGTTGGCAGGACGCGATCAAGGCGGTGTTCCTGGAGCGGGTCAACATCGTCTCGGAATACGACTTCAAGGTTCGAAGTCCGAGCTTCGAGATGAAGCTTCCAAGCGTCGTGTCGCTCAAGACCTACATCAAGCCGTCCCGCCACCCCGCCTTTACGCGATTCAACGTCTTTCTCCGCGACCGCTTCCAGTGCCAGTACCTGCGGATCGAGCGACGACCTGACCTTCGACCATCTGAATCCGCGCTCACGCGGCGGCCAGACGACCTGGTCGAACGTCGTGGCCGCCTGCGCCCCGTGCAATCTCAAGAAAGGCAACAAGGGCTGCAAGGAAGTGAAGATGTGGCCGCGGCAGGCGCCCTTCGAGCCGACCGTGCACGACCTGCACAATAACGGCCGGCTCTTCCCGCCCAACTATCTGCACGAGAGCTGGCTCGACTATCTCTACTGGGACGCGGTGCTGGAGCCGTAAGCCTTCGCCGTCAGGGTTTGGCTTCGACCCCTTATGCGGCGCGCCAGGCCTTCAGCGTGGCGACGATGCCGAGCGCCGCGAGCACGGCGGAGATCAGGACGTTCCAGCCCGCGAGCGAGAGGCCGAGAATCCTGAGCGCTGCCTCCGTGCAGCTTGGCGCGTGCGCGTTCTCAAGCTGATCGAGCATGTCGGCCGCACTCTTGATGCTGATGGAGGGCGCGCACGAGGCGGGTCCTTCCCACCATCCCCACTCCACGCCGGAATGATAGGCGGCAAGGCCGGCATTGTAGATCATCAGGACTGCGAAGATCGCGAAGAGCGCAGCCAGGACCATGCGCGGCGCCTTCGCCCAGATCGCGACGATTGCGAGCGCGACGACCGGCATCCCCGCATAATAGGGAACGCGCTGCAGGAGACAGAGGTGGCAGGGGAGATAGCCGCCGATATACTCAAAGCCGAGCGCGCCCAGAATCGTGGCGGCCGCGATGACGAACATCGCCGCGGCGAGCCGAAGGAGCACATTCCGTGTGACGGCGTCGGGGCGCGAATGAGTGCCGGCGGGAACGGAATCGGGACTGAGCATCGCCGCTTCCATACACGAGAATGCGGGGAAAATCGCGGATTGACCGCACGTCGTCGCTCCGCCATATCGGCACCGCGTGCCCCTGTGGCGGAATGGTAGACGCGGCAGACGACGGCAAGATCGCGGGCGTGGCGGAATGGCAGACGCGCCGGACTCAAAATCCGGTTCTGGTGACAGAGTGTGGGTTCGACCCCCACCGCCCGCACCAGCCGTAAGGCTCACGAGGCTGCCCGGCACGGTTCGCGAGGACGATTGAAAACGCCTTAGTGGGTATTGTCCTTCTTTGACGTTTCCGCGGGATCCGTTTTCGCACCCTTGGGAACGGACTCATCGGCCGTCGTCACCGGAATCGGTGCGGAGGCGCCTGCCTGGGCGCGCACCTCGTCCTTGGTCACAAAAGTGAACTGCTCCACCAGAACGTCCTGAATGAGCTCGGTACCGAAGCGTGCGTTGACGTCGGCGCGTATCGTCTGTGTAAGCGCGGCGATGTCGAAGCGATCGAGATGCGAGAAGTCAATCCGGTCGTCGGAGAAGATGGCGCGGAACGCCTCGTCCAGCATGAAGGGATCGGGAGGAACCGAAAGGCTGTTCAGCGCCGCCGCGTCCGCGGTGTAGACGAACTGGGCGACGACATACCCGTCAACCGCCCCGTTCGCGATAATCGGCACGTTGATCGGGTCTGTCTTCGTATAGTTGAGACCTGTCAGCGCGTCCTCGCCCGCGGGCGCGATGGTGCCGCGCGACTTCCAGGAGGCGGCCGTATAGCTCGAGGCAAGCGTTATGGCGCATATCCAGAGCGCACTGACGACGATCTTGATCAACGCGTGCCGCCCGGAAAGCGTACCGCCGCCGAATAGGTGCCATCGGACTCGCCCTCGCGGATCGCCCGCGCGACGATAGCGGATACTTCCTGCACGGCATCGAGGTGGCGGCGCAGCACAGCGCTATTCTCGTTAAGCCGCGCGCGGAGCGTCGCAAGCCTTCCCTCGACGGCCTGCAGCCCGGGACCGCCGTTCAATGCGCGCAGCCCGCGCGTCAGATCAAGAAGGCCGTGACTTTTGCGCCGGTTGATTTCCACCAGGTCGATTGGTTGGTTGGTTTTCAGCGCAAGCGTCTCCTGATCGACGACCTGCTCCACCCGTTCGATCGTCTGCAGGCAGCTTTCGACCGATCCCGCTTTGTCGGGCCTTGCGGTGAGTTGCCTGGTGCCTCCGGATTCCTCGGCTTGCGGCACCGGTCAGCTCCCAACCGTGGAGCGGGCAGAATCGTCGTCTTCGGCGGATGGCATCACGCTGTTGGCAAAGTCGAGCTCCAGAGACGTAGCGTAGCCTGGAAGCGCCGCAGCCGCTCCGCCGGCCGCCGTGCCGTCCTTCGGGGTGATCGCAGCGGCAATCCCGATGCCGCCGGAATTCGCAAGCTGTCCAGCGATCTGTTCGGCGAGCATGGAGCGCCAGTAGCCGCCGGCAAGCCCATCCCCGAAGACATGATCGGCATCCTTGGGAAGGAGCGACTGGATGAAGGTCTGCAGGACGAAGGCTTCGAACTGCTGGTAAGGCTTGGCGGAGGCCCCCTTCGCTGCATCGAGCGAGGCGGCAAGCCGGAAACGCAGATCCGCGCGCGCGGCGTCGAAGCCCGGCGTGCCTGCCTGCGCGTCGAGCAGGGCGTCGAAGCTGTCCGCCGCCGTCGAGGCTGCGCTATCCGATAGACGCGCGAGCTTGTCCACCGCCGCGCGATATTGGAGCGGGTCGGCAGCGCGGGCGACATCGAGGACGATGTCGGATAGCGGGCTGATGGCCAAGCTGAGCTTCCAGTCGTTTCAGCTTCAGAGCATCGCCTGTGAACCTTACGGGAGGCTTGCCGCGTCGCGCGCGGACGCCGCTTCCACAATCTCCATCAATTCGCGCGCCTCGGCAGCCCGCGCTTGCGTCTGCCGCACGTCCGCAAGCATCCGCTCCGCCCGCTTGAGCTGGCCGCTCTCCGCCTTCAGCCTGGAGAGTTCGGCCGCCATTTCCCTATGCAGCTCCGCAATTCGCTTTGACAGACGGCGAAGATGGCGCGCGAAGGTCTCCATGAAGAGGCCGTGCAGCGGTTGATCGGCGTTGAGCGCCGCCATGATCTCAACCTGTTCCTGAAGCGCCGCCCGCTCCTCGCTGGCAAGTCGGGCAAGTCTCCACTCGCTTGACCGGCATATCTGCCGCCGGATCGAAACGATGCGTT
Organism: uncultured Alphaproteobacteria bacterium; assembly: GCA_963814905.1. Taxonomy (GTDB): domain Bacteria; phylum Pseudomonadota; class Alphaproteobacteria; order Rhizobiales; family Afifellaceae; genus DASWJZ01. The sequence continues at coordinate 170,277 of CAWFEM010000012.1, read as the reverse complement.
GCAGGCTGCGCAGCCGCTTCTTCATGCTCAGCCGGCCGCCAGCCAGGTTGAAAAGCCGTCGATGAAGAGGTGCAGCAGCTCCGGCGCGATGAAATAGAGCAGAAGGAGACCGCCAAAGAGTATGAAGGGCAACGATATGAAATAGATCGGTATCTGCGGTGTGAGCTTGTTGGCGAGGCCGATGGCGAAATTCACGACCACGGCGTAGATGATGAACGGACTGGTGACGCGCAGCGCGACGAGAAAGGCATCGGTCAGGGCATCCGTCAGGCGGATAAGCCCAAACCGCGCGCCGAAGACCTGGGTGACCGGCAAGGTCTGATAGGAGGCATTGAGGGCGCGCAGAATCTCCCAATGCTGGTTGGTGATGAAGAGCAGGACCAGCGCACCCATCATGATGAGCGAGACGAGCGCGGGCTGAGGACTGGCGTCCTCCACCGCTGTCCCCGGCAGTGCGCCGAAGCCGATCGCCATCGTCACCACGTTGCCGAGCATCTCCAAGGCAAGGAAGAAGAGCCGCCCGAGAATCCCGATCATCGCGCCGGTGAGCATCTCCGAGACGATGAGACCGACGAGCGCCTGAGCCGATGCGCCGACGACGACCGCCTGCACCGCTCCTATGAGGAGCGGCGCCATGACGAGGGTCACGGCGATTGCAAGGAACAGCCTCACCCGCGGCGGCACGCGGGTGCTTGAGATGCCCGGCATCAGCATGATGCAGGTTCCGATGCGGCAGAACAGAACAAAGACCGCGAGTATCGTCGCCGTCCCGAGCGGCATCAGGAAACGGTTCCGAGCGGGCGAACCTCGACGCCGCGCGCTATCTCCACATGCGACAGGACGGGAAGCGTCGGAAAGAGCCGCTCGACGATAAGCCGCACGTAGGGCCGCGCATCGGGCGCCGTCACCAGGACAAAGCTTTGCCCCTGGTCCATCCTCTCGCGAACGGCCGCCGTCAGCTCCGAGCCGAACTGCTCGACCATGCGCGGGTCGATATCGAAATCGAGGACCTCGCCCTTGGAATCCCGCTTAAGCCCCTGATGAAAGGCGAGGTCCCAGCGGTTTCCGAGGCGCAGGACTTTCAGCGCGCCATCCTCCGCAAGGTCGCCGCAAATCTGCTGGGCGATGCGCATTCGCACATGCTCGACGACCTGCTCGGAGCGGCGCACATGTGGCGCGATCTCGGCGATCGCCTCCAGCACGAGAGGCAGACTGCGGATGGAGACCCGCTCGCCAAGCAGAAGTTTCAGCACCGCCTGCAGACCTGAATAGGAAATCTGCGAGGGGCAGATATCGTCGATGAGCCGCTTGTATTCCGGGTCCAACCCGTCGAGCAGCGCGCGCATGTCCTTGTAGGACAGAAGCTGCGCAAGATTGTTGCGGATCACCTCGCTCAAATGGGTGAGCAGCACCGACATGTTGTCGACCGGAACGAAGCCCTCGCGCTTCACCTCATCGACGAAAACGTCGGATATCCATACCGCCTTCATGCCAAAGGCGGGCTCCCTCACGTCCTCTCCCGGCACGTCGGGCTTGTGCCCCTCCCCCGTGACCACCAGCACCTCGCCGAGCCGCAGCTCCTGCGTCGCGACGATCGTCCCGTGAATGCGGACCTGATAGCTCTTCGGCGCTATGGTGAGATTGTCGGAGAGCTTGATGTCGGGGACCACGAACCCGTACTGCCGCGCGAACTTCCTGCGCATCTTCGCAACACGGTGCGCGAGCTCGCCATGTGCGGCGAGGAGCTGCGTTCCAAGCTGTTTGCCGAGGCAGAGCTCGATTTCCGCAACCTTCAGAGTCTCCTTGATCGAATCGCGCGCTTCCGCCTCGGCGCGCTCGGCGTCGGCCTCGACCTTGGCGCGCTCGTCGGCTTCGCGGGCGGCAATGCGGCGCGGAATGACGATGCCGACGGACGCCATGACCGCCGCAAGAATGGCAAAGGGGACGAGCGGCAGGCCCGGCACCACCGCGAGAATCACCATCACGAAAGCGGCGACGAAGAGTGCGCGCGGATATGCCCCAAGCTGGCCGAGCACCGCCTGGTCCGCGGTGCCGCGCGTGCCGCCTTTCGACACCAGCAGGCCGGCCGCGAGCGACACGATCAGCGCGGGAATCTGCGAGACGAGGCCGTCACCGACGGAGAGCTTGGTAAACACGTCGGCGGCGCTTTGCAGATTCATGCCGTGGCGCGTCACGCCGATTACGATGCCGCCGAAGATATTGACCGCCGTTATGATGAGGCCGGCGATGGCATCGCCGCGGACGAATTTCGAGGCGCCGTCCATGGAGCCGAAGAAGGAGCTTTCCTCCTCCAGCTCGCGGCGGCGGCGCTGCGCTTCCTTCTCGTTGATGAGACCGGAGGAAAGGTCCGCGTCGATCGCCATCTGCTTGCCGGGGATGGCGTCGAGGGTGAAGCGAGCGCCGACCTCTGCGATGCGTGTGGCGCCCTTGGTGATGACGAGGAAGTTCACCGTAATCAGGATGGTGAAGACGATGATGCCGATAACGAAGTCGCCGCTCATCACGAAACGGGAGAAGCCGCCGATGATGTGACCGGCGGCGGTCGGCCCCTCGGAGCCGTGGGTCAGGATGAGGCGCGTCGACGCGATGTTGAGCGCCAGCCGCAACATCGTGGCGATGAGCAGCACGGTCGGAAAGGCGGAGAAATCGAGCGGCCGCTCAATCCACAGCGCCACCATGAGGATGAGGACGGAGAGCGCGATCGACAGCGCCAGCCCGTAGTCGATGAGCGATGCCGGGATCGGCAGGAAAAGGATGGTGAGGAGGACGACGATGCCGACGGCGAATGCGACATCGCGCGTGCCCGCGGGTGCCGGCGCCTCGCGTCCCGAATAGGCGGTATCGACCATGATCGCTCCTCTTACGGCGACCGTGGCGGATCAACCTTGCGCGGGGGTGGCGAAGGGCGGGCTAGAAGCCCGTCTCGATGCGCGAATAGACCTGATTGGTGAAGCCGTAGATCTCCGCGCCGATGAACGGCCCGGTCAGCGCCACCACGATCAGAATCACGACGATCTTCGGGATAAAGGTCAGCGTGATCTCCTGGATCTGCGTCAGCGCCTGCAGAAGCGCGATCGCGAGACCGACGACCATCGCCGCCCCGACCGCCGGGGACGACGCTATGATGACAGTCCAGATCGCGGACTGCATGATGCCTAGGGCGTCGACCTCGTTCATCAGCGTATCGTCACACCTGCGCCGAGGGTCAGTTCCTCGCCGCTGTCGAGGGTCGCAACGAGCCCATCCGCCGTGATCTTCAGAGATTCGACCTTGCCCGACACGGTTCCGTCGGCGGAGGTCACCGTCCGGCCGAGCGCCGCGTCCGCTTGGCTCAGCGCCGACGCGGTCAAGAGCGAATCGAGCTTGGCGTTGGTCTGTATCGCCTGCTCCACCGACGAGAAGGATGCGAGCTGGGCCATATATTCTGTCGACTTCATCGGCTCCGTCGGATCCTGGTTCTTCATCTCCGTGACGAGAAGCTGCAGGAACGTATCGTAGTCGAGCGAGGCCTTCGCTGTCTTTGTGGAGCTCATCGCAGTGGCCCCCGCCTGGGTCGTGCTTCCGACGTCCATGATCCGCTCCTTCGCTACGCCACCTTCGCGGCGGGCCGCAGGACTCTCTCCTCCGTCTCGAATAGGGCGCGCAGCGTTTTCAGCGCCTCGAAGATGCGCCCCAGACTGACCAGCTCACCCACCTGCCGCAATCCGACGACGATCTCGGTCGTCGTGAACGATTTGACGGTCGAGGCATACATCCGCATATACGCCTCCTCGGCGCTTTCCGATGTGGGCTCGATCAGGATCGTCTGCAGGGCAAAATAAAGCTGCCGCAGCGGCGAGGTGGCATCCTCCGGCTGGATGATGTGCGTCTCAAGCAGAAAGTGCGCCTCGTTCAATAGCTCGATGGTCGTCTTCTGCCGTGCCCGCAAGACGGCGCCGTTGACATAGATTCGCTCGCCTGCGCGCAGCGAAATCTGCATTGGCTTCTTCATCGAAGGCCCTCGCGCACAATCGAGCTGATCTCGATCATGTGAGCGAAGCTCGTCGATCCTCCGTCGCGAATGAGCTGAACCTCGCGAAGCAGCGCGATCCCCACCGAGATCAGCGCCGCGCGAAGGTCCTGCGCGAGGCCGTTCTCAGGTTGCCCGAGATCCTCGATGAATGCCGTCCAAAGCCGCGTCGAATAGTAAAGCGCCTCGACGGATTCGATACTGTCGGGACCGCACTCCTCGGCGCGCTTCATGAGCTTGATGGCAATGTCGAGCGCACGGCCATCGCGAGCGCGCGCGCTCGGTCCTGAATCTTCAACGATCTCAGCATACGAAAACGCGTGCATTTCCTACTCGGTCCTCTGGTTCGCCGACCTAGATGTAGTCAAGAAGGGTCAGCTTCTGGATTCGCGCCGTCATCGCGTAGGACATCTCGATCTGCGTCAGCAGCGTGTTGACGCGGGTCGAGACTTCATAGGGATCGACGCTTTCGAGCGCGTTCAGGCTCTTCTCGATCATGTCCATCTGCGTCGACATTCGCTCGCCCGCGCGCGTGACGGATTGTTGCGAAACGCCAAGGCGCGCCTGAGCCTCGGTTAAGGCCTGCACACCGGCGCCGGCGAGGGTAGTCGACTTGTCGAGGAGCGCGTTGTAGGCCTCGCCGGAAAGCTGCGTGGCCCCGAGATCGGCGACCATCGTATAGGCCATGGCCAGTTGGCGCATGCCTGTCTCGTTGGCCGTGACACCCGTCTCCACGACGGAACTGGAGGATATCCGCCCCTTGATCGCCTGGCTCGACGCCGACGACCAGTTGGAGGTCCACGCAGTACCGTCGAACAGCGCCGCGAAATCGTTGTCGAGGAAATCCGTCATGTCCGCCGCAGAGATCGTGGCGACCGCGGGATCGGACTGTGAAAAGCCGAAATGGGCGAGGAAGGCGTCGTCGACCGCCTGCTTCGCCGCCGATCCAGCCGCGAAGTAATCCGCCATCGGCGATACGTCGGTGTTGATGCCGGCAAAGAGATGTTCGCCGGTCTGCGTGGCGTTCAGCTGATCTACGAACGAGGTCAGCGTCTCGCGCGCCCTGAGCTGTATCACCGATGCACCGGCGGCGTTGTTCTTCGCATCGATCAGGACGCCGAGGAAATTCCGGCCGTCGTCGGCAAGCGTGGTGAGCGCGCCTTGCGTGGCGTCGAGGCGCGAGCTCGCGAGGGCATTTGAATCGATGATCGCCTGCAGGCTGGCATGCTCGCGGCGCAGCGCCACCGACTGTGCGGCGCGGGCGCCGAGCGAGAGACCTGTATCCGCGACCCGGCCCGTGCTCAGCTCCTGCTGCCGCACCGACAGCTCCTGCTGCTGCTCCATGACAGTGCGGCGGGTTGCCGTGGACAGCGCGAAAGTGGAGATATAGGTGGTCTTCATCAGCGCACGCTTGCGATGAAGCCGAAAAGCATGTCGTCGATCGTCGACAGCAGCTTTGAGGAAGCCTGGTAGGAGCGCTCCAGGTCGAGGAGCAGGCTCATCTCGTCATCGAGGTTGACGCCGGTCGCATTCGACAGCGCGTCGGAAGCACGCGACAGAAGCGTGGTCTGGTAGGCGGCGTCGTCGCTGGCGTCCTTGCGCTCCGCTTGAAGCCAGCCCACCGATGCGGCGGCGTAGTCGACAACGCTTGCCATCGTCTCAAGTCCCGCCGCCGAATTGAAGGTAGCCGGTTCCTGGAGCTTGCCGAGGAGTTCGGTCAGCCGGTCGGAGAAGGCGGCTGCGCCCGTGCTGTTGTAGACATAGGCTGGATTGCCGGGGTCGGAGATGCCGCCGTCACGCAACCGCGAAAGGCTGCCGCCCTGCGCCGGATCGACGCTCGCATTGACTTCTATCGTGCCTGCAAGTCCCGATACGAGCGCACCGCCAGGCATGGCCGGCCCACCGGACCAGGTGAACAGGCCGGGGCGGTCCGGCAGCGTGGCGGGAACGGACTGATCGGATTCCGCGAACGCCCCGATCAGCCCACGCGCGATCTCGTCGAGCTGCGACTGATAGGTGAGCGAGACGTCGTCGCGAAGCGAGGCGAGACCCTGCAGCTTGCCGGATCGGATCGGCATGGTGGCGGAGCTGCCGGTGACGGCGACGCCGTCGATGAAGACCGCATTGCCGGTCTGCCCCGCCGCCAGACCCGGCGACGCCGCGAAGGTGACGCTGCGTGCCTTGCCGTCGAAGAGGGTCACGCCGCTGTCGGTGTAAAGGGCGAGATCGTTGCCGGCGCGCGAGACGGTCCTGACGCCGACGATCTCGGAAATCTTCGACAGGATCATATCACGGGCGTCGAGCTCGTCCGTGACGTCGGCGCCGGAATGCGTGCCGATCACAACCGCGGCATTGGCTTTCTGGAAGTCGGCAAGCAGGCTGTTCAGGTCGTCCACGGCGGTCGCCATGTCGCCGTCGGCTTGCCGGCGCACATCCTGCACGATGCCGGTCGCATCGTTCAGCGACGCGGCAAGATCCTGCGCCTTTGACACGACGCCCTGCGCCAGGCTGACATCGCTCGGCAGCGCGGAATAAAGCTGGATGGCGTCGTTCAGCGCGCCGACGAGCGCCGCGGGAGAACGCTCGTCGTCGGGATCGCCGACAGTGGTATTGAGCGCATCGAGCCCGTCGGCAAGCGCCTGACGCGACGCGGCCTTCGACGTTGCCTCGATCATGTTCTCGTAGAGCGCCTTGTCCGCTGCGCGCGTGATCGCGACCGTCTGGGCGCCGCCATTGCCGCTCGACGTGACGAGCGCGATCTTCCGCGAATAGCCGGGATCGCTCGCGCCGCCGACATTGCGCGAGGTGATCGCCGTCTGCGCCGACGTCGTCTGAAGCGCGCTCTGGGCGGTGCGGATGGCGGCGGTAAGGCTCATAGGCGGCGGTCCGCGCGCTCCGCGCTAACGCTTCATGTTGACGAGTACGTCGAGCAGCTCGGAGCCGGTCTGGAAGACCTTCGAGTTCGCGGTGTAGCTTCGCTGCGACTCGATCATCGCGGTCAGCTCGGACGCGAGATCGACCGTCGACGCCTCAAGCGCGCCGGAGACGAGCGTTCCCAGCCCACCCGACGTCGAGAAACCGACCTGAACAGCGCCGGAGGCGGTGCTCGGCGCATAGACGTTGCCCGGGCGCGAGGTCAGATTGTCCGGGCTCGGCACGTCGGCGAGCGGGATCTTGTAGGTCGCCACGCGCGCGCCGCTCTCATAGATCGCAAAGAGCGTGCCGTCCGGGTCGATCTCGATGCGGTCGACGGCGCTTGGCGCATTGCCGTTCACCGACGCGTCAAGGACGCGGTAGTCGGCGCTGAGCTGGATCATGTTGCTGATGTCGAGGCTGAACGGCGCGCCACCTGGAACATTGAAGGTGAGTTCCATGGGGCTCGCGCCGGTCAGCGAGCCGGTGGTCGGATCGAAATCCAGCGTCTCCACCGCCAGCGCCGCGCTCGAATAAGGAAAGCCGCCGCCCGCCGCCGCATCCGCCTTGTTGTAGGCAGCCATCTCCCAGGTGTTGTCCGCCGTCTTCGAGAGATAGAGATCGAGCACCACTTCGTTGCCGAGGTAATCGTAAGTGAGGAACGAGCTCTTGCCGGTATAGGTCGCGCCCGCGGCGTTGGTGGAGGGCAATTCGGTTGGGTCGACGATCCCTGCGTTGGCCGGGAGGTTTGCGGAGAACTTGCCGGTCGTCGACGCGATCGCCTGCAACTCCGTCTGCGTCACGTTCACGACGGTCAGGCCGGACAGACCGCCCGCCACCGGGGCGGGGTCGCCCTCCGAATATTTGAAGCCCATGAGGTAGAAGCCGGCGGCATTGACGAGATTGCCCGACCCGTCGGGTACGAACGAGCCGGCGCGCGTCAGGAAGGGCGTGCCGTCCACGTCGGAAACGATCATGAAGCCGTTTCCGGTCACCGCGAGATCGGTCACCGAGCTGGTGTAGGAGAGGTTTCCCTGTTCGCTGATGTTGTAGCGCACACGGGTGTTGACCCCGCCGGAGGTGTAATTCTCCGTGCCGGAGTCAATGATCATCGAGGCAAACTCGGTGGAAGCCCGTTTGTAGCCGCTGGTGCTGGAGTTGGCGATGTTGTCTGCGACCGCCGAGAGCTTGCTCGACTGCGCGTTCATCCCGGAAACGCCGGTGCGCATAACTCCGTAAAGGCTCATGGAATGGCTCCTGACACTGCCCGGTCGCTACTCAAGCACAGGACGCTTGTGCGAAGCTGTTCTCCAACCGCCGCGGCGCGGAAACATCAGATATTGTCGAGGCGGTAGCCGAGGTAGCGCTTGGAATTGACCGGGTCGTAACAGAGCCGATGTCGCAGCTTCTTGCGAAGCTTGCTGATGTGGCTCTCGACGACATCTTCCTCAACGTCCTCGTCGAACAGCCCATAGACCGCGTTGAATATCTGCGACTTGGTGACCCGGCGCCCGCAATGGGAAACGAGGTATTCCAGAATCCGCCGCTCGCGCCGTGGGAGCGGCAGCGGCTCACCCCGAACGATCGGATCGCGGCCGTCCGAAAACACCTGAATTTCACCGATATTGATGACGTCGGCGTCTTTGTCGGACTCGTTGCGCCGCCGTATTGCTCCAACCCGCGCCAGGATCTCGCGTACATGGATGGGCTTGCGCACTACGTCATCGACCCCGGCCGCGAAGAGCTCCAGCGTCTGTTCAAGCGCCGGCCGTTCGTTCAGAGCGATCATCGGCGCCCGCGAACGCCCCCGTATCATACGCGGCAGCATTTCCCGACCGTCGCAATCGCCGATCAGAAACGCTTCGACTGCCGAGAGATCGCTCTCCGCGGCGGTCTCCACCCATTCGCGAAATTCGCCCGGATAGAAGCCCGTTGACGAGATCCCTTCGCGCGAAAAGCACGACGAGAAGCCTTCCGTGACTACGTCACGGTCATCGACAATCACGAACAATGCGGTCCCCCCAAGGTCCCCCAAGGCGAAACCCCGAAGCGAATCGCCGTGTCAATAAAGTGCCTTGGGAAAAGGCATTTTGCAAATATTCTTTAGCCCATTGAAGTTCTCATTGAGAACACCGGGTCAAACAAATTAGTAGGCCGGCTTTATTATTTGTTTTTGCGCTGTCCGATGTAAATATAAAAAACTTATAGCTCAACTTGCCCGTTTGCGGAAATTTAGAAGAAATTTTCTATTAACCAACATTGTCTTTGTCATTCATGTCTTCATTGCGTTAATAACTTGTTAAGGAATTTCTTTGCTCCGCGGGCGCCCACATTTGGGTCACTCAACCTGTGGGCGTGCCCGCGAACACAGCCTACAGATGCGGAGGATGCGACTTCGCGCCCGGCAATCGCGAGGCAGTCAAAATGTCGCGGACGTTATCGACAAAAAGTGCGGGCATTCGACGTCCATGCACCAAATCCGGTCGCCACCATGTTGACGATCACCGCGCAGACATAACGCTTCTGGGCCGGGTCATTGTTCGGACCGGCGTGGTAGCGCGCGACCGCCATCGTCCAGTTCCCTTCGCGTGCCCTGAGCCGCTTCAGGAAGAGCGCGGCGTAGTCGACGTTCTTGCGTGGGTCGAACATCTCCGTGACCGAGGCGAAGGCGTCACCGTGGTAGTGGTGGTTGATCTGCATGCATCCGACATCGATCAGAACTGCACCCGTCTTGCGGGCGTCCTCGAAGACCCGCAACGCGTCGGCGAGATCGTTGGCGTAATGCGCCTGGCCTTCAACATTCATCGCAAAAGGCTGCAGCGAGCCGCGCTTTCCGGTCTCCGTGAGGCCCACCGCATAGAGCACCCCTATCGGAACGCCGAATTGGCGTGCCGCGCGCGCCATCTCCCGCTCGCAGGCGTTCGCGTGGACGGGCGCGGCAAACCCGTCAGACGTAGAGATCGCTGCGAGGACGCCGAGGATCGCGAGCCACCTCGTCATCCCGCTGCTCCTTTTGACTTGTTCCGCCATTGCCGCCCGACCGGTTCGGTTGCCGCCGGCCGTCAGCGTGGGCGCCCTCATGGAATTGCTGGGCGCCCTGCTGTGCGAAGGACGTGGCACGTTGGCCGGCATTGGAGTCGGAGGGCTGCGCCGTTGCCGTTCGCTCAGCGCCCGCGACACGAATCGCGACGTCCTCGACCTTGAGACCGCTGTCCTCGATCAGTTTCCTGAGAGTATCGCGATCGTGCTTCAGAAGCTCCGACGTCTCCGCACGTTCGGCTGCGATGTTGAGATGGACTCCCTCCGCGCCGATGCGCAGATGCAAGTGTATCTGGCCCAGTCGCTCGGGCAGAAGGGCGATCGAAAGAAGCTTCACCGGTCCCCGCATCCCACTGTCCGTCGGTGACTGCGGCTGCTCGGAGGCTTGCATCTGCGTGTCGACGACCCTTGCTATCGTATCGGCGATCTGACGCGCCGGCGTGAGCCCCGACGTCTCCGGCGGCGGCACCGCGCCCGCGTTCAGCAGCTTCTGCGGCGATTCGACTGAGGGCAGCGCCGTCTTGTCCGCTCGTGGATTTCGCGCCTGCCGCTCCCCCGATCGTTCGCCGTGGTCGGAGCGGGCCCCGTTGCCGTCGTCACGAGGGAAATCCGGTTCGGCGAGCCGCGCTTCTCGCCCGGGTATCGTAGAAGGCGCGGAGGCCGGACCCGCTGAAGGGATATCCAATGGAATTCCGGCGCGCCGCGCAGAACCATGGACGGCTGGCGCCAGATGCGTCGCCTTCGTGACGATGGCCTGGACGACCCCCTCTTTTGCCAGCGTGCCGTTGCTTCCCGGCTCGTCGACAAGGAGCGCCACCGATGCGGTCCGGGAGAGATTAACTTCATCCTTGGGTTGCGCCTGCAGCGCGCCCTTGTCGACGAGCGGCAACTCCCGCGTGCCACGCTGACTGTCTGCCTGTTTCGCTTGGAGGGGCGCGTCCGGGAGGCCGTGCGACACAAGAGCCATCAGGTTTTCGCCAAGCGCGGTGTCTTCCTTCGAGTCGCGCCGGCCGATGGCATCCTCTCCCACCGGCTCCGCCGTCTTCGCCACCGTCTCTCCCAAGTCTGAACGAGCGACGGAAGGCCCGTCCGCCCGAAGCCCGGCATGCGGCACCGGCAGCGTCCGCACATCCCAGCGCCAAGTCGAAGCCGCTGGAGTGGCGGTAGGCTCTTCCGGGCCTCCATCCGGACTGCGTTCACCCTCTTCCGCTTCCGGCGTCTCTGCAATGTTCCCATCGGAAGCGGAATTGCGCCGCGGCATCGTATCCTTGGTCTCACGCGACGCGTGCTGCACGCCGGAACCGGTATGCTTGTGGAGCTCCTTCAGCAGTGCCGCGAACTTTTCCACCGCCGGAGACGTTCCGCGCCCCTGCTGCTCATTCGGCGCCTTGGCGACAAGGGCAGCGGCGCCACCCATCATGGCGGACCCGGAGGGCGTTTCCGTCTTCACCGGTCGATTTCCTGGAGGGTCTCGGACGCGGCCGCCATCGCCGTCCCAGCGCGCGAGGCAAGCTCATCCAGGGACGGAGAGCCGGACGATCCTTCTTCCGATTGGGCATCCGGCGCCTCTCCGGCCGGAGGCACGGCCGGCAATTGCCGGATTTCAGCGACGACCGCACGCACCGCGTCCAGGAGCTCCCGATCCGGCTGCGGCAATTCATCTTTGGGCAGCGCCGCAAGCTCCGCCAGGGCGTTGCCCGGATCGTCCGAGACGGCAAGCGCGGCGGAACGATAGAGCGTGGCCTGGTACATTTCCAACGTGCCGGGCCGCGACAGCAGGGCGGCGTTCTCCGCGGCGTTCCGCGCCAGCTTCAGGCGCGCCTCAAGCACCGCGAGCCGCGCGACCTGCAGAAAAATCGCGCGCCGGTCCGCCTCGCCGAGTGAAGACAGTATCTCGTCGAGCCGCGGCGCATCGGCGCCGGCTTTGGACGCCACGGTCAGGTAGGATTCGGAGAACCTCCCCCGGAATGCAGCCCCGTACATGGAATGCGGAAAGCGGGTGGCATAACGAACAGAGAGGAACTCGAAGCGCTGCGAATCGCCGAGCTTCGCCGCGATCTCGATGCCCCGCCTGATCGCGGCCTCCTCGACCAGCGTGCCGGGGGATTCGAGCCGCGCGATGTCGGTGTAGCGAAGCGCCATCGCCGGGTCTTCGTCCATCATCACATTCGCCTTGACCAGCGCCGCCGGTCCGACCAGCGCGACCGGCAGCGATTGCAGGTCGATTCCGCCCCAGAGCTTTCGCGCCTCCGCCTGAGAGCCCCCCGCATACGCGGCAACCGCTTCAACGAGCTGCGGCTGGGAGCGCATCGTCCCTGTTCGTCGGAAGGCGCGAAAGAACGGCCGGGTTGCCGCCGTTCAGCACGTAGAGGAGTGCAGCTTCGACGTTGCGGCTACTGCGCCAAGTTTGCGGGGCGGCACTCAGAAGCCGCTGGCCGAGCAGGTCGATTAGCTTGCGGCGCGCGTCATCGGACTCCACTTCGCCGTGTGCGATGTCGTCCTGCAGGAATTGCAGCGTCCTGACGAGCGCAGGCGGATCGACGGCGTCGCCCCCATTACCGGCAAGGGCGTCGGAGGCGCCGGCAAGCGCGAGCGCGGCAACGATAGAGCACAGCCCACGCTTCACGACCCGTCCTCCTTGAGCAGAATTTCGATGCGCCGGTTCTGCGCCGCATCCGGGTCCTCCGGCAGCTTCAGCTTGCGATCGGCATAACCTTCGATCGCCGCGACGCGGCTTTTGTCGAGTCCGCCGCGCGTCAGCATGTAATAGGCGATCTGCGCGCGATCGACAGAAAGCCGCCAATTGTCATAGTCGGGCGTGTGGAACGGCCGGCCGTCGGTATGGCCGCGAATGATAATCGAGCCTTTGCGCTCCTTTAGAATGCCGGCGATGCGCTCCATGATGCGCACTGTTTCCGGTTGCGGCGTTGCGGAGCCGATCGCGAACATGCCGAAGCTGACCTCGTCGGTGAGGCTGATCACAAGCCCCTCCCCGGTCTGTTCAACCGCGACAGCCGGCTTGCTCGCCGTCGTTCCCTCATGCTCCACGGCGTCGTTTATCTGCGCGAGAAGACTTTGTCCGGCGGGGCCGGGCGCGTTGCTTTCGATCAACTCAGCGGATTGGGATGGAGCGCCGGGCGGCCGCGAGATCGGAACGGGACCGCTCTCGGACCGGGGCGGGGTCTGAGGCTCCGAGACCAGCGCCTCCTCGTTCGCGACCGGCGGGGCCGCGCCCTGCATGTCGGCCGCCTGTTCTTCACTCGGCGGAGCTTTTTCGCCCGCCACCGGCTTGTTGCTCGGCGCGGCATCTTCTTGCGTCGCCGGTTCCGGAGCGGCCGGTGCGAGCAGCGTCTCTTTCATGTCCGGCTCGAACGGATCACGGAAGGCCGTCTCCTTGCCCGACGACGGTGCGTCGGCGCTAAGCGCCTCCTTCATGAGGGCGGCGCCCGCCCCTTCGCCCTCTCCCGCAATCTCGGCGAGAACGCGGTACGGATCCTTGAAGAGCGCCTCCCGTGAAGGCGGCGCGGCGGTTTCGCCGGAAGACGATTCCGAAGCCTTCGTGTTCTCGAGAGTCTTCTCGCCTTCAGTCGGAGTCGTCTGGTCCGACAGGTGCGGGTCGGCAAGGCCTTTGCGGTTCAGATCTGCGAGCCGAACGGGATTGAAATAGCTCGCAACGGCCTGGCGCGTATCCTCGTTCGCGGCGTTGATCAGCCACATCACCAGGAAGAAGCACATCATCGCCGTCATGAAATCGGCAAACGCGATCTTCCACACGCCGCCGTGCACCGAGTCATGCTCCACCGCGTGGTGGCGCTTGATGATGATCAGATCCTGAAACTCTGCCTCAGCCATTGGAACGCTGTTCGTTATTTTCGCCGAGACGCGGCAGCCAGGTGCCGAGCTGCGTCTCGATCACGGTGCGGTCGGCTACAACGCGAACGTCGATTTCCTCGTTCGCCTCGAACGTCATCGCGGCAGCGCTGTCACCAAGCGTCAGCCTTAGCGACTCAAGCAGGTCCTTCGGGCCGCTTACGCTGAAGGTCTCGTGCTCGCCGCTGGAGAGAAGATCGCAAAGCGACTGAGCCAGCGTCTCGACGGACCGCCTGCGCACCGCTTCTTCCAGGAACGGCCCGAGGACTTCGCCGACAGCGCTCCGGATACTGTCGCCAAGGGCGGCAATCGCGGTGCGCATCTCTTCGGCAAGGCGCGCCCCCTCCTCCGCTGCCCATTGCGCGCGCATCTCCGCGAGGCGCGCCTCCGAGGCGGCGTGCGCTTCCGTAAGCGCCGCTTCGTTCTCCGCGTGCGCGGCAGCAGCGCCTTCTTCGCACCCACGCGCGTAAGCCGCATCAATAGTCTCGGCGGCCTCCTCACTGGGCTCGCCGACGTGGGCGGGCGCGGCCCGGGCCGCGGCGGCAATAGAGAAATCGACCAGAAGGGCCGCTGCCGGAAGCGGCATCAGGTGCGGGCCCCTTCGTGGATCCAGCGCTTCAGGATCGCCGCGGACTGCTCATCGTTGAAGCGCACCATCTGCTCAAGCCGCTTGCGCGGCGACCGCTTGAACTGGCTCGTCAGGTCGTCGATCAGACTGGCTTCGTCCGCATAGGCGACCTCGCCATGGTCCACGCCCTCCATGTCCATCTCGGCGGTCTCGGTCCTGTCCGCCAGGGCCGGCGCCTCGGCGACCTGCGGGGCCGGACGCGTCAGGATCGCGCGCGTCGCCGGCTTCAGGCCGAACCAGATCAGAAGCAGTGCCACGACAAGGATGGTCGCCGCGTTGACGAAGGTGCCGAGCTGCCGCACGACGAGCTCGCCCAGGCCGGGGGCCGGGACGGGCTCAAGCTGCTCCGCGCTGCCGGCGAAGTCGACCGCGAGAACCTTGATCTGGTCGCCACGATCGGACCGGAAATCCGCGGCCGTCGTGACGAGTTGCTGAATCTCGCTGAGTTTCTTGTCGATCTCTTCCTGACTGGCGTTCTGGACAGCGGGAATCTGCGCGCGGTTGACGAGGACGGCGATCGAAAGGTTCCGGATGCTGAACCCGTCGCTGACCGTGTTCACGGTCTTGGAGGAAAGCTCGTAATTGGTGGTCTCCTCGCGACGATCGTTGGAGGCGCTTGAATTCTCGCCGCCATCCGGAGCGCTGGCCTGGTCGGGGAGATTCTGCTGAACGCTCGTCGAGACGCTTTGGGTGGAATTGTTGGAGGCTTCGTTCTCCTTGACCACGCGAACCGAGCGCTCCACCCGCGATTCCGGATCGTAGGTTGTTTCGGTGATCTGCTTCCGGTCGGTATTGAGCCGCGCCGTTACGCTGACCTGGAAGTTGTTCAGCCCGAGATAGGGTGTAAGGCTCTCGCGCACCTTGTTCTCGATATCGCCGCCGACCTGCTGCTCGAGGCTCATCAGCCGCCCAGGCACTGCGGAGTCCGCGTCATCGCCGGATGCGAGAAGAACGCCATCCGTATTGAGCACGGTGACTTCGTTCGGGGTCATGCCGGGAACCGCGGCGGCTACGAGGTGCCGGATCGACTGGGCGGTGGAAGCGTCGTCGCGGGAATCGGTGCGGATGACGACAGATGCGGACGGCTTGCTCTGGGCGCGTCGGAAAGAGCCTTCGTCGGAGACCACGATATGGACGCGCGCCGCCCTGACCCCCTTCAAGGATTGAATGGTGCGCGCGATCTCACCCTCCAGAACGCGGACGCGGGTGACTTCCTGCATGAACGACGTCAGGCCGAAGGAGCCCATCTGGTCGAAGAGCTCGTAGCCGGCATTGGCGCTCTGCGGCAGACCCTTCTCCGCAAGCAACATGCGCGCCGAAGCGGTCTGACCATAGCTGACGAGGACCGCGGTACCGTCGGCGTTCACGTCGAAGGGGATGCCGGCCTCATTGAGCGCCGCGCCGATCCGCGTAATATCCTCGCGGTCAAGGCCCGAATAGAGCACGTCCAGCTGCGGCCGACTCAGATAGACGCCTCCGAGGATGACCACGGCGAATATCGTGGCGCCCATGACGGCAATGGCCGCCAGCCGGCGTGGACCGAGGTCAAGCAGGCTCTTCGCGAGCCTTTGCAGGTGATCCAACCCGTTCATCGTCGTCCTTCGCGCTCTCCGCCGAAGGCCAGTGTCGGGTGTCAACCTTGTGTGAGGATTGCAGCAAAAAGCCACGCCCCTCGCGGGGCGTGGCTCAACGACCGATTCCCGTGTCTTCTATCGGAAGAGCGAGAGGATATTCTGGCTGTTCGTATTGGCGATCGTGAGCGCCTGGATGCCAAGCTGCTGCTGGACCTGAAGGGCCTGCAGGCGGGTCGATTCCTTGGTCATGTCGGCGTCAACGAGCTGACCGACGCCGCGATCGATGGCGTCCATCATGCTGGAGACGAAGTCCTGCTGCAGCCCGACGCGCATCTTGACCGCGCCAAGATCGGAGGCCGCCGTCGTGATCGAGCTGATCGCGCTATCGACCGCGGAAATCATATCCTCCAGGTCGGTCGTATCGGCGGCGCTGTCAGTCAGGCCCGAGATGTTGAGGGTGGCGACCGTGAAGGTCGCACCGCTCGTCACGGTCTGCTCCTTGTCGAGCAGGCCGGCCTTGCTGGCAGCCGTCGCATTCTCGTCGAAGAGAGCCACGGTCTGTGCCGCAACCGGCTGCACGTCGCCCGGATCGTCGAAGTCCCCATCGGCGGGGCTGCTGTTGTCGACGCCGGCCACCGCGGCGGTATAGATGCTGACGTTGATGGTGCCGATGGAGATCGAACCGCCGGAGCGCGAGAAAGACGAAACGATCGACTTGTTGATGCTCGACGGGCTGCTGGTGGTGTCGATCTTGAGCCAGCTCTCGCCAGAGAATACGGCTGAATTGGCAATGCTCTTCAGCTGATCCTGAAGAGCGGTCACTTCGCTCTGGATCTTGGCACGGTCGACGCCCGGCTGCCGAGCGGCGACGAGTTTCGCCTTGATCTCGTCCAGGACGTCAACGCTCTTGGTAAGACCGGTGTAAGCGACGTCGATCATGGCCGCGCCGAGACCCAGGGCATCCTGGACCGTGGAAAGCGCCTTGTTGTCCGACCGCATGGTGGTCGCGATGGACCAGTAGGCGGCGTTATCGGAGGCGCTGCTGACCTTGTAGCCGGTGGCGATGCGCGCCTGGGTGGCTTCAAGATTTTTGTTGGTGCTCGTCAGCGACTGCAACGCAGTCATAGCTGACACGTTCGTGATGATACTCGACATGAATGGGCTCCCGCCTTGCGACTTCAGGGCATACCGGGCTGAAACCGGTACGACAGAGCAGCTTCATGCCTATTGAGCGACCAGTGCCACTCAACCTGTCATAGGTCGATTGTTAGGAAGGAAAGCTTTCGGGATTCTTAATCGCGAGCAATAGGTGCGGGCGCCGGCGCGAGAGAGTTAAAAATAGGATCGCACCAGGCCGCCAACCAGCATGTTCCAGCCGTCAATCAGGACGAAGAAGAGAATCTTGAAGGGCAGCGAAATCACGGTCGGCGGAAGCATCATCATGCCCATCGACATGGTCAAAGTGGCGACGATCAGATCGATGACGAGGAACGGAAGAACGATCAGAAATCCGATTTCGAAGCCGCGGCGCAGCTCCGAAATCATGTAAGCGGGTATGAGGATGCGTAGCTCGACCGGCGTCGCGCCCCCGTTTTCAGGCGCCGTCTGCGCCTCCCCCGGCGGCTCCACCCCCGGCTGCCCCGCCGGAGACTGCCCAACCGGAGACTGCCCTGCCAGGTCCTGAAACAACTCGAGGTCGCGCTGGCGCACTTGCCCGAGCATGAACGCGCGGAACGGCTCGGTGACCTGCCGGAACGCCTCAGCCTGGTCGATGCGATTGTCTAGCAGCGGCTGGAGGCCCTGTTCGTAGGCCCGCTCGAAGGTTGGCTGCATGACGAAGAACGTCATGAAAAGCGCCAGGCTGATGAGGATGAGATTTGCCGGCGTGCTCTGCATGCCGAGTCCCGAACGCAGGAACGAAAGCGCCACCACGAAGCGTGTGAAGCTCGTCACCATGATGAGCAAGCCCGGCGCAATGGAGAGCACGGTCAGCAGCAGGACGATCTGCACGACGCGACCGGTGAAGGCCCCCTGCCCCGCCGGAAGCAGCGCATTCAGATCGAGATTTGGAAGCTGCGCCGGCTCCGCCTGTTGCCCCGCGGCCATACCGGCCAGAAGCAGCAACCCCAGCACGGCAAGCAGGATCCGCTTCACTGGAAGACCAATGTCTGGATCACCACCTCGTGCACACGGCCTTCCGAACGAATCCGGGCAAGGTCCGCGAGATCCTCACGCAGATGCTGCATCCCGCTCGGCCCGTCGATCTGCGAAAGGCCGACGGTGCGGAAATAGGCGAGGAAATCCTCGGTGATCTTGCTGGCGAGGACATCGTCGGTGTCGATCGCTTCGTCGTCGAACACGATCGAGGCCTCCAGCCTGATCCAGGTGTCGTGCGGACTGGCGAGATTGGTGACGACGGGCGCCAGCGCCTTCAGATGCGTCGGTCCCGTGTAGTGGAGGAGTTCGACAGGTTTCGCCCCCTCTTCCTCCGCCTTGGCGCGTTCGGCTTCCGCGACCTGATCGGCGAGCTTGATGCCGAGCCCCCCACCCATGCCGGCTGCTACGATCGTCATCAGGATCATCGCGCCGATGAGCTTGATCATCGACCCGCCGCGCGCCGGCTTCTCGGGCGCGGGCAGTTCGTCGGGAGCTTCGGTCAGCGCCATTTCGATGTTCAGAAAGGCGCGACGGCGTCGAGCACTTGCTGCCCCCAGCGCGGCTGCTGCACTTCAGTGATGCGGCCGCGACCGCCGTAGGAAATGCGCGCCTCCGCGATCTTTTCGTAGTCGATCGTGTTGCCGGTCGAGATATCGCGCGGCCGCACGATGCCCGTGACATTGAGGATGCGCAGCTCGAAATTCACACGCACCTCCTGCGAACCGCTGATGAGGAGATTGCCGTTCGGCAGAACTTCCGTGACGACGGCGGCGACGGAGAGGTCGATCTTCTCCGACCGATCGATCGTCCCGGTGCCGGCCGCCGAGGAATTGGCGCCGAGGTTCAGCTTGCCGTCGCCGTCGCCCGCCTTGTCGCCGGTGACACTGTGGACGGAATAGTCATAGCTCCCGGTGAGGCCGGCGCCGGAATTGCGCTTGCGGGAGGAGGAATTGTCGAGCGTCGCCTTATCGTTGATGCGAATCTTCACGGTCAGGATGTCGCCGACCTTGGCGGCGCGGGGATCCTGAAAGAGATTGGCGCGAGAGTCGTCCCAAAGCGAGTGATAGCTCGGATCGGTCGGGCCTGGAAAAGCCGCCTGAGGAAGCGGCGTGCGATAGGCGTAGATACCGCTCCCCACCGGGCTCATCGCCGGCTCGTGGCCAAAATCGCGCACATTCGTGCAGCCGCCGAAGAGCAGCAGACCTAGGAGGAAGGCGCGCTTCATGGCTGCGTCGCCTCGTCTTGTGCATTGGCGCTCGCAGAGATCAACGAAGCGAGGGTGACAGCGCGCGGCGTATCCATCTCGCTCAGGATTGCGCCTGCGACCCGGGCATTCAGCTTCACCAGGACGGCGGCGGCCGTCTCCGCGTCGAGCGCCGCAAGCTGCTGCGCCGCCGCTTCCGGGCGCATGCGGGCGTAAATGTCGACGATCGTCTCTTCCGCCAGCTTGCGGAAGTCATCACGCCGCTTGACCCAATCCTCCAGCTCCACGCGCTTTGCGTCGAGCGCCGCGGTCTTCCGCTCGATCTCCATCTTCAGCGCATTCAGGGTCTGCGTCTCCCAGGCGGCGCGCGCATCCCTCGCCGCATCGCCGATATTGGCGCAAAACGTCGCGGCGTCGCCCGCGGTCGTGGGTGCGGGCTCCGCCGGCTTATCCTCGGCCGCCGCGGCGGCACCGCACGCAAGAAGCGCCGCCGTCGCAATAAGGCCGACAAGTCGGCCGGATCGCGCGGCTGGAATCGCACATTGCATGAGGGAATCCGTCTTCGCTGCCGGTTAGTGGCGCGAGCGTGGACGCGCAACCTTGCGCCGGGCTTAAGCGCCCGCCGCTATTGGATGATGATCTCGGCCTGCAGAGCGCCGGCCGACTTGATTGCCTGCAGGATCGCGATGATCCCGGTCGGCTTGAGCCCGATCTGGTTGAGGCCGGCGATGAGCGTCTGCAAATCGGTTCCGCCGATGATCGCGAGCCGGCCGCCGGTCTGCGAGGCATCGACGAGTGTGCGCGGCGCGACGGTGGTTTCGCCGCGCGAGAACGGCGCCGGCTGCGAGACAACCGGCGCTTCGGTGACGCGCACCGTCAAATTGCCATGCGTCACGGCAACCGTCGAAATCTGCACGTCACGACCGATCACCACCGTCCCCGTGCGCTCGTCAATCACGACACGCGCCGGTGTGTCCGGATCGACCACGAGCTCGCCGAGCTCGGCAATGAAGCGCGGCGCGGAGTAGCCCTGGGGCTTTTCCAGCGCGATCGTGCGGTAATCGCGCTCCCGCGCGACCTTGCGGCCGTAATGGCGGACCGCATAGGCGTTGATGGCGTCGACGATCCGAATCACCGTGTTGAAATCCGGATTCTTGAGCTCGAGCACAAGATCCGGCAGCTCCCAGAAGCCGCCGGCGACCTCCTTCTCCACCAAGGCGCCGTTCGGAATCCGGCCGGTCGTCGGCACCCCTTCGGTGAGCGATTCCGCGTCACCTTGCGAGGTGAAGCCGGTAACGGAGACGGGTCCCTGCGCCACGGCGTAGATTTGGCCGTCCGCGCCCATCAGCGACGTCATGATCAGCGTTCCGCCGAGAAGCGACGTGGCGTCGCCGAGCGAAGAGACGGTGATGTCGACCCGCGCACCCTTGCCGATGAAGGGTGGAAGCTCGGCCGTGACGATCACGCCCGCCACGTTGCGCGTGCGCAGCGAAGCGTTGCGCACATTGATTCCCATGCTGTCGAGCATCGACTGCAGAGACTGCTCGGTGAAAGGCGAGTTGCGCAGGCTGTCGCCGGTGCCCTTCAGGCCGATGACGAGGCCGTAGCCGACAATCTGGTTTTCGCGCACGCCTTGAAGGGTGGTGATGTCCTTGATCCGCGTCCCGGCCTGCGCGATCCCGCTGAGGAAAAGGACGAGAAAAAACGCGGCGGAGAACCGCCCGAGCAGTTTCATTGCCCGCCCACGCGCACGGTTCCGTCGGACTGAACGATGCCCATGACGATCGCGCCGCTGTCGGCGTTGCGCACCCGGATGAGGTCACCCTCGCCGCCGTCCTGAAGGGGCGACGCATAGGCCGTGATAACGAGGCCCGCCTGGCTGAACACCAGCTGTACCGGTGTGCCGCGGGTCACAAGGTCGAGGCTATCGATGGCGTTGAGCGGTATCGGATGGTTCGGAAGGAGCGTGCGCCGCGCGACCTTGCCGACCAGCATGGCGCGGGAATCCACGAAACCGGCGGGATATTGCGATTGTCGGAAGGTCCGCTCCGACATCGAATCGGCGTTGAGCGGATCGCCGGGATAGATCGTCGCCATCGGCACCGGCAGCGTCACCGTCTGCGCGGTTGCGCCGTTCGCTGCGAGGATCGTCGCGAGGACGAGGAAGGCCGGCATACCGATGATGCGGCGAATCATGGCTAGCGGATACCCTTCGAGATCGTTCCGGACATCTCGTCGGCCGCCTGGATCACCTTCGAATTCATCTCGTAGGCGCGCTGCGCGGCAATCAGCTGCGTGATCTCCTTGACCGGATCGACATTCGACGATTCCAGATAGCCCTGATGAATCTTGGCGAAACCGGGATCGGCGGGAACACCGTCCGTCGCCGAGCCGGAAGCCACGGTCTCGCGGTAGAGATTGCCTCCGAGCGGCTCCAGTCCGGCGTCGTTGGCAAAAGTCGAGAGCGTCAGCTGCCCGAGCAACTGGAGCTCCGTATCCGGTTCGACACGCGCATAGACCTGACCCGATTCATTGACCACCACGTCGATGGCGTCGGGCGGGACCGTGATCGCCGGCTGCACCTGATAGCCGTCAAGGGTGACGAGTTCGCCGTTACCGTTGGTGTTGAAGGCGCCGGCGCGCGTGTAGAGGGCCTCACCGTCGGCACCAAGCACCTGAAACCAGCCGCGTCCTTCAAGACCCAGATCGAGGCGGTTTCCCGTCTGCGCGAGCGCGCCCTGAAGATGCAGATTGCGGATGGCCGCCGTGCGGACGCCGAGGCCGATCTGGGCGCCCTCCGGAACAGGATTTTCCCCGCCTCGCTGGGGAACGCCCTGCAGCCGCTCGGCCTGATAGAGGAGATCGGTAAACTCCGCACGCGCGCGCTTGAACGCGGTCGTGTTGATGTTGGCTATGTTGTTCGCAATGACCTCAAGATTGGTCTGCTGCGCTTCCATTCCGGTCGCGGCGATTGCCAAGGCCCTCATAACGCGCGTCTCCTTAGATCGCCATCCGGCTGATTTCCTGGTACGCGGCGACCACCTTGTCGCGGATGGCGATTGCCGCCTGCAAGTTCTGCTCCGCCGACATGACCGCTTCGACGACCTGCTGCACGGACGCCTTGCCCTGCAGCCCGGAGAGCGCCGTCGCCTCGCCGTTCTCCACCGACTTCACGCCGCTTGAAGCAATATTGGCGAGCACGCTGGCGAAGTCGGCGCCGCCGGCCGCACCGGCTGACGGAGCGGCGGCCGGCCGAAGGCGAAACGGCTTCGGCCGCCCTGACACGCAAGGTGTCAAGCGCGGCAATGGCGCTGATCGTCATCCGTTCCTCAGCAGGTCAATGGTCATGGAAATCATCTGCCGCCCCTGCTTCACCATCTGCAGGTCAGCTTCATAGCTGCGGTTCGCCTCGCGCATGTCGGCGAGTTCGATGAGAACGTTGACGTTCGGCATCTTCACATAGCCGGCAGCGTCGGCGGCGGGATGGTCGGGCGCGTATTCGACCCTGAACGGCGTTTTGTCGCGACCGATTTTCTCCACCTCGATCATCGAAGCGCCGGAAGCGCGGTCGAGCGCGGAGGAGAACGTGATCGTCTTGCGCTGATAAGGGTCGGCGCCCGGCGTCTTACCGGTCGATTCGGCATTCGCGATATTCTCGGAGGCGACGCGCATGCGGGCCGACTGCGCGTCGAGCCCCGCGGCCGCGATCTTGAGCGTAGCGGTGAGCGGATCGATCACGCCGTCAACCCTTTAGGCTCGCCATCCACATGCGGTGGAAGGCCTTCACGATGCTCACGTTCAGAGAATAGTCGCGCGACACCTCGCCGGCCTTGACGAGCTCCTTCTCAAGACTCACGCCCTCGGAGGAAGTCCCATCCGCCGAGCCGCGCGCCTCCGCCGGCCGGAACGAAGCGTCCGCGAGCCCGATGTGACGCGGGTCCGTCGCGCGCATGGAAAGCGCGGTGCGCTCAAGCGTCGCCGCGAATGGCTCCACGTCACGCGCCTTGTAGTTCGGCGTGTTGGCGTTGACGACATTCTGCGCCACGGCACTCTGCCTTACGGAAAGCCATTCCGCGCGCTGCGACGCAAGCTCGAACAGATAGATGGGCTGCACGGTCGAACCACTCCCCCGTCCATCTGAACGTAGCGCAAGAATCTTGCGCGAGGCTGGCGGTCCGACCGCCGGCCATGACGGAACGGGATTCAGCGGTTACTGCAGCTCGACGCTTGGCGTCGCCGAGAGGCGCGCGTCTGCGATGGCCTCGATCAGGCAGCGCGAATGTTCCGAAGCAGGTATCGCGTCGCAAGCAATGTGCTTGAGCCGGACCCCGGCCTGGCGCGCCTCCAGCACCAGATCGAAGAAGGCCGTCACCTGCCGATGCCGGAACTCCAGATCGAGCCGCACGACCGGCGTCCCGGCCCAACGCATCTCCACATCGGCCGCCCAGCCATAGGACACGGTGCCGGGCTTGAAGTAGAGCTCGGCGGAGGAGTTCACCAGATCGCTCAGATTTGGATGGTTGTCGGTCCTGATGAAGGTGACCAGATCGACGATATCGGTCAGCCTTAGCTCGGCCGCCAGCTCCTTCGCAGCAACCGCCAGCGCCTTCTCGCTTGCGGTCATCCGCGCGTCCTGCTTCTTCTCATCCTGCAGCTTCATCTCGCGGCCACCTTTGCCTTCCCGTGGTTGTGGATGAAGTGAATGATCTCCGCCACGGCCTGGTAGAACTCGGGCGGAATCACCTGATCCATTTCCACAGCATCGAACAGGGACCTTGCGAGAGGCTTGTCCTCCACGATGGGGACATCGTGTTCTTCGGCCATTTCGCGGATCTTCAGAGCCACCAGATCCTGTCCCTTCGCGACGACGACCGGCGCCTTCATCTCCTCGCGCACATAGCGCAACGCCACCGCGAAATGCGTCGGGTTCACGACCACAAGCGTGGCGCGCGGAACGGCGGCGATCATGCGGCGGCGCGCGCGATCGCGCGCCAGGGAGCGCAGCCTGCTCTTCACAAGCGGGTCACCCTCCGATTGCTTGAATTCGTCCTTCAGCTCCTGCCGCGTCATACGCAGCTCGCGGCGCCAGCTGACACGCGACCAGACGAGGTCGGCGGCAACGATCACGATCGTGGCGACGCTGACGGCCGCGAGAAGCTTCATCGCCAGACCGAGGATCAGGGACGGCAGCGCCGCAGGGTCGGAATAGAGCGCGCTCATTACCTTCAGCTGATCCGACTGGAGGATGACGAGCACGACGACGGCGACTGCGATGAACTTGACCACCGCCTTGAGGAATTCCACCAGTCCCCGCGTCCCGAACGTGCGTTTGGCGCCTTGGCGGAGCGATATTCGGGAAAACTGCGGCTTGATCCGCTCCAGCACGATGCTCGGCGCGTTCTGCAACAATGAGGCGGCAAGGCCGGCGAGCGTGAGCGTCGCGATGACGGGTACGAGAAACCGCGCCAATTGCAGACCGATCGTGGAGGCGAGTTGGCCGGCATCGGAACCATTTTCGAGCGACCATCCTCCCGGGTCATCGAGCAGCCGCTGCAGAAACATCGCCAGCTGCTCCGAACGGCCCGCGAGAAAGAATGCGGCGACCGCCAGTATCCCGACCATCGACGCGAAGACCGAAGCTTCGCGGGAGACCGGGATATTTCCTTTTTCGACGGCTTCCCTGATACGCCGTTCGGTCGGCTCTTCGGTCTTGCTTTCCTGGTCGGGTCCTTCCGCCATGAATAGACCGGCCGGAGGCTACTCCGCCTCGTTTTCCGAAGGGTTAAACTCGATCTCGCCCTTGGAGATGAGCTGCATGATGCGGTTCGATATCTGCCGGCGCGAATCGGCGACGGCGCGCGCGTCCACCTCGTCGGCGCTTTGAAGCTCATGCTCGACCATGCGCCTTGAGCGCGACGCGAGGGAGGACAGGATCATCTCCTGCAATTCGCCTTCCACCCCGCGCAGGGCGAGCACCACCTGATCCGCCGGCACCTGATCGAATACCTTGGTCCGCGCCTTTTGCGACAGTTTCGCGATGTCCTCGAAGCGGAAGAGCAAGCGACGGAGCGCTTTGGCGATATCCGGCCGACCTTCCGCCACGGCCGACAGAACATCCTGCACCTGGTCCGCCTCCATCCGGTTCAGGATATCGGCCATGCGCAGATACGCGTCGCTCGACGACCCACGGCCAAGCGTCGTGAGCAGCGCCTCATGCATGCTGCTTTCAAGCAGGCGCAGAGCCGGCGCGGTCACCGGCCTCAGACCGCTCATCCGCCGCATGACGTTGTTGCGCAATTCCTGCGGCAAAAGACCGAGAATGCCGGCCGCCGATTCCGACGGCAATTTGGTGAGGACGAACGCCGCCGTCTGTGGATGTTCGTTCGCCAGAAAATCGACGAGCACGGCCTCCGCGACCTGCGAGGTTCGTTCCCAGACGCCGTTCGTCGTCTTCTGACCGACGACGTCCGTCATGATGTCGGAAATCTGCTCGGTTGGCAGGATCCCGGTCAGAAGCTTCTCGACTTCATCCGCCGTGCCGACGAGGCTCATGCCGGCGGCGAACTCCCCGGCGAAGTCTTCGATGGCGTTCTCGATCTCCCCGGCGGAAATTGTTCCGAGCTTGGAAGCGGCGCGGGCGATCTCCTTAAGCTCGGCGGAATCGAAGCGCTTGAGCAGTCGGCTTGCCGCCGGCTTGCCCATGGCGAGAAGCAGCGCCGCGGCCCTGTCGGGACCCTGCAGCGCCCGCGGCGCGGGCGTCGGATTTGCGGCTGCCGCAGTCCCGGACATGGGCTCCCTATCCGTCCGACCCGGTCTGTTGCGCCGCCACGATCTCGGTCAACGCGATACCGAAGCGGGTATTGTCGTCGTCCATCACGACCAATTCGCCGCGTGCGACGACCCGCCCGTTCACCACGACGTCGACGGGCTCGCCGACACGGTTGTCGAGCGGCACGATCGCGCCGTGGGAGAGCTTCATAAGGTTGGAAACCGGCATGGTCGTGGAACCCAGTACGACCTGGACGGTCACCGGAATCCGCATCACCGATTCAAGGCTTAGCTTCGCTTCTCCGGAATTGTCCGCCGCAATGGCCTCGAGACGCTCCATGCCAGCCTTCATCGCCGAAGGCTCATCGAGAACTGCCGCATTCTCACTCATATCACACGCACTCGGCCGGGTTTGCCGGCCGATCCCCCACCGGCTGCCAGCGGTCGTCGAACGGCGAAGCTCACGATCCACCGCCAACGGCACGCACTGTCTTCACGCTCGGCGCGAAGCGAACCTCGCGGCCCGGCCGCGGGAGCGTAAGCTCCTTTTCGAAGGCTGCATCCACCCGCCGTTCGCGCGGACGCGGACTATCGCCGGCGAACTTTAAGATTTCATTCCGACTTGCCTCGGACACGGGCTCGCCGCTTCCGCGGGCTACCGTCGGCTTGCGCGAATAGGTCCCGATATCGTCGGAGGCGTGCGAGGGACGCGGCTCGGCGGCACGCGCCATGGCCTCCAGCCGTTTCGACACGGCCCCGGCCCGCTCGATCGCCGCCTCGAGCCTTGCCAGCACGGTCCGGCCCTCGCCGCCGATCTCCCGCACCGCCGCACCAATGTTGTCGGCGGCACGGCTGGTCTCTCCAAAAACCTGGACATATTGAGTCTGGTAGGAGCGCAGCCGCCGCAACTCGCGATGCATCACGGTGACGCGCAGGCTGGTCAGCGCGAGGGCGACAAGAAGAACGACGTCGACGATATAGGTCATCATGCCGCGACCTTTCCGGAGCGCTCCAGGACCGTTTCAACACGCAACGCGAAAGTGCCATCTGCCTGACCGATCCCGCAGAGGAGCAGCACCTCGTTGTTGCTCTTCAGCGCAATCTGGCCGTCGACGCGCGCATCGAGCGGTAGGACCTGGCCGACTTTCAGCCTGGCAAGCTCGCCGAGCGTCATGCGCCGTTCCTCCAGAACGGCGGTGAGCGTGATATCCGTGCTGTGGATCTCTTCGCGCATCTGGCGGGCCATCTCGCTCTCCGCCCCCGTGGAAGCGGTGGCTTCGTCCTGCTTGGAGCGCGCCGAGCGAATGGCGGTCCGCGGGATCACGACGCGCATCTCGCCGGTGCGTCCGAGCGCCTGGAAGCCCAATCGGGCGACGACCGCCTGGCTTTCCGTCTCGTCGAAGCTCACGGGATCGAGGCTGGTCTCGATCCGCTCGAGATTGAGAGTGAGGTTCGAAACCGGAGAGAGCGATGCCTGCAACGCGCGGGCGGCGGATATCATGGCGGCGCGGGCGACGTTCTTCTCGATTTGCGAGAAACGGCGCTTTCCCTCCAGTGCCGGCTCGGAGCCGTCGCCCCCGAAAAGCGCTTCAGTCATCGCGTAGACGAAGGCGCGGTCGACACAGAGAAGGACGCGGGCGTCCCATTCCACCGCGAAAAACACTCCAGCAATGCCATCGTCGTTGACGAAGGCAAGCGTCTGGCCGAGCGGCTCCGCCTGAACGTCATTGAAAACATAGCGCGGCGCCGGCGTCGGGCAGACGTCACGCAGACTGTCGACGCTTGCGGTCACCATGCGCTCGAAAACCGCCTGCAAGCGCGGGTATTTCGACGCCGAGAAAGCGGCCTTGTCGAAGAGCCGGATCAAAGACGGGTTCGCCTCGACGCGCTGCGCTTCCTGCATGGCTAAGCCGCCATCGCCTCGGGTTGCACGGGGCTCGTCCCGCCGGCGAGCGTCGCATTCTCCACCTCGTCGATGGACGGGCGGTCGTGCGATGCGATCGTCTTGCGTCCATGCTCAAGCGCAATCTGCGGCATCGCCCCGTTCATGAAGGCGAGCAGCGCCTGCTTCACCACGACGAGCATGCGGCAGCGCTTCTCGCGCACCACCTTGACCTTGTTGGCGAGCGGCGAAACCACGCCGTAAGAGAGGAAGATGCCGGCAAACGTGCCGACGAGCGCCGCGCCGATCAGGTGGCCGAGCAGGTCGGGCGACTGGTCGAGCGCCCCCATCGCCTTGATGACCCCGAGCACCGCGGCGCAGATGCCAAGCGCCGGCAGACACTCCGCCACCGAGGACAGCGCGTAATAGGGTTTGAGCTGGTCGCGGGCGTAAGTCTGGATCTCCTCGTCCATCAGCGCCTCGATCTCGTGCGGCCGCGCATTGCCGATGATGATCAGCCGCCCGTAATCGCAGATGAAGTCGGTCAGGTCCTTGTCCTTCAGGACCTTGTCGAAGCGCTTGAAGACTTCCGACTCCGCGGGATTGTCGACATGGGCTTCCGCCTCGCTGCGGGACTTCCCCTTCAATTCGCGCATCAAAGCGTAAAGCAGGCCGAGGACCTGCAGGTAGTCGCTCTGCTTGGGCGAGCCGCCGAGGATCGCCTGCTTCGCCGCCTTGCCGGTGTCGAAGACCGTGTAGAGGGGGTTTGCGATGATAAAAGTGCCGAGGGCGGAACCGCCGATGATGACGAACTCCCAGGGCTGCCAGATAACGCTCAAATGCCCGCCGAGCGCTGCAAAACCGCCGAGCAGGGAGGCGAGTGCTATCCCAAGTCCGATGATGAAGTTCAACGCGGGCCGTCCAAGAAAGGTGTTTCGTCCGGCCTAAGCCATGAGGCTTGTGCCAAACTGAACTTCGTTAACAGGTTCGTTCACCAGCTTCGGGCAAGTTCTCCGAGTCACAATTGAAATTGTCCGTATCCGGAGAATCCGAGCGTGCTGACCACGATTGCTTCCTACCGCGCCGTGTCGAGCGATCTCAGCCGCTCACTGGAGCGCGTCGCCGAGGCGCCGCAGGTCAAGCGCGAAACGGACTATTACCTGGCGAATATCGAGAAGGTCACCTCGATCGACGACTTCATGGCCGACGACCGGCTTTACACCTACGCCATGAAAGCGTTCGGCCTGAGCGACATGACCTACGCCAAGGCCTTCATGCGCAAGGCGCTGGAAGGCGGCGTCGACGCGTCCGACAGCTTCGCGAACCAGCTCTCCGACAGCCGCTACCAGGACTTCGTCAAGGCCTTCAATTTCAACCGCTACGGCGAATCGGCAACGATCTTCAGCGCCGCGCGCGAAGGCACGGTTGAGAAATACGTTCGCCAGAACCTCGAGGAGACCGCCGGCACCGACAATGAAGGTGTGCGCCTCGCCCTCTACTTCGAGCGCAAGGCGTCAGGCATCTCCAACGCCTACGACATCCTCGCCGATTCCGCGCTTCTCAAGGTCGTGCAGACGGCGCTGCGTATCCCGGTGGAGACCGGTTCGCAGGACATCGACAAGCAGGCCGCGCTCATCGAAAAACGGTTGGACGTTGCGGACCTGCAGGATCCGGAGAAGCTGCAGGATTTCCTTACCCGCTTCGCCAGCCTCTGGGACGTGGACAATCCGAGTTCCACCACAACGTCGCCAGCGCTTGCGCTGTTCGTGAAACCGACTGAGGCGAGCTTCAGCTCCGACCTTCTTCTCAGCCTGCAGAACCTGAAGCTCGGGGGATCGTAGACGATGGATTCCGCGATGTACGTCGCGCTTTCGGCGCAGGTGGCGCTTGAGCGGCGGCTCGACATAGTCGCACAGAACGTGGCGAACGCCGCGACCGCCGGCTACCGCGCGGAGGAGATCAAGTTCGACGCGATGCTGTCCAAGGTCGGCCTTTCCAACCCCGGAGCGGATCCGACCGCCTTCGTGTCGGAAGGCGATACCTATCTGTCGCGCCGCGCCGGTGATTTGGAGAAGACCGGCAACCAGCTCGACGTGGCGGTGAGGGGCGACGGCTGGTTGGCCGTCAATACGCCCGCCGGCGTCGCCTATACCCGCGACGGGCGCATGCGGATGCTGGAATCCGGCGACCTGACGACGCTTGCGGGCTATCCGGTCCTCGATGTCGGACGCGCGCCTCTGTCGCTCGATCCGAATGCCGGGGCCCCCATTATCACACGCGACGGAATGATTACGCAGGATGGGAAGCAGGTCGGCGCGATCGGCCTGTTCAGCATTGATCCGAACACCAAGCTCAGGCGGTCGGAGAATGCGACGGTGATCCCCGAGGGGCCGGCGAACGAAGTGCTCGACTTCACAACAAACGGCGTGCTGCAAGGCTTCGTAGAGGGCTCGAATGTCCGTCCGGTCATGGAGATATCCCGGCTCATCATGGTGTCGCGCAGCTTCGAGGCGGCGAGCGCAATGATCGACAAATCGGACTCCACCGCGCAGGAAGCGATCAAGACGCTCGGCGATACGTCGTGACGCGCCGCGGCCGCGCGCGCGGAATCGCAACCGCCTGACCCGGGACCCGAATGCCAAGCCTCGACTCGCTTCGCCGCAGCGTGAACGCCCTGCGGCAGGACGTGCCCTTCGTCCGCTTCAGCGGTACCGTTACCGAGATCACCCCGGACCTCTACCGCGTCTCGGGGCTCTCGCGCCTCGTCAATATCGGAGAAATGGTTGCGCTGCGAACCGGGACCGGCGGAGCGGCGGGCGCACAATTCGGGGAAGTGGTTCGCATCGACAACGAGACCGTAACGGTGAAGCCGTTTCAGTCCGTCGTCAGCGGCGGCATCGGCATGACCGCCTCGCGCGAGGGTCCGTTCCTGGTGCATGCGGATGCCTCCTGGAAGGGGCGCGTCATGAACGCTCTTTGCCAGCCGCTCGACGATGCCGGTCCGCTCATCGCCGGCGAGCGCGCCGCGCCGGCGGGCGGACAGCCGATCACCGCGCTGCGGCGCGGACGCGTCGGCAAACCGGTGCGGACCGGCGTCCGCCTCATCGACACGTTCACGCCGATTTGCGAGGGACAGCGTGTCGGCATTTTCGCAGGCTCCGGCGTCGGCAAGTCGACGCTGCTTGCCATGCTCACCCGCGCCCGCGGCTTCGACACTGCGGTTCTCGCGCTGGTCGGGGAGCGCAGCCGCGAGGCGCGGGAGTTTCTCGAAGATACGCTCGGGCAGGAGCGATCGAGAGTCGTTGCCGTGGTTTCGACGGGGGACGAGAGCGCCGCGATGCGCCGCCTGGCGCCGAAGACAGCGATGACAATCGCGGAATATTTCCGCGACCGCGGCGAGTCGGTGCTCCTCATCATGGATTCCGTCACGCGCTATGCCCACGCCGCGCGCGAGGTCGCGCTCGCGGCCGGAGAGCCGGCGGTGGCGCGCGGCTATGCGCCGAGCGTCTTCGGGGACCTGCCGAAGCTGCTCGAACGCGCCGGGCCGGGAGCGGTCGAGGGCGGCTTCATCACCGGCATCTTCTCGGTTCTCGTCGACGGCGACGACCACAACGATCCGGTGGCCGATTCCATCCGGGGCACGCTTGACGGCCACATCGTCCTCGACCGGGCGATCGCGGATCAGGCGCGCTATCCCGCGATCGACGTTCTTTCATCCGTGTCGCGGCTGGCGGATCGCGCCTGGAGCGGGGAACAACGAGAGCTCGTGCTGCAGCTACGGGCGATGATCGCCCGCTTCGAGGATACGCGCGACCTGCGCCTGATGGGCGGCTATCAGGCTGGGCAAGATCCCGAGCTCGACAAAGCGGTGCTGTTCGTTCCGAAGATCTACAAGGCGATGGAGCAGGCGCCGGGCACGCTCAGCGAGGACGCCTTCAAGGAGCTTGCCGCCGCGCTGCACGGAAGCAAGATAGCCCACTGAAACAGCGTCCTTTGCACGCGCGCGTCTTGAATATAGAGCTCGCGGCGTCGCCACGGGCCGGCGCCGTCATCCCTCCCTCAGCGCGAGTGCGATCTGATCCGCTATGGGCTTCATGAGGTAGGAAAGGACCGTTCGAGTCGTGGTCGTGATGAAAGCCTCGACCGGCATTCCCGGAATCAGCTTCTGGCCATTGAGCTTGGCAAGCTCGTCTTGGGGAATTTTCAGCCGGACTTTGTAAAATTGTGCTTTTGACGCCTCGTCGAGCGTGACATCCGCGGCAATCGTCTGCACATGAGCCGCGAGCCTCGGTGTCGTGCGATGATCGAGACCAGGAAAGCGAATCATCGCGTCCTGATCGAGGGAGAGCTGATCGATGTCCGCGGGCGCGACCGCGGCCTCAATCACCAGCAGATCCCCGCGCGGCACAACCTGCATGATGGTCTCGCCGGCGTGTATGACGCCACCGATCGTGTGGACCGCCAACTGATTGACGGTGCCCGAACGCGGTGAACGGATCTGCAGTCGGTTGAGCTCATCTGCGACGGCAATCTTCTGCAGCTCCAGCTCGGCAATGCGAGAGCTCGCATCCTGAAGATCCTGCAGGATGTCGGCCCGGCTCTCCTCTTCGACCTGATGGATTTGCGTGTGCCGCTCGCCGATCGCCTCCTGCAGGCCGGCAATTTGCGAGAGCGCGTCGTTTTGCTCCCCCTCAAGTCTCGCCCTGTCGCGCTTCAGAGCCGTGACCCGATCCTGGGTGACGAGCTTCTTGTCGAAAAGCGTCTGTACGCCGGAAAGCTCATTATCGAGCAGATCGATCTCCGCCTGTTTCGCCGATTGCTGGGCGTCCAGCCCGTGTATCTGTTTCTCAAGCTGCAGGATCTGTTCGTCCAATTGCTGTTTGCGCTTGCTCAGGCTGCCGTTTCGCGCGCGCATGAGGTCCGTCTGGCCTGCTTCTATGTCCTGGATGACCGCGGGGTCCGCGATTCCGTACTGCGGCGGAAACGCGATCGTTTCTTGGCCGTCGCGTTCAGCCACAAGCCGTGCCCGCCGGGCGTAGAGCTCCGCGAGCTCGTTGACGATGATGGATTGCTTGGTGCGTTCCTGCGTGTCGTCGAGGCGGATGAGAAGGTCGCCCGCGGCAACCTCGTCGCCGTCTTGAACCAGGATCTCCTTCACAATGCCGCCGTCGCGGTGTTGAACCTGTTTCACCGCGCTTTCCACGACCACCGACCCGCGCGCGATCACCGCGCCGGAGATCTCGGTGAACACCGCCCAGCCGCCAATCCCGCCGGCCCACAGGGCGATGATCGCCGCGGCAACGAGCATGTGCACGCGGATGCTGTGCGTCAGCACCGGGTCTCTTTGTGGGGAATGTGAAGACATGCGGGTCAAGCTCGCTTCTTGGTACCGACCGGAACGAGCGTCTTGCGCATGACGTCGTCCCTCGGGCCGTATGCCACCGCGCGTCCCTGGTTCAGGCACAGCACCTTGTTGACGGCCCCTATCGCGCGCGGCCGATGAGCGACCAGGACCACGATCGAGCCATGACCGCGCATCGCCATGACCGCCTTGGCGAGCGCCGCCTCCCCCTCGGCATCGAGATTCGAGTTCGGCTCATCGAGGACGACGAGAAAAGGCCTGCCGAAGAGCGCGCGGGCAAGCGCGATACGCTGCCGCTCGCCACCTGAAAGCGTCATTCCCTCCGACCCGATGATCGTCTCGTAGCCGTGCGGCAATCCGACGATGAGATCGTGGACGTCGGCGAGAGTCGCCGCGTCGATGATCGCTTCCGATGATGCGAGCGGGTCGAAGCGCGCGATGTTCTGGGCGACCGTTCCGTCGAAGAGCTGCAGGTCCTGAGGCAGGTAGCCGATGAACTTGCTGCGCGTGTCGGGGCTCCATTGGTCAAGCTCCGCTCCGTCGAAGCGGACATCGCCGCGCAGCAGCGAAGCAGCTCCGACGATCGCCCTGACGAGCGTGGACTTGCCCGACCCTGACGGTCCGAGGATGCCGATGCCGTCGCCGGACTTCAGGTCCATGCTGACACCGTGAACGACCGGTTCGCGCGCGCCGGGCGGGCAACAGGTGAGCTGGTCGACGACGATCCGCTCCCTCGGCATCGGCAGTTCCAGGCCCTCCCGTCGCTCAGGCATGCGCAGCATTTCCCGCAACCGGCCGAAGCTTTGCCGCGCCGCCACGAATCCGCGCCAATGCGCCACCGCCAGCTCGATGGGAGACAAGGCCCGCGACGTCATGATCGAGCAGGCGATCATCACGCCTGCCGATATCTCCTGCCGGATGGCGAGCCATGCACCAATGGCCAGAATTGCCGATTGCAGCACAAACCGGATTGTCTTGATGCTTGTGCTGAAGAAACCCGACCAGTCCGCGGCAAAACGCTGGCCGGCGAGGAATGTCGCGTTTTCGGTGTTCCATCTTTGCGACAGGGCATCCGACATCCCCATCGCCTGAACGGCTTCCGCATTGCGCCGGCCTTCCTCGACGAGCGATCCGCGACGCCCGCGCATCTGCGCCGCAACAGCCGAAGGCCTGCGGGATGACGCCTCGTTGAGCGCGATCAGGAGGCAGATCGCCAACGCGCCGGCGAGCGCAACAAGACCCAGCAAGATATGGAAGATGAAAATGATGCCGAGGTAGAACGGCAGCCACGGAACGTCGAAGATCGCCGCCGGCCCGTGACCCGACATGAAATGCGTGAGCGTATCCAGATCCTGTACGGGGCGCAGCTTGCGCCCCTTCGCTCCCAGCCTGTTGGGTATCGCCGTCGACAGGGAAAAGGCCGCTCCGGACAGCTCCGCGTCGACGCGCTGCCCGATGCGATAGAGCACGCGCCCTCGCAGTCCCTCAAGAACGCCGAAAAACAGATAAAGCGCCAGCGCCAGCGCGCCGATCGCGGCGAGCGTCGGCACCGAGCCGCTGACGAGCACGCGGTCATAGACCTGAAGCATGAACATGGGACCGGTCAGCATCAGCAGGTTGACCACCAGGCTGATGCCGCCGACGCCCCATAGCGATCGGCGCAATGACGACAGAACCGCCTCTAACGGCGATGCTTTCTCAGCATCGTTCCCGCTCGCAGGCGGCCCCGCCGGCGCGGCAAGGCTATAGGTATCAGGACGCATATTACGCTACTCACTCGCACGCCTGAACCATCTCCGCGCGCCGTTTTGAAGCAGGCGGGGACACGATTACTGTAATGTAATTGTTTTTTGCTGTGGCACGATTTGCAAGTTACAAAGCGGTCATTCACCAAAAGAAATTGTCGCAGAATTGTATCAGAGCCCATTGTTGCCCGATTGGTGTCGCAATTGACCTGGGTGTTCAACCATGGGTTATTCCGATCTATATTAACCCCAACCTGAGATACAAACTTATTTCTGCTCTATTCTGACTATTGGGTTGTTGCAGATGCCGGCATTCGGGGGCCGCTTACGATAAAGGAAGCACCGAAATGGAAGGCAGTTTTGACGATTTCCTCGACGCTCTCTTGGCCTTCGAGTCCGGTTGGGACAGAGAGCGCTACGACGCTGGCATCATCGTCGACGCACAGCTCAACACTTGGGCGGGCGGTACCGTCCAGGAGTTCTTCCCGGAATACTCAAGCTGGGGCGATCTCACCGACGAAGAATGGGAGACCATGGCCTACCGGTCCACGAACTCCTTCGGGTTCGTCGGTTATCAATTCGGCGAGGCGCTGCTCATCGACCTCGGTTACTACGACGACGATGTCTACTACGGCAACGGCGCGTCGACGAACACGTGGGACGGGACCTGGACCGGCAAGAACGGCGTCGACTCCCTTGAGGAGTTCATGACCAAGGAGGCCCAGGACGTCGCCATCGTGGAGGAGTTCGGGTTCAATCTCGAGCACATCGAAGAAGGGCTTAACGCGGCGGGTAAAAGCCTCGACGACTACATCGGCACGACGGTGACCTATAATTCCGGCGGCACGGTAAAGACCGTCGAGATCACGCTGACCGGCATTGCCGCCGCGGCGCATCTGCGCGGCTACCCGGCGACGATCGACCTCTTGCTCAACGGCACGCTGAGCGCCGACGAATACGGAACCTCGATCCTTCAGTACATGGACCAGTTCGGCGGTTACGACTCTCCGGACGCCGAGGAGCTGATCGCCTACTTTGAGGACCGCCTGACCGGCGACGAGGGCCTGGGCGGGTCAGCCGACAACGGCTCGGCCGGCGTGACCGGCGACACCGCCGATGTCGTCATCGACTGGGCCTGGGGCACGCATGACGTCGTGACGGACTTCGATCCGGCGACGGGCACCATCTATGTCGGCTGGTTCACCTCCGATCAGATCGATATCGCCGAGAGCGACGGGAACGTCGTCATTTCGGTGCCCGCCAACAACCAGACGACGACGCTTGAGGGCGTGACCCTTGCTGCGCTGAGCGCCGCGAACTTCACCATTCTGGACGACAGCGCAGCGGGCGAGATCCTCGCGCTCGTCGGCTCCGATGACGGGACCGGCGGCGACGTTGCCGATGGTGGAGACGACACCGGGGATACCGGAACGGGCGGCGATACCGGGACCGATACCGGCGATACGGGAACCGACACGGGCGATACGGGAACAGACACCGGTACGGATACGGGCTCGGACAGCGCCGACTCCGGCAATGGAACGGCGGACGTCACCGCGGCGACTGCAACGGTGGCCGTTGACTGGTCCTGGGGCACCCACGACGTCGTGAGGGATTTCGATCCGGATACGGACACCATCTATGTCGGCTGGTTCACTTCCGATCAGATCGATATCTCCGAGCGCAATGGCAGCGTGGTCATTTCCGTGCCCTCGAACCATCAGACTACGACGCTGCAAGGCGTATCTCTGTCGGATCTGAGCGAGTCCAACTTCACCATCAAGGACGACGGCGCAGCGCAGGAGATTCTTGCTCTGGTCGGCCAGGACGGGAGTTCGGGCGACGGGACCGGTGACACTGGCGGCGCTGGAAGTGGGACCGGCGACACGTCCTCCGATCCGGATACCGGCAACGGCGTGACGGACACCGTCCACATGACCTGGAACTGGGGCGCTCAGGAAGTGGTGTCCGACTTCTCGCCCTCTGAGGACGTTCTCGACTTCGGCACCCTGCCCGCCGGCGGTGTCACCTTGTCGGAGACCGATGGCGACCTCTACATCGAGGTGAACGGCAATGGCGGCCACACCTACGTGATCGAGAATGTCCAGGCGGAGGATCTCACGCTGGAGAACCTGGCGGCCGCCGGTTGGAACGACGCCGTCCTGGACGGCAATGACGGCGTCATCGAGCAGCTTGCCGTCCTGGGCAACGATCACATCGCCTAACCGTCTGAGCTGCCGTTCGACGCGCTACCGATGACGGCTTCGATTGACGTGATCGCGGCATCCTGAAATGGACGCAGGGCGAACAACGCCCTGCGTCCGCTCAAAGACACCCGAGGGCCGGCCACGCCCTGCTAATCGAATACTCCATGCTATTATGATACTCTCGTCCATGGACTGAGCCTCGGAGCTGCCGCAATCTAGCATCGTGATCTTTGTCTGATTCACCGGGCGCGCCGTTCGCAAGCCGATTGGTAGTGCGCGTGCCGACGATGGAGGAGCACCGGCAGCATGGCCACGATCGATGCGGCGCCTTTTCCGCACGAGCTCAACATCGACGACGTCGCCCTCCTTAGCATCGACATACAGCGCGACTTCTGCTTGCCGGGCGGCTTCGCGGAGCCGCTTGAAAACGACATCGACGATCTTGCCCCCTGCCCGTCCCATCGGCCCTTGTCCCCGACCTTGATGTTGGGATTGCCGCGGTTGCGCTCGGAGCCCGGCGTCGTACCGGTCCCAGCCACGCAGACCGCACCGGCAGATTGACCGATGTTCGTAAAAACGCACCCGATCGTGCTCCCCGACCTGCGGGACGAAATTCACGAGCTTCGCCAGGACGATTGGCAACCATTCGGTCCCGGCGTGGCCGCTCGCTGGCTCTACAACGAAGGACATGGCGGCGCGAGCGCCGTGCTGCTTCGCTATGAGCCGGGAGCGCGCGTCGCGGAGCACAAGCATGTCGGCTACGAGCACCAGTTTGTGCTCGAGGGCGATCTGTTCGACAAGAACGGCTTGTACCTGGCCGGCAGTCTCGTCATTCACCCGCCGGGCAGCGGGCACTCGCCGGGCAGCGTCTTAGGCTGCGTCGCGCTGCTGATTTACGAGAAGACCGCTCAGTTCCAGGCCGGTGCCGAGGCATCCGCGTCGTAGGTTCGCGCCGCGCACGCGCGGGGCGCGGATCGTGCGCCGCTGATTAAATTCCACTCACGCGCGCACCGCCTGATTTTCTTTCCACTGGTCGAGCGAAATTGCCTTGTCGGCGGCATGGCCGGTCCGCGGCGCACGCCTTCGGGGTGAGTCGCCTGTTGCGTCAGGTGAAATACATTTTTTCTGTTGACGCGTCAGTTGCGCTAACCAATAGTTTCACTGAAGAAACCGGGGCGTCGCGATGAATTCGCAACGCATGATCGTGATGTTCCCAGTTTAACATCGGAGAGGACGTTCTCAAGAAAAGTTCTCCCCCTCCCTTGCCATTGAATTTCCAAGTCTTTCGAAGAATAGTGTAATCGACCCTCAGGAGGCTTGAAACACATGCAGCCGAGACAATTAGCATTGATCGCCGCTACCGGGCTCGCCGCCGCGGTGTTGTTTCCCGGGATCACGCCGGCCAGCGCGGACAATGAGCCGATCAACGTCGGCGTCATCGCCAACCTGACCGGCACGGACGTCAAGTCGAGCGTCGACATGGTCCGCGGCGTCGAGCTTGCAGCCGACACCATCAACGCTTCCGGCGGCATCGACGGCCATCCGCTGAAGCTGATCGTTGAAGACGCTGAATACCGACCTCAGGCCGGCCTCGATGCGGCCACCAAGCTGTTCGACGTCGACAAGGTCGACGCAGCCGTCGTCTTCGGCGGCTCGAGCATCTCGATCCCGATCGCGGAGATGGCGGCGCCGAAGGGCAAGATCATCCTCAACACCTCCGCCAGCTCTTCGAAGCTCGGCGAATTTGCGGGCACCGTGTTCAGCACGCTGCCGCTCGACGACATCGTCGGCAAGGCGCTCGGCGACTATGTCGCGAAGCAAGGGGTCAAGACCGCCGTATTCGCCGTGCCGAACAACACCTTCGGAACCGGGCTGATGGATTCGGCGACCGCGGCGTTCGAGGCAAACGGCGGAAAGGTCGTGCGCAAGATCGTCTATACCGAGGGCCAGCCCGACTATCGCGCCGATATGCAGGCCGCGCTCCAGGCGAAGCCTGACGCGATCATGAGCGCCGGTTATGGCGATGACACGCGCACCATGTTCAAGGCAGCGCGCGAGCTCGGCATCGATGTGCCGTGGTACGTGGCCTATCCTTCGATCTTCTCGGTGGAAAACCCCGATTGGATGAACGGCAAGCTTTCCGGCGTGGACAACGGCGGACTGGATTCGCCGACCGGCCAGAAGATCAAGGCGGCGTACAAGGAGAAATACGCCGACGACGAAGATCCGCGTCCGCACTACTATTACGGCTACGACGCGATGATGGTGCTGGCGAAAGCCATGATCGCAGGCGGAACCGATCCGGAGGCGATCAAGAAGGCGCTTCCGGAGGTGGTGAAGGACTACGACGGCGCGACCGGTCAAATCGAGTGGGACGACCGCGGGCAGCGGATCAATCCGCCGATGGACTATTTTGAATACAAGGACGGCGCGCTGCAGCCGATGAAGTGACCCGCGGCCCAAGCGGCGCGATGGGTTCCGCCGACGTCGGAACCCATCTGCCGTTTGGATAGCGGACGACAAAGCCGCGCCGGGCCGCGCCTGAAAGCGCTCGACAGGGATCCGCGTGCTCCAGGTACTGATAAACTCCGTCATCTATGCGAGCGAGATCGCGATCATGGCGGTCGGAGTCTCGCTGACCTTCTCGGTCCTCCGCTTCGCCAATTTCGCGCATGTGCAGTTCGCCGTCGTCGGCGGCTACCTGACCTATGTCTTCTTTGTCCTCATCGGCCTGCCCATCGTGCTTGCGGCGCTCGTCAGCGCCGTCCTCACCGGCGGTCTCGCGGTGCTGGTCGATTTCGCGGTGTTCCGGCGACTTCGCGAGACCTCGCCGGAAGGCAAGATGATCGTCTCCTGGGGTGTGGCGCTCTTCATCCGCTCAATCGTGGCGGCGATCTTCGGCGGGTCGTCGCTCGTGTTCGCGCTTGAGCCGAAAATGCTCACGCTCGGCGGCGCCTATTTCACCAGCCTCGACGTCCTCTGCGTGGCGGCGACGATCGTCGCCATGGTGGCGCTGCATCTCCTCCTTTACCGCACGCGGGTGGGCACCGCGCTGCGTGCGCTTGCGAGCAATCCTGACCTCGCCGTGTCGCGCGGCATCCCCGGCGAGCGCATGGTTGGGCTGATGTGGTTCATCTCCGGCTTCTACGCCGCGCTCGGCGGCGCGCTCTTCGCCGCAGAGACCCGGCTGCAGCCGAACATGGACCTGATCATCCTCTTGCCGATCTTCGCGGCGGTGACGATCGGCGGGCTCGGCAACGTGTTCGGCGCGGTGTTGGGCGCGCTGATCCTTTCGCTCGCGCAGA
The DNA here is from genome assembly GCA_963814905.1 of uncultured Alphaproteobacteria bacterium. Lineage (GTDB taxonomy): Bacteria > Pseudomonadota > Alphaproteobacteria > Rhizobiales > Afifellaceae > DASWJZ01. Next base: position 129,593 of record CAWFEM010000012.1, on the reverse strand, counting down.
ACCTCCTGATTTCCGTCGATTTCGGATCGCTGATCGCCGGCTCGCCCTGGTACGTGCCGTCGCAGTTCCGCGACTTCATCGCGGTCGCGGCGCTGGTGCTCCTGCTTTTGCTGCGGCCGACCGGGCTCGCCGGCACGGTGAAGTCATCATGACCGATTTCGCCATCTATTCGATCACCATGATCAGCATCTGGGCGGTGCAGGGGCTGAGCCTGAACCTGCAATTCGGCCTGACCGGCCTCGTCAATTTCGGTCAGGTTCTGCCCTTTGCGGTGGGCGCCTACGGGGCCGGCTTCGCCGCCGTCCACGGCATGCCGCCGTGGTCCGGCGCACTCCTCGGCATCGGCCTCGCCCCGCTCATCGGCGTGCTCGTCATCCTGCCCGCGCGCCGCATGACGCAGGACTACTGGGCCCTGGTCACGCTCGGCGCGAGCGAGATCTTCCGCCTGACGATCGAGAACGTCCCGGTGATCGCCGGCGGCGTCGAGGGCGCATCCGTGCATCGTCTCGGCGACCGCACGCTTGCCATGGTTCTGGCGCTCGCCCTGCTCGCGGCGGCGTGGCTGGTCGTTTGGCGCATCGCGGAAGGCCCGTTGGGGAGGCTCCTCAGGGTGCTGCGCGAGGACGAGACGCTGGCCGCGACGCTTGGGCGCAATCCGCTCCGCTTCCAGATCATGGTCACCGCGATCGCCTCGATGGTGTCGGCCGCGGCGGGCGTTCTTTACGCGCATGTCACCGGCTATGTCTCGCCGAGCGCCTTCATGGTGATCGAGACCTTCATCATCTGGACCGCCGTGGTCATCGGCGGACCCGGCTCAAATCTCGGCGTCGTGATCGGCGCGGTGCTGGTGCAGTTCCTGAGCGTCGCGACCCGCTTCGTCGCGCAATGGACCGGCCTGCCGTCGGACCTCGTCGCCAATCTTCGCCTGGCGGTCTACGGCCTCGCTCTGGTTCTGGTCTTCCTCTATCGGCCGCAGGGCCTCATCCCGGAATCCAAGAAGGTGTACGATGTTGATCGCCAGTGAGATCAGCGTCTCCTTCGGCGGGTTCCGTGCCCTGAGGAGCGTGAGCGTGAGCGCGGAGCCGGGGAGGATTCTCGGCATCGTCGGCCCGAACGGCTCGGGCAAGACGACGCTCTTGAACGTCATCTCCGGCATCCAGCTTCCCGACGCCGGCTCCGTGAGCTTGAACGACCGTCCGGTCCCGCTCGGCCGGCCGGATGTCGTCGCCGCCTACGGCATCGGGCGCACCTTTCAGGTCTCGCGTCTCGCCCGCCGGCTGACGGTCTTGCAGAACATGATGGTGAGCGCCCGCGATAATCCCGGCGAACGGCTCTTCGACCTCTTCCTGAAGCCGCTCAGCGTCGCGTCGAGCGAGCGCCGCATCAAGGAGAGGGCCGTCGACATCCTTTCGCGCCTCGGCCTCGTCCACAAGGCCAACGACTTCGCCGGCGAGCTGTCGGGCGGCCAGCAGAAGCTGCTCTCGCTCGGAATGCTCCTGATGTCGGATTGCGACGTACTCCTGCTCGACGAGCCTGCGGCGGGGGTCAGCCCCGTGCTCATCGAACAGGAGGTGACCTTCCTCCGGTCGCTGCGCGAGGAGGGACGCACGATCCTTCTGATCGAGCACAACATGGAGCTGATCGCCAACCTCTGCGACCGGGTCTACGTGCTCGACGCCGGCGAGGTGATCGCCGAGGGAACGCCGGCCGAGATCCGGCGAAACGACCAGGTCATGCGCTCCTATCTAGGGCAGGTCGCATGAGCGGAACGTCTCTTGATCTCTCCGGCGTCACGGCCGGCTACGGCGCCATCACCGTGCTCGACGACCTCTCCTTGCGGCTTGAGCCGGACGAAGTCCTCGCCGTGCTCGGCGCCAACGGCTCCGGCAAGTCGACCGTCCTGAAGACGGCGATGGGCCTGACCCGCATGACAAGCGGGCGCATCACGCTCGGCGGTGAAGACATCACCCGCGCACCGCCGCACAGGCGCGCCGCCTTCGGCATCGGCTACGTGCCGCAGAACCAGAACGTGTTCCCGGACCTCTCGGTCGCCGACAATTTCCGCATGGGCGGCTATCTCCGGCCCGACGGCCTCCTTGCGGAGGTAGAGAAGGTCCTCGAGCTCTTCCCGCAGTTGAAGGAACGTCAGCGCGACCGCGCCAGCAATCTCAGCGGCGGCGAGCGGCGCATGCTTTCGATCGGCTTGACACTGCTGTTGAAGCCGAAGGTGCTCCTCCTCGACGAGCCGAGCAGCGACCTCTCGCCGCTCATGGTCGACCTCGTCTTTGCCGCCATCCGAGACATCCACCGGACCCTCGGCATTCCCGTGCTCCTGGTGGAGCAGAACGTCGACAAGGCGCTCTCGCTGGCCGATCGCGTCTCGGTGCTGGTACGCGGCCGCGAGGCGCTCGATGCGCCGGTCGGCGAAGTCGACCACGGGCAGCTGCATGCACTTTTCCTCGACGGCAGCGTCGGGAGCGGCACGTCATGACGACGGGCGTGCAGACCAGCCGCCTGCGTGGAGGCGCGGTCAAGGCGGACAATCCGGGCGCGGTGCGCGCCGTCGGCCGGGCCTTCGGCATCCTGCGCGCCTTCACGCCGGCCGACCGCTCCCTGGCGCTTGGCGAGATCGCCCGCCGCACCGGCCTCGACAAGAGCACGACGCGGCGTCTCCTGATGACGCTGATGGGCGAGCGCCTGATCGATCAGGACTTGGAGACCAAGGGCTATTCGCTGAGCTTCGGCGTGCTGGAGCTGACGGCGGGCCTCAGGCCGCGCGAGGGCATGCGCCAGCGAGCCCAGCCGGTGCTCGCCACGATCGCCCAGGCGAGTGGCGCCACCGCCTTTCTCGGCATCGTCCATGACGAGGCTGCACTGTGCGTCGCGCGCGTCGACGGCGACGAAGCGATCCAGGTCCGCTTCTGGTCGATCGGCGGGCGGATGCCGCTCCATTGCGGCGCCGGGCCACGCGTGCTCCTCGCGCATCTTCCCGAGCCGGCGCTGCGGCGGCAGCTTTCCGCGCCGCTCGATGCGCTCACCCCCTTCAGCCCGCGCGATCCGCGGGCGCTGGTGAAGAGCCTGGCGCGCATCCGGCGGCGGGGCTGGGAACTTGCGACCGACGACGTCGTGGAAGGCATCGCAAGCATTGGTGTGCCGGTGCGCGACCGCTCCGGAGCCGTCATCGCCGCGGTCAGCATCTCGGGACTTCAAGCCCACATCCTCGACCGCAAACGGCCCCGTCATCTGGCGATCGTGCAACAGGGCGCACGCGATCTTGAGCGCGTAATCGGCCAGGCGGACTTCAGGGAGGGAGAATGAAAGTTTTGATCCAGGGCGGCTATCTGATCCCGATGGCGGGATCGGCGGAGATCGTCGCCGACGGCGCGCTTCTGATCGAGGACGACCGCATAAGCGCGGTTGGAACACGTGAAGCGCTCGCCGAGCATGCGGCGGACGCCGACCGGGTCATCGACGCAAGCGGCCATGTCGTGCTGCCGGGCTTCGTGAACACGCACACCCATCTCGCAGGTGCGCTGACCAAAGCGCTGACGGAGGACGTCCCAACCTATGGCGGTCCGTTCCGCATCGCCCTCGGCATGCATGAGAACGTCATCAAGAAGGACGATGTGCTGCTTCCCGGCATGGTGCACGGCGTGGAGATGCTGAAGACCGGCACGACCACGATCAACGAATGCTGGTGGCACCAGCCGCAGTCCGCCCGCATCATCGAGGCGGTCGGACTGCGTGGGATCGTCGGCGCCGAGATCCGCGAGGTGGACAGCTCGCAGATCGGCTTCGGCCGCCTCGACCGCGAATGGAATCCGCGCCTGGTCGAAGAAGGACTGGAAGAGGCGGAGGAGCTCTTCGAGAACTGGCACGGCAAGGCGGGCGGCCGCATCACCTGCCGCGTCGCGCCGGACGGCCCCGATCGCCTCCGCCCCGAAACGCTTGGTCGGCTCGGCGAGCTCGCCCGCAAGCACGGCGTCGGCCTCCACACCCATCTCTGCTCGGTGCCCGGCGAGAACGAGTTCATGCTCAAGGCCTGGGGCAAGCGGTCGGTGCCGCTCCTGAAGGAGCTCGGCCTGCTCGGCCCGGACTTCATCGGCGCCCATTGCGTCTATTTCGACGAAGACGACATCGCGATCATGGCGGAGACCGGCGCCTGCATGTCACACACCGCGTTCCTGGTGGCGAAGCGCGGCTACTACCCGCCGATGAAGCAGATCTACGCCGCGGGCGTGAACGTCTCCCTCGGCAGCGACTGGCTGTCGAACGACATGTTCAAGGTCATGCGCTCGGCGATCGTCATCCCGCGCGCCTTGTTCCAGGACGTCAGCGTGCGCAACGCCTACGACGTGCTTCGGATGGCGACCATCGAGGGGGCGCGCTGTCTCGGGCTCGACCGCGAGATCGGGTCGCTCGAGGTCGGAAAGAAAGCCGATATCCAACTGGTGGACGTGCGCACGTCCTGGTGCAATCCGCTGCGCCGCCAGAACCTCATCACCAACCTGGTCTACAACGCCAACGGCAGCGACGTGCGCTACGTCTTCGTCGACGGCGAGCTCCTCGTGGACGGCGGGACGCTCACGCGGTTCGACGAGACAGAGCTTATCGCCGAGGCGCAGATCGTCGCCGAACGCGTCTGGAAAGCCTCCGAACATCTCTTCGCAAAAGAAGGCATGGCATGATGACGACAGCATTCTATCAAGTCGACCAGACCCTCGGTCTCCCGATCGTCGATCTCGACGGCCTCGGATCGTCGGCGCATGGCGACGACCCCGCATCGCTGCGTGCGATCGCCGCCGCCTTCGACGCGGCATGCCGCGAGTTCGGCTTCTGCTACATCGTCAATCACGGCGTCGACCAGGCGACGATCGACGACGCCTTCGCCATGAACGCCGCGTTCCATGCTTTGCCGCTCGAGGAGAAGCAGCGGGTCAAGATCAACAAGGCGCATCGCGGCTATATGGCCATGGCCTCCTCGCTGATCGTGACCTCCTCGATCGAGAAGGCGGTGAAGCCGAACCTGAGCGAATCCTTCATGCTGATGCATGAGGTCGCGCCCGGAACGGAGACGTTCCCGCTCGACGGCCCGAACCAGTGGCCGGAGGGGCCGGCAGCATTCCACGAGACGATCGGCGCGTATGACGCGGCGCTCGGACGCCTCTGCCGGCGGATGACACGTATGATCGCCGTTGCCCTCGGCCTCGCGCCGGACGGTCTCGACGACTTGTTCAAGCGCCCGACGACCTTCCTCCGCCTCCTTCACTATCCCCCGAGCCCGGCGGATGCCGACGACAGGCAATTCGGCTCCGCGCCCCATACCGACTACGGCTTCATCACCGTGCTCGCGCAGGATCAGAACGGCGGCCTTCAGGTCCGCGGGCCCGACAGTCAATGGATCGACGCGACGCCGCTTCGCGGCGCCTTCGTCGTCAATATCGGCGACATGGGATCGCGTCTGACGAACGGGCTCTGGTCCTCCACCCCGCACAGGGTGATCAACCGGTCGGGTGCGGAGCGCTATTCGATGCCCTATTTCTACGATCCAAGCGCCGACGCGATGATCGGCCCCCTGCCGAACTGCTGCGGCGAAGACCACCCGGCGCAGTTCGAGGCGGTCCGCTACGGCGACTATCTGATGGAGCGGATCGACGCCAACTACGCCTACCGCAAGACCGCCTGATCAAGACGAAGGAACATCCATGTCCGGCAAGAAGCTCTATTTCAAATTCATCGACGCTGGCGTCCAGGGCACCGTGCATCTTTACGAGGAGAACGCGCCGGAGACCTGCGCCGCGATCTGGCAGGCGCTGACGAAGCCGGTCCAGATCCCGGCGATGCACGCGATGTTCGCAGGCCCGGAGATCATGCTCGGCCTGCCGCCGGAGGCGCAGACTTTCGACCCGCGCGGCATCCCGGCGGAGAACCAGACCTGCTTTCCGGTGGCGGGGGACTGCCTGTGGTTCTACCAGGCGAAAGGCCTGATGAAGGGGCTCAGCGACGAGCTCTGGGAACTCGGCATGTTCTATGGCGACGGCGGGCGGATTTTCGGCCCGCTCGGCTGGACGCCCTGCAATATCTTCGGGCGCATGGTGGAGGGCCTGGATAGCTTCGCCTCGGTTTGTCAAAGCATTCGGGTCGAGGGCGTCAAGACGCTCGAAGTCGGTCGGCTCTAGCCCGGCGCGGCGTTTCCGCCGCCTGCCGCTTGACATGAGCGCCTTCGCTTCCGATTGAACGCGCCTCTGGAAACGCTCCCGCAATCGCTTTCCGACGCATCGAAAAGGGGCTCGAATTCATGTCGAAGCGCATCATGTTCACCGGCGGCTCGGGCAAAGCCGGTCGCCACGCCGTGCAGTATCTCGTCGACGCCGGCTACGAGGTGCTGAACCTCGACCTGAAGCCGCTCGACAATCCCAAGGTGCGCACGCTGATCACCGACATCACCGATTCCGGACAGGTCTTCAACGCGATGTCGAGCTATACGGGACTGCACGAGTTCGACCCCGTGCTAACGCCGCAGCCGGTCGATGCCGTCGTCCACTTCGCCGCCATCCCGCGCATCATGATCGTGCCGGACAACGAGCTCTTCCGCATCAACGTGATGGGCACCTACAACGTGATCGAGGCGGCGACGAAGCTCGGCATCAGGAAGATCGTCATCGCGTCGAGCGAGACCACCTACGGCATTGTCTTCTCCAACGAGCCGCGCGATCCGGAGTACCTCCCGTTCGAGGAGGACTACGACGTCAACCCGATGGACTCCTATGCGCTGTCGAAGGTCGTGAACGAGAAGACCGCGCGCGCCTTCCAGCTTCGCGGCGACTTCGACATCTACGCGCTTCGGATCGGAAACGTCATCGAGCCGCACGAATACGAGAAGCAGGTGCCGCATTGGAAGGCCGACCCCGCTTTCCGCAAGAAGATCGCGTGGAGCTATATCGACGCGCGCGACCTCGGCCAGATCGTCAAGCTCTGCATCGAGAAGGACGGGCTCGGCTTCCAGGTCTTCAACGCCGCCAACGACGACACCTCCGCGGCGCTCCCGACCAAGGAGCTTCTTAAGCGCTATTACCCGAACGTGCCGGTGAAGAGCGATCTCGGCGAATATCAATCGCTCTTCTCAAACAGGAAGATCCGTGAGGTGCTGGGCTTCAAGCAGGAGCATCCCTGGCGCAAGAACGTCGGCGAAGGCTGAGGGCTTGAGGTGGCGGCATCCACCGCCACCTCGTTCGTCACGCCACCTGCAGGCCGCGCGTGAGTTCGCCAGCCTGCTTCTCAAACAGGCTCCGATAGATGCCCGCCTCGCGGCGCACCAGCTCCAGGTGCGTGCCCTCCTCCGCGATCCGTCCACGATCGAAGACGAGGATGCGGTCCATCGCCCGCACGGTCGAAAGCCGGTGCGCGATCACGATCGCTGTGCGGTCGCGAATGAGCCGCGCCATCGCCTCCTGGATCAGAAGCTCCGATTCCGAATCGAGGCTCGACGTCGCCTCGTCGAGGATCAGGATCGGCGCATCGGCCAGGAACGCGCGCGCCAGCGCCACGCGCTGACGCTCCCCGCCCGACAGCTTCACCCCGCGCTCGCCGACCAGCGTCTGGTAGCCGTTCGGCAGGCGCGCGATGAAGTCGTGCGCATTCGCGAGTTCAGCGGCGCGCTCGATCTCCGCCATCCGCGCGCCCGGCCGCCCATAGGCGATGTTCTCCGACAGCGAGCGATGGAAGAGGATCGGCTCCTGCTGGACGATCGCAGTCTGCGCCCTGAGCGACGCCTGCGTGGCGTGCGCCACGTTCTGCCCGTCGATGCGGATCTCGCCGTCGGTCACGTCATAGAGCCGCTGGATGAGCTTGACGAAGGTCGTCTTGCCGGAGCCGGAACGCCCGACGAGCCCCACCTTCTCGCCCGCCGCGATCCTGACGGAGAGGCCGTCGAAGAGCGGCGTGGAATGACCGCCATAATGGAAGGTCACACGCTCGAAGGCGACGGCGCCGCCGCCGATCTCGATCGGCTTGGAGTCGGCACGGTCGGGCACGCCGATCGGCTCGCCATGGAACTCGACCAGCTCCTCCATGTCGTTCACCGAGCGCTGCAGGTTGCGGATATGCATGCCGATCTCGCGCAGATAGCCCTGCACGACGAAGAACGTCGTCAGCACGTAGGCGACGTCGCCCGGCGTCGCGCGGCCCTGCCACCAGAGCCATAGCACCGCCCCGATGATCGCCGCCCTGAGCAGCAGCAGCGCCGTGATCTGCGCCGTCCCGTTATAGGTGCCCCGTATCCAGGTACGCCGCGTGCGGGCGCGCCATTTCGCCACCACGCGGGCGAACCGCTCGTCCTCGCGCGCCTCCGCTCCGAAGGATTTCACAACGGCGTTGCACGACACCGCGTCGGCGAGCGCCCCGCCGACCCGCGTATCCCACTGGTTGGCAAGCCGCGCCGCCGGCGCCACGTAGGCGAGCGAAAGTGCCGCCGTCATGGCGACATAGAGCCCTGCGCCGACGATGACGACGAGGCCCATGACCGGCCAATAGAAGGCGAGCACCAGTGCCGAGCCGATGAGCACGACGAGCGACGGAAGGAGCGCGATCAGGATGGTGTCGTTCAGAAGGTCGAGCGCCCACATGCCGCGCGTGATCTTGCGCACGGTCGAGCCCGCGAACGAGTTCGCGTGCCACTCGGTGGAGAAACGCTGCACGCGGTGGAAGGTGTCGGCCGCGATGTCGGCCATCATCTTCAGCGTCAGGCGCACAATGGCGATGAAGGCGAGATGGCGCAGCACGACCATCCCGGCGCCGAGCGCCAGGATCGCCAGGAAGGCGGCGAGCGCGGCGGAGAGCGCCGCTCCGCGCTCGCCCGACCCGGGCGCCACCGCGTCGACCAGGCGGCCGGCATAGACGGGCACCAGCACGTCGGCGGCAGTCGAGACCACCACCGCGGCGGCGATCGCGCCGACGAGCCGCGACTGGCGTCGCCAATGCTCGAAAGTGAAACCCAGTACGGCGCGGAAGGCGTCTGCGCGCCGCTTGCTGCGAAGCGGATTCATTGCTCTTCGACCGGCGCGAAGTCGCGGCCGGCTCCCGGAAAAATGCGATTCGTTAGAAGCGGTCGAAGGACCGCCGGCTTACCCGCGGACGCCCGAAGGCGGCGGGGCGGATGCTCGGATTTACGAGGCTTGTGGGCTCAGGCGCCCTGCGAAACGTTCCGCATTGTCGCTCGAACGCGCGCTCCGGAGGGGCGGAAGAAGCCGATCGTGACCATACATGCCTCCCGGAGAGAAGTGACGTGAGACGCGGTTGATAGCGCGGGCCCTCACCCGGGGCAAGTCCAGCGCCGATCAAAATTCCCCCGGCGTTGTCATTCCGCCGTTTCCGTGCGAACGGCATTCGCAGAGCACACGAGGTTCGGCGCCCGCCGACGACAAGAATCCCGATGTCCGAATCCGCCGAGCGTCGCGAAGTTCTTCGCGGAATCCTCCTTTTCGTCATAGCAGCCGGGTTCTTCGGCACGGTCGACGGCTTCAGCAAGCTTCTCGCCGACACGCAGTCGGTCGGACAGATCATGTGGGCGCGCTATGCGCTTGCGCTTCCCGTGCTCCTTGCCGCCATGCCGCCGCGCGATTGGATGGGCACGTTCCGGACCGCGCGGCCAGGTCTGCAGATCCTGCGCGGCGTGACCCCGCTTACGGTCAGCGTCGGCATGATCCTCGGCGTGCGCTATCTTCCGCTTGCCGACGCGACCGCCATTCTCTTCGCCGGGCCGTTCCTCGTCGTGGCATTGTCGGCGCCGCTCCTCGGCGAACGGGTCGGACCGGCGAGCTGGATCGGCGTGACGGCCGGGTTTCTCGGCGTCCTGATCGTGGCGCGGCCGGGCTTCGGCGAGCTGTCGCAGTACACGATCTTTCCCGCCCTCGCCGCCGTCTTCTACGGACTCCTGCAGCTCGTCACGCGTCGGCTCGGCGCAGTCGGCGAGCGACCCACGACGACGCTCGCCTGGTCGCTTCTCGTTGGGAGCGTCGTCTCCACCCCGCTGGCGATCGTGACCTGGGCGCCCGTCAGCGCGACCGCCTGGGTCTATATGGTGGCGCTGGGGCTCGTCTTCGGCGTGTCGCAGCTCTTGCTGATCCGCGCCTTCACGCACGCGCCGGCTGGTACGCTCGCCCCCTTCACGTATTTCCAGATCGTCTCAGCCGCCGGTTTCGGCCTCGCCGTCTTCGGTGACGTGCCGGATTTCTGGACGCTTGTCGGGATCGTGCTGATCGTCAGTGCCGGTGTCTATGTCGTGAAGCGGCGCTAGAAGCCGCGTTCGCCGCGCCACCGGGAGAATCCGGCTTTCGCCGCGGCGTTGACAGGCCGTGCCGCGGAGAAGACCATCCGCGCGCGGAACGCGGGGCTTAGGCGATGGGACGGCAGGTATTGCGCCCCGGAAACGGTGGGACGAAGCGCCGGCAGGCAGCCGGCGAGGCGCCAGCCATGTCTGCGTACGAGGCGGAAACCGAGATTCGGCACCTGCACCGGACGATCCACGCTTTGCGCCAGGAATTGGAGGAGCAGCAGGCCGACAAGACCGAAAGCGTGCAGCGCGCCATCGCGGAGGCGCAGGGCGAGATCGCGCAGCTCAAAAAGACCGCCGCGGCGTTGCGTGACGCGCTCGAGGCAAAGCAGGTCGAGAAGACCGAAAGCGTGCAGCACGCGATCGCCGAATCGCATGGTGAGATCGTCCAGCTCAAGGCCACGATCGGCTCGCTGCGCGAGGAATTGGAAAGCCTTCAGATCAGCAAGCAGGAAGCCGTGCAGAAAGCCCTTGCCGATTCGGCCAGCGAGATCGTGCAGCTCAAGGCGACGGCGAGTGCCCTTCGGGACGAGCTGGAGACGCTGAGAGGCGACTACGAGGCGAAGATACAGGAGATCGAGCGTTCCGGGCGCGACGAGCTGAAACAGCTGCATGACACCATTTCCGCGCTGCGCGCAGAATTGGAGAAACCTCATGGACGCTGACGCCCGATCGCGGCCGGCTCGACGGAACCCGCACGGCGGCTCCTCCGGCGCAGCCCGCAAGACGCGCAAGCGCGCGCCCGGCAAGACGAAGAAGACCGTGGCGAAGAAACCGGCAGCCCGTAGGGCCGCTCCCCCCTCCCCGTCCACGATCGATCAAAAACTCTACCGCGCCGAGATGCTGCTCAACATCTCGCGCGAGGTCGCGGGCATCGAGAACCTGAACGCGGTGCTGGAGAAGCTGGTCGAGATCACGTCGCGCGAGACCGATTGCGAACGCACCACGCTGTTCCTGAACGACGACCAGACCGGCGAGCTCTATTCGCGCGTCGCGCAGGGCGAGATCCACCGCGAAATCCGCCTGCTCAACACCTCAGGCATCGCCGGCCACGTCTTCACCACCGGCGAAGGTCTCATCATCGACGATGCCTATTCCGATCCGCGCTTTAACGCAGCGATCGATAAGCAGACCGGGTTTGAGACCAAATCCGTGATGTGTGCACCGGTGCGCACGGTCAAAGGCGAGATGATCGGCGTCGCCCAGGCGTTGAACAAGAAGGACGGCGCCTTTTTCACGCACGAGGACCTCTCGCTGCTTGAGGCGATGACCACGCAAGCGGCGGTGGCGCTGCAATCGAACCAGTTCGTCGAGCGCATGCGCAGATCGCGCGAGACGGAGCTGGAATTCCTCGACGTGGTCACCGACGTGACCTCCGAGATCGACCTGACCGTCCTCCTGCAGAAGGTGATGGGCGAGGCGACGCGGATGCTGAAGGCCGACCGCTCGACGCTCTTCCTGAACGACGAGAAGACGGGCGAGCTTTGGTCGCAGGTCGGCACCGGGCTCGACGCCATCCAGATCCGCTTGCCCAACCATCTGGGCATTGCCGGCGCGGTCTTCACCTCCGGCAAGACCATCAACATCCCCTACGCCTACGCCGATCTTCGCTTCAATCCGGCCTTCGACAAGAAGACCGGCTACTTCACGCGCTCCATCCTCTGCGTGCCGGTCGTCAACAAGGAAGGCAAGGTGATCGGCGTCACGCAGGTGCTGAACAAGCGCGGCGGGCCGTTCAACGAAGAGGACGAGTTGCGGCTGAAGGCCTTCACCGGGCAGGTGTCGATCGCACTTCAGAACGCCAAGCTCTTCGACGACGTGCAGAACATGAAGAACTACAACGAGAGCATGCTTGAAAGCATGTCGAACGCCGTCATCACCACCGACGAGGACGGCCTGATCGTCACCTGCAACAAGGCCGGCTACCGGATCATGAGCGTGGAGGCGGGGGACATCATCTCCAAGCCCTTCGCCGAGTTCTTCGAGGGCCCTAACGCCTGGGTCGCGGAGAAGGTGACGGAGATCGAGGGAAGCGGCGCTTCCTTCGAGATGATGGACGCGGAGATGGCGTTCGACGGCCGCAAGGTCTCCGTCAACGTCACCATCCAGCCGCTGATCAGCACCGAAGGCAAGAAGCTCGGCTCCATGCTGATGCTGGAAGACATCAGCTCCGAGAAGCGCATGAAGTCGACCATGTCGCGCTACATGGACCCCGGCATCGCCGCGCAGCTCATGGGCTCAGGAAAGCAGGAGGACATTCTCGGGGGAAAAAGCGCCGTCGCGACGATCATGTTCACCGATATCCGTGGCTTCACCCCGATCACCGAGAGCCTCGGCGCACAGGGCACGGTCGGCTTCCTGAACGACTATTTCACGCTGATGGTGGAGGAGATCGCCAAGCTCGACGGCATGCTCGACAAGTTCATCGGCGACGCCATCATGGCCTGCTTCGGGCTGCCGATCCCGCATGACGACGACGAGGACCGCGCCGTGCGCGCCGCCGTTGCCATGATCAAGAGCCTTTGGCACTGGAACGTCGAGCGCAAGTCGAAGGGCCAGCTCCCCGCCGACATGGGGATCGGCCTCAATACCGACGAGGTGGTGTCGGGTAATATCGGCTCGCCCAAGCGCATGAACTACACGCTGATCGGCGACGGCGTGAACCTCGCCGCGCGGCTGGAAAGCGCCTGCAAGCAATACGGTGCGCGCATCCTGATGAGCGAGAACACGTTCCGGAAGCTCAAGGGCACCTACCGCATCCGCGACATCGACGACGTCGTGGTCATCGGCAAGAGCGAGCCGGTCGGCGTCTACGAGGTGCTCGACTACCATACCGATGAGACCTTCCCGAACCTGATGGACGTGGTGAACCACTTCAAGGAGGGGCGGAAGCACTATCGCGCGGCGGAGTGGGACAAGGCGGTGCGCTCGTTCGAGGAGTGCCTCAAGGCCAACGCCCACGACAAGCTCTCGAAGGTCTATATCGAGCGCTGCGCGACGCTGAAGGCCGAGCGCCCGAAGGAATGGGACGGGGTGTGGCGGATGACGAAGAAGTAGGCACGAAGGCGGACTAAAACGCCCCTTTTCCGCCAGTTGCGACTACCCGCCTGCTCAACTTGTGTGCGATTTGGGGGCGTGCTATCGTTGGTGATGCGTGGACTGCTGGCACTCTTGGTGTTGGTGTTCGCGGCGACGACGGCGGCCGCAGACGAAACATTGATAAATGCGGTTGCTTCCGGCGATAGGGCGGCGGTCGAGCGCGCCCTCGCCGATGGTTCCGATGTCGACAGCCGGAGCCGTGATCAGGCAACCCCCCTCATCGCTGCTGCTCTCGGCGACGAATTCGCGATCGCGGAATTGCTGCTGAGCAAGGGCGCCGACGTCATGGCGCGCAACGTCGGCGGATTCACCCCGCTCCACGCGGCCGCTTTTTCCGGGAGCCTCCCGATCGCCAAGCTGTTGCTGGAGAAGGGGGCGGTGCTCGAAGACTCTGCCAACAAGGCAGGCGTCACTCCGCTGGTAGTGGCAGGTGAGGAAAATCACGTTGAACTGGCGGAATTCCTCATCACGCAGGGCGCAGACGTGAACCATGTCGAGGGTCATGGCTACATGCCGATCACACGCGCGTTCTGGAAGGGCAACACCGACGTCGTACGATTGTTCAAGCGCCACGGCGCCACGTGCCAGGCCAATGTCCTCGGCGAGGTCAACGCGGCGAAGTGCGCGGAGATTCACGACTAATAAGGGAGAGTCCAAGATGGCCACCGCGACCATGACGAACTTGGTTCGATATTCAGCGTCGGCAGCTGCATTTGCAGTCGTTGCGCTTGCCGGCGCGGGTTCTGCTTTCGCCAACGACTCCGTGAATACCGGCTATTTCGGCGGCGTGGCGATCATGGGCTACGACACGGTCGCTTATTTCACTGACGGCAAGGCGGTGAAGGGCTCCGAAGAGTACTCCTACGAATGGTTGGGAACGCCGTGGCATTTCGCCAGCAAGAAACACCAGGAAATGTTCATGAGCGAGCCGGCCAAATACGCCCCTCAATACGGTGGCTACTGTGCCGGCGAAGTCGCGGTCTCCGGGTCGGTTACGGTCAACGTCGATCCGGAGGCATTTAAGATCATCGACGGAAAGCTTTATCTAATCTACGACGCCGGCAATGCAGCCGCCTTCGCTGATAACGCTCTGGATCAAATCCCGAAAGCCGATGCCAACTGGCCGGTGGTCGAAGCGAAGTTAGCAGTTGATCAGCCGAACTGGAACGTGATCAATCACGGCGCGGCTAATTAACCGATTCAAAGTGGAACACCTTGCCTGAATTGACAAAGGTATAGCCCTTGCCGGCGGAATCGCTGCGCTTGTAGACCGGACCGCAGTCGGGGCGGCCAAACATATTCTCGCTCTGCTCGCACATGAGGTCGCGAGTAACGTAGATTGTTTCGGTGAGCATTCTCGTCGTCGAGCGGAAACCCGCGGTGCCGTTTTGCGCGATCTGCAGAATGGCTGGTTGACCGCTGGGCTCCAGCTTGCCTTGCAACGTATGGCCAAGAACAAGAGATTCAATCTCTGGCCCATTCAACCGGTCAGGTTCATGACCGGTGAAGCCAAACGGCCATTCGGGCAAGCCTGCTTTCCGGAGAGCTTCGACGATCAGAGCCAAATCCTGCGGGTTACGAAAATGGGCATAAACTATTCGCCACGCAGCCAAAGATCGATACCTCGCCGGAGCCTCTGAACTCGCTATCAGGCGGAGGCCTTCGGAGATTGCCGCTTGCGCATCCGGCAAACGACCGGCGCTTGCATAGGCCGCGGCGAGCGTGATGCGGAAGCCGCCGGCGGCCGGCGCGTCGTCCCGGGTGCGCTCCAGGGTCTCCACGGCCTTCGCGCTGTCGCCCCCGAGGAGAAAGACCAGACCGGCAACTTCCCGGTCGATGGCGGAGAGATTGGGGTCGAGCCTCAGCGCCGCCTCGACGGCGGCGGTCGCCTCGGCACGATTGCCGGCGAATAGCTGGACGTATCCGAGAGCTATCTGCGCTTCGGCGTCTCCGGGGTCGAGCGCAACGGCACGCCCGGCGGAGTCGATCGCCTCCTCGTAACGGCGATCCACGACTTGCATGATGCCGAGAATGGCATAGGGCGACGAGAGCCCCGGATCGAGCTGCAAGGCTCGGCCCGCCTTCTCGTAGGCTCTTTTTCGCGCAAGTGCGCTTTGGATGATGTCGTTGAGCGATACACGCCAGATGTAGACTGTCGTGCGCGCATCGGCGGCGAAGGCCGCCGCGAAAGCAGGGTCGAGGCTTTCCGCCTTGTCGTAAAGCGCGAGCGCCTCACGCAGCGCGTCGCGCCGGCCGGTGCGTGCCGCCTGCTTGGCGCGCAGATAGTCGTCGTACGCCTCGAGATTGGCCGTGGGCGGGCGCGCCATCCGCTCGCTCTCCGCAGCCGAAGGCTGCATGCCGAGCGCTTTGGCGATCTCTCGGCTCATCTCCTCCTGGACGGCGAACACTTCCGCGGCGCCGCGATCGAACCGATCGGCCCACAGATTGTCGCCGCTCGCTATGTCGATGAGCTGGGCATTGAGGCGGATTTGATCGCCGGTCCTCCGGACACTGCCGTCAACCACGAAGCGCGCCCCGAGATCGCGCGCCAAGTCGGCCAAGGCGGTTGGGCGATCCTTGTAGGCGAAAACCGAATTGCGGGCGATGACGTCGAGGCCTGAAAGCTTGGCGAGGTCGGTAATCAAATCCTCGGTGATGCCGTCGGCGAAATAGTCCTGGCTCGGATCGCCGCTCAGGTTCTTGAAGGGTAGTACCGCGACGGAGGGCCGCTGAGGTGCGGAGGGTCTATGCCATTGCCAGGCGAACGTGCCCGCCAACAACGCAATCACAAACGCTGCGACTCCCGCCAGGATCATGACGCGGGAACCCGACCGACGTGGCGCGGCGACGATCTTCCCCGATTCGCCGGGATTTAGCAGAACCCGATAAACGCGAACGGGATTGGCGATATTCTTTAGGCGCTGCTCTCCAAGATTGGCAAAGCCGACATCCACCTTGTGCACCGCGTGGTCGAACGCCGTGCCGGAGATGCAAATGCCACCGGGCTCCGCCAAGGCCTCCAGACGAGCGGCAATGTTCACTCCGTCGCCGTAGATGTCGTCTCCGTCAACAATGACGTCGCCGAGATTGACACCGATGCGAAACCGGATTTGCGCCTCGGCCGAGCCTTGATCGCGGGCAGCCATTCTACGCTGGATTGCGGCAGCACACTGGACGGCGTCCACGACACTGGCGAACTCCACGAGCGCACCGTCGCCCATGAGCTTGATCATCCGCCCGCGGAGCTCTTCTATCGCGGGGTCGACCAGTTCCCGGCGGCAGCTTTTTAGCCGCGCAAGCGTGCCAACCTCGTCCTCACCCATGAGGCGGCTGTAGCCAACGACGTCGGCTGCAAGTATCGCGGTGAGCCTTCGCTCCATACTTGTGCCTGCGCCTTCCAACGGTCGGCCGAAACGACCTTCCCGGAAGCCCATATTACTCCACGTGCGGGCGTGCGCCATCGAGCATCTTCCAGGGGTCGGCAAGGCATCTGAACAACGCCAATCCTTCTCGCCGCGACTTCTGGTCGGAACGCCCTCCGACGGGTCTGTTCCGAGTCCGGGAGCGGGGACGGCTACTGGGCCGCTCTCGGCCTTTACCCGCGAGGCCGATGTGTGGCTTGAACGATTGGTTTGAGCTACTGCTTGAGAACACGTCGAATAAGGGAGGAAGAGATGGCGGATTGGCGCATCGAAGGCGAGTACATGGAGACTTGCAATTGCGACTTCATCTGTCCCTGCATCGGCACGAATCTGGCGGGGCAGCCGACCGAGGGTGACTGCAAGGCGGCGATCGCCATGCGGATCGACAAGGGCGAGAAGAACGGTGTCTCGCTGGATGGGATTTCCTTCATCGTCGTGATGCGTTCGCCCGGTGTCATGGGGGAAGGCAATATCAAGGTCGGTCTCATCGTCGACGAGAAGGCGACCGACGCGCAGATCGAAGCGATCGGCGAGATCGCCTCCGGCGCGGCCGGTGGGCCGATGGCGGCGTTGGCGCCGCTGGTGTCGGAGTTCGCGGGCGTGGAGAAACGGCCGATCTCGTTTGAAATGGACGGAATGAACCGGGCCGTCAGGGCCGGCGAGCTGATCGACCAGGCCATCACCGGTGTGCCGAGCCTGTCGAAGGAAGGCGAGCCGATGTATCTGGAGAATACGGCTCATCCGGTTTCCGCCCGCCTCGCGCTGGCCAACGCGACGCGAAGCCGTTTCAATGCCTTCGGTATCCAGTGGGACGATAGCAGCGGCAGCCGCAACGGCCATTTCGCGCCGTTCGCCTGGGCCGCATAGGCTGCGCGCGCTTCGCTAGCCCCGAGAGCGCCGATGTCCGTCGGGTCCCCGCTGGAAGCCGTGATCAAGCGCGACCGCGTGGTTGTGGTGGCCGGTCTTTCGGCGGTCGTCGTGCTGGCGGCGCTCTACACAGTGGCGGGCGTCGGCATGAACATGTCGGCGCTCACCATGACCCGGATGGCCGTCGAAATGCCCGGCATGATGATGCGGCCGGCGGTCTGGTCCGCGTCCTACGCGCTGCTCATGTTCCTCATGTGGTGGGTGATGATGGTCGCCATGATGGTGCCGAGTGCGGCGCCGGCGATCCTCATCTATGCGGGCATGGCCCGCAAACAGAAGGAGGCGGATCGGCCGTTTGCCGCGACGTCCTTCTTCCTGGCGGGCTATCTGGCCGTATGGGCCGGCTTCAGCGTGGCCGCGACGGCGCTGCAATGGGGGCTTGAGTTGGTCAGTGTCGTCACCGGGATGATGGAGATCGCCAGCCCCCTGATTGCCGGGCTGGTGCTGATCACCGCGGGCGTCTACCAGCTGACGCCGCTCAAGGAGGCTTGCCTCAAGCACTGCCAGCACCCCGTGTTCTTCCTGCTCCATCACTGGAGGCCGGGCGGCGCGGCGCGTTTCGCATGGGGGCGAAGCACGGGGGCTTTTGCCTCGGCTGCTGCTGGTTCCTGATGGCGCTTCTGTTTGTCGGCGGAATCATGAATCTCTTCTGGATCGCCGGCATCGCGCTCTACGTGGCGCTGGAGAAATTTGCCGCCGGACATCGCTGGGTGACGACGGTCACCGGTGCCGCGCTGACGATTGCGGGGGTTTGGTTGGTCGCAAGACCCTATCTGTCCGCGTGAACAAAAGCCGGCCGGCCGAGCCGCCGTCCGATTACCGTGGATTGCCCCCTACCCCGCCGGCATGAGCCTCTCGACCAGCCGCGCCCAGTAGCTTGAGCCGTGGGCGATCGCCGCGTCGTTGAAATCGTAGGCGGGGTGGTGCAGGCCGGCCGTGTCGCCGTTGCCGACGAAGATGAAGGCGCCCGGCCGCGCTTCCAGCATGAAGGAGAAGTCCTCGCCCCCCATGACCGGCGGATGATTGATGTCGACATTCGCCTCGCCGGCGACGTCACGCGCCACCGACGCCGCCTTCTCCGTCTGTTCGGGATGATTCACGGTGACGGGATAGTTGCGCGAATAGGAGAATTTCGCGGTCGCGCCATAGGCCGCGGCGACGTTCTGCGCGACCTCGCGCGTGCGCCGTTCGAGCAGATCGCGCACCAGCGGGTCGAGCGATCGCGCCGTTCCGGTCAGTTTGGCGCGCTGCGGGATGATGTTGAAGGCGTCGCCGGCATGGATCGTCGTGACGGAGATGACGGCGCCATGCAGCGGATCGACGTTGCGCGACACGATCGACTGCAGCGCCTGCACGATCGCGGAGGCCGTGGCGATCGGATCGACGGTGCGGTGCGGTTGCGCCGCATGCCCGCCGAGGCCTTCGATGTCGATGGTGAAGACGTCGGTGGCGGCCATGATCCCGCCGGTACGCGTGGCGAAATGTCCGATCGGCAGCCCGGGCATGTTGTGCATGCCGTAGACCTCCTCCACGCCGAAGCGGTCCATCATCCCGTCCTCGACCATGGCGCGGCCGCCGGCGCCGCCTTCCTCCGCCGGCTGGAAGATGAACACCGCCGTTCCCGCGAAGCGGCGGTTCTCGGCGAGGTAGCGCGCCGCGCCGAGCAGCATCGCGGTATGGCCGTCATGCCCGCAGGCGTGCATCTTGCCGGGCGTCTCGGACGCCCACGGCTTGCCGCTCTCCTCGTGGATCGGCAGCGCGTCCATGTCGGCGCGCAGCCCGATCACCCGGCCGGATTCGCCGCCCGCGCCCTTCAAGACGCCGACCACGCCGGTCTTGCCGATCCCCTCCACCACCTCGTCGCAGCCAAAGGCGCGGAGCTTCGCCGCGACATCCGCCGCGGTGCGGTTGACGGCGTAGAGAATCTCGGGGTGACGGTGATAATCGCGCCGCCATTGGGCGATTTCGTCGTGCAACTCGGCGAAACGGTTGATGATCGGCATTCGCTACTCGGAATTCGCGGGAGGGGGACGCGCGCACTCTATATTCCCTCCCGCGCTCCGCAGGCAATGCATCGGGTTGGTGGACGAGCCTCGCGCCGGGGGTGCCGCCCCCGCGCGAAATGCGCTATGATGGCTCCGTGCACGAAGGGGCCATATCTTGAGCGTGAAGGTAAGTGCGCGGTTTCGCGCCGTTGTGGTGACCATCCTCCTTTGCGGCCCGGCAGCGCTGGTGGCCGCGCCCGGGCTGGCGGCGACAGCTCAGCCTGACGCCAAGGCCGACGCTGGGCCGGAAATCGTCAGCGGACCCTACATTGTGGCCGACGTGGAGACGGGCCGCGTCATCGAGGAATCCGACGCGCTGCGGCCCTGGTACCCGGCCTCCACCACCAAGCTGATGACCGCCTACGTCACGTTCGAGGCGATCCGCGCCGGCCAGGTGTCGCTCGATTCGGCCGTCCTCTACAGCGCCAACGCCGCCAGGCAGCCGGCGAGCAAGATGGGCTTCCGGCCCGGAACGATGATCACGCTCGATAATGCGCTGAAGATGATGATGGTGAAGTCGGCGAACGACATCGCCGTTGCCGTGGCGGAGACGGTTGGCGGCAGCGTCGCCGGTTTCACCAACCGCATGAACGCGGCGGCGAATCACCTGGGGATGACGCGCTCGCACTTCGTGAACCCCAACGGCCTGCCCGACGAGAACAACTACTCGACGGCGCGCGACATGGCGATCCTCGGCCGCACACTCCTGACGGAGTTCCCCGAATACCGTGATTTCTTCGATCTGCACGCGATCGAGATCGGCGGGCGTATCCTCCGAAACTACAACAAGCTGCTGGTTCGCTATCCGGGCGCGACCGGCATGAAGACCGGCTTCATCTGCGCCTCCGGCTATAATCTTGTCGCCTCCGCCAAACGCGATGGCCGCGAGGTGATCGTCGTGGTCTTCGGACAATATGGCGGCAAGGTGCGCACCGAACGGGCGGCAAGGCTTCTCGACGAGGGCTTTGCGGCCCCACCCCCCACCGAGGGCGAGCCGGTCGTGACACTTGCCAGCGCCACATCCGGCCAGTCCTATGACGAGCCTTTCGACATGCGCGACTACGTCTGCGGGAAAAAGCGCGTTCGCGTCTCGTCTGAGGACGATGACGAGGGCGACGGGGACGGTCCTCCAGCCTCGCATCTGACCGAAAAGCCGCTCAATCTCGGGCCGCCCGTCAAGGTTTCGGCCTTCGTGCCGGCGGTCTACGGGGAGACCAGCTTCGTGGCGCGCCTGCCGCGCCCACGCCCGGGCTCGAATGCGGTCAAAGATCCGGAAGTGCTGAACGCCTACGCGCCCGGCACCGACGGCAATGGCGCCTCTGCGCCGGCCGAAGCGATCGGCGCCGCGGCGGGAAGCGCGAAATCGCTCGACGACATCACGCCGCAATAAGCGCGATCAGCCTTTCTCGATCTCGAAGTGCAGCGTCGCCCCGTCGCGGCGCGTTTTCTTGAGGCGGTGTCCGTCCTCGCGGCAGAGATGCGGAATGTCGATCGCCGCCATCGGATCGTCGGCGAGGACGACAAAGCGTGTGCCGGCAGCATGCTGCCGCATGCGCCGCGCCGCCTTCAGGGCCGGTAGCGGGCATTTCAACCCGCGAACGTCGATCAGCACCGCTTCAGTCACGCGGCCTCCCGTCTTCGCATGCCCTCGCTCTCAGCCAACCCCGATGCTACGTTTCGGCGCGTAGAGCAATGAACAAGACAGTCGCGGCGGCGCAGGTGGGGCCCTTCGGGGGAGGCATGGGTTTCATCGAGCGAATCGGCAGCGACTACGCCTACCTGACGGGCATTCTGCGGGCTCTCTCGAAGGTTTCGAAGGTCGCCAGGAATCCGGGCCGCACCTATCCGCAGGTGGCGCGCGACCTCGCCGCGGCGCATGGCGACAAGGTCGCGCTGATCTCCGAGCACGAGACGATGACCTACCGGGAATACGACCGGCGCGGCGACCGCTATGCGCGCTGGGCGATGGCGCACGGCGTCTCCAAGGGCGACGTGACCGCGCTGATGATGCCGAACCGGCCGGAATACCTCGCCGCGTGGCTCGGGATCACGCGGGCAGGCGGCGTCGTGGCGCTCTTGAACACCAACCTGACCGGCCCCTCGCTTGCCCACTGCATCAATATCGTCAAACCGAAGCACGTCATCGTCGACGCGACGCTCGTGGAAGGCTTCCTGACCGCGGAGGCGGATATCGCGCCGGGGCCGCAATTGTGGTGTCACGGCGCCGAGCAGGAGGGCTTCGAGCGTCTCGACACGCGGCTCGACATGCTCTCCGACGCGCCGATTCCCGACGCCGACCTGCCCGCTCTCACCATCGAGGACCGCTGCCTCTACGTCTATACGAGCGGCACGACCGGTCTGCCGAAGGCGGCGAACATCAACCACTACCGCGTCCAGAGCATCATGTTCGGCTTCAACGGCGCGATGGCGATGCGCCCGCAAGACCGCGTCTATGTGTGCCTGCCGATGTATCACACCTCCGGCGGCGTGCTCGGCCCCGGCGCGGCGCTGACGGCGGGGGCGAGCGTCGTGCTGCGCGAGCGCTTCTCCGCCACGTCGTTCTGGAAGGATATCGTCGCGAACGACTGCACCATCTTCGTCTATATCGGCGAGCTCTGCCGCTATCTCCTGAACGGCCCGCCGCAGCCTGAGGAGACGCGGCACAGGATCCGGCTTGCCTGCGGCAATGGCCTGAGGCCCGACATCTGGGCGGATTTCCAGAAGCGCTTTCGTCTGCCGAAGATTCTGGAATGGTACGCCGCGACGGAGGGCAACTGCGCCTTCTTCAATTTCGACGGCAAGATCGGCGCCGTCGGCCGTATCCCGAAATGGCTGGAGAGCAAGTTCTTCGTCGAGATCGTGCGCTTCGACATCGCCGCGGGGGAGCCGATGCGCGGGCCGGACGGCTTCTGCGTGAAATGCGCCCCCGGCGAGGTCGGCGAGGCGATCTCCAAGATCATGAACGACCCGAAGCGGCCGAGCCAGCGCTTCGAAGGCTATTCCGACCCAGGCGATACCGACCGGAAGATCCTGCGCGACGCGCTTGCGAAAGGCGACCGCTGGTTCCGCACCGGCGACCTGATGCGCAAGGACGAGGCAGGCTACTACTATTTCGTCGATCGGATCGGCGACACCTTCCGCTGGAAGGGCGAGAACGTCGCGACCTCCGAGGTGCAGGAGGCGATCACGGCCTTTCCGGGGATAAAGGAAGCGAACGTCTATGGCGTCAGCGTGCCCGGGGCGGAGGGGCGCGTCGGGATGGCGGCTCTCGTGGCGGACGATGGCATCGATTTCGACGGCTTGTCGCGCCACGTGACCGCGCGGCTGGCAACCTATGCGCGGCCGGTCTTCCTCCGCCTCGTCTCGGAGATCGACACGACCTCGACCTTCAAGCAGCGCAAGCATGAAATGGTACGGGAGGGCTTCGATCCGGGCGTCATCGACGATACGCTCTATGTTTTGCACCCGGAATTGCAGTCTTATATCCGCCTCGATCCAACGATCTATCGGGACATCTGCGAGGGGAAGGTGCGATTGTGAATGCGAATTCCGAACTGGGCCCGAAGGATGTGATCGCCTTCTGGCGCAAGGCCGGCCCCGACAAATGGTTCAAAAAAGACGCCGAGTTCGACCGCGCCATCGCTGAGCGGTTCTCGCACCTGCATGAGGAGGCGGCCGCCGGCCGCAAGAACGACTGGGCGAAGACCGCGGAAGGCACGCTGGCGCTCATCCTCGTTCTCGACCAGTTTTCCCGCAACATGTTCCGAGATGACCCCCGGGCCTTCGCGCAGGACGTGATGGCAAGCGACCTCGCGCGCCAGGCGATCGCTGCGGGGTTCGACAAAGAGATCCCGGAGGATCTCGCTGCCTTCCTCCACATGCCGTTCATGCATTCGGAAAGGATCGCCGACCAGGCGCGTTGCGTGCTCTACTTCCACTCGAACGGGCAGCAGGAGGGCCTCCGCTACGCGCGGATTCACGAGGATGCGATACGGCGTTTCGGCCGCTTTCCCCACCGCAATGCTGTTCTTGGACGCCATACGACGCCCTGCGAGCAGGCCTATCTCGACGATGGCGGATTTGCAGGTTGAGGCGGCTCAGCCTTAAGCTTAACGGCGCGTTGGGGGCGCAATCGATCGCCAGCGGAATATAGCGTCAGTCTGTGCAGATGGTATTTCAAAGAGCTGTCTCTGTTGGGCCCGCAGCCCGGACGCAGGCGCGGCGCGGAACCTTCGCGTTGGAGCCTGTGGAGGCATTGCCGCGCCTTGCCGATCGGGTCCGCCGGCTGGCGGAGCGCTCGCTTGAGACCAACCCCTTCTTCCTGCCGGAATTTCTCGAGCCGGCGATCCAGGCGCTTGGCCGCTCGCGCCTCAGGCTCGCGATCTTTTCCGACCGCGACGACCTGCATTTCTTCGCGCCGGTCTCCGCCGGCAACGGCCAGATCATCGGCGGACGCAGCTTCAGCGTCTGGTCGCACGCCTACGCGCCGCTCGGCACGCCGCTGATCGACGCGGAGACCGCGCCGCAGGTGACCGACAGCCTGATCGCGCATATGCGCACCAGCGGGCGGACGGTCATGACGATCCCCTACCTTCCGCTCAACGGTCCGGCGGCGAACGCGCTCCGCTCCGCCGCCGCACGCGGCGGCTTCTCGACGGCCGCAGAACGCCAGATGCGCCCGATCCTCTATCCCGATACGTCGCTCGGCATCGCTGAGTTCGACGCGATGGTGAGCCACAAGCGGCGGCGCGAGCTTGACCGCCAGCTCCGGCGGCTCTGCAACGTGGGCGCGGTGAGCTTCATGTCGGCGCGCACGCAGACCGAGATCGAGATGGCCTTCAACATGTTCACGGCGCTCGAAGGCTCCGGCTGGAAGGGACGGCGCGGCACGGCGCTGGTCGGAAAGAAGGGATTGCACGAATTCGCCCGCCGGGCGGTGCTGCAGATGGCGCAGAAGGGCTTTGCCGCGATCGACGTGATGCGGCTCGGCGACCGCCCGATCGCGGCATTGATCCGCTTGGATCACGGTGGCGTGTCGATCCCCTGGAAGGTCGCCTTCGACGAGGAGTTCGCCGCCTTCTCGCCCGGCAAGCAGCTCATGTGCGACGAGACGCGGCGCTGGCTCGCCGACCCGACGATCGAGCGTGTCGATCCGGTCTGCGAGGAAGACAATCCGATGATGCAGCTCCTCTGGCGCAATCGCGAGCCCTACGGGACGATGCTTCTCTCCTCCAGCCCCTGGGGGCTTGGCGCACGCATGCGGGCGGGACTCTACGACCTGAAGAGCGAGAGCAAGGCGCAGGTGAAGCGGCTTCTGCGCGCCCGCCGTCGTCGCGCCCGCGCCGCGAAGAAGAACGAAGGGACCAAGGCCGGTTGATCCGGCGCGGCGAAGCATTACCTTCCGGGTCACAAGCCTGAAGAAGGCGCGATGCAACGAGCATGAAAGAGCCGCGGCCGAACCCCGGACACACCGAAGAGCTCCTCGACGAGGCGCTTGGGGAGAGCTTCCCGGCGAGCGATCCCGCGTCGATGGTTCAGCCGGAAGGCGGGATAACCGGGCCGGAGGATGCGCTTCAGCCCGGCGACGCGTTGATCGTCGTCGATGTGCAGCGCGATTTCTGCCCCGGCGGCGCGCTTCCGATCGCCGAAGGCGACACCGTCGTCCCCGTCCTCAATCGCTGGATCGATCGCGCACGGCGTCTTGGCCTGCCGATCTTCGCCTCGCGCGACTGGCATCCCGCGGGCCATCTGAGCTTCAAGCCGCAGGGCGGCGAATGGCCCGTCCACTGCGTGGAGGGCACCGCGGGCGCGGAATTCCATCCTGGCCTCGAGCTTCCCGACGACGCGACGATCGTCACCAAGGGCGACCGCACGGATCGCGACCAATATTCCGCCTTCGACGCGACCGGGCTCGCCGACGAATTGCGCCGCCGCGGCGTCAGTCGCGTCTTCGTGGGCGGACTGGCGGAGGATGTCTGCGTGCGCGCGACCGCGCTCGACTCCGCCAAGGAGGGGCTCAAAACCCATCTCATCGCCGGGGCGACCAGGCCCGTGACGCCGGAAGGGGGAAAGGCGGCGATCGAGGACATGCGCCAGGCCGGGGTGGTCGTCGACTAGCACCTTCGCCGGCGGCGATGGCCACGCCGGGATTGACCCAAGTCAACGCCGGCCTGGCCGTCATCCGGCTCATTGAAACGCATGGGCGGCAATGCGCCCAAAGGCGAGGGGATGTTGAGGATTTTCCACACCGCCGGGATTGGTCTCGTGTCGCTCGCACTCGTCGCCGCGGCGGGCCTTGCGCTCGGATCGCGGCCGGCCGCCGCGCAGGACAAATCCGCCGACGACACCGAGCTGGGGCCGACCTTCCTCCTCTCGCTCGGCGGCAAGCTCTACGACCAATATTGGACGATCCTCGACGAGACGCCGCCGGAGGGCCGCAACCCGCCTCTGGAAAAGGCGCTCTCGCTCGCGCCGGCGGAAACCTGGCGCTGCGTGACCTGCCACGGCTGGGACTATAGGGGCGCCGAGGTCGCGGGCATGACGTTCCCGGGTCTACGGAACCTTGCCGGGGCGGAGACCGACGACGTCAAGAAGCGCCTCACCGACCCGGCGCATCCCTTCCCCGCCGACCGCCTCTCAGACACTGCACTCGATATCCTCGCCTATTTCGTCGCCGAGGGGCAGTACGAGCGCAGCGACTACATCACCGAGAGCGGAGTCGCCGTCGGCAATCCTGAGTTTGGCCGCGACATTTTCGAGGGCGCCTGTATCTCCTGCCACCAGCTCGACGGGCGACGCTTCCTGAAGGGTGAGAAGGGCGACCGCTCTTCGCTCGGCTGGGTGTCGCGCAATCGCCCCGAACAGGCGCTCCACAAGATCCTGAACGGCGTGCCGGCGGCCGAAATGCTCTCGCTGCGCTTCCTCTCCGAAGTCCGTATCGCCGACCTGATTGCCTATCTGCAGACGCTCGATCCGGCCGAGAACTAGACCCGGCCGGCTTCACGATGCGGGCTCGAAACGCGGATATTCTGACCAACGGGCTCTTCGTCTTCACGGCGGGCGCGCTTGCCGGCGGCATTGCCGCCAACCTCGTGGGCGAGCCCGCCGTTGGCGCTTGGCTCTGGCGCGCGGGGATTGCCGCGGCGCTCGCCGCCCTCCTCCTGCAGACCGTCACCTCCTTGCGTCGCGGTGAGGTGGGACTCGACCTGATCGCGGCGCTTTCGATGGGCGCAGCACTTGCCTTCAACGAGCCGCTTGCCGGCGCGGTGGTGGCGCTCATGTATTCCGGCGGCCAGTTCCTCGAAGGCTATGCGGGGCGGCGGGCGCGGCGCGAGATGACCGCGCTTCTGGAGCGCGTGCCGCGCACCGCTCACCGCTACAGCGACGGCGGCCTTGAGGAGGTCGCGATCGACGCGATCCTGCCCGGCGACCGGCTGCTTGTCCGCCAGGGCGACGCACTGCCGGTCGATGGAATCGTGGAGAAAGGCGAAGCGCTCCTCGACGAGTTGGCGCTGACCGGCGAAGCGCTTCCCGTGCAGCGCACGGTCGGGACGAGCGCCATGAGCGGCTCCCTGAGCAAGGGGCCGCCCTTCGATCTGAAGGCGACGAAGCGCGCGGCGGAGAGCACTTACGCCAACATCCTGCGGCTCGTGGAGGCCGCGCAGAGCGTCAAGGCCCCGATGAGCCGCCTTGCCGACCGTTACGCGCTCGGTTTTCTCGCACTGACGCTCGGCATCGCCGGCGCGGCATGGCTCGGATCGGGCGACGAGCGGCGGCTTCTCGCCGTCCTCGTCATCGCGACCCCCTGCCCGCTCATCCTCGCGGTCCCGGTGGCGCTGATCGCGGGCCTGTCGCGCGCGGCGAAGCACGGCATCCTGGTCAAGGGCGGTGGCGCGCTGGAAGCGCTTGCCCGCGCCCGCGTGCTCATCCTCGACAAGACCGGCACGCTGACCAGCGGCAGCACGACGCTCTCCCCGCGCTACCAGGCGGATGGCGTCGACCCGGCGGAAGCGCTGCGGCTTGCCGCCTCGCTCGACCAGGCATCGAACCACGTCGTCGCCGACCTTCTGGTGCGCGTCGCGCACGGCGACGGCCTGACGCTCACCCCGCCGACCGAGGTGCATGAAGCAAGTGGTGCGGGCATCGAAGGCGTCGTTGATGGGCACGCGGTCGCGGTCGGGAGCGTGGCCTTCGTCGAGAGCCGCTGCGGCGCGCACGCCGATGTCGACGATGCGACGTCCGACGGCGCGAGCCATGTGGCGGTTGCGATCGACGGACGGTTCGCGGCGATTTTCGAGATCGTCGACGCCATCCGCCCGGAGGCCGCGCATGCCGTGGCCGCGCTAAAGCGGCTCGGGGTCGCGCGCGTGGTGCTCGCGACCGGCGACCATGCGGCAGCGGCGGATCGCGTGGCGCGGGAGCTTGGTTTCGACGCCGTTCTGGCCGACCTCGCACCGGAAGCGAAGGTCGACATCGTCGTCGCCGAGCGGCGGAAGGCAAGCGACGGCGGCAAGGTTGTCATGGTCGGCGATGGGGTCAACGACGCCCCGGCGCTCGCCGCGGCCGACATCGGCATCGCCATGGGAAGCGGCGCGGCCGGCGCGACGGAGGCGGCGGACATCGTGCTCCTCGCCGATGACCTCGCCCGCATCCCGCGCGCCGTGGAGATCGCCAAGCGCTCGCTTTCGATCGCGACGGAGAGCGTCGCCGCCGGGATCGGGCTTTCCACGCTCGGCATGATCGCGGCAGCCTTCGGCTATATCCCGCCGGTCGAAGGCGCCCTGATCCAGGAGGCGATCGACGTGCTGGTCATCCTGAATGCCCTCCGCGCGCTCGGGGACGGCAGGCGGAAGACGCTCGAAAAGCGATAGGCGCCGCCTCCGCTCCAGTCGTCATGCCCGGACTTGATCCGGGCACATCCATTCCGTGGCGCTGCCGCTGTCGCCCCGGTGACGGAATGGACTGCCGGGTCAAGCCCGGCAATGACGACAAGGCTTTAGGGCCTATTCTTCAAGCATCGCCCGTTGATGAACGCCGCCACTGCATCCGCCGCCGCGCCAAGGTTCTCTTTCGCCGTTCGCCCCGACTCCCGGCGGGGGCGGAAATCGTGGTCGCCGTCCTCCAGCCAATGCACGCGGATCGCCTTGGAAAGCGGATAGGTCTCCACCTCTTCCCGCACGCCGAAGGAATCACGCGTCCCCTGGCAGATCAGCGCCGGCGTCCGTAGGGTCTCAAGATGCGCCGTGCGGAGCTTCTCCGGCCTCCCCGGCGGATGAAAGGGATAGCCGAGGCAGACGAGCCCGGCGACTTTCCCCGCATCGAAGAGGTCGTCGGCGACCATCGAAGCGACGCGCCCGCCCATCGACTTGCCGCCGATGAAGAGCGGCCGCCCCTCGTCGAGCCCGTCGACAAGCTCACGGTATTCCCCCATCACCCGCTCCGCGCGCGGCGGCGGCTTGCGCCCCTCCCCGGTGCGGCGGCCTGCCATGTAGGCGAACTCGAAGCGGATCGTGCAGAGCCCGCGCTCGGCGAGCGCCTTCGCGAACTGGTTCATGAAGGCGCTGTCCATCGGAGCGCCGGCGCCATGCGCCAGCACGACCGACGCCGGCGCGTCGTCGGGCCCGTCGCGGAGAAGGTTCATCCGGCGAGCGGCCGGCGGTCCACCGCGGCGAGCTTCGCTTCCGCGTCGGGCGCACCGGTGATCATCGCGATCAGCTGCAGGCCGTAGCGCGCCTTCTGGCCCCAGGCGGAGTCCGGATCGAGCACGCGGTAACGCTCCCAAAGCTCCGTTGCCTTCGCGTAGTCGCCGGCGTCGAACTCCAGCAGAGCGAGATTGTAGAGCGGATCGGGATAGCCCGGATCGGCGGAGATCGCCTGGCGGAGGTGCCGCTTGGCGGAGTCGAGATCGCCGTGCTCGCGCGCGATCGAGGCGAGATTGTACCAGGCTTCAGCATAGGTCGGATCGAGCCGCAGCGTCTTGTTCAGGAAGCGCCGCGCCTCCTGCCAGGCGCCGGCCTTCATCAGCGCGTGGCTGAGATTGAAGGCGATATCGGCGTCCTTCGGCTCGATCTCGGCACAGCGCCGGTAGAGCACCGCCGCGCGCTCCCAGTCCTCGTCCGCTTCCGCATCCCGCGCCGCTTCAAAGAGGCGGTCGGCCGGATCGGGATCGTCGACGGGGAGCGCCAAGAGGAGCTGGCCGGAGAGCTCCGAAAGCCCCTCCCCGCTTTGCATCAGCACGTCATTGCCGGCACGCTGCAGACGGACATTGGAGACCCCGCCCTGCGGCGCCGCAACCCGCCGCGAGCGGGCGGCGCGCGCCAGCTCAAGCCAGTCGGCGCCTTCCGCTGAGAGCCGCGCATATTGCCGGGCGGCGACAAGATCGCGAAAGCCGAAGGGCGGCGTGGCGGTCTCAAAGGCATCGAAGAGGAGAAGCCGTTCAAGCAGCATCGGGTCGAGGCCCGACTGTTCAAGGAGTTGCTTGTCGGTGAGGTCGCGCGACGTATCGTCCTTTTCCGCCAGGCCAAGCAGCTGAAGAAAGGCGCTTTCGCTGAGCGGAATCGCGCCCGCCTTCGTCGCTTCGTCGATGCGCGCTTCGACGCGGGCCGCGGTGGCGTCACCGTCGATCAGATGATGGCCGAGGACCGCGAATTTCGTGCGCCGCGAAAGGCCGCGACGGAGCGTCCCGCCCCGCGCCTTGATCTCGCGGGCGGCGAGACGGCGCGGGAACGCATCGAGCGCTCCCAGGATGGCGAATGCCGCACCGTCGACCTTCATCAGGCTCCTTCGGTATCAGGCGCTCTTCCGCTTCGGCGCCGCCTTCTTCGGGGCCGCGGCCTTCTGGCCGGCGGCCTTCCGTCCCTTGCTTGCAGCAGGCGGCTTCTCGTCCGCAAGGCTCTTCTTCAAGGCATCCATAAGATTGATGACCTTGCCGCGCTCCGGCGCCGCCGCCATGACCGGGGTTTCGCCCGCGATCTTGGCCCTGATGATCTCCATCAGCCCCTCTTCATAGCGGTCCGTATAGGAGGCGGGGTCGAACTTTCCGGCTTTCTGCTCGATCAGCTTCTCGGCGAGCTGCAGCATCTCTTTGTCGACGCCCTTTTCGGGGATGTCGTCGAAATAGTCGGATGCGCGGCGCACCTCCTGCGGCCGGCGCAGCGTCTGCATCAGCATGCCCTTGTCGCGCACATTGATGGAGACGACGCGCTCACGGTTCGACATCACGAGCCGCGCGATCGCCGTCTTGCCGGTCTTCTTCATGGCTTCGCGCAGCACGACGAAGGTCTCTTCCGCGATCGGCCCGTCGGGCGCCAGGAAATAGGGCGCGTCCTCGTAAAGGACATCGACCGCGCCCTCGTCGACGAAGGCCTCGATGGCGATCGTCTCCGTCGACTCGATCCGCACCTTGTCGAAGTCCTCATCCTCCAGGATCACGTACTGGTTCTTCTCGTACTGATAGCCCTTGACGAGGTCGCTGCGCTCCACCTGGCCGAGCTCCGGGTCGACCGGCTTCATCGCCACGCGGTTATGCGTGTCCTTGTGAAGAAGGTTGAAGGCGATCCGTTCGCTGCTGCTCGTCGCGTTGTAGAGCCGCACCGGGCAGCTCACCAATGACAGCTTCAGGTAGCCCTTCCAGCTTGCACGCGGCGCCATCTTACCGAACCCTCCGAACAGAACTTACGCCGACAAACGGCCTGTGAGATCGGGACCGAGCAACACGGCGCTCGCATCCATTTCCGACCAAGGATCGCCGGAATTGTTTAAAAAGCCGGGAACCGTAGCGTAGTTCAGATCCTCCGGCGCGTCGATTGAATCGAGGTCCCCCCAGGCGACCGGGGTCGACGCCGGGAGGCCGCGCACGGCGCGCAGCGAATAGACGCCGACCGCGGTGGCGCTCCGGGCATTGCGGTGAAAGTCGAGGAAAATCCGCCGCTTACGCTGCGATTTCGCCATCGTCACCACGAAGGTATCGGGAAAACGCTTGGCCATCGCAGCGGCGATCTTGCCGCTCGTCTCGTGCAGCGCCTTCCACGCGATGCGGCGCTTGATGGGCACGACAACGTGAATGCCCTTCTTGCCCGACGTCTTCACGAAGCTGACGAGACCGGCGCCCTCAAGCTCGGCGCGGAGCGCATGGGCGGCGGCTTTCAGGTCACGCCAGGCGATGCCTTCGCCCGGGTCGAGATCGAAGAACATGCGGTCGGGCCGCTCCGGCTGATCCACGCGGCAGCCCCAGGGATGGAACTCGATCACGCCGAACTGCGCGAGCGCGAGATAGCCGGCGGCATCCTTGATCACCAGGTAGTTTCGCTCCTCCGCGTCCTTCTCGCGCTTTGAGACGAAGGTCGCGACCTCCGGCGGCATGCCGGCGAAAGCGTGGCGCTGGAAGAAGCAGTCCTCCACCTTGCCGGTCGGGCAGCGCACCAGCGACACCGGCCGGTTCAAGATATGCGGCAGCATCGCATCGCCGACCCTGGCGTAATAGACCGCGAGGTCGAGCTTGGTCGGCCCGGTCTTGGAAAACATGCGCCGTTCCGGGTTGGTGACCCAGATCGCGGCGAGATGCTGGTCGGTGACGTAGCGCTTCGTCGCCTTGGTGTTCTTCGTCGGCGTGAATTCCGGCTCGCGCAACCCACGAAAGACGGCATGGCGGAGCTGGTCGGCGCGGGTACGGTCGGCATAGAGCACGCGCGCCTTCAGGACCGGCGCGACCCAGTGCGCGCCACGCGCGGTCAAGGGCTCGACGGCGGCCGCCGGCTCATCACGTGGCTGCGCTTCAAGCCGCTTCAACAACGCCGCCGCCTCCGAGGCGGAGAACCCCGTCCCGACCTTGCCGACGGAGACGAGGCCGTCGTCGCCCTCCTCGGCCAGGAGCAGCGCGGCAAGCCCGCCCGCCTGGCGCGAGGTGGTGTAGCCGATGATCGTAAAGGTCCCGAGCCGCTTGGCTTTCGCCTTCACCCAGGTCTTCGAGCGGCCCTGGAAATAGGGGCTGTCGGAGCGCTTGGAGACAACGCCTTCGAGCCCGTGCTCCGACGCCTTTTCGAAGAGCGCGTCGCCCTGCCCCGTTACGTGCTCGCTCAAATGAATGGCGGAGGTCGGCCCTGCGACGGGCGCCAGCAGCTTTTCCAGAAGCGCCTTCCGCTGCGCGAGCGGCACGGCGGAGAGATCATAGTCGTTCAGATAGGGAAGATCGAAGGCGTAGAAGACCATCTTCGCCGTATCACCCTCCGCGAGCGCGTCCTGCAGGGCGCCGAAGCGCGTCACGCCGCTTTCGTCCGGAACCACGACCTCGCCGTCGATCACCGCACTTTTGCACGGGAGTGCTGCAAAGGCGTCCGAGAGCGCGCCGTAGCGCTTCGTCCAGTCATGGCCGTTGCGGGTCATCAGCCGCGCCTTGCCGTCCTCCAGGATGACGATGGTCCGGTATCCGTCGAACTTGATCTCGTGCAGCCAGTCCTTGCCGGCGGGCGGCGCATCGACAGGCGAGGCGAGTTGCGGCTTGAAGCTCTTCGGGAGCGCAGCCGCCTTCGCGCCTTTGAGCGCGCCTGGCTTCAGGACGGGCGGCTTCGTCGGCTTGGCGGGTTCCGCATGCCGCGGAGTCCGCGGTCGCTTGGCTGGCTTCGATTGCCAGACCGGATCGGCGCCGGCGCGCAGATCCTCCACGCGCCGGCCGGATTTCACGCTCTCCGGCCGTGTCTCCAGGATGTCGTACGCATCCGTCGCCGCGTCGTCGTGCTCCTTGATCAGAAGCCAGTTGTCTTTCTTCTCGCCGGGCCGGCGCTTCAGCCGCGTCAGCATCCAGCCGCCCGCCAGCTTCTCCCCGGCAAGGCGGAATTTCAGCGCACCCTTCTCAAGGCTCGTTTGAAGGTCGCCCATCGGCGCCCAGGTGCCGTAGTCCCAGATGAGCGTGCCGCCCGCGCCGTACTGTCCTTCCGGGATGACGCCCTCGAACTCGCCGTATTCGAGCGGATGGTTCTCCACCTCCACCGCGAGCCGCTTCTCCTTCGGATCGAGCGACGGCCCCTTGGGCACTGCCCAGCTCTTCAGAACGTCGCCCACCTGCAGGCGCAGATCGTAATGAAGCCGCGTCGCGTCATGCTTGTGGATCATGAACAGATTGCCTGCGGGCGCGGCCGCAGCAGCCGCCCCGCGCGGCTCGCCGGTGCGGCTGAAGTCGCGCTTCTTGCGATAGGTCGTGAGCCCGCGATCCGCCATGCCGTCCGTTCTAGTGCCGCGTGAGGGACAAGGCGAGGTCCGGCATCCAGTTCCGCCAATGCCTGTCATCGTGCCCTGTCGTCATGCCCGGACTTGATCCGGGCATCCGTTCCGTCGCGGCGGAGTATCCATTCCGCCCTCATCCTGAGGTGCTTTTTCACCCCGTGCTTCGAGGCTCGCGTTCCGCTCGCACCTCAGCATGAGGGATGAAAAAGCCTCGAAGGAGCGGAATGGATTGCCGGGTCAAGCCCGGCAATGACGACAGTTCTGAAGAGCTGGACGCTCTAGAAGACCAGCCGCGCGACCGCGAAAGCCGGGAGCGCCAGCGCCTTGCCCTTGAGCGGCGCGGTCTTGTCCATGAAGACCGGGTCGCCGGCGGCTTTTTCGAAGCTTTCCGCGTCGAGCACCGCTATCCGCGGCTCCCCGCCCGGCACGTCCTTCAGCCGCACGTTGAGCGGCGCGGCGCTGAGATTGGCGAGCCAAAGCTCGGTGGTCTTGCCCTTCCGCCAGGCGAGCGCGCGCAGCCGGTCTGTGTCGCTCGATTCCGCCGCGATCCGCTTCGCGCCAGCGGCCTTCGCCACGCCGCGAATGACGTGGAAGAGCGGATAGACCTTGGCGCCGGCCGCATCGTCGAACCACGGCTGCGCGTGGCCGAGCTTCTGGGTGGCGATGCCGAACTCGCCGGCCGGCGAGGCGAGCGTCGCCGCCTCGACCCCGCCATTCGCCGCCTGGCCGAGGAAACCCAGGTGCCAGGCCGCGCCGAAAAGCCCGCGATGCCTCGGCTCGACACGCGCCATGGTGACGCGCCCGCCTTTCGGGTTCTCCGTGGTGCTCGCGCCATAGGGGTTGAAGCTGTTGCCGATATGCGAGGGGCCGATACGGGTCGGCGTCGATCCGGCGATCTTCTTTGCCGAGCGGATGACGTGAGCGACCGATTCCAGGGTCTCCATCACCGAGCGGTCGTCGGCCGCGTGCACCAGCCCGGAGGTCGCATGCGTGATGAAGTCGAAGAGCTTCTTCGGCGGGCGCTTGCGATTGATCTCGGTGAAGTTGGAGAGCATGCCGCCGCCAAGCCGCACGCGCGGGAAGGCCCTGCGCGCCGCCGCCGCGATCTCCTGCCAGGACGGCACGCCTTTCGGTATGGGCACTCCCGGGGGATAGGATTTCAGATCCGCGGCCGGCGTCACGACGACCGCCGAAAGTTTCATGCCGGCGTCCTTCGCGGCCTTCGCTACCGGCGCAAGCTCCTCCGCCGGTGCGGCGGTGCCCTGCAGGACGATCTCCAGGACGATCTTTGCGCCCGCCGCCTGGGCGAGGTCGCCATAGGCGGAAAGCGCCTTCTCCCAGCCTCTCCGGCGCAGATCGACGCGGCAATTCAGGTGCGCGACACGCGCAGCCTTGACGATATCCGCGGCGCGAAGCGCCTTCTTCGCGTCCTCCGGAAGAACGCTCAAGCCCACTGCCGGCATGACGCCGCCGACGCGACCGAGCGCGACGGAAACCGCTCCGCCCTCTTTCGCCGGGGCGCTCGGAAGTTTTCCTGAGAAGCTCAGCGTCACCGTCTGGCGCACTGTCTCGCCGGCCTTGATCTGATAGGGCCACGGGAGCGAAAGCGGACGCGAATAGGTCTTGAACGAAGCGTCGGTCCAGTTGCGCTGATCCTCCGTCTCCCAGGAATCCCCAGTCATGCGGACCGTCGCCTTGATGCCGCGCTTCGGCGAATGCGTCATCGCGCGGACCAGGAAGAACGGTTGGTCCGATGCGATCGTCTCCGGCACAATCGATTTCTCCTTGGTGCCGTCGACATGCTCAATCTCCACCGGCGCGCCGGCGAAGTTCGCCAACGGATGCAGGATGACGAAGCCGGTGCGGCCGGTCATGAAATCCCGTTCCGGCGAGCCGGTCGCGACGCAGCGGATCGTGCCGTCGCGCTTGCCGGCATATTCGCCGCGCCAGGTGAATTCGCCGTCCGGCGTGCGGCAGACAGCGGTGAAGCGCACACGAAAGCCACCGCCGCGCTCGACGATATCGAGGTCGCGGATCTCGGGGACCGGCGTGCTCCAGTTGCGGTCGCGGACCAGGAAGGCGATGGCGCGGATCGCCTCCGCGTCGCCGATCTTGATCCAGCGAAGCTGTCCCGCCTCGAAGGTCGCCGTGACCGGGCCGGCGGTGAGCACGCGCCGCTCCGGCCCTGGTTCGTCTGTGCCGTAGAGCTTGACCGCCTGTTCCGTCATCGTCGCCTCCCCGCGCCGAGCCTTTATGTGGAATGCGTTTTCGGCGCAAGCAAACCCCGGTCGATGTCGGCGATGCGGCTGATGCCGCAAAGCCCCATCACCCGGTCGATCTCGCGCCGGTAGATTTCAAGCACATGCGCGACGCCGGCCTCGCCTGCAACCGCCACGCCCCAAAGCTGCGGGCGGCCGATCAGGCAGGCGCGTGCGCCGAGCGCCAGCGCCTTCACCACGTCGGCGCCGCGCCGCGCGCCGCCGTCGACCATCACCGGCATGCGGTCGGCGACCGCGTCCACGACCGCCGGCAGCGCATCGAAGCTCGCAATCGCGGCATCGAGCTGGCGTCCGCCGTGATTGGAGACGATCACCGCGTCGACGCCGCGTTCCAGCGCGCCACGGGCCTCGTCCGGATGGAGCACACCCTTCAGGATCAGGGGCCCGTCCCAGACGCGGCGCAGTTCCTCCACGTCCGCCCACGACATGGAAGGATCGAGCAGCGCCGCCATGCGCTGCGCCAGCGTCTGCAATTCCGCCGCCTCGCCGGGCCGGACATAGTTTCCGAAAGTGATCCGCTTCAAATCGTTGCGCATGCGCCAGAGCCAACCGGTCTTGAGCGACATCTCCGCAAGCGCGGCGACGCCGAAGCGCGGCGGGATCGTGAAGCCATTGCGGATATCGCGCTCGCGATTGCCGAGAAGCTGGTTGTCGATGGTGAGGACCAGCGCGTCGTAGCCGGCGGCCTTCGCCCGGTCGGCAAGCTCGCGTGTAAAACCGCGGTCGGTGTAGACGAAGACCTGCATCCAGCGCGGCGAGGCGCCGCAGGCGGCAAGCTCCTCGAGGCTGCACACGG
This sequence comes from uncultured Alphaproteobacteria bacterium, assembly GCA_963814905.1. Classification (GTDB taxonomy): domain Bacteria; phylum Pseudomonadota; class Alphaproteobacteria; order Rhizobiales; family Afifellaceae; genus DASWJZ01. The sequence goes on along the minus strand of CAWFEM010000012.1, from coordinate 92,478 downwards.
AGCCGTGGCTGAGACAAAAGGCGGTGCCGGCGGCGGTCGCGGCGCGCGCCGTGCATCTCTCGCCGTCCGGCCAGAAGAGACCGGAGAGGCCGGTCGGGCCGACGATGACCGGCATCGTCAGCGTGCGGCCGAGAAGCTCGATCGAAAGATCGCGCGTCACCGCCCCGTTGAGCGGCTTCGGCAGCAGCACGTAGTCGTCAAAGGCCGCCTCGTTGCGGCGGAGCGTCCGCTCGTCCTCCGCGGCGCCGTCGGCGAAATCGAACACGACGCGCGGCAAGGCGCGCCGGGCAAGCTCGCGCATCGCCGCGACGCTGTAGCCCTTCCGCTGCAGCTCGGCCTTGTCCATACCGGCGTCAGCCGTTCAGCCGGTAGGCGGCGATGGCGTTGTCGCGAAAGAGCTTGCGCTTCTCTTCCGCCGTGCATCCCTCGACCACCCAGTCGACGATCTCCACCCATTGCGGATAGGTCCCGGCAAGCTCCAGGACGTGCCAGTCGCCGCCATACATCACGCGGTCGAAGCCGAAGGTCTCGATGGTGTGGGCGATGTAGGGCTTGAGCTGCTCGCGCGTCCAATTGTCGTGGTCAGCCTCCGTCGAAACGCCGGAGATCTTGCAGACCACGTTCGGCATCGCCGCCAGCTCCTTCAACTGCTCGCGCCAGGGATCGAAGATGCCGGCCTTGATCCCCGGCTTGCCGATATGGTCGAGCACGAAACGCACCTCGGGGCACTGGCGGACCATCTTGATGACGTTCGGCATCTGGTGGTGAAGGATGCAGATGTCGAAGGCGAGGTCGTGCTTCGGCAGGAGCTTCAGACCGTCGATGAATTCGGGGCGGATGCAGAACTCCGGATCGGCCTGCGTCTGGATCAGGCGGCGGATGGCGCGCAGGATCGGATTCTTGCGCAACGCATCAAGCTCCGGCTCGATCGCCTTGCCCTTCTCCAGCGGCAGGGCCGCGACCATGCCGGTGAGCCGCTTGTCGGAGCGCGCCAGCTCCTGCACCCAGGCAGCCTCGTCGATGTGCTGCGGGTAGTCGACGTCCACCTCCACGAACACGAACTGCTCGATCGTAAAAGGTGCGGCCGCCTTGGTGAGGTCCTCCGGCAGCACCTGCCGATGCAGCCGCGGGTCGCCCTTCGTCCACGCATAGCCGAAGCGGTCTGGATTCGTCAGGTGCACGTGGCTGTCGACGATCGGGAAATCGGGCATGTCTCCTCCGGTCGGTTCTTGTTCTCTTCGCGCGTCACGCCATGTAGACGCCGCCATTCACGTCGAGCACGGCGCCGCAGATGTAACTCGCCGCGGGCGAACAAAGAAAGGCGATTGGCCAGGCGACCTCCTCCGGCCGCGCCAGCCGACCGACGGGAATGCGGCCAATGTCGACGGGTTGGCCCTCCATCATCGGCGTCTCAACGGAGGCCGGGGCCACGCCGTTGACGATCACGCCGTGCGGGGCGGCCTGCCGCGCCAGCCATTTCACCAAAGCGTGGAGCCCACCCTTGGAGGCGACGTAGTGCGGCCCGGCGATGAGCCCGCCCATGCGCCCGGCAAGCGACCCGACCATGACGATGCGCCCGTGTTGGCGCTCGATCATCCCCGGCAGGAACGCACGCGCCGCGTGGATCGGGCCAAGCACGTTCACGTTCATCACGCGCTCGAAGCTCTCGTCCCAGTCCGGCGCCTGCCAGTCCTCGCCGAAGGGGCAGATCGCGGCGTTCAGCACCAGCCCGTCGACACGGCCCGCGGATGCCCCGAGGCGCTCGATCTCCGTGCGGCTGCTGACGTCGGTATCGAAGGCCTTGGCCCTGCCGCCCCCGGCGGCAATCTCGTCCGCGACCGCACCCGCGCCTTCAAGGTCGAGGAGAATGACGCTTGCACCAAGCGAGGCGCAGATGCGCGCCGTCGCCGCCCCGATGCCGCGCGCCGCGCCGGTGATCAGGATCGTCTCACCGGCGAGATCGAAACCGGAGATCATTGTTTCTGCTGGGCATTGGCCGCGGCCTGGCGGCGTTCGCGGCGGCGCTGCGTGTAGCCGGCAAGCCCGACGGCGAGCACGAGCATCGCGCCGTTGAAGAGGTTCTCCACGAAGAACGGCGCCCCAAGCTGCGTCAGGCCGGCGACCGCGACCGCGAGAACGGCGACCGCGAGCACCGTCCCCCAGACATTCGGACGGCCGGGGCGAATCGCGGTCGCGCCGAGCAGCGCCCCGGTGAAGGCCGGTAGCATCAGCTCCTGGCCGACCGTGCTCTGGCCGACCTGAAGCTGCGCCTGCAAGATAACGCCCGCGAAGGCCGCGAGCGTTCCGGAGGCGACGAAGGCGAGCGTGACGTAAGTCGTGGCGTTGATGCCGGTCAGCTGTGCGGCGCGCGGGCTGTCGCCGATGACATAGAGGTATCGGCCGAGCGGCAGGTAGTCGAAGACGACCCACAGGACGATCGCGATGATCAGCACGTAGACGACCGCCGCAGGGACGCCGGTATGGGGAATCTTGCCCGACAGGGCCACGAAGTCGTCGGGAAGCAGCCCGACCACCTGCCTGCCGCCGGTGTACCACTGGTTCAGGCCGAGGAGCAGCGTGCCGGTGCCGAGCGTGGCGATGAAGGAATTGATCTTGGCGCGCGCCACCAGGAGGCCGTTGACCAGGCCGACGAAGGCGCCGAGCGCGATGCAGGCGATTGCCGCGGCCTCCCACGGCAGCCCCTGCTGCGTCTGCAAGCCGTTGGCGAGCACCTGGGAGACGCCGAGGATCGAGGCGACGGAGAGATCGAAATTGTTGGAGGCGAGCGGGATCATCACCGCCAGCGCGACCATGGCGTTGATGGACCGACTGTTCACCATCGACTGGAAAGTGAAGGCGGTCAGGAATGTGTCGCCCTTCAGGAATGAAAAGACGAGGATCAGAAGCGCCAGCAGAATCGCCAGGTTCCAGACGGAGACGAAATGCGTGGCGCTGCTCTTGAAGGTGCGCGCGGTATTCGCCTCGGGAATGCTCATGCGAGCCTCGCTTGGACCATTTTTTCCTCCGCGCCGGATGCGAGCGCCGTCAGCCGCGCAATCGTGAGCTCCGAGCGCGCCAGCTCCGCCGTGACCCTGCCGCGGTCGAAGATGAGCGCGCGGTGGCAGATGCCCGCGACCTCCTCAAAGTCCGACGAGATCAGGAGCACGGCGAGCCCCTTGTCGAGCGCCTCCTGCAGGAGGTGGTAGATGTCCGCCTTGGAGCCGACATCGACGCCGAAGGTCGGCTCCTCGAGGACAAGCAGTCGGCTTCCCGCCTCCATCCACCGCGCCACGATCACCTTCTGCTGGTTGCCGCCGGAAAGCGTCGCGATGACGCGCTCCGTCTCCGGCGGACGCACCGAATAGCGGTGGAGCACGCGCAGGCATCGCGCCTGCTCGCCGCCCGGGGCGATCGGCGCCAGAAGCTTTCTTCCATTCGTCACCGGGTTGATGAAGAGGTTCTCCCGGACCGTCAGGCTCGGCGCGAGGCTTTCCTCGCCGCGCTTCGAGGAGACGAAGCCGATGCGTTTTCTGATCGCGTCGCGCGGCTCGCGCAGCCGGAGCGACGATCCGAGCAGCGATATCGAGCCCGACGTGCTGCCGATATCGCCGAAGATCGCGCGCCCGACGGTATCGTGCCCGGCGCCGCGCAGGCCGACCAGACCGACGATCTCGCCCGCCGCCGCCTTGAACGACACCGGCCCGACATCGCCGACGGTCAGATCGTCGACCGTCAGCACCGTCTCCGCCGCCGTCGCGGAGGGCTTGATGAAGAGGTCGGAGAGCGAGCGCCCGACGATGTTGTAGACGAGCTCGGCGGGTGTCGTCTCGGCGACGGCGTCGGTCGCGATGTGCCGCCCGTCGCGCAGCACCGTGACGCGATCGGAGATGCGGAAGACCTCGTCCAGCCGATGCGTCACATAGACGATGCCGAGTCCTTCGGCGCGCAGCCGCCGGAGCACGTCGAGAAGGCGCGCGACGTCCGCTTCGGGCAGCGCCGCCGTCGGCTCGTCGAGCACCAGAAGATCGCATTCGACCGCCATCGCGCGGGCAATCGCCACGATAGAACGCTCGGCGGCCGGCAGGTCGCGGACACGGGCGTCGGGAGAGACTCCGCCGCCCATGCGGGCGAGCGCCGTCACCGCCGCGTCGCGGGCCGCGCGCCAGGAGATGATGCCGCCGCGGCGTGGATAGCCGGCGAGGACGGCGATGTTCTCCGCCACCGTCATCGTGTCGACAAGGCCGAGGTCCTGGTGAATGAAGGTGATCGGCAGCTTCTCGGTCGTCGGGTCGACGACGCGGCCGCTCAGGCGGATCTCGCCCTGATCGGCGCGATAGACACCGGCAAGCACCTTGATCAGCGTGGACTTGCCGGCGCCGTTCTCGCCGAGAAGCGCGTGCACCTCGCCACGGCGTACGTCGAAGTCGACGGTGTCGAGCGCCAGCGTTCCGGTGAACCGCTTGCTGAGCCGCGTGATCTCAAGAAGGCTCGGATCGGAATTCGTCATTCGCCCACACCACCCGAGACCGGCTTTCGCCGCCAGCACCGATCCTCTCACCTACCCTGCGCAGGACCGTTCAACCGGGCCTTTCCAGATGGCGAGAGCGCGTCGACCTTCTCCGACTCGGAAAAAGGGGCCGGTCGGTCGTCCGCCGGCCCCTACAAGGATTGCGCGATCGCTCAGCCTTGCACGCCCCAGAGCTCCAGATAGCGCTTCTCGTAGTCGTTGCTCGGGATGAACGTGTTCTTGTCGCCGCCCTCGGCGTTCACGTTATCCGGTGTCACGAGATAGGGCGATTGCACGAAACCGCTCGGTCCCTCGCCCTGGAACGCGCGATTGAGCTCGTCGATCGCCTGATAGCCCTGCATCTTGTAAGGCTCCGAAGCGGTCACAAGCTGGTACTGCCCGCCGGCACGGATGCGCTCATAGGCGGACTTGTTTCCGTCGGCGGAGACGATGATCACGTCCTTCGGATCGATGCCGCCGCTGCGCAGCGCTGGTATCTGGAAGTCGGCCGTGTAGTCGGCGACCGATGTGATGTAGAGCGGCGTTCCGTATTTCTGTACCCATGCGGTGACCAGGGCGGGCTGCCGCTGCGCCACTTCCGAAATCGGCGTGTTGGAGAATTCCAGCATCTCGCAGCCGGAGCATTCCTTGATGCGCTCCTCCGTGGCATGCGCCTTGGCGCAGGCAATGGCGAACTCGCAATGGCTGGTGACGACGACGCGGGCCTTGCCGCCCGAGTGCTCGATGATCCAATCGGCCTGGGCGCGTCCGATGTCGCGCGGATCCTGCTGGATGTTCACGAACAGCCCGAGGTCGGGCTGCGGCCCGGGGAAGCCGGCCGCGTGGATTCCGACAACGACGATCCCCTGCGAATTCGCTTCCTTGATCTGCGGCTGCAGGCTGGCGGCGTCGGCGTCGGTGACGATGCCGTCCACCTTCAGCGCGATCGCCTGGTTGAAGCCCTGCTGCCAGCCGACGGGAGAGCCATGGCCGTCAATGATGGTGGTCTCCCAGCCGAGCTTCGCGCCCGCCTCCTTGACCGCGTTGGCCCATTCCTGGGTGGCGTCGTTCTGGGCGTCGTTCGCGAGGTAGGCGATGTGCTTGCCCGATTCCGGCTTCGGAGCCGCGGTGGGTCCGCGCCAGTCCGACTGCGGCCCGGCGAACATCACGACTTCCGCCTTCACTTTGTCCATGAAGTCGTCGGCGGAGGCCGGACCCGCGAGCATGAAAACACCGACGGCCGCGCTAGCGAGCGCCGATCCCAAGCGCATTTTGAGCATGATGCTCCTCCCTTCAGGCAATGCGTCGGTTCTCCGACGCTATTGACGATTGTAGCTGCCTGACTATCCTAGTGTCAGACAGCCTGAAAGGTCAATCGACGACTTCGCCTTGACGCCGGGCCCCTCGTATTCCCTGTCCGAGCCACCCGGCGCCGCCTCGAAATCAAGGGACGCATGTCAGTCACCAGCAGCCAGACCCCGATCAGACGCCGCAAGCTCTACGAGGACGTCGCGGCGCGCATCGAGGGCATGATCCACGAAGGCCGCTTCGCGCCCGGCGATCAGCTGCCGTCGGAGAAGGACATCATGGAGGAGCTCGGAGTCGGCCGCTCCACCGTGCGCGAGGCGATGCTGTCGTTGCGCAAGATGGGGCTGGTGACGGTCAGGAGCGGCGAGCGCGCCCGCGTCACCACGCCGACCCCCAACGTGCTGGTGAACGAGCTTTCCGGCGCGGCGCGGCTGCTGCTCGCACAGGAGGGCGGCATCCAGCGCTTCCAGGAAGCGCGTACGCTCTTCGAGGTCGGTCTCGCGCGCCTTGCGGCGGAGCGAGCAACGGACGAGGACATCGAAAGCCTGCGTCTGGCGCTTGAGGAAAACCGTAGGGCCGTGGGCAACCACGAAGCCTTCATGCGCACCGACGTGGACTTCCACTACGCCATCGCCTCCATCCCGCAGAACCCGATCTTCACCTCCATGCACAACGCCGTCGCGGAATGGCTGACGGAGCAGCGTGCCATCTCGGGCCGCACCCCCATCGCCTTCACGGCCGCCTTCACGGCGCACGAGCGCATCTTCGAAGCAATCGCCGCGCACGATCCGGCCACGGCGCAAAACGAGATGCAGCGCCACCTCGACGAGGTCGCGAAGCTTTACTGGCAGGTCCGCAACGCTATCGGACCCTGAAACAACAAGAAGCGCGTCGGGAGGAAAGAGATGGCCGAGTATCCGGGCAGCGAGTTGGAGCGTCGGATCGCGCCTGCGGAGCTGTTGCGGGTCGTCACCACCATTTTCCGGGCCTGTGCGATGGAGGAAGCGGACGCGGCCCTTCTCGCCGCGACGCTGGTCAATGCCGATCAGCGCGGCATTCATTCCCACGGCACGCTTCGCGTCGGCGACTATGTGAAGAAGCTGACGACGGACGGCGTCGATCCGCGCGGACGACCGTCGGTGGCGAGCGACAACGGCGCGGCGCTCGTCGTCGACGCCGGTAACGCAATGGGCCAGATCGCAGCGGATTTCGCCATGCGCGCCGCGATCGAGCGCGCTCAGACGACGCACGTCGCCGTCGCCGCCGTGCGCCACAGCAACCATTGCGGCGCCATGGACTACTGGGCGGCGATGCCGCTTGCGCACGACATGGTCGGCATCGCGATGACCAATGCTCTGCCGACCATGGCGCCCTGGGGCGGCACCGAAAAGATCGTCGGCATCAATCCGCTCGCCGTCGCCTTTCCCTCGGCAAATGAGCCGCCGATCCTGCTCGACATCGCCTTCGGCGCGACCGCACACGGGAAGATCCGTGTCTATCATCAAAAGGGGCTCGACATTCCCGAAGGCTGGGCCTTCGACGAGAACGGCGAGCCCACCACCGACGCCGCGACCGCGCTGAAAGGGCTGATCCAGCCGATCGGCGGACACAAGGGCGTCGGCCTTGGCATCGTCATCGGCATGCTTTCCACGCTGCTTTCCGGCGCCAGCTACGGCACCGAGCTCGGCAACATGGTCGACGGACCGACCGCTGGCGCGGACGGCCACCTGTTCATCGCCATCGACATCGCCGGCTTCCAGCCGGTCGATCTCTTCAAGCAGCGCGTCGACACGATCAGCCGGCAGATCCAGGAGAGCCGCCGGCGCGACGGCGTCAAACGGCTTTATCCGCCCGGCATGCTGGAAGCGGAGTTTCAGGCGCGATACGAGGCGGAAGGGAATCCCGCTCAACGAGGAGACGATCAACGGCATCCGCGCGGCCGGCCGAGAGGTCGGCGTGGCCGCGGATCAGCTTCTCTGAGGCAGCGGAGGCATCGAAGGGCAGATGGCGGAGGGCGAAGCGGACAAGCCGCATTATGCGATCACCGTGCGGTTCGCGCTGCGCGAAGGCACGCAGGAGCGCTTTCTCGCGTTGATCAAGGAGAACGCCGCGGCCTCGGTGCGCGAGGAGCCGGGGTGCCTTCAGTTCGACGTGCTGACACCGCTCGAAGGTCCTGACGGCGCGTCCTATGTCCTCCTCTACGAGGTCTATACGGATCGCGCCGCCCTCGACACGCACGCCCAGACGGCACACTTTCGCGCCTTCGACGCCGCCAGCCGGGACCTTGTGGCCGGGAAGGAAGTGCTGGAGTTCGCCGCCGACGGGCACCGCAAATAGCGCCCCTCACGCTTGTCCGCCCGCTTCATGGGAACCGCCGACAATGCCGCTGATAAAGTTCGACGACTTTGAGCTCTATTACGAGAAGCACGGAAGCGGCCCTCCCCTCCTTCTCGTCACCGGGCTCGGCGGTTTCGCCGACTATTGGGCGCCGCAGATCGCGGCCTTCGGCGAGCATTTCACGGTCATCACCCACGACCATCGCGGTGTCGGCCAGAGCACGCATTCGAAGATCGACTATTCCGTCGATCAGATGAGCGACGATTTGGTGAGGCTCATGGACGCGCTCAAGATCGAGCGCGCGCATCTCCTCGGACATTCCACCGGCGGTGCGATCGGACAGACGATCGCGCTCGATCACCCGGATCGGGTGGCGAGCCTGACGCTCTCCGCCACCTGGACCAAGGCCGATCCCTTCATGCAGCGCGTCTTCGAGGCGCGAAAGATCCTGCTCAGGCTCGGAGGGCCGGAGCCCTACGTCCGCAACACCGCGACGATCGTCTCGCCCGACTGGTGGGTGAACGAGAACATCGCCGCCATCGAGGAGGCCGACGCCAGAAACATCGCGCGCCTTTCCGAACCGGAGATCGTGCTCAGCCGCATAGACGCGGTGCTCGGCTTCGACCGCGCCTCGGAGATCGCCAGAATCGACGCGCCCACCCTCGTCATTTGCGCTGCGGACGACTATCTGACCCCGCTTTATTTCTCCGAAGAGATTTCCCGCACCATTCCCGGCGCGAAGCTGCACGTCATTTCGAAGGGCGGGCACGTCTGCTCGCAGACCCGCGCTGACGAATTCAATGCCGCCGTGCTGCCGTTCCTGCTGTCGCAGCGTTAGGGGCACGGGGTAAGCGCGGTCGAATCAAGCCGCTTCGATCGCTTCGTTCTTCGTGTCTTGGTCGAAGAGGCGCCAACAATTGCGCCCGCCTCGCTTCGCGGCGTAGAGAGCCATGTCGGCGCGCCTCAGCAGGTCCTCGCAGTCCGAATGAGCGCCAGTTGCCAGCGCGACTCCAACCGAACCAGACATCACGACGCGCTTGCGGTCGATGAATGTAGGTTGCGCCAAGCGCTGAACGACCGCGCTCGCCACACCGACCGCCGTGGCGGGCTGCGGTCCCGCTTTTTGGACAAAGGCGAATTCATCTCCGCCTAGCCGCGCGACGTCTTCGGTCGTGCCGAGAAGGTCGGTAAGGGCGTTGGCGGTCTGCACAAGGATGTTGTCTCCGGCGGCGTGTCCGAGCGTATCGTTCACGGATTTGAACCCATCCAGGTCGATCAGAAGCAGAGCCGCGGACTCTCCAGATCTTGCGCGCGTCATCAACGCAGCTTCGAGTCTGCGGCGGAACAGCGATCGGTTCGCGAGCCCGGTCAGGTTGTCGTGCTCGGCGTGATGGCGGATCGCGGCTTCCGCACGGCGGAAGTCGCTGATGTCGGTGATGCAGCCGACGAGCAACGGTTTGCTGCCGGACAGAGTAAAGCGCGATTTTCTCGTGACGATCGTCCGCTCTTCGCCGGCGCTGTTGGTGAACGGCTCCTCGTTCTCGTTTATTTGGCCGTCACGAAGCACGCGTCGGTCGTTCTCGCGAAAGATTTCCGCCTGCTCCATCGGAAAGAAATCCCGATCGAACCGGCCAACCACCTCGTCGTACCTCCGGCCCATGAATTTGCACATCGCATTGTTCACGATCACGAACCGACCGTCGCTATCCTTGACGAATATCGGATGGGGAACGGCGTCGATGATCCCGCGTAAGACCGCGACTTCAGAGAGGAACGGAACGTCTCGGCGCGGCATCGCTTTCTCACAGCCTGCGGGATCACGAGCGACAACCATGCACCGGTAGTGCCTCAGATACCCGTTATGCGCTCGAACAAAATTGTCTAAATTTACGCGAAAAGTGTACGCACTTGCCGCCGTGAAGCTCTTGCGCGGGCATCAGGTTTCCATCGCAAGTCCCACGTGGGCGGCGGCGGATGTGAGGTCTTCGATGGCTGGCACATAGTCGGGAAAGCGGTTTTGCCGGCCGCGCGCCACGATCGCCAGGAACGGTATTCTCGTATCCGTCGCGGCCTCGAACTCGGTAAGCGAGTCGCCGATCGCGAGCGACCGCTCGGGCGCAATACCGGTGTCCTCCAGGATCGCCCGGAAAGCATCCGCCTTCCGCGTCGGCGATCCGATGACCTGCTCAAAGAAATGGGCGAGATCGCGTTCGGCAACAATTCGCCGCAGCTCCTCCTCCGGCGTACCGGAGACGAGATGCATCCGCACGCGCCCGAGGCACGCCTCGAGAAACGCCTTCGCGCCGGGGACGAAGCCGACGCGCTGCATGCCCTCGTCGATTGCCGCGGCAAACCGCGCGCACAGGCGGTCGACCGACTGCGCGTCGCCGGAGCGCCCGAAGAGCGTGCGTTCGAGATAGGCGAACTTCTCGCGCCGCCCGACCCCGCCCTGCACGTCCTGGTATTCCACGGCGGCGGCGACGAGGTCCGGTGCCTCGCCGTGATAAACCGAGGCGAACGCCTCCGTTTTCAGGCCGACGGAATCCACGATGACCCCGTCGAAATCGAAGATAATCTGCTCCACCAAAGCCTTTCCGCTCCCTCTCATCGCCGATCCCTGCCACCTGGGCCGACCGTTCAGGACGCCGCAAATCCCGTCCTGGATTCCTGCGCAATTATAGGCGACACTATGTCGACAACTATGCTAAGCCTACCCACAAAAGGGCGGAAAGCGGGGCTGTTGCCCCGCCTGAGGCCCATAGTCGAGGGCGCACATCATTCCCACCCGAGCGACATCTCAGACGAGCAAATCGCCACAGACGCGTAAATCGGTCGCCCACACGCGGGCACGCAGTCCCAAGCGTGCGTCCGCCGACGTTTGCCTCCCTTCTTCCGGCGCACACCATGGCTAATCGCATCATAGACGGTCGCCCGGCATCGGCATCGCTGCGATCGAGCTATGACTACGTGATCGTCGGCCCGAGCTCCGCCGGGAGCGTGCCTACCGGCCGCCCGGCCCCCTATCACCGCGCATAGAACGCTTTCGCAAAGAAGCGTCCCCGCGCGATCACCACTTACTCTTCCCGGCTCATTCCGAGGAGAGGACGACAAGAGAACTCCGGCGCGAAAGCGGCGGAGCCGAGGAGCGAGAGAAAATGAAGATTCCGCAATTCAAGGGCATCATCGCGGTCATCGTCACGCCGTTCGAAAAGGACGGGAGCATCAACTACGCGACGCTCGGCAAGCACATCGAGTTCCTGATCGACAACGGCGTCCACGCGATTCTGCCCGGCGGCTCGACCGGAGAATACTACGCGCAATCGACCGAAGAGCGGCGGCGGGTCCTCTCCTTCGTCGCCGAGAACGTGAAGGGCCGGCTGCCGCTCTATGCGGGCACCAACAGCATGCGGTCCGACGAGATCGTCGAGCTGTCGAACTACGCCAAGGAGCTCGGTTACGAGGCGATCATGCTGGCCGCCCCGCCCTACGCCATCCCGAGCGGTCCGGAGCTGGTCGGCCATTTCCGCAATATCGCGGCGAAGACCTCGCTTCCGATCATCCTCTACAACTTTCCGGGGCGAACCGCCGTCGACATGGACGTCGACTTCCTGAACAGCGCCACCGACATCGAGGCGCTCTGCGCCATCAAGGAATCGAGCGGCTCCTTCGGCCGCATGCTTCAGCACGTGATGCTCTTCGACAAGCGCTACCAGCGCATTTGCGGCTTCGACGACCAGGCGCTCGACCAGTTCCTGTGGGGGGCTCAAAGCTGGATCGCGGGCGCCTCGAACTTCCTGCCGGCGGAGCACGTCGCGCTCTACGAAGCCTGCGTCGTGAAAGGCGACTGGAAGCGCGGAAAGGAGATCATGGCCACCATGATGCCCATGATCTACCTCCTGGAGAACGGCGGAAAGTACATCCAGTACGTGAAGCTCGGATGCGAGCTCGCCGGCATTCCCGTGGGATCGATGCGCCCGCCGATGGGGCCGCTCACCGCCGACGAACAGGCAAACTTCCGCCAGCTCTACAAGGATCTGAAGGCCGCGAAAATCGGCCGCTGACGAATTGCGCCCGGGCGCCGCGCCCGAGCCGCCAAGCTCTCAAGACCTAAAGGAGACCACGATGAAGACGTTCAAGGGGATGTGCGTGCCGATCTGCACGCCGTTCGTCGATGGCGGCGAGGCGCTCGACGAAGGCGCTCTCAAGGCACACATCGACTGGCTGATCGAAAACGGCATTCACATCATCCTTGCCTGCGGCGGGACCGGCGAGTTTGCCTATCTGCGCGACGCGGAGCGTCATCGCATCTCCGAGATCACCGCGAAGCACACTGCCGGGCGCGCCGACGTCTTCATCCAGACCTCGGCGATCAACACCGCAGACGTGATCGCCAACTCCAAGGCAGCCCAGGACATGGGCGCCGACGCCATCATGGTATTGCCGCCCTATTTCGAAGGGCCGAGCCTCGACGGCGTGCTCTGGCACTATGAGAAGATCGCGACGTCCGTCGACCTTCCGATCGTCGTCTATAACATCCCCCAGCATTCCAACATCGACATCACGCCGGAGATTTTCGCCAAGCTGCTGAAGATCGACAACATCCGCTACATCAAGGACAGCACCGCGAGCCTCGTGCGCATCCAAGAGCTGGTGGCAACGGGCGGCGGCGTCTTCAACGGCGGCGATCCGATCGCCTTCCAGGGCATGCTTGCCGGCGCGGTCGGCGCTATCTGGGGCGCCGCCAACGCCATGCCGAAGGAGGCCGTGGCGCTCTACAACTTCGTCGCCGAAGGAAAGCTCACCGAGGCTGCGGCGCTTTGGGAGAAGATGCTGCCCGCGCAGCTCTTCTTCTGGACGCACGACTACAATCCCTCGATCAAGGCGGCGACGACCTTGGCCGGTCGCAAGATCGGCGAATGCCGCAAGCCGCAGCTCCCGCTCAAGGATGCGGAGATGGCGGAGCTCAAGAAGGCGCTCAAGTCGCTATCGATGCCGGTGCGCCAAGTCGCTTGAGCGCCGGCGGCGGCGCGGCGGGCTGCGTTCCGCAAACGGCAGGCATGGAGGAATAAGATGAAGATCGCCAAGGTCGAAGCGCTCCGCATGTACCCGAAGGTCATCAAGGAGGCGTGGCTCGATGACGAATATGTATGGCCGAGCCAGCCGCCGAGCTTCGTGATCAAGGTGACGGCAGAGAACGGCGACTACGGCGTGGGCGAGGCGACGAGCCAGGTCTGGTATCTGGGCGAGACCGCGGAGCATATCCAGGCGTGCGTCGCGCTCTACGATAAGGCGCTGCGCGGCCAGGACCCGCGCAACTTCGCCCACATGCACCACCTCATGGAGGCGCAGATCGGCGGCGGCATGCCAGGCGGCCGCGGTGCGCGCTCCGGCGTCGACATGGCGCTCTACGATCTCGTTGGAAAGGCGCTTGGCGTTCCCGTCCATGCCCTGCTCGGCGGCGCCTACCGCACCGAGTTCGAGATGCTGACCAACCTCTACCACAAGACGCCGGAGGAAATGGCCGCCGCCTCGGAGCACTACGTCAAGGAGGGCTTCAAGGGGCTGAAGATCAAGGTCGGCGACACGGTTCTCGCCAAGGGCTGGGACCGCGACAATTTGGAGACCGAGCTGGCGCTGCTGCGCGCCGCGCTCGATGTCGTCCCCTCCAACGTCTATATCGACGCGGACGCCAATCAGGGCTGGCGCAGCGCGCAATGGACGGTCGCGATCCTCAAGCGCTTCGCCGGCCACGACAACCTTTCCATCGAGCAGCCGCTGCCGCATGCCGATATCGTCGGCGCCGCCTTCGTGCGCGCCAATGCCGGCGTGCCGGTGATCCTCGACGAGTCGGTGTGGTCGCCCGAGGCGCTGATGAACATCGTCAGGCTCGGCGCCTGCGACCGCATGGTCATGAAGCTGAACCGCATCGGCGGATTCTTCCCGGCGGCCCAGGCGATCGCCATCTGCGAGGCTGCCGGCCTCGGCGTCAGCGTCGACACCAATCCCTACACGATCCTCGGCGACACGGCCTGCTGCCATATCGCGGCCATCGCGCGTACGCCCTATCCGGTCGACTGCGAAGGCCATGTGAGCTTCCTCGATATCGGCAGCCCGAACCCATTCAGCGGCGGCATAACCTTCAACGGCGCCCGCGCGGTGCTGCCGGACGCGCCGGGACTCGGCGTCGACGTCGACTGGGGCGCGCTCGCGGAGCATCAGCGCCAGCATGCCGCGTGAGGTGCAAAGGCCGTGACGAGCGCCGAGCGCACCGACGGGGATCGCCTCCGATCGATCCTGGTGACCGGCTCCAGCAGCGGCATCGGCGCGGCGATCTGCCGGCGCCTGGCGCGACCCGGCGTCGGCATCCTGGTGCACGCGCTGACCAACAGGAAAGGCTGCGAAGAGGTCGCCGCGGAACTGGAACGCGCCGGCGCAAAGACGGCGATCCTGCTCGGCGATCTGGCCGCGCCTGAAACCGGTGCCCGTCTGGTCGAGCACGCCGTTGAGGCGTTCGGCGGCCTCGACGTCGTCATCGCCAATGCCGGCTTCCCGGACCGGCGACAGATCGGCGCGCTTGACCGGGCCGGCCTCGACAATTGCCTCGCCGTCATCACCGGCGGGTTTTTCGAGCTGGTGACGGCGGCGGAGAGACACCTGAAGCAAGGCGCCGACGCGCGCGTGATCGCGATCAGCACGCACAATGCGCACGTCTTCCGCACCGACTACCCGAACTATCCGGCCTCCGGCGCGGCCAAGGCCGGGCTGGAAGCGATGGTGAAAGCCGTCGCGGTGCCGTTCGCGGCCGCCGGGATCACGGTCAACGCCGTCGTCCCCGGGCTCATCCGCAAACAGGCCGGAACGGAACAGTTCCTGAGCGCCGACGAGTGGCGCGACTTCGCCGCCAAGATCCCGCTCGGGCGGATCGGCGAGCCCGACGAGGTCGCGGCCCTCGTCGCCTTCCTCGCCTCCCCCGACGCCTCCTACGTGACCGGCCAGATCATGCACGTGAACGGCGGATTCATCTGACGCAGAAAGGACAACAGCGATGACGCGCATCGAGACCGACTTCCACAAGAGCGCGAGCAGCCTCCGCTTTGAAACCCGAGCCTTCATCGACGGGAAATTCGTCGATGCGATATCCGGCAAGACCTTCGACACTGTGAACCCGGCGACCGGCAAGGTCATCGCGAGCGTCGCGGAGGGCGACGCCGCCGACATCGATCTCGCGGTCGCCGCCGCCCGCCGCGCCTTCGAGGACGGCGTCTGGTCAAAAATGCCGCCGCGGGAGCGCAAGAAGGTTCTGCTGCGCTTCGCCGACCTGATCGAAGAGAACATCACCGAGCTCGCCATCATGGAGACGGTGGATTGCGGCAAGCCGATCGGCGACTCTCTGGCGGTCGACCTTCCCGACACGATCGAGACTCTGCGATGGCACGCCGAGGCTATCGACAAGATCTACGATCATATCTCGCCGACTTCGAGCGACGTCGTCTCGATGATCGTGCGTGAGCCGATCGGCGTCGTCGGCACGGTGCTGCCGTGGAATTTCCCGCTCTTCGTCGCCATGTGGAAGATCGCCCCGGCGCTCGCCGGCGGAAATTCGATGGTCATCAAGCCGGCGGAGCAGACGCCGCTGACGGCGCTGCGTCTCGCCATGCTGGCGGCGGAAGCCGGCATCCCCGACGGGGTCTTCAACGTCGTGCCGGGGTTCGGCGAGACGGCAGGGCAGCGCGTTGGGCGTCACATGGACATCGACTGCGTCAGCTTCACCGGCTCCGGCGAGGTCGGCCGCTATTTCCTGAAATACGCGGCGGAATCCAACATGAAGCGAATCGTGCTGGAATGCGGCGGAAAGAGCCCGGCGATCGTGATGGCGGACGTCTCCGACCTGCAGATGGTCGCCGATCAGGTCGCCTCCGGCATCCTCTTCTGCCAGGGGGAGAACTGCAGCGCAGGGTCACGGCTGATCGTGCACCAGGACGTCAAGGACCGCCTGCTTGACCGGATCGCGCCGACCTTCAAGACCTGGAAAGTCGGCGATCCGCTCGAGACGGAGACCAAGATCGGCGCCATGATCGAGGAAGGCCATCTCGACAAGGTCCTCTCCTATATCGACATCGGCAAGAAGGAGGGTGCAACGGTCGCGCTCGGCGGTAACCGTGTCTTGGAGGAGACCGGCGGCTATTTCGTCGAGCCAACCGTCTTCGACGGCGTGACCAACAGCATGCGGATCGCGCGCGAGGAGATTTTCGGCCCCGTCCTCTCGGTGATCACCTTCAAGGATGCGGAGGAGGCCGTACGGATCGCCAACGACACGAGCTATGGCCTCGCCTCGTCGATCTACACCAACGATCTGAACGTCGCGCACAAGACGGCGCGGGCGCTGCGCGCCGGCACGGTCTCGATCAACTGCTATTCGGAGGGCGACTTCGCAGTGCCCTTCGGCGGATACAAGGAATCGGGCTTCGGCGGAAAGGACAAGTCGCTGATGGCCCACGACCAGTACACGGAGACGAAGGCCATCTGGATTCAGCTTCGCTGAGCCGTCCTCGCCGGCTTGGCTGGTCCTTCGCGACGCGGTCCCGGCGATGCTGGGCCGCTTTTTGTCGCCCGAGCTAGGCCGCCTCGCCCGGCCATGTATCCCCCAGTCGGAATCCGTTGGGGAACGGATCGGTGGGATCGAGCACATATTGGTGGAACGCGGTGATCCAGCCGCTGCCAGTGATCGTCGGGCGAATGGCCGGGATGCCGCCGACCTCCGTAATTCCGGTCACCTCGCCGATGAACTCGGTGCCGAGGACCGACTCGTGCACGAAGCGCTCGCCCTGCGCGATCTGGCCGCGCGCATGCATCACCGCGAGCCGCGCGCTCGTGCCGGTCCCGCAGGCGGAGCGGTCGAGACGCCCCGGCGACACGATCACGCCGTTGCGCGCCCGTTTCCCGTCGGGGGTATTCCGGAGCGGGCCGGCGAAGAGCGTCTGGTTGATCGTATGGATCTCGGGATTCTCCGGATGCACCGCCGGCACCTGTTCGGCTGCCGCGGCCTTGATGCGCTCGCCAACCTCAACCAGCGCCGCACCCTCCGACGAGACGAGCTTGAAGCCGAGCGCAGTCGCATCCACCAGCGCATAGATCATTCCGCCATAGGCGACGTCGACCTTGATCGTCCCAAGCCCCGGGACCTCGACGTCCCGGTCGAGAGCGAAGACGAAGGCCGGCACGTTGTCGAAGGTGACGCTCACGCACTTTCCGTCCTTGCATTGCGCGGTCACCGGCACGAGCCCGGCCGGCGCTTCGAGCGTCAGGCGCGTGACGGGCTCGGTCATCGGGATCATGCCGGTCTCAAGCAGTGCCGTGACCGTGCAGATCGTGTTGGTGCCGGACATCGGCACGTAATAGTCCGACTCGATGATGACGAAGCCGACATCCGCCTTCGGATCGGTGGCCGGCACGACGAGGTTGACGCATTGCGACACACGCCCGCGCGGCTCCTGCAGCAGGAACAGGCGCAGCCAGTCGTCCTTCGTCTGAAGATGGCGCATCTTGTCGAACACCGTCGCCCCAGGCACGTCGAGCACGCCGCCCGTGATCACTTCGTTCAGCTCTCCGGCGGCGTGAACGCCGACGACATTGATCATCCGAGTGAATCGCATTGGGTTTGTCCTTACGGGTGGGTTGCGGTGTGCGGATATCGCAGTTGCGGATTGAGCGTCTCGGCAAGGCCTTGAAGCACCGGCACGAGCGCCTCGATCGAGGCGCAGGGAATGGCGCCGAGCGCTCGGATCTCGGAGCTCACCTCGACCGGAAGTCCGGAATTGGAGTCCTCCGGGATCTGGTTGAGCCGTCCGCCGATACAGACGGGAAGTGCGACACCCGCCCGGTCGAGGCAGCGCATGACGTCGCGCGCATAGCGCAGCGCAACGCCGTTATAGGTGCTGATCGCGATCAGGTCGGCCGCGCTGTCGATGGCAATCGCGACGAGCCGTTCCGGATCGGCGGAGACGCCGCCGTCGACGACCGTCACGCCGAGCTTGGTGAGCCCGCGCTCAACGAGAGCCTTTCCGTGCTCGTGGACGTCGGTCGTTCCGACGCAGGCCTTGAGCCGCCGCGCGCCGATGCGGGAGACGAGCGCTTCGTCGATCGCGGCGACCCAGGCGTCGGACTCGCGTTCTATTGCCTCGACCCATTCCGCAGGCACGACAAGATGACGGCCGCTCCATGCCTCCCGATCGGGGGTTTCCGCGTCGGCAGCCCCGGCCCCGAAGAGCTGCTCAAGACGCTTCGCACCGATCCGCCGCAACGCAAGCATCAGCTCGCCCGCGTCGGCGGTGTTCACTCCGGATGACGCCAATCCGCCGAGGACATTCCTGGCAAAGCGGCGGCCGCCTTCGACCAGCCGCCCGGCGAGGCGATCGACGGCTTCCCAATCGACAAGGTCGCGCGAGGCGCCGGCATGCTCCACGAGCCGCGCTGCGAAGAGCTGCGCGTCGACGATCTCGTCGACGTCGGGGATGCGCTCGTTTTCGGTGACCGGCACCGGATTGACGGCATGGCCGGTCGGCTGCCGCTGCAGCGCCCAGACGTCCGCCTGGAGATAGCTTGCGAGGCTGGCGTAGTTTCCCGCCGGCGTCGACCGGTAGCTGACCGTGCTGCCGAAGATCATCGTGCCGACGCTGTCCGTCACCAGCGCGAGCGCATGATGGAAGGCGAGCCGCAGGAGCGGCGACGTGAAGTGATGTCCGTAGCAATGCGAGAGGCGCGCGCCGATCAGCTCCTCGACCAGATATTTCTCCACCAGCACCATGCCGAGTGCGGAGCTCGTATCGGAGAAGAGCCCGGCGAAGCCGTCGTCCAGGTTGGAATGGACGAGAACCTCCACGTCCTGCGCGGCGATCAGGCCAAGCGCCACGAGCGTCGCTTCCGTCGTCGCCACGTCGTCGTCCCAATAGGGAAGCCGGAACGTGAAATATTGTCCGAGATTGCCGATCGCTGTGGCGCCCGCGGCAAGCGCGGCTTGCGTGTTCTCCACCGCGCCGGGAAGGCCCATCATGAAGTCGCCGAAATGCGCGGCGGCGGGCGCGGCGTTGGTGATGCGCCCGAAATCTTCCGGCCCTTCGAGCACGATCCCCGTGCCGCGGGGCCGCTCCGCGCGGAGCGCCGGCGGATAGCCCATCGACCAGTCGAGCGTCACGCCGAACCGGTCGACCGTCACGCCTTTCTCAAGGCACGTGCGGTGGACCTCGGCCATCGCCGCGCAGGTGCGCGCGACGCTCCGAAAGCCGATATGGGCATGCTGCATGATCCGCCCGGCGGCCATCGCGCGGCGCTTGTATTCGGCTTCCGTCGCAACGCCCGCCTCGTCGAGAAAGAGATTGCGGCCGACGCGCCAGTCGCGGGCAAGCGCCCTACCCTCAGCGAGAAGCACGGCCGCCGGCCGCAGCGTGGCCGGGACGAGCTCCGAACGGACGGGCAGGCTGGCGGTCATCGCATGCGTCAGACGACTTGGAAGCCGAAGGCGAGCGGATCGCGCTCATCGACATAGATGGTGTTGTGGCCGATCACCCGCGCCCATCCGCCGACGCTTGGGAGGATTGCGTCGTGATTGCCCACAACCGTCGCGCCCTCCACGCGGCAATGGAAGAGCGTGCCGATGATGCTCTCGTGCACGAACGCCTCGCCGACCTTGAGCTGGCCCTTGGCGACGCGCTGCGCCATGCGCGCCGACGATCCGGTGCCGCAGGGCGAGCGGTCGATCCCCTTCGCGCCGTAGAAGACGGCGTTGCGCGCATGCGCCTCGGGATGTTTCGGCTTATCGCACCACATGACGTGGCTGACGCCGGCGATGCGGTCGTCCTCCGGATGTACCGGATGCACGGCGGCATCGACGGCCGTCCGCACCAGCGGGCTGAGGCGCTGGATGTCGCCGGCGCTCATGGAGTCGAGGCCTGGCCATGATTCTTGTGGTTCTACAATGGCGTAATAGTTACCGCCGTACGAGACGTCGACGACGAGGCGGCCGAGCTCCGGCACGTCGACCGCAACCTCGCTCGCCGCCAAGTAGCTCGCGATGTTGAAGATGCGCACCTGATCGACGAAGCGGCCATTCATTTGATATTCGACCTCGACGCGGCCCGCCGGCACTTCGAGCGCTAGCTTGCCCTCCTCGCGCGGAACGACAAAGCCCTGCTCGATCGCCACGGTCACCGTGCCGATGGTGCCGTGACCGCACATCGGCAGGCAGCCGCTCACCTCGATGAAGAGCACCCCGAGATCGCAGTCTTCCCGCGACGGCGGATAGAGGATCGAGCCCGACATGCCGTCGTGACCGCGCGGCTCGAACATCAGCGCGCGCCGCACCCAGTCGTGCTCCGCCATGAATATCTGCCGCTTCGCCGCCATGTCTACATTGGGGAGGACCGGGCCGCCGCCGGCGACGACGCGGACCGGATTGCCGCATGTATGGGCATCGACGCAGAGGAAGGTATGGGGGTGCATTGTCGTGATCCTCGCGGGGTTCAGTCGAACCGGGCTATGGCAAAGGGGGAGAGATCGATGGACGGTTGCCGGCCGGCGACGAGCTCGGCGATCAGCCGCCCGGTGGTCGGGCCGAATGTCAGCCCCGTATGCGCATGCCCGAAGGCGTAGAAGACGTTACCGCGGCGCGGCGACGGGCCGATGACCGGCAGGGAATCGGGCGTCGTCGGGCGATGCCCCATCCATTCGCTGCCGCCTCGCGCCGTTGAGCCCGGGAAAGTAGCGCGACGCAAGCGCGACAAGCGCCTTGCTGCGGGCGTAGTTGGGCGGCGCGTCGAGGCCGGCGAATTCCGCCGCGCCGCCGATCCTGAGGCCGATCGCAAGGGGCGTCGCCACGAATTTCCGCTCCGAGAAGATCACTTCCGCGTTGAGCGCGACATTGGAATTCGGCAGCGTGGTGTTGTAGCCGCGCTCGCTCTCGATGAGCGCCCTGTCGCCGAGCGTCCGGGCGAGCCGGCCCGACCATACGCCGGCGGCCACCACCAGCGCGTCGAACTGCAGACGCCGCCCGTCCGCCGTGCGCACCGCGCTTGTTTCGATGCCGACGGCTTCGCCGATATCGATCACCGCGCCGCGTCCGGCGACATAGGCGCGCAGAAAATCCACGATACGCTTCGGATCGTCGACATGCGCCCATCCGGGCGTGGAGATCGCGTGCTTGACGATCGGCCCGAGCGCCGGCTCACGCTCGCGCGCCTCCGCTCCGCTGATCTCCTCCGCCACGATGCCGAATTTGCGTTTCAAATCCCACTCGGCGCGATCGCGCGCAAAGCCCTCGCTCGTCTCGTAGACGGAGAGCGCCCCCGCATGGTGCAGCTCGCGAGACAGCCCGATCCTCTCAAGCAGCGGAAGCAGATCGTCGTAGGTCGGCTCGGCGAGCGCCGCCAGCGCCGCCGTCACGCGCAGCATCTCCGACTGGGTGCCGGATTTCAGAAACCGCCACAGCCAGGGCAGCAGGCTCGGAAGGTGGCCGAACCTGAGCGACAGCGGCCCGAGCGGATCGATGAGCCAACCCGGAACGCGCCACCAGAGTCCGGGCACCGAGGCCGGGACGATCTCGCTGATTCCGATACCGCCGGCATTGTTGAACGAAGCCTTGTCGCCCGCCGGGTCGCGGTCGAGGATGACTACGTCGTGCCCGTCGGCGAGCAGGAAATAGGCTGTCGACAGGCCGACGATGCCGGCGCCGATGACAACGACCCGCGCCATCAGGACGACCCCACGATCCGCGGCCGCGCATGCGTTGAAGAAACGGGCTCGCTCACTTGCGCTCCAGGTCGGACGGCTCCGCCGCGAAGACGGTGCGGAGCTCAATCTGCCGCACGTCAACGGGCCGTGGAAACGGCGCGGGCGACGCTTCGCCGGCCGATCGCTGTCGGCCGATCGCGCGGAAGAAATCTTCAAGCCCGTTCGGCACGAGCAGCCATATCCATGAAATGTCCTCGTCGCCGTCATTGATCAGCGTGTGACGCCGGTTCTTGCCGAGGAAAAGCGTCGTGCCTTTGACGAGAGGCACCTCTTCGTCGTCGTCGATGACCGCCCTCCCCTTCCCGTTGAGGACATGGATGATCTCCTCGTTGCGGTCATGGGCGTGCGGGCGCACATGGCAGCCGGGCGGGACCGTCTGCGTGCCGAAGCCGACCGGGTGCTCCATCGAAACCCGATCGGGCGCCACGACGACCTCGATGAAGCCGTTAGCCGGGACCGGCTGCCAGTAGCTCGGCGCCTCCCCCGGCTGCACGACGAGGACTTCGCCGCGCCGGCCGGCCTGCAAATGTTGCTCGCTCATTCTTTGCTCCCGCTCCTTGCGCAGGCCCGATTTCAGACCTTCGGCAGGTAGACCTCGCGCAACTGCGGATCGGCGATCAGCTTCGTTCCCGGACCCGACATGGTCACCGACCCGTTCTCCAGCACATAAGCGTAGTCGCAAATCTCCAGCGCGAAATTCACGTTCTGCTCCACCAGCACGATGCTGACGCCCGAGTCGGCGAGCTTCAGGACAATCTCCAGGATCTGGTTGACGATGCGCGGCGCGAGGCCGAGCGACGGCTCGTCGAGAAGCAGAAGCCGCGGCTGCGCCATGAGGCTGCGCGCCACGGCAAGCATCTGCTGCTGGCCGCCCGACAAGCTGCTCGCGGAGGCGGAGCGGCGCTCCGTCAGGATGGGAAAAAGCTCAAACGCCTGGTCGCGAAGCTCCGCGTAGCCGAGCGCGCCGCCCGGAATATAACCGGCGACGAGGTTCTCCTCCACGGTCAGCCGCTGGAAGATGCGCCGCCCCTCCGGGCAATGCCCGATGCCGCGGCGGGTGATCTTGTGCGCCGGAATTCCGTCGATGCGCTCGCCGGCGAAGCGGATTTCGCCGCCATGCACGGTCGCCAGTCCGCTGATCGTGTTGAGGAGCGTCGACTTCCCAGCCCCGTTCGGACCGACGACCGCGACGACCTCGCCCTCATAGAGATCCAGGTTGAAGCCTCTCAATATCCGCGTCCGACCGTATCCGGACTCGATTCGCTCGACTTCGAGCAGCTTGTCGGATTTCGTCGATCTCTCCGGGACTGCCAAGATAGGCCTCCTGAACTGCGAGATTCTCCTGCACCTCGGCGGGCGTGCCTTCGAACAGCAAACGGCCCTGGTGAAGGACGAAGATGTGGTCGGAGAGCGTCATCACGAGGCTCATGTCGTGCTCCACGACGATCATGACGAGGTCCGGCCGCGCGAGCTCGCGAAGCGTCTGCTTCAGCCGGTCCGTCTCTCCGTGATTGAGCCCGGCAGCCGGCTCGTCGAGCATCAGCACCCTCGGTCGAAGCATGGTGGCGCGCGCAATCTCGAGGAGCTTCTGGTTGCCGTAGGACAGATCGGCCGCAAGCTCGTCGGCGAGATGCGCAAGGCCGAAGTTCTCCAAGACCACGCGGCAGCGCTCGACCCGCTCCTCCTTCATCCGGTGCGACAGACCGGGGAAGAAGACCTCCGCGAAGGTCGACCCGAAGAGCTCGGAGAACAGGCAGACCTCGAGATTTTGCAGCACCGTCATGCCATCGAACAAGCGGATGTTCTGATAGGTGCGCGCCACGCCGTGCTGGGCGATCTGGTGCTTCTTCAGACGCTGCAGCTCCAGATCGTCGAGCAGGATGCGGCCGCTGCTGACCTTGTAGGAGCCGGCGCACATATTGATGACCGTCGACTTCCCCGCCCCGTTCGGGCCGATCACGGAGGTGATCTTGCCCGGCTCGAACGTAAGGCTCAGCTCGTCGACAGCCTGGAGCGCACCGAAGCGCTTCGTCACCGATTCGAGCCGAAGCGTCATCGCCAACCCAGCTTGCGCATGAGCCAGCCCGGATTGTAGCGGCGGTCGATGAGGCCGCGTGGGCGGAGCAGGATGATCAGCACCATCGCGCAGCCGTAGAACAGCATGCGGTAGTTGGAATATTCCCTGAGCAGCTCCGGCACGACGATCAAAACGGCCGCGCCGACGACGATCCCGATGATGTTGCCGAGGCCGCCGATCACGATGATGAGCAGGATCGTCAGAGATTCCCAGAAACTGAAGCTGACCGGATCGACGAAGCGCTGAAGCCCGGCGAAGATCACGCCGGCAAATCCTCCAAGCGTGGCGGAAAGACCGAAGGCGAGGAGCTTCGCGACCGTGGTGTTGATGCCGATCCCGCGCGCCGCGTCCTGATCCTCGCGGATGGCGGCCCAGCCGAGGCCGAGGATGGAGCGCTCCAGCCGCCAGGCAAGCGTCAGCGCCACGATGACCAGGGGCAAAAGCAGCCAGAAGAAGTCGTTCGGCGTGTTCAGCCCGAAGCCGAAGAGAAACGGCTCGTCGATGCGCGCTATGCCCTGCGGGCCGTTGGTCATCCAGCCGAGATTGTTCAGGAGAAGGCGGATGATCTCGCCGAAGCCGAGCGTGACGATGGCGAGATAGTCGCCGCGCAGCCTGAGCACCGGAATGCCGAGCAGCACGCCGGACAATCCGGCGAGGCCGCCGCCGATGAACAGCACCAGCCCGAAGGGAAGGTGGATGTCGAACTGGCCGCTTGCGAGGATCGCATAGGAATAGGCGCCGATCGCATAGAAGGCGACGAAGCCGAGGTCGAGCAGCCCTGCGTAGCCGACCACCATGTTGAGCCCGGTGCCGAGGAGGACGTAGATCAGCACGGTGTCGATGATGCGCACGTAGTAGGTGGGCAGGTTGGGAACGACGTAAACAATGGCCCCCAGGACGATTGCAATGATCGCGACGGCGCGAAGCCGGCCGGTGCGGATCGCCGTCAGAGATTCCGTTGCCTGCGAGGCGGTCGTGCTCATTCAGAAGTCGCGCTTATAGACGGAGCCTTCTTCCGTGACCGTCTCGCCCAGGAAGCCGGCCGGGCGAACGATGAGCACGATCACGAGTACGGAGAAGGCGAAGATGTCGCGGTATTCGGAGCCGATCACGCCGTGCGTCAGCATCGGCAGGAGGCCGGCGCCGAAGGTCTCAAGCAGGCCGAGCGCGAAGCCGCCGAGCACAGCGCCCGGAATCGAGCCGATGCCGCCCAGGATGGCGGCGATGAACGCCTTCAGGCCGACGATGAACCCCATGCTGAAGACGACAATGCCGTAATAGCCGGAATAAAGCATGCCGGCGATCGCGCCGAGGCCGGGGCCGATGAAGAAGATCAAGCTGATCGGCGTATTGACGTTGATGCCGAGAAGCTGCGCGGTCTGGAGGTTCTCCGATACGGCGCGAATCTTGATCCCGAGCGTCGTCGCGTTCACGAACCAGGCAAGCCCGACCATCAGCGCGATCGCGAAGACGACGATGAAGATCTGGTTGAGTGTGACGATCGCTCCGAAGACCTCGAAGGAGACGGCCGGCAGAAACGCCGGAAACGGCAGCGGACGCCGGCTCACGAAGAGCATCACGGAATTCTGCAGGATGATCGCCACGCCGAGCGCGCTCAACATTGGCGCCAATCGCGACGCACCTCTGAGCGGACGATAGGCCGCGATCTCGATGCCAACGCCGAGCAGGCCCACGGCGACGAACGTCACCACGACGACACCGAGCACGACGAGAACGCCGATCGGGCCGCCGGCGAGGCTCGCCGTCGCCGCGAACAGGAAGAAAGCGATATGCCCGCCCACCATGAACATCTCGCTATGGGCGAAATTGATCAGGCGCAGCACGCCATAGACCATGGTGTAGCCGAGAGCGATCAGGGCGTAGATTGCCCCGATCGTCAGGGCATTGATGAGCTGTTGAACCAGAAATCCGGTCATGAATCCTTCGAGGCCGGATCGATCAACCCGGCGACGGCCCGCCGCGGCGGGCCGTCAACCGTTGTGAGCCACTTTCGGGATCAGCTCTTCGGCCACTCCAGGACGAATTTGCCACCGTCGACCTTGTAGAGGAAGAGCGAAGGCTGCTTCAGCTCGCCCTTGTCGTCGAAGGCAACCGGACCCATCAGCCCGTCGAGGTCGGTGTTGTGGAGCTCCTTGATGACACTCTCCCGCGTCACGTCCGAGCCGGCCCGCTTCATCGCTGCGATGATGACGGAGGCCTCGTTGTAGCCATAGGCCGAATAGGGCCCCGGCTCCTCGTTGAACGCCTTCTTATAGTCCTCGCTGAATTTCACCAGCTTGGGGGTCGAATTGTAGGGAGGCGCCTGGAAGGAGACGATGGCGCCCTCGCTGCCCGGCGCCGCGGTGGTGATGAAGTCCGGAAGGAAAGCGGGGTCGGCGGCGAAGAACGTGGCGTTGACGCCGAGCTGACGCATCTGCTTCAGGAAGAGCCCGACGCCCGGCATCGTGCCGCCGTAATAGATGACGTCGGGGTTCTCGGTCTTCAGCTGCGTGATGACGGCGGAGAAGTCCACGTCGGTCGCGGTGACGCCCGAATAGGACGTGATCGTGCCCCCGCCCTTCTCGAAGGTGTCGCGGAACACGGTCGCGACGCCTTCTCCGAAGGCCTGCTTGTCCTGCACCACCGCCGCGGACTTCGCGCCGAGGCTCTGCAGCGCATAATCGGCCGGGGCGCCGCCCTGCATGAAGTCGTTGGCGATCGGCCGGAAGAGGTTCTGGTAACCCGGCTGCGTCACTTTCGGGTTTGACGAATTGGTGACCTGCGCCAAGCCGCAACGATTGTAGACGTCGGACGAGGGAATGGTCACGCCGCTGTTGAAGTTCGCGATCACCGCGAGGATGGAGCTGTCGTCGCAAAATTTCTGCGCCAGCAAGGTGCCCTGCTTCGGATCGCCCTGATCGTCCTGCCGAACGAGAACGAGCTTTTCGCCGTTGATGCCGCCGGCGGCATTCGCCTCGTCGATCGCGAGCTGCATGCCGTTCTGCCAAGTGTTTCCGAACAGCGCCTCGGCGTTGGAGAGCGGACCGGCGGTTCCGATGCTCATGTCGGCGAAGGCTGGAGCGGCAACGGCGAATGCCGCGCCTGCCAGCAGAGAAACTAACAACGTTCGCTTCATCGTACCCTCCTTATTGGGCTGACCGCCCGTTCCGCGACCGCAAGGAACCGATCGCCAATTCTGTCGGCGCGACGCCGCCCGAGGGAGCGCGCTCCAGGTTCGAGCCGGCCGCTCACATGCCTCCCCGCCGGGGGCAGCAACAGCCTCCGAACATTGGCGTCAAACACGCCAAAATGCTGACAAATCCTGCGTTTCCGCCGCCGCGCATCGCCCGCCGGCGGAGCTGTCATCTCGTTGTAGACAAAGTGTGGACAATGTTGAGGGTCCATGCAAGCATCAATCATGCAGTCCACGCCGCGTTCTGCATCTTCATGTGAACGATTCGGAGTTCGCGAACGTCGCGACGCCTGGCGCCCGCCGCCGGCCGGGGCCGAGCGCGGCTATGAAAGGCCGTTCGTCGAACATGTCACGCAGGCCGACAAAGGGATCGACTTCGACTTCCTCGCCGGTGGGAGCGGCGCTACGGCGCCGGCCCGGCGGCCATTTTGACGCAGCCGCACGCGATGACGGGGATCAAGCCGCTCGATGAGCGTTTCCGGGCTCCGCGCCCCCTTTTTCAACGAGAAGTCGGGTGATATTGAAACCGCCTCGCCTTGAAAGGTCGAAAAGAATGCGCACGCAAAACCGTGGCGAACTGGTGAATGTCGGCAAGGAAACGGGCAGCGCCCGCGTCTATGCCAGCCTGAGAGAGGAAATCCTCAGGATGCAGATCGCCCCCGGCGCGCCGCTCGACGAGGTCAGCCTCAGCGAACGGTTCCGGCTTTCGCGTTCTCCCGTCCGCGAAGCGCTCGTGCGCCTTTCGAGCGAAGGCCTGGTCGTTATTCTCCCAAGCCGCAGCACGATCGTCACGCCCATCAATTTCGAAGGCATGCCGCATTTCCTCGACGCGCTCGATCTGCTGCAGCGCGTGGTGACGCGTCTCGCGGCTCTGCGCCGCACGGAAGAGGATTTGCAGAAGATCGTTGCCGCGGCCGCCAACCATGAAGAGAAGGTGCGCGAGACGATCGAGCGCGCGGATTCGCTTCCGATGATCGAGGCGAACCACACGTTCCACATGACGGTCGCCCGGGCAGGCAAGAACCCCTACTACACGGCCTTCTACAAGCGGCTGCTCGACGAAGGCCGCCGCATGCTGCACGTCCATTTCGAATACAAGATGCTCGAGCCGGACGGCATGCGCACTATCGGCGCCGACCATACGGCGATGGTTGAAGCGATCAGGAGCAGGGATGCGGAAAGTGCAGAGCAGGCGGCGCACGCCCACGCCGCGCAGTTCCGCGGCCGCTTCATGGAGTTCCTCGAGCGCAGCATCGCGACGCACATGCATGTCGACGTAACGATGCCGCCGGCGGTCAACGGCTAAGCCGCACGCGTCGGGAAATCTTCAAACGGTTATTTTTCGGACTCCGGAAGGGGCCGGAACGGGCGCAGCCGGACTCGCGTGCGATGGCCTTCCGGAGCACCCGCAGTTCCATCCGGATTTTTTCCGCGATGGTACGTCTTCTGCCATTTTTCTTGCTGAGCCTTCGATCCGGTTTCCTTCAGATCGGCATTGAACTTCAGGCGCCCGTCGCGCCATGCGCGGAAATGCGCGTCCAAGTCGGGGTCTGAGGACATCAGTCGGAGCTCGGGCTCGGTGTCCTCGATCTCTCCGCGCTTGACCGGGAAGACCGCGCAGAACGGTTCACCCTTCTCGAACTCGACGATCCCCGGACGCGTGAAGAGCCAGTTCATCGTGAACGTATAGGGAGACCAGTCGGTCTCGACGATGCCTTGCAGCGGCGCGATTGCATCCTTCGGGCGATTGACCGGGCCCTGCACCATCAGATCGTAGCCCGGCTCCGTACGGAAGACGCAGGAGACATGAAAGGTGAGAACGCCGTGTCCGAAATGACTGACCGCCGGAGGAATGCCCTCTCCGTCGAACAATATCTTGATGGCGTCGAGGCTGTTCTGCCCATTCCAGACCGCCCTGAACGTGTTCGTGCAGAGCAGTTCCCACCCATAGGCATTGGCGATGGTGAGCGGCAGGCAGCGATTGGCGAATTGCTGATCTGTCATTTCCATCCAATCGCGTTCGGCGGGCGCCGGCCGAATGTCGATCTTCTGTCCGTCTGGGAGATAGGCGATTAGCTTCATCGGAAATCCGGGCGCGAGACGACCGCCAGAAGAACGGCGACATTCCCGCTGTCAAGGTGTTGCCCGGGAGCCCTTTCAAATGCGAAGGGCTGCCACTATAGCACCGGAGCAAATTTCTGTTACGCTGCGAGCCCTTGGGGGGTCCGTTTGCATCCGTCATCGCGAAGACGCTGGGCGCGGCTAGGCAGATCGGGCATCTGAGGCCGGGAAACGGCTGGGCCGGAGAGCGCGATCTGTCCGCATGATCAATACGGTCTACCTTCTCGGCGTATTCGCCGCTCTCTTCGTCGACATCACCGCGCTCGCGCTCCTCGTCTACCGAACCATTCCGCTTCCCGCGACGGCGCGCACCGTCGGGATCGTCGGCCTATGCGCCGCGCTCTTCTCGATCGAGCATTTTGTCGGGCTCGGCGATCTCAGCGTGGCGTTCATCCCCCTCACCGCGGCCGCCGCCTATGTGCTCTGGCGTGACTGGCGGCGAGGTTCCGATCAGGCATTCTCCGATAGCCAGTACGTCTTCTTCGCTGCCTTCCTCTTCTGCCTGTTCTTCCGCCGTACCTCGCCCGACATCGTCGAGGACAACGACCGTCTGACCGATTTCCATCTCGTCGCGAATTACATGGCGGGCACCAAGCTGCCTCCCCTCGACTACTGGTTCCCGTCTCAGACCCTCGACTATTACTACACGTTCCAGCAGTACTGCGCTGCCCTGCTCGGCCGGTTCTTCCAGCTTGAGCCGGGCACCAGCTTCAACATCGCGGCAATCCTGTTCGCGAGCCTTGTCATCACGCTGGCGTGGGAGTTCCTCTCCTCCCTCCGGCTGCGCTTCGCGAGCAAGCTCCTTTGCACCGCCGCGCTGGTCATCGGTGGTACCGGTGTCTCGCCGCTCTTCCATTTCATCACCGCGCCCTCCAGCAAGGACCTCTATCGCTTCGGCACTCCGATCCACGCCGTCTTCTACAATTCCCGTTTCGTCGGCTGGTTCGAAGACGCCACAGCCTCCTCGCTTTGGCGCGCGATCTTCGGGGACGGGACGAAGCGCGCCGTCCTCCTGCCGATCGAGACGTTCGGAAACCAGCTCATCACAGGCGGCTTCCACGCTCCCCTCTCGGGATTTCTCCTCCTGTTCCTGGCGCTCACGATCATGGTCTCGATCCCGAGCCTGCCGAAGCGCGTCCACCCGCGCCTGGAGGCCGTGCTGGGCTTCTCGATCCCGCTCGTGATCCTCTCAAACGCCTGGGTGTTCCCGTTTCAGGTCGCGTTGATCGGCGGCTGGATGATCTGGGACTGGCGTTTGAACGGACGTCTCGAAATCGTTCCCGTCGTGGCCGGCTTCCTCGCAGGCACAGTGCTTCTCATGCCGGCCCTTGCCGGCATGGCGATGGAGACCGGCTACACCCAGATCACGCTCGTGCCGCCGGAGGCGCGCACCCCGCTTGTCCAGTTCATCCTGGTGCATTGGCCGCTCATCCTACTCGCCGTCCTGCTTCCTTTTGCCGGACTGGCGCGCTCGCTCGGCGCCTATTTCGCGGCGCTGTTCCTCGGTCTCCTGCTACTCGCCGAGATCTTCAACGTCGTCGACCACGGCTATACCGGCAATTTTCTGCGCTTCAATCCGGCCTTGAAATGGTGGGGCTGGGCGTTCACCGGCGGCGTCTTCACGACGTCCGCGTTCCTGCTTGCGAGCGGACGCAAGGTCTTCCAGGTGGCGGCGGTCGTCGTGCTTCTGCTGACGTCAACTTTTGTCTTCGACGTCGGCCGGCTTCTGCTCGATCGCCTCGATGACTCCTCGGGCGAGTTGAACGGCATGGGCTACTACGCGGCCGATCCCGCGAACGCCCGGATGATCGAATATCTCTCCGACGCTCCCTTCGGGATCATCCTCGAAAAAGTCTACGAGGAGCCTCCCATCGACACCGGGATTTACGGCAGCTTCGCCCGCAAGCCCGACGTCGTCGGAATTCCCTGGGTGCTCCGCGTCTGGCAGAGGAACCTGCCCGATCTCCCCCATGTCGTCGACGCGGTGGGCGAATTCTATTCCGGCAAGAGCGAGGACCCAGGCGCCTTCCTTATCGGGCAAAATGTCCGATACGTCGTCTGGTCCCCGCGCGAGAGCGCCGACACTGCGACCTGGCAGACGATCGACGCGTCGATCCGCGAGCACTACCGATGGGTCGAGTTCTCCGCCGATCCGCAAAAGCATGTCGGGCTGTGGGAACGCGTCTCCGTCGCTCAATGACCGCGGGCGAGGTGGCGGTAGAGGAAGGAGTCCGGCCGCCCCTCGGTACTGCACCGACAGGTCTCCCAACGCATCGAGGCCGAATGCGCCATAGGGCGCGCAGTTCGGAGTGCCCAGCATCGATCCTTCCAGTTCCGCCAGGCTGTCGGCGCTGGCCGCGACGAGCACGACGATGAAGGCGGCCCTGAACCAGCGGCCGATCGGCAGGGATAGAAGGCGGGCGCCGGCGACCGCCATCGCGATCCACAGCGGCAGCGTCGAGCGCATGGCCCAATCGTTGTAGTTGCCGTGCGCCACGTTGAGCAGGAGCGCGCTTGCGACGAAGAAGCCAATGAACGCGCGCGCGAGCCTCCAGAGCGAGCTGGTGTCCACATCGCCTCTTCCCCTCCGCGCCAGATAAAGCAGCCCCAGCACGATCGCCAACGCGATCAGGAACGGCGCATAGTTCGCGAGTAGCGTGATCAGCCAGACCCGGAACGACCCTACCGACAACAGCAGGATCGGCATGGTGAGCGGCCTGGCGGCGAGGAAGAACGCCACGTCAAAGGCGACCATCGCCACCGCGAAGGCGACCGCCGCGAGGAAGGAAGGGCGGCGCAAGACGGCCGCCCCTTCCTGAAGCGCGCGACGCAGCAAAGCGCCCTTCTCGACGAAGGCGATCTGGACGGCGGCAAGAGCCGCGAGGCCGACAGCCACATAGGGGCTCCACTGCGCGGCGGCCGAGACCAGGATCGCGACGTCGGCAAGCACGATTGCTGCCGGGCGTTTGAGGCGCAGGACGTGCATGACGAGCGCCGTTCCCACGAGTGCACCGAAGAAATGCTGCGGCGCCCAATAGAGATTGGCCATCAAGGACTGAGGCGCGTAGGGCAGCCCCCACCATTCGAGGTTCCAGGGAACGGGAATATTGCCGATGTGGTGCGACTCGACCTTGACGCCGAGAGCCAGCATGCCGAGCAAGTCGAGCCCGCCCGAGAAAACGAGAACCGCCAGCAGAGCCAAGACGGGAATTGCGCGGTCCCTGGCCATGAGCCAGGCCGCTCCGAACGCGACGCCGGAATAGAAGATAAGCAAGAGCCAATTGAGATCGACCGGCAGAGCGACAGCCTGCAGAAGCTGTGTCAGCCGAACGGGGAGGATGTAGTAGGAGAAGGGATAGTGGAGGATGAAATTGCTGTCGCCGATCGTTATCGGCAGTTGATGCTGGAGAAGCTCGGAGAAGATGAAATTGTGCTTCACGTAGTCCCAACGACAGACGGCGAAGCTGCCGATCCCCGAGAAGTAGATCCAGGCGACGCAAACGATGAGGCCGAAGACGACGGTGAGGCCTATGCGCAGGTTGTCGCCGGAGGTCCGCGGCTGCCCCGGCGCATGGGCCGCTTCGCGTTCGCCGCGAAAGCCGAAAACGAACGTGCAGAGCCAGGCGATAAACAGCGCCGCCAGGGGGATCGCATAGGCTGCCTTCAGCAGTTCCAGTGCCACAACGATCGGCGGTAGGGTAAAGACGACCGCGAGCGTCCAATAGAGCGGCGCGAGAAGGGGCATGAGGAGGGCTTGAGGCGGCGTTCTAAATGAGAGTAGCCAATACTGCCGGGGGTTGCCCAGCGTTTCTCGCCGTGTAGGACGGCCTCTCGGAGAGGAAGCGATCACCGTTTCAGTAACACGGACGGCAAGGGGTTGTCTTTACATGGAAACCGTCGGGACCGGGCTTGCATCCGCGAACCAGAAGCCGGCGCGCGTCCTGCTCTCCATCGTCATGCCCGCGTTCAACGAGGAGGACGTGATCGAGCTGACGCATCGGCGCGTCGTCGAGACGCTCGGCGCGGTTCCCGACCTTGACCTGGAGATCGTCTATGTCGACGACGGCAGCAGGGACCGGACGCCGGTTCTTCTCAGGCAGCTGAGCGAGCAGGATCGCCGCGTCTGCGTCGTCTCCCTGTCGCGTAATTTCGGTCAGCAGCCCGCCATCACCGTGGGGCTCCGCTACACCTCCGGAGACGTGGCCGCGATCATGGACGCGGACCTGCAGGATCCGGTCGAGCTCGTCCCTGAGATGCTTGAGAAGTGGCGGGAGGGCAACGACGTCGTCTACGGCATCCGCCGCAACCGCAAGGAATCCCTGCCGAAGGTTTTCGCCTACAGCCTCTTCTACCGCATCCTGGCGCGTCTCTCCGACATCGACCTGCCGCGCGACAGCGGAGACTTCTGTCTCATCGATCGGCGCGTGATCGACGCCGTCAACGAGTTGCCTGAGAAGAACCGCTTCGTCCGCGGGCTGCGCGCCTGGTACGGCGGGCGTCAATACGGGATTCCCTATGACAGGCCCGAGCGCGGCGCCGGCAAGCCGGGATACTCGTTCAGGAAGCTGGTGAATCTTGCCTTCGACGGCATCTTCAACTTCTCCACCGTGCCGCTCAGGATGATCTTCTGGATGGGTCTGGCGATATCGATCCTGTCCGCGCTCGGGCTCCTGTTCTTCCTGGCGCTCAGGATCTTCAAGTTCGAGATCTTCGGCCATTCTTCTGCGGACGTGCCCGGATTCACCAGCATCATTCTGGCCGTGCTCTTCCTGAGCGGCGTGCAGATGCTGTCGCTGGGGGTCGTCGGGGAATACCTCGGACGCGTCTATCTGGAGGTCAAGAACCGGCCCTCCTACGTGGTGTCGCAATTGCGCCCGAGTCGCTACCGCGACGAGAAGCGCAGCGAGACGACAGCGCGCATGGCCGGTTGAGGCGCCGCCTTGCGCCGCCGCCTCCGCATCAGCCTCGGATTTGCCATAGCCGGAATCTTCGTCGCCCTGCTTTTCAGGCGGGTCGGCGTCGGCGAGGCGGCGCACGCGCTGACGGAAGTCGGCCCCGGCGTGCTCGCCGTGGGATGCGGCCTGATCGTCTCCGCCTATCTTGTGCGCGTCCGCCGCTGGCAGCTCCTCCTGCGCAGCACCGGCATCCACGCGACCTATGGCGGCGTCGCGCCGGTCTTCTTCGCCGCTTTCGCGCTGAATAACGTGCTTCCGCTGCGAGCCGGCGACGTCTACCGGTGGATAGCGACGGCCGGTATCAGCGGCGGGACGTTGCCGAGGGCGTTCGCGGCGATCGCGGTGGAGCGCGTGCTCGATTTCACTTCGCTCGCCGCTTTGGCCGGAACGATCCTGATCGTTGCTCCCCCAACCGATATCGAATACGCCAACGCCATGCTCGCATTCGTGGCGATCGGCGTTGTGCTCTGCCTGGCGGTGCTGCTTGCGGCGCCCCGTGCGGTGACGCACGTCATCGCGCGCTGGCGCCCGCAGGAGCCGCACATGCCGCTCCTTCGCCGGGTTCTGGATCAGGTCGAAATCGTCGCGGCGGACGTCGAGCGGATCGTTCGCGGGCGACTTGCATGGCGCCTCATCGCTTTGACGCTGGCGGCGTGGGCGCTCGAGCTCAGCGTTTTCGTCGCGGTAGCCCGTACCTACGACGGTGCGGCACCCCTGCTCGGCGGGCTCTATGCCGGATTGTTCGGGACGCTTGCGACGTTGATCCCCGGCGCGCCGGGGCATGTCGGCACGTTCGACTTCTTTGCCGCCCAAGGCTTCGGAGCCGGCGGGCTCGATGCGGGGTCGGCGATCGCGGCCGCCCTCGCAAGCCATCTGATCATCATCGTGCCGATCACCGCGTTGGGCGCGATCCGCCTGATCATTGCTCCCCGTGCCGCCTCCGACGCCTGCTGAGCCAAGCGCGCCGCGGAACGCGGTCGACGCGAAGCAGCACGACGCCCGCGTTGTCGTCGTGGGCGCGGGCTTTTCCGGTCTGTCGGCGGCCTATGAGCTGGCGTTGCGCGGTTATCGCCCTGTGGTTCTGGAGGCGGCGGACGAGATCGGCGGGCTTGCGGCGACGTTTCCAGTCGATGGCGGACGCCTCGAGCGCTTCTACCATCACTGGTTCACCAGCGACGCGGAGATACGCCGGCTGGTAAGCGAGCTCGGGCTTGAAGACCGGGTGACCTACCGGGCGACCCGGACCGGGACCTACTACGCCAATCGCATCTACCGGCTCTCGACTCCGCTCGACGTGATGCGCTTCCCCGCCCTCCCCTTCTCCGACCGCATCCGGCTGGGGCTGACGGTTCTGCGCGCCCGGCGCGTCAACGACTGGCGCGAGATCGAGCACCTGAGCGCCGCCGAATGGCTGCGCTCGCTCGGGGGCGACCGGGCCTACGAAGTCGTCTGGGAGCCGCTGCTGCGCGGCAAGTTCGGCACTTACGCCGACCAGGTTTCGGCGGCCTGGTTCTGGTCGAAGCTTCTCCTACGTGGCGGCAGCCGCGGCAATCGCGGCGAGGAGCGGCTCGGCTATATCCACGGCGGCTTCTCGTTGCTGGCGGGAAGAATGGTCGAGCGGATCGTGCGGGCGGGCGGGGAAATCCTGCTCGATACGCCCGCGACCGCGCTGCAATCCTCCGACGCTCGGATAACCGGCGTCACATGCAGGCGCGGGCTGATCCCGGCGGACGCCGTGGTCCTGACGCCGGCTCTGCCGATCGTCGGCAACCTCATCGCGCCGCATGTGCCCGCGCCCTACGCCGAGCGCATCGGCCGCGTCGAATATCTCGCCAACGTCTGCCTCGTGCTTGAGCTGAAACGGAGTCTGTCGGAGCTCTACTGGATGAACGTCAACGACCCCTCCTTCCCCTTTGTCGGCATCATCGAGCATACGAATCTCGATCGCATGGACGGTGCGGCGGAGAGGCACATCGCTTATTTCTCCCGCTATCTGCCGCGCGACGATCCGATGTTCCGGGCCACGCCGGAGGAGATCGTCGAATTCGCCCTCCCCCACGTGCGCCGCATGTTCCCGCAATTCGGGCCGGACTGGATCATCGCCGCGCATGTCTGGAGCGCGCCCTACGCCCAGCCGCTCGTCCTCCGCAATTTCAGCAAGGACGTGCCCGATCACCGCACGCCGCTCGGCGGCGCGTTCATCGCGACGATGGCGCAGGTCTATCCGGAAGATCGCGGCACGAACTACGCCGTGCGCGACGGGCGCGCGGTCGCCGCCCTCGTCGACGATTATCTCACGCGCGCCGCCGACTATTCCGCGGCAGGCGATCGGTTCTCTTCGGACGCCGGGGCCAGCCGAGTGAGCTTGGAATCCGCGAAGCGGTAGGCCGTCCGTGTCGGAAAGTACTTCTCGTAGGCGGTCTGCCAATCCGTGTTGAGCCGCCATTGCTTCATGGGGCCGGTCCGGAAATAGACGACATCGGCCTGGTCGAGCGGCACGAAGGGGTACTCGCCGACCGGCGCGTTGCGCGAATCGGGGACGAAGATCACGGCATTATGGATGTCCGCGTCCGCCACGAGCCCCGGCAGCTGCTCGTAATACGGATCCCACGTCCGAAAGCCGCTGGCGAAATCGTAATTGGTGTGAAAGCTGGCGATCGCTAGGAGGACGGCGGCGATGCCGAAGGCGGTAGGCGCGAAACGCACGTACATCATCTCATCGTAGAGGATGAGGATGCCGCGGGCGGCGAGCGGGATCAGGCCGAACAACGTCGCCTCGTTGTAGTAGCTGCAATGGAGCGGCGACGTTCCCCAGATCGAATGATCGGAATACTGAAAGAAGAGCGCGAAGAGCGTCAGCCCGAAGACCGATACGCAGAAGATGTCCCCGACGCTTCGCGAACGATGAAAGAGCGGAAGCGCGACGAGCGCGGCCTGCATGACGAGGAGCCACGCGGCGAGCGGGAAGTCGCGGTCCGGATCGGAGAAGATCAGCATGTTGGGGATGTAGTTTCCCCATCCGACCATGTTGAAAAGAACGCACGGCAACGTGTGCTGCCAGATCCGCATGAAGGCGATCGCCGGCGTGAAGTGGATACCGAAGTCGGCGATGTAGGGGGCATAACCTTCGCCGCGATTCCCGAACCCCATGCGGTCGGCGGCCTGCAAGGCATGGTACGGGACGAGCCATGGATCGCCGGTCAGATACGCGTTCCATGCAAGGAAGAGCGCGATCATCACCGCCAGACCGGCGGCCGAGGCGACGCCGATGCGGAAGAATCCGTGGAGGTCACGCGTTTGCGCGAACCTGGCGAATACCAGAACCAGAGCGGCCACCCCGAAGACCACGGCGACGAGCGGCCGGGTGTTGAAGCCGTAGCCCAATGCGAGGCCGGCCAGCGCGCCGAGAAGCGCGCCGTTCAGCGCCTTTCGCTGGCCGAGCGCGCGCAACAGCAACCACAGGAAAAGAGCCACCGCCAGGCGGCTCGTCGGCTGGCTGAGAAGCGTTGAGCCCATGAAAATGGTCGTCGGCGAGATCGCCGCGAGCACGAGCGCAAGCACCGCGACGCGGTCGCCGAAAAGCTCGCGAACGATCGAGAAGAAGATGAGCAGCGTCAGCCCCGTCGCGATCGCGGGCATGACGAAAGGCAAGCCGAGGAGCACGCCCGGCGTCAGGAAGAGCGAATTCCCGAATGGATATTTCGCGTACCAGAGCCCATGAAAGATGTTGATGTGCGGGGAGGACGAGAACCCGAAATCGGGCGGCGCGTCCGCTGCGAGCCAGCCCTGAGCGAAAAGTTTCGCCTGGAACAGATAGGCGGCCGAATCCGGCTCGAAAGCGAGATATGGAAAGGAATATCGGCTGATCAGAAAGCAGACGAGCGATGCGCCGATCGCCACGGCGAAGGGAAAAAGCGTCATCGGCGAAAGGAGCGGCATTCGCCACGCACGATGCGGATCGTTCATGGAAACATGCCGTTCGAACTCTTCTGAAACATCAACGCCGACCGATCTCGACACCTAACATACGCAACGCGACGCGATAAGCACCGCGGCTGGACTTGTGCAGCTCCGGCCGCCGATAATCGCCGCACGGAGGGGCGATGCCCGATGAAATAGTGATCGTGGGCGGCGGGCCGGCCGGCCTGGCCGCCGCGCTGGAGGCTGTCGAACGCGGCGCAGGCGCCACCGTCGTGGAACGCTTCGACAGGGTCGGGGGTCTCTGCCGTACGTTGGATTTCGAAGGTTGCCGCTTTGATGTCGGCCCGCACCGGTTCTTCACGAAAAACGAGGAGGTGAAGCGCCTCTTTCACCGTGTGCTCAGCGACGACGCCGTCCGCGTTCAGCGGAAGACGCGCATTCTCCATGACGGCACTTTCTTCGACTATCCGCTGACGCCGCTCAACGCCATGATGGGCGTCGGCATGCGCCGCGGGATGGCGATCGCCGGCAGCTACGCCGTCGCCCGCGCGCGCCACATATCGGCGCCGCCGACGATCGAGACCTTCGAGGATTGGGTCGTCGATCGCTTCGGCCGGCGGCTCTTCGAGCGGTTCTTCAAGACCTACACGGAGAAGGTCTGGGGCATCGACTGCCAGCAGATCGGCGCGGAATGGGCCGCGCAGCGCATCCGCGGCCTCAGCTTGCCCGCGGCGTTGCGCGATTCGGTGCTGAAATCGGGCCGGTCGACGATCAAGACGCTGGTCGACGAGTTCGCCTATCCGCGGCTCGGCGCCGGGCAGACCTACGAGAAGATGGCAAAGCTCGTGGAAGCCGGCGGCGGCCGCGTGCTGACGCGATCGACGGCGCGGCATATCCGCCGCAACGGAATGCGCGTGCGCGCGCTCGTCATCGAGGACGAGAACGGCGAGCGGCAGGAGATCGAGGGCCGCCATTTCCTGGCCAGCGCGACGCTCTCCGAAACGATCGAGATGTTCGACCCGCCGCCACCGGACGCGGTCCTGAAGGCGGCCCGCGCGCTGCGCTATCGCGACCATATCGGGGTCAATCTTTTGGTCGCGGGCCGCGTCTTCCCCGACAACTGGATCTATGTCCACGACAGCAGCGTGGCGATGGCCCGGATCGCCAACTACCGCAATTTCTCATCGGAGATGGCGGGCGAGACAGACTTCAACCCATTGACGGTCGAATATTTCGCATTCCCC
This sequence comes from uncultured Alphaproteobacteria bacterium, assembly GCA_963814905.1. GTDB lineage: Bacteria > Pseudomonadota > Alphaproteobacteria > Rhizobiales > Afifellaceae > DASWJZ01. The sequence goes on along the minus strand of CAWFEM010000012.1, from coordinate 53,033 downwards.
GGCGACGCTCTTTCCTCATCGAGCGACCAAGACCTGATCGCCCGCGCCATACGTGAGCTGGAGCACCTGCGCATCTTGCGGCGGGAACAGGTGATGAAGTCGTTCGTCGTGCGCAGCGCGAAAGCCTACCCCGTTATCGAGCTCGGCTATCTCGAGCACGTCGACGTCATCCGGAACTGGCTCGACCAGCTGACGAACTTCCTGCCGATCGGACGCACCGGCATGTTCAAATACAACAATCAGGATCACGCCATCGCGACGGGCATCCTGGCCGCGCGGAACGTGCTCGCGCTCGGGCGGTTCGATCCGTGGCTGGTCAATATCGATGCCGAGTACCACGAGACCGGGCCCGCCGGGAGCATTGTCGAACGGCCGCAACCGACGGCCGCGTAGCGCGACGACGCAGCCGATCCGATCAGCGAAGCTGGAATATCGGACCCGAATTCATGGACGGCGGCGGTGGCGGGCTCGCGACCTGCGCGCTCGCCTGATCCATCGCAAACCGCCCTTTCATCGGGTAGGACGCGACGATCGGAGCAGCGAACGCGCCGATCAAAAGCGCCTTCACCGCCTTGCGGCGCGATACGGGAACCTTCCGAAGAAGGTTGTCGATTCGATCCTGAGCCACGATTGCAGCACTCCGCGAAAACTCAACCTAGCCGATCAGTGAAATATCGTCCCGGAATTCATCGACGGCGGCGGCGGCGGCGACGGCGTTGGCGGCGGCCCCGCCTGCGCCTGATCCATCGAGAACCGACCCTTCATGGGGTAAGAAGCCACGATCGGAGCCGCGAATGCGCCGATCAGAAGCGCCCTCACCGCCTTGCGGCGCGATAGGGGAACCTTCCGGAGAAGGTTGTCAATTCGGTCCTGAGCCAAGCTTTATCTCCACGACCGAAGTTCGCCCTGGTCAGTCAGAGAAGTGAAATATCGTCCCGGAATTCGTCGACGGCGGCGGCGGCGAAAAGCCTGGCGGCGGCGGCGAGAAGCCTGGCGGCGGTGGCGGCGACGGCGACCCCGCCTGCGCCTGATCCATCGTGAACCGACCCTTCATAGGGTAAGAAGCCACGATCGGAGCCGCGAACGTCCCGACCAAAAGCGCCTTCACCGCGTTGCGGCGCGATACGGGAACCTTCCGAAGAAGGTTGTCGATTCGATCCTTGGCCAAGCTGAGCCCCCTACGTTCGCAAGCTGAAGTGTATCCTTGCCCGGCCGCCTTTAGCAAGCGCCGGTCCGCCACGCGGCCGAAAATAGTGGCTGAAGCACCACGCTAGACAATTCGGCGCTAGTGTTTCGCCCGCGCCTCGGCCACCGCTGCCTTCGCACGATATTGGGCCGCATCGGACGAAAGCGCCGCGGCAGCCGCGAATGCGTCGCGCGCTTCGGAGAAGCGTCCCAGCCGGAACTCCGCCAAGCCGATCAGATCGTAAGCCCACTCCCCGAAGATGCGCAGGTTGTACGCCATATCGGGATCCATGAACGCTTCGGGATCGTCGCGCGGCAAGGAGTTGACGACCGGCAGCGCCTCCGAATAGCGGCCGAGGTCGATGAGGGCGCGCGCCTTGCGCAAGCAACAGGACGGGATCGCCGGGCCGCATTTCCAGCCCCTCGTCGAGAATTTCCAAGGCTTTCGAAGCCTCGCCCGCGTCCAGATAGATCAGCGACAGAACCTGGATCGCCAGCGTCGCCTCCACGCGGCTGCGCACCTTGCCTGTTCGCTTGGCGGTCTCAATACCCGAGCGCAAGGCCGCCTCGGCCTTCTCCCTTTCGCCAACTGCGGCAAGCGTATCGCCGAGGTGCCACCAGTAATAGACCCGGTCCGGATCGTCCATCACCGCACGCGCCAGCATCGGCAGGTTGCGCGCGTGCTTGTGGCTCTGGTCGCCTTCATATCCGAGATGCTGGATCGAGACGACGTCGGTCCGACCCATGGTCAGCCCGTCGCTTTCGCAAACGCGCAACACGTCGGGCATGATCGATTCGTGGATCCGCTTCACAAAACGGATCCGTGGATCGGCGAGGAAGAGGCGCAGTTCGTAGTAGGGCGAGTACCCGAGCCTGGGCCGGAATCTTCACTTCAAGCCCAGCGTGGCCGGGCGCCGATACGACTTCGCCAAGCGTACGCCCCTGAGCGACCTCAAGTCTCTCATCGGCGTCGATGTAGAGTATCCAATCCCCCGTCGCGGCATCCAAACCGAGATTTCGGGCGGCCGAGAAGTCACCGGTCCATTCATGGTGGAGCAGCCGAGCGCCGTAGGATTCCGCAATCTGAGGCGTCGCGTCGACCGACCCCGTGTCGACAACGACGATCTCGTCCACCTGGCCTTTTAGCGAATCGAGACAGCCGCCGAGCATGGCGGCTTCGTCTCGCACAATCAGCGAAGCAGATATCTTGCAGGAACTCGAACGCAAGCGGACTGGTCTTACCGACTACAAGGGCGACAGCAAGCGGTTCTCTATAAATCCACCGACAGCGAGAGGTTCCCCAGCAGCCCCAGCCCGGCATTCGCCCGGTCAACCGCGAAACGCCCATCCAATGGGAATGACGTCACGATCGGCGCGGCGAATGTCCCTATCAAAAGCGCCTTGACCGCTTTGCGGCGCGATATGGGTACCTTACGAAGAAGGTTGTCGATACGATCCTTTGCCATGGCTCACCCCCGGCCTAAGACGTCATTCCATACGAAATCGAGAGGTTCCCCAGGAACCCGGCCGAAGCCTGATCCACCGCGAAACGCCCATCCAAGGGGAAAGAGGTCACGATCGGCGCGGCGAACGTCCCGATCAGAAGCGCCTTCACCGCCTTGCGGCGCGATATCGGAACCTTGCGAAGAAGGCTATCGATCTTGTCCTGAGCCATACTCGTCCCCTGCCTAAGACGTCATTCCATACGAAATCGAGAGGTTCCCCAGGAACCCGGCCGAAGCCTGATCCACCGCGAAACGCCCATCCAAGGGGAAAGAGGTCACGATCGGCGCGGCGAACGTCCCGATCAGAAGCGCCTTTACCGCTTTGCGGCGCGATATCGGAACCTTGCGAAGAAGGCTATCGATACGATCCTTGGCCACGATTCGTCCCCCACGTTGGAAAGTGCTATTTTATCTTTACGCCGCAACTTGCCGCAAGCTCCGACCGCCTTTGCTCACAGACGATTGCCCGAAGCGTGACATTCCCGCCATCGATGAGCCGATCGCGGAGAGTTTGTCCGTGGAAGGTCGTGATCGGCGGAACGTCCCGGCCGGAAGGGGCGACAACCCAACGGTGCGACGCGGGAACCAGCGGAGAAGATCGTCGACAGCTCTCGGGCCGTAGCGACCCGCTCTCCTCGCCCGCTCCGTACGCAGGCGGGCAGCGAAAATCTCTGCCGCGCGCCGAACGGCTTCCGCTATTGCTAAACCTGCCCGTCCGGCGAGAACACGAGGTTTCCTGCCGTCGCCTGATCCATCGCGAAACGCCCATCCATCGGGAAAGACGTCACAACCGGCGCGACAAACGTACCGATCAGCAACGCCTTCACCGCCTTGCGGCGCGACACGGGAACCTTGCGAAGAAGGTTGTCAATGCGGTCCTGGGTCTCGAGCCTCCACGGCTGCTACTCAAACATGCCAGCCGCCAATTCGGCCGTCGGAACGTAGCCGTTCCCCAAGGCCGACCATGCCTGATCCATGGCGAAGCGCCCGTCCATGGGGAAGGAAGCCACGACCGGCGTGACAAACGTCCCGATCAAAAGCGCCTTCACCGCCTTGCGGCGTGACACGGGAAGTCTGCGAAGAAGATTGTCAATGCGGTCCTGGGCCAAGTCTTATCCCCCGAATTACGAGTGACGCATCCTACTCTAATTGCGCTACTTTTCGCAAGTGCCTGACCGCCTGGTCCGGATCGCCGGCCTGCAGGCGCCAAGCCTTCGCATCGCGGCAAAGGACATGCAGCCGGGCTGCCGCTGCGCCGCGATTCGTCGCTGGCATGTAGACCGTCTCAAGCAAGCGAGTGAAGGCTTCGTTGCGAGAAACTGGTGATATCACGGAGGAGCCGCCGAAGTTGGGCTCGACAAAGACGATGTGCTCAAGCGGCCCTTCCGTCACCTGCCAGGGCATGCCGGTCATCGCCGGTGAGCAGGCAAATACCCGGTTTCCCGCCCAATCCGTGGTGAAGGGCGACGAGGTGATGGCATCGAAGAGCGACGGCACGACGTCGAGCGAGCCTTCCTTCACGTGCAGCCGCCTCGGTCTGGGGATCGAACCCGCCGCGGTGATGATCAGATTTTCGTCGCCCTGGATCCTGACCCCCTGCTCGATCAGCTTCAGCATGAGGGTCGTCTTGCCGAAACCCTTGCCGCCCGTGAAGGTGAACCGCCGACCCTCGATTTCCGCGGTCGCCGAGTGCATCACAGGCATATTGCGCGCGTCTTCGACAAGCCAGCTGGAGACAAGCTCAAATACACTGTTCAGGATCGCGTAAAGCGAACCTTCCAGAGGTTCGCGGCCGGGCAGCGCGACCCGATAGAATTTCCCCACCGGTTCGACCGTAAGATCGACCGGCGTGTGTTCGCGGCCCGGCATGGACGGGTCGGCACCCAGATAGGACAGTGTCGCGAAAGCCTCGTCGCTGTCAGTATCGAGCCGCAGCTCGCGGGACAGCGTACGAGTGACTATTCTTTGCAAGGCAGGATGAGGCCTTCGGCGACGAGGCTCTCGACCGACCTCCTGAGGTCGTCTTCAGGCACGGCATCGAGGTCGTAGGCGGCCTTCAATATCTCCGCGATGTCCGCCAAGGAATGTTCGCTGTCGCAGAGCTCCAGGATGGCCGCCGCGGTGCTGTTGAGGAAATGTACTCGGTCCCGATCGGACTGATAGATCACATAACCGTCGGGGACTTCATTCACTTCCAGGTTCGGAATCTTCCTGAACCGCTCTGACATACTGAGATTCAACGCAAGTCTCCGCGATGCTTGGCCTGATGAGCCGTCAGATTGATAGCAAAATGATCTGTGAGCGTCGATATCATTGCAGTTCGCGAGCGGAATGTCTCCACGAAAGCTTTCGCGGCTTTCGCCCGCCTCCCCGCCTCTTTCGAATCCCGCAAGATGGCGAGGCAGGCGTCGACGATGGCGTCGGGCGTGTCGGCGATCCAGATCTCGCGGCCGTCCTTCAGCCCGGAATTCTCCGCACCCATCGAAGTGGCCACAACCGGAACGCCATGCGCGGCCGCCTCCAGGAGCTTGATGCGCGAGCCTCCCGCCGCGCGCAGCGGCACCAGGGCAACGCTGGAGCGCGCGTAGATCGGCGCGAGGTCGTCGACGGTGTCGAGCAACGTCACGCCGAGCGCGTCCGCCAGCGCTTTCAGCCGTTGCGGCGGATTGCGTCCCACCATCGTCATCGACACAGGTTCGGGAGAACGAGCCATCAGCGGCGGAAGAACCGACTCGAGCACCCACAGCGCCGCGTCGAGATTGGGGAAATACCCAAACCCGCCGACAAAGAGGAGCGCGCATCCGGAAGGCCGGTACGTCGCCGCAGGCGGAAGCGCGACAACATTCGGCGCGACGATTGCAGGAATGTCACCGTATCGCGTCGTTATCTCGTCCCGTTCCGATTCCGTTGAGACGAATGCGACGTCGGCATTCGGCAGCCATTCCATGATGAGCTTTTCGAAGGCCGCCGCCTCGGCCTCCAGCCACCTGCCGGTGAACAGATCGCCGCGAAGCGCGTGAAGCTTCGCGAGCCGCCGATAGGTCTCGACGTCATCCTCGTCGAGGTCGACCGATATCGACGGTCTCCGGTTTTCCGGCCAAGCGCCGGCGACAGGGAGCAGATAAGAGCGCGCGATATGAACGAGATCGAAGCTGCGGCCGGTCACGAACTCACGGATCTCCTGCAGGACGGGCATAGCAAGGTACGCGGAGAGCGTAGGTCGTCCGTATCGCACGAACGCATCGAGCCGAGCTTCCGGGTCGGCGATGTTCCGCAGGAGCAAAAATTCCGTAGCGACGCGCCCTGAAACCGGAACGAGCTTGGGATGGACGCCCAGGCGCTCGCAAAGCGGATTCGTCGTTTCGGTGTCTCCAAACACCGGCAGCACGATCACGTCGACCTCGCCGAGCCGGCGGAGCGCCTCGAGAAAGACGCCGATGCGCATCGCCAGGCCGTTACCCGCATCGCTCGGCAGCGCCGGCGCGACGAGGAGCGATCTCATTTCGCGACGATGCGTGCCCGCCTCAAGGGCGGACGTAGAATTTGTGATCGAAGAGCATATCGATCGACGAGCGGGCTCCCTTGCGCCGCGGACGGCGGGAAGCCGCGTGCTTCAATGCCGTCGCAAGATCGAGAATGCCTGCCCGCGCCGTTTCGTCCATTGCGCGATCGGATGCCGCATAGTCGGCAACGTCGTCGGCGAGGCGCGGATCGACCTTGCAGAGCGTGGTGAGTGTGATGCGGAGCTCGTCGGCCGCGTCGTCCGACCAGCCGCCATCGGCAAGCACCGCTTCCACCACGTCGCGCACGAAGCCAAAGTCGCGCGGCGGAGCGGCCTTCCCGTCCGCCAGATCGGCGGGCGTCAGGCGTATCGCCTGGTCCGCGCCGGTCGTCCCCACCCAACCATCGTCTCCCTTCTGCTCAAGCTCGTACCTGACCCGATGTCGGTCGAAGATTCGCAGAACGAAACGTCCCGGCTCCGGCTCCGCGACGCACCAGCTCTCGCGGTCGAAATCCCGACCTTTGCCGACTTGCCAGCCCGCAAGCAGCTCAAGCTCCCGATCGTTCTCCCCCGGACGCGAGACCACGAACAACGCGCCTTCCATCAGCCGCTCCATGCGCTGCGCGGCGAGCGAACGCGTCGGCGGCTCGAAGATGCGCCCGTTCCAGCGGCGGCGAAGCTCGGCGAGCGCCTCCAGGCAGTTCGCCTCGTGCACGAAGCCCTCGGACCGATCCTGTTGGTCGCCGTACCTCCATTTCCCGTTCGTGCGATGCTGAAAGACGGCATTACCGTCGAAGTCGCGCTGGTAATAGACGTACCGGTCGGCGAAGGGCCGGTGCGGCACGAGAGAAAAGGCCGATCCGGTCGCAAGCCAGGCGACGAGGAACGTGTCCTTGTCTCCGTAGACCAGCTTGTAATAGCGCTCCGCCTCCTCGTTCATATAAAGGACCGCTTTCAGCGCACGCCCATGCCGCTGCTTGTCGATGAGGATCTGTCCCGTCTCAAGCGATCTCCGTCGTTCCGCCGGCAGGCCGCATTCTTTCCAGATCGGGTTGCCCTCGGGGATATCGAGGACATCCGGCCAGAACACGGCGCCGGTCTCGGCGAATTCCGGACGCTCGAAGAGGAACGTCGGATCGATCGCCGGCACGTTGTCCGCGTCGAGCATCAGGACCTCGCGGAACGGCGACATGATCAGCGCGTAGGGCTTCAACTGCCAGCCATCCGTAATTCGCGCCGGAAAACGGGACAGGACTGCGAAAGCATCGACGACCTTCGCGTCCAGCCCCTCAAGCATGTCGCGCATGCCGCTCGACATCTCACTTGATCCAAGATGCCAGATTTCTATCGGAAGCCGGCACCCCACGACCTTGCGAAGCACCCAGACGAGCACCCAGGCATTGGTGAACATCTGCACGCCACCGGCGCAGATCACGATTCCGCGGCCGGAATACTCACGATCCGGAAGGTCCGGAATCTCTTCGAGCTTGCGAGCCAGGCTTCCGCCGACGTCGGTCCCGGCGTCTTCGGTTTTCGCGGCGTCGATTGTCATTTCTGGTGCAGAACCTCGTAATCGGGCAGGCCCCAGCATTGGACGCCCATGTCGTACGCCATCATGCCGAAGCCCTCGGTCTCGATCTCACCCCTGCCCCAGACCTCGTGACTTTCCCGGATGCGCGGGTTCTCGCACCCATATGGAAACGGCGGGAAGATCAGCCCGTCGCGATGCAGATCGGCGCGCACGAGCAGAACCGTCCCACCGACGGAATCGAGGCGCACCGGGCCGCCCGCGCCGCGCAGATCGCTCAAGCCCACGCGGCCCTTCTCGCGCCAGGCGTTCTGGTCAAAGGTCGGGCCGCCGTAGCGAAGCACGCAATGCGCATGCAGGATATCCCTTTCCGCGTCGAGCAGCGTTTCGATGAGATCGGGAGGATAGTCAATGACGTCGACGTCAAGCCAGAGAACCCAGCTTTCGTCTTCGAGCGTCCGCATCAGCAGGTGATTTCGGCTCCGCGCCAGGATAGCGCGACGCTGTAGCTGATAGGCCGAGGCCCAGCGCGGCACACCGCTCGGCATGCGAAAGCCGAAATCGCGCCGCCAAAGCGAGACCCGGCTGAACCGGCCCTCGAAGCGCTCTCTCAGGCGCTTAAGCCGGTCGAACGTTGCGTCGACGCTGTCGCTTTCGAGAATACCCAAGGACAGGGAGCGCTTCGGATAGGTGAGGCGCTCCAGGCCGGCGACGTAGGCCGCAAGATGCGGCTCGGCATCCTTGACCGGGGTCAGCACGAGAACCGACGGCTCGGCGCCGCCACCTGTCGATACTGTCTCCTCCATCGTGGCAGGACTTCCAATCCGCTGAGACGAAACGCAAAACCAGCGGCGAACCGCTCGCGTCGACCGCGACGCGGCGCGACGATGCTGTCGTCGGCGGAATGTGTCAACGGCAGTGCATTCCGGCGTTCAGATGCCGTTCGGCGAAGGGGACGCCGCGCCTGCGCCTCAAATCCCGGCGAGCCGCGCGTTCAGGGTTTCGACCGCGCCGCGCATCTCCGTCTCGAAGTCCCGCCGGAGCGCGAAGTCGCGCCCGGCAGCAGCGATTTCGGCGCATTGCCGGTCATGCGCCCGGCACCAATCGATCTTCTCGTGCAGGTCCGAAAGGTCCGCCTTGGCCGGCACGAAGTGCTCCCACGGCCGCAACGCGTCGTAGTACCATTGCCGGTAGCCGGAAGGCGACGCGATCTTGATGACGCAGCAGCCAGCGAGGAGCCGCGTGAAGAGATTCGACCAGGCATTCGAGTTGCCGTCGACGTCGATCGCAAATTTCCTGACGAACCAGGTGCCCGGGTGAATATGGCTCCCAAGAATGTCCGCTTGTTCCAGGCGGAGCTTGTCGCGCGCCGGCTCGGCACTTTGAGCGACGTTGATGAGCCGCGCATCCACGTCCGGCGTCGCGCGCAGCATCAGGCACATCCGCGTCCGCAGAATGAGCTTTGTGTCGTTCGCCGCCATCTCCTCGGTCGATATCTGCCCGCGTCCGGTCGTCGAGCCACGCCACACGATCTGTTCTCTGCGCGCCGCCCAATCGACCTGCCAGCGGTCGGCGCCGTCGCGCTGGTAATCGTAGCCGCGTGACCGATAGAAAATGCTGTCGGGAATCAGGATCGCGTCCGGGTCGAATGCCGAGAAGCTGATCGTTCCCGGCCCGCTCTCCTCTCCGTCGGACACCTCGCCGATGGCCTCCGTCGCCCGCGAGCGGACGAAGGGATCGAGGATTGCGAGCGACCGGTTGCGGAAGACGCCCGCCAGTTCGGTGTTCGATGCCATCGCGCCGCAATTGGCCGTAACGACGAGCAGGCGGCCATGCTTGCGCAGCCTGAAAGTATGGCGCGGTCCGTCGGCGTCGACCACCTGCACCTCGTCGACCGGCAGCTCGGTCCGGACGAGATCCCGGGCGACCCGACGCTGGATACGCCGGCGGCACATGGCCCTATGAAGCGAGCGAAAAGCAGTCTGGAGCAATCTGGACCGCCGGCAATGATGCGACACCTGGAAGCGAACACCGAGTTCGAGTGCGTTTGCAAGCGTGTAGCCGGGAACGCGTACTTGCCTCGATTTCGGTTTGCGGCCACGTTTCGCTCCGCGCGCATTGGGGAATGGCGGACGGTATGGATAGTGGCCGACGGGATATCATCGCCATACCGACCTTCAATCGTATCCGCGAGTTGATGGCCTGCCTCGCCTGCCTGCGAGAAGCCCGCGGCCTGGAGCGATATCGCATCTTCGTCCGCGACGATGCGAGCACGGAATTCAGCGTGCGGGAGATCGCCCGGCTCATTCCTGAGGCGGAGCGTATCGAGCGCAATCAGACGAATCTCGGCCCGGATGCGAGCCAGCTTCTGCTCTTTCAGGACTGCCTGGAGGCGGGCGCCTCACACATTCTGGTTCTCGACAGCGACATGGTCGTATCGCCGTCAATCCTGGAGTTTGCCGAACAGATGTTCGAGCGGACCGACGGTTTCCTTGGCCTCTATAATTCCATCCTGCATCGCAAACTCTACGACATCGATGCCGAGCTGATCCAGAAGCGGACCCTCGGAGGAACCGCGACGTTCTGGAAGGCGGAGCTCCTGCAGCGCGTCGCCGATCGCTGTCGGAGTCGAAAACGCGGGACCTGGGACGAGTTGGCCGCCGCGGAGCTTCGGGCGATCAGGTGCCGGATCATCTTCTCGCGGCGCTCTTACGCCCAGCATCTCGGAATTGAAGGCGCGCACAACGGCACGTTCGGTCACATCGAATACGGCCAGGGCTTCGTAATCGAGACGGAACGCCAAGCCCGTATCATGGCCACCGCGTTCGACCGCCTCATGACCCACCAACGCTTCTTCGCGCCTCAGGCGTCCATGCCCCGGCTGCTCGGCGCGCTGAGACGGAATCGGCGCAAATGAGGACGGTCGGTCGGCGCCCCGCGCGCGCGCCAAGCATGCTTGAGCGCATGACCTGCAATTCGCGCGCCGGCGGCAGCGGCGATCTTTCACGGCGGGAGCCGGCGTGACTTTCTTCTGGAGCAGAATAAACCGCAATCGGAGCGGCAAGCCGATCATTCTCTTCTTCAACGACTTCTTCGGCCGCCCGCCCGATACCGAATTGCTGGCCCATCACGACTGTGCGTTCACCACCGACCGGCGCGTGCTCCGCAAGGCCGCGGCGGTCGTCTTTCACATTCCGTCCCTGCAGAAATCGTTGCGGAAATTCAACAAGACCCGGAAGCGGCCGGGCCAGCTATGGGTGGCATGGTCGATGGAGAGCGAGGTCAATTATCCGCTGCTCGCCGACGACGCCTTCATGCGAAATTTCGACCTGACCATGACCTACAAGCGCTCGGCCGATCTCTGGTGTTCGTATCTGCCAAAGAGGTCCGCTTTGGAGCGCGCGCTGGCAACGCCGGTTCCGGCCAAGACCGCGAACGCCCCCGCCGTCATGCTTCAGTCGTCGGCGATCGACCGCTGCGGGCGCAACCAATATGCCCGCGAGCTCATGACGCATATGAAGGTCGATTCCTACGGGCGGTTCCTGAACAATCGACAGGTAGAGGCCTCGGATCGCGGCCACCAGACGAAGCTTGCGATCATCGCTCCCTACAAGTTCTGTCTTGCCTTCGAAAATTCGATCGCGGTCGACTACGTCACGGAAAAATTCTTCGACCCGCTCCTTGCCGGCACGGTTCCGGTCTATCGCGGCGCCGGCAATGCCGCCGCCTTCGCGCCCGGCGACAACGCCTTCATCGACGCGTCGAAATTTGCCGAACCGCGCGAGCTCGCGAAGTTTTTGACGGAGCTCGACCGGGACGAGGACGCCTATCGTCAATATTTCAAATGGCGAGAGTCCGGCCTGTCCACTGATTTCGAGCGCCTCGTCTCGGCCGCCTCCAAGGAGCCGTTCGGTCAATTGTGCGAAATCGTGCTCGCACAGCACGAGACTTCCGCCGGGCGTTGGTTCTGGCCAAGGAGAGCGTGACGACAGCGCCGCGCAGAGGTCTTCTACGCTCTCAGACGAGCCGCTGCCACGTGCTTCCGCCTAAGGCGGGCCCATGCGGTTGTACGCGTCGAGCGCCGCGATCTTGTAGCCTTCGGCAAGCGTCGGATAGTTGAAGGCGTTCTCGACGAAGTAATCGATGGTGCCGCCGAGATTGAGCACGGCCTGGCCGATATGGATGAGCTCGGTGGCGCCCTCGCCGACGATGTGCGCACCAAGCAGCTTACGATCGGAAAGCGAGAACAAGAGCTTCATCATGCCGTTCTCGAGCCCCATGATATGGCCGCGCGAAACCTCGCGGAAGCGCGCGATGCCGACCTCGTAGCCGACGCCCCTCTCACGCGCCGCATCCTCGGTGAGCCCGACTGTGGAGATTTCGGGAACCGCATAGATTCCGTAGGGGAAATATTCGGGAGCCGCGGGCATCGGCGCCCCGAAGGCGTGGCAGGCGGCGATGCGGCCCTGCTCCATCGAAGTCGAGGCGAGGCTCGGAAAGCCGATCACGTCGCCCGCGGCGTAGATATGCGGAACCTTGGTCTGTGTTCGCCGTCAGCGCCTATGAGACAGATTTAATGGATTGAGGAAGGGAGGATTTCTAGCTCATCGTAGCCCTTGGAGGGATCGAAGATGAGAGGGAAGTCCGGGCCGGCGAGAGAGCCGGCTGAACAGGTCGTGAAGGATATCCGCCGGGCGACCCGGCGACATTTTTCGGCCGAAGATAAGATCCGCATCGTGCTGGATGGCCTGCGCGGGGAGGACAGCATCGCCGAGCTGTGCCGTCGCGAAGGGATCGTCCAGAACCTCTATTACCGCTGGTCGAAGGAGTTCCTTGAGGCGGGCAAGAAGCGGCTAGCCGGCGACACGACGCGGGCCGCAACCTCCGACGAGGTCAAGGATCTGCGGCGGGAGGCATCTGCCCTGAAGGAGGTGGTGGCCGACCTCACCCTGGAGAACCGACTGCTCAAAAAAAGCATGATCGGGGATGGGGAGGACGGCGCATGAGATATCCCGCCTCCGAGAAGCTGGAGATCATGCGGCTGGTCGAGCAGTCGCACCTGCCGGTGAGGCGCACACTGGAGAAGCTCGGCATCCCCAGGGCAACCTTCTACCGATGGTCCGATCTCTATCAAAGCGGTGGGCCGGAGGCCCTCGACGATCGCTCGCCCCGGCCAGATCGCGTCTGGAACCGCATCCCGGACGCTGTTCGTGAGCGGATCAAGAATCTGGCGCTCGACGAGCCTACGCTGTCGCCCCGGGAGCTGGCCGTGCGCTTCACCGACACCGAAGGCTACTTTGTGTCGGAAGCTTCGGTCTACCGCCTTCTGAAGGCGCTCGATCTGATCGCCAGCCCCGCCTACATCGTCGTCAAGGCGGCGGACGAGTTCGCCGACAAGACCACGGCGCCCAACCAGCTGTGGCAGACCGACTTCACCTACCTAAAGGTCATTGGCTGGGGCTGGTTCTATCTGTCGAGCGTACTTGACGACTTCTCGCGCTATATCATCGCCTGGAAGCTGTGCACCACGATGAAGGCCGAGGACGTCACCGCCACGCTCGACCTGGCGCTACAGGCTTCCGGACTGGATCAGGCCCGGGCCGTTCATCGACCGCGGCTCTTGTCGGATAACGGCTCGAGCTACGTCTCCGCCGACCTTGCCGAATGGCTCGACGGAAAGAACATGGATCACGTCCGAGGCGCTCCCTATCACCCCATGACCCAGGGCAAGATCGAGCGCTGGCATCAGACGCTGAAGAACCGCATCCTTCTGGAAAACTACTATCTGCCCGGCGACCTCGAGGCCCAGATCGATGCCTTCGTCGCCAACTACAATCACCTGCGTTACCACGAAAGCATCGGCAACCTGACGCCGGCCGACGTCTACTTCGGCCGCGGCCAGACAATCCTCATGGAACGGGAAAGGATCAAACGAAAGACCATTGCAAACCGCCGCTTGCTGCATCGCCGGCAGGCCGCGTAACATCACCAACCAGACGGGCCAGAGCCTCCCTTAAACCACACCGCTCGCTGTCCCAAAAACTCTGATGACGGACAACGCGCGGCAAGCCGCGGGTTGACGACCGGCGTGTGATCAGCGGCATCGTGCATGTTCTGAAGTCAGGCGGCCGTTGGGTCGATGCTCCGGCCGTCTATGGTCCACGCAAGACCCTCTACAATCGCTTCGTGCGCTGGGCAGAGAAGGGCGTTTGGATCGACATGTTCCACGCGCTTGCTTCGGCAGGAGGTCCGCCAGCCCAGGTGCTAATCGACAGTTCGGCGGTGAAGGCGCACCGCTGCGCAGCCGGCGGTAAAGGGGGGAGCGCAATCAGGCGATCGGCCGCTCGCGCGGCGGACGCACCACCAAGATCCACGCCCTGACCGATACGGCTTGTCGGCCCATCGCCTTCATGCTCACGGGAGGCCAAGTGGCCGATTGCACCGCCGCAGAGTTGCTGCTGCGGCGGCTGCCGCAAGCGTCGATCGTTCATGGCGACAAGGGCTACGACAGCAATGCCATCCGCCGGCAGATCGAGGGCAAAGGCGCGATGCCCAATATTCCGCCGAAGGCCAATCGGCGTTGGAAGAACTGCTTCTCCCCGTTCCTCTATCGAAACCGAAATGCCATCGAGCGCATGTTCGGTCGCCTCAAGGACTTCCGCCGCATCGCGACACGATACGACCGATCCGCCACCAACTTCCTCGCCGCCGTCTGCATCGCTGCATCCGTCAGCTACTGGTTATGAGTCCGGACCATAGCTATTACCACCTATTACCGTCACTTTCTCAGGGAGCAATGTACCCGCGGTGCGTCTCAAAATAAGCTTTCATTGGCAGTTCTCAGGACTCTTACTAAAGTTGTTCGGCAAAGTTTCTTCAATATCCTAAGCTGCCCGAAATCATTTGACTTTATTTGTTGGCTGGTGGCCGCGCCTCGCCCCATGCGGCATCTTCGAGGCCAATATGATCGTCAAATTCCTACGCGTTATGGTCTTAGCACTTGCGTTGCTGCCGGCCATGGCCGCGGCAGAGCCGATCAGGCTCAAGCTGGCGTTCTTTAGTTCGGATACCAACCATCTGTACCTTTCCGCGGTCAAGCCGTTCGTCGATGCGGTCAATTCCGAGGGCAAGGGTCGCGTAGTGATCGACGTCTATCTCAGCGGCGAACTGGGAAGCGACTTATCCAACCAAACGCAGTTGCTGCAAGATGGAATCGCGGACATTGCATATATCGTACAGCCATACGAGCGCGGAGCCTTTCCGGATAGCCCGGTCATCGAGTTGCCCGGCTTGTACCGTGATGGCCGCGAGGCAACGGATGTCTTCTCCCGCCTCGTTGCCGCCGGCTTGATGCGCGGATTCAAGAATTACTTTGAGATCGGCACCTTCGCCAGCGACCCAGAGAACTTTCATAGCCGGCCACCGATTTCCTCGCTCGCCGACCTGAAAGACAAGGTCATCCGCGCCAACAACGAAACGGAATTCACGATTGTCGAGAAGCTCGGCGCCAAGTCCATCTTCATTCCCCTTAACGAAACGGCGGAAGCCTTAAGCGCCGGCAAGATAGACGGCGCCATGGTGCCGCCCGTTCCCATGATCGAGTTTGGCATCGGCCGGGTAGCTCCCAACCACTACATGCTGCCCACTTCCTGTGTGCCGCAGTCGCTTCTCATGACCCGAAAGAGATTTGAAAGTCTGCCCGACGACGCACAAGCGATCATTCGCAAGTACAGCGGAGGTTGGTTCATGGGAAATTATAACGGAATCAACAACTCCTCGACTGCGCTGGTTATGACTGTCCTGAAGTCGGATCCTCACCGGAACGTTGTGATTCCGTCGGAAGCCGATATGAAGACGGCCGACGCGATTTTCAAATCCATCGTCGATGCCTACGCGGCCGCCAGTCCCCACAATGCCGACCTCGTAAACGCCGCCGAAGCTGCGCTTTCGAAAATCCGGACGAGCAGTAACAGCGCCGGCAACTAAGGTCGTCAATGGCAATCCTTGCGGATATTTCCCTTCGACGCGCCCTTGTTCTTTTGGTCTTTGCTGTGGCCATCCTTACGGCTGGCACCGCGATGACAGTCAAACTGACAACTGACCATCTCATTGACGATGATGCGCGGACAGATGCCATCGACTGGGCTCAGTTTATTGCTGTGAATATTCCCGATCTCAAGCAAATCGCTGCCGGCGAACTGCCGACCACATCGAGCATGGCATTTTTGCAGGCAACACGAAGATACGGACAGGTTCTTGGGTATGCGATCTTTAATCGGCACGGTTACTCGCAATTCGCGGGTGATCGCGAAAAGATCGGCTTAGTCGACATCTCTGAATTCAGTGCCGAAGCCGCGCAGGCGATCGCAACCGGACGAACCATCATCGATATTTCCGATGGAAAAGCCGCAGGCCTGCCGGAGTATTTAGCTCGCGCCTATGTTCCGATCATTGTCAACGGTGAGCCCATTGCAGTCGTGGCGGCATTTATCGATCAAACGAAAGCGCGCAGCCAACACTTTTCGAGCATTGTGGTGGCGGCGGTTGTGCTCTGCTTGATCGCGGCGTTGGCATTTGGCGTGCCCGCAATCGGATGGTACCTGCGCACGCAGGAGAAGCAGCAAGCCGACCGGCGCATTCAATTCCTGGCCCATCACGACGCGCTGACTGGGCTCGCTAATCGCGCGCGCCTGATGGAACGGCTGGACGGCGCGCTTGCAACGCTGCCGGCGACCGGCGGACATCTTGCCGTGCACTTCCTTGATATCGACCGATTCAAGGAGGTGAACGACACGCTCGGTCACCCCGCCGGCGACTTTCTGCTCAGCACGCTCGGCCAGCGTTTGAGCGCACTCTCGCGCATCGAGGACATGGTAGCCAGGCTCGGCGGCGACGAATTTGTGGTTGTTCAAACGGGAATAGCCGGCAAAGAGCAGGCGGAGTATTTTGCGCGGCGAATTGCGTCGGTGCTGAGCGAGCCGATGACTTTCAAGGAGCAGGAAATAAGAGCTAATGTCACGATCGGTGTCGCGATAGCGCCGGCAGACGGCGAGACCGCGGAACGTCTGCTCAAGCACGCCGATCTTGCGCTCTATAATGGCAAGACTGCCGGGCGTAATCGTATCTGCTTCTTCGTGCCGGAGATGGACGTAGCGCTGCAGGATCGCGTCGCGCTCGAAAAGGCGGTCCGGGACGCGACCCTGAACGACGGGTTCGTGCTGCACTATCAACCTGTGTTCAAGATGGGTGGTGAGCGGCTGGTCGGGTTCGAGGCGCTGTTGCGCCTGCCCGCGCCGGACGGCACGCTGATTCCGCCGGCGGCAATCATTCCGGTGGCCGAGGATATTCACCTCATCGACAAGATCGGCGCCATGGTGCTGCGCGAAGCATGCCGCACCGCCGCGCCATGGCCCAAAGAGTTGACAATCGCAGTCAACCTGTCGCCTGCCCAGTTTGAATCCGAAACCATCGTCGCGGTCGTTGCCGGCGCGCTGAAGGAGTCGGGGTTGGATGCCAATCGGCTCGAGTTGGAGATCACCGAAATGCTTCTGCTTGGCCATAGCGAAAGCACGATGAGACAGCTGCTCGAACTTAAAGCCCTTGGCGTCTCTATCGTGATGGACGATTTCGGTACCGGCTATTCGAGCCTCAATTACCTTTGGAAATTTCCCTTCGACAAGATCAAGATAGACCGCAGCTTCATGCGCGACTTCGATAAGTCGGGCCGAGACGTTGAGACGGTCATTAGGAGCATCATTGCGCTCGGGCGGGAACTGCGTATGCGGGTGACCGTCGAGGGCGTCGAGACTCCAAAACAGGTCGATTTTCTCGCCGGCGCCGATGCGGACCAAGTGCAGGGCTTCTATTTCGGTCGGCCGGTTCCGGCCTCCGAGCTTGGCGCGACTGTGCTTGCGGACTTCCGCAATTCGCTACCGACGACCTCGCCAGCTGGCAATGAAAACACGGACTACAAAAAAATAGGCTGAACCGTGATCTCACGACGGAGCGCGGTGCTTGATATCACAACTCGGCGACTTCCGAACATCACTACAAAGCGGACTCTCGGCCGGCTGATGGCCGGCGCATTTAATGAGTTCACGGCCTAGATGGTGTTGGGAGAAGCACGTTGGTTCAAGTTGGGCCGCGAAGGTGCTGGACCAGCCGCGCTCTCCTCTCTTGCGCCGCTGCGAGCTTGCGCTCGATGGCGGCGCAGTCGGCAGTGCAAGCCCGTACAGATGCGCAACCCCCATCGATTAGCGCACTGGCGGTCAGTCACCCGGCGGCACGGGCAGCGCGTCGGCCCCTCGCTGCTCTGACGGGGAGTCGCCGTTCGGCCGGGCGGCAAGCCAGCGGTTCGCACACGCTTCTCCGCAGAACGGCTGATCTGGCGCTCGGTCGTCCCGCCATCTCCTACGCGGCAGCATCTGCCCGCAGAACATGCAGTTGACGACGCGGGTCTGGTACCAGGCGAGCCCGAGCGGCACCATTTCGCTCACGGCCGCGCCTCCCTGAGAGCCCTCGTCGCCGCCTCGTCGACTGTCGCCGCGCCCGGACCTCCGCTGACGACCACACCGTAAAGCTTGCGCGCCGCTTCGACCGACACGGCGCCGAAGCTGACGTCCTTCGCCACCAGTCCGGTAGCGCGTTCGAGCGGCGGCCCGTAGCCGCCCCCTCCCGGGCTGTCGATCAGCACCTCGTCGCCTTCGCGCAGTATCACGTTGGTGAATTTCGACGCGCTGATCTTGCCGAACGCCTCGGCGAACGTCCGGAAGTCAGACTCGCCGGCTCGACGGACGAGTACCCGAGCGTTATCGCCCTCAAGGCCGCCGAAGAGCCCCCAGGGCCGCGAGTCAGTGCGGTCGAAGAGCGCGGACACCCGCATCTCCGACGCGCGAATCGTGAACATCCGGCGTGTGCCGCGCCCGCCTCGCGTGCGGCCGGCGCCACCGGAGTCGGTGCGTAGTGCATAGCATTCGTGCAACAGCGGATAGCGCGTCTCGAGGATCTCGACCGGCGTGTTCTGGCAGTTGCCATGCGGCACGCACTGGCTCTCGTTACCATCGGTCGCGTAGCGTCCGCCCCAGCCGATACCTTCGAAGTGATAGTGCGCATAATATTCGCCCGTCTCAGGATGCACGCCGCCGAACAGGAAGTTGCAGGAGGAGCCTCCTCCGGCGGCGGCGACGCGCTCCGGCAGCGCCTGTGACAGGGCGCCCCCCTCGATCATGTCGAGTAGGCGGGGATGCGTCTCGGTCTGTCCGCCCACGCTCGGACCGGGATAAGTGACGTTCACAGCGCTGCCGGGGGGCGCGACAATTGTGATCGGCCGATAGGTGCCGCCGTTCCGTGGGACGTGCGGCCCGATGATCTGGAAGATAGCGTTGTAGGCGGCTGACGCCGCCACCACATAGGTCGTGTTGATCGGGCCGCGGGTCTGCGGCGCAGTTCCCGTATAGTCGATGACAGCCTCGTCGCCATCGATTGTCACGGCGACGCGGAAGATGATCGGACCCGCGCCGCTGCCGTCGTCGTCCATCACGTCCTCGAAATGGAACGTGCCGTCGGGAAGATCGCGAATTGCGGCACGCACCCAGCGCTCGGCATGGTCGCAGAGCTCCGTCGTCGCCGCCTCGAAAAGCTCCATGCCGTAGCGGTCGATCAGCCCCGCCATTCGGCGGTCGCCCGTATGCAGAGCACCTAGCATGGCGTGGAAGTCACCCCAGCTCGTGTCGGGCGTCCGATGGTTGGAGAGCAGGATCCTCCACACGTCTTTGACATATTCGCCGCGCCGCATCAGATGCACGGGCGGCAAGCGGAGCCCCTCCTGAAACACGTCGACCGCGTCCGCAGCGAAGGAGCCGACGGCCATGCCGCCGATCTCAGAGACATGAGCCACCACGCCGGTGAATCCGGCGAGCTTTCCGTCGTGGAACATCGGCCGCACAAGCGTGTGTTCGGGGAGATGCGCGCAGCCGCGGTAGGGATCGTTCATCACGACGACGTCGCCGGGCTCGAGCGTCTCCGGGCCGACCTCCTCAAGCAGCCAGCGCATGCCGAACAGGCCCGGCGCGATGAGCGCCGGGTTCATCTCTGCCTGCCCGATCAGTTCGCCGTGGCGGTCGAACACGACGCAGGTGAAGTCCAGCCCCTCGTTGAATATCGGCGAATAGGCCGTTCGCCGCATGGCCGCCGCCATCTCCATGCAGACCGTGCCGATCGCATTGTCGATCACGGTCAGGGTCACCTGGTCCAGAGCCGTCTTTCCTACGTTCATCGGCGCCGCTCCAGCAGAAGGGTATCGGCGCTCGCGACGCGCGCGGTGAAGCCCGGGGGAACCAGCGTCGTCGAAGTCATCTCGGCGATAATTGCCGGCCCCTCGACGATATCGCCGTGGGAAAGGCGGCCACGCGCCAGGATGCTCGTGGCGACCCACCCTGGCCCGCGGAAGAGAACGGAGCGGACGCTGTCCGGCTGTCCGGAGACAGCCGGCGCGCGCAGCTCGATCGCCCGATCGCTTCCCACGGCCGTCAGCGCAAAATGCACCAGTTCCAGCACATGCTCTCTGAGCGCGTAGCCGTAGAGCTCTTCGTGGCGCGCGTGGAATCGGTTCGACAGCTCGACGACGCTCTCAGGCGTGATCGGTCCTTCGGGGAGCGGGATCTCCTGCTCGAAATTCTGTCCATGGTAACGCATGGAGACTGACCGGAGAAAGGTCGGGTCATCGACTCCCTCGCGGCTGAGCTCGCTGCGGGCGTCGGCAGCCATTCGCGCAAAGGCATCCCCAACCACGGTGAGGTCGACTGCGGTGGAGCGGAACGGCCGCGTCCAGCGCCGGTCGACGCGCGGCGTGGCGAGCAAGGCGCCCAGTGCGGAGACGGTCCCCGGATTGGGCGGTACGACGATGGTCCCAATGCCAAGGCTGTCGGCAACCGCGATGGCGTGAAGCGGTCCGGCGCCACCGAAGGCGAGCAGCGCGAAATCCCTCACGTCGAGACCCCGCTCGACGGTGATCATGCGAATCGCGTTGGCCATGTTCTCCGCGGCGATGTCGAGGATCGCCAAGGCGGTATCCTCGGGCGTCAGGCCGACCGTCGCAGCAAGGTCACCAATGCTTTTGTGTGCCAGGTCCGGCTTCAGCCTGAGGGCCCCACCCAGAAAAAAGTCCGGATCGAGGCGCCCGATCACGAGGTTGGCGTCCGTGACGGTCGGTGCAGTGCCGCCTCGCCCGTAACATGCCGGTCCCGGGTCTGCGCCCGCGCTCGCCGGGCCGACCGCGAGGCGGCCGCCGGGATCGATCGCCGCAATTGAAGAACCGCCGGCGCCGATCGTATGGATGTCGACGATCGGTGTGGCGACGCTCAGGCCGAATTCCACTTCGAATTCGGAGCCAAACGATATCTCCCCTTGCTGCACGAGCCCGACGTCGGCGCTTGTGCCGCCCATGTCGAGGCTGATCGCATGCGGCAGGCCGAGAAGGCGGGCATAGTGGCGCGCGGCGATCATCCCGCCCGCAAGGCCCGACAGCACGAGGTCGATCGGGCGCTCGGCGGCGGCCGTAGCGGCGACGCGTCCCCCGTTCGACTTCATCAACGTCACCGGGGCCTTCACGCCGGCGCCGGAAACCTCGTCCGCACAGCCGACCGCGAACGGAGCCACTATCGGCTTCAGGAAGGCATCGGCGCAAACCGTGGTCCCGCGCTCGTATTCTCGCCACACCGGGGATACCCGGTGACTGAGCGAGCATGGCAAGCCGGGAAAACAGTCCGCCAGAAAATCGCCGATGATCTCCTCGTGGACAGGGTTGGCGAAGCTGAACAGAAGGTTGACCGCGATGCTCCATGGAGCATCCGGTTCGGCCGCGAGCCGCCCTCGAACTGCGACGGCCAGATCCTCCAAGGCGGCTTCGTCCAGGGCGCGCACAATGCGACCCCCAGCGTCAACGCGCTCGACGACGCCAATACAGTCCTCCCTGCGGCAGAAGGGCTTCGGCTTCTGCCATTGCAGATCATAGAGGTGCTTGCGCTGGATGCGCTGAATGAATGGAATATCCTCGAAGCCGCGCGTCGTGATGTAGATGACGCGCGCGCCGCGGCGTTGCAGAATCGCATTGGTTCCAACGGTGGTGCCAAGCGTCAGCGATGAGACAAGGTCCGGGTCAGAACCGGAGGCGAGGATCGCTTCAAGGACCGCCTGCCAGGGACGTTCCGGCGTGGACGAGACCTTCGCTATATCAGTCCGTCCACTGGCGAGATCGACCGCCACGAGGTCGGTAAACGTGCCGCCAGTGTCGATGCCCAATACGACAGTCACGAAGCCGACTCTCTGTGACTTTGCTCCCCGTGCGTGACCCCATCGCCTTCGCTAGGGACATCTACTATAACGTTAAAGTAAATGAGCGTCAACGAACTCGGGCCGCTTCCGCGCCGGTGCACTCCTGCCGTTTGTAGCTACGACCTGCGACCCCGCAAGGGCGGCTCAGGTGGAGGTGCCGCGCTGAAGCGAGACCGGGAACGTAATCTGGCGCTTCGCGAAGGCGCCACTGGTCAAGCGCTTCAGGATCTCTTCGCCTCCGCGCGAGCCCATCTCATAGGCCGGCGACCGAACCGTGGTGAGAACAGGGTCCGTGTATTCCCAGAAATCGAACGCGTTGAACCCGGTGATGGCGACGTCCCGGGGGACCCGCTTGCCGTGCTCGATGACGAGCTTCATGGCGGCGATACCCATCTGATCGTTGCCGGCAAGGACTGCGTCGGGAAATCCGTTGGCGGCGATGTCGGCGGCGAGCGCGGCCTTCGTATCGGTCATGTCGGCATTGCCGCATCTGACAACCCGGAACTGAGGCTTGCCAGGCGCCGCAGAGATTACCTGGCGCATGCCCGCCAGCCGCTCGCCGATTGCAGGCCACACCGTCTGCGGCACGAGGGCCACGACGCTCTTCACCCCGCGGCGAAGCACCTCGGCCGCCACGAGCCGGCCACCCTCGCGGTCGTCCTGGTGAAGGACGCACAAATCCGCGCCGGCAATCTTGAAGGTCTCCTGGAAGAGAAGCAGCGGCTGCCCAAGCAGGAGCAGGCTCTTCACGATGGCGCGACGCGCCCGATCGGAGCCGGAGAGCAGAAGGCACAGTGCGTCCGTGCGGATGTCACGGATCAGCGGCGAGACGCTGAACGCATCCGGGGAGATTCCCTGCAATTGGAGGCCGTAGCCGTCGGTGTCGAGACGATTGCTCAGGCCGGCGACGATATGAGTTGTGAACGGGTCGGCGAGATAGAGGGGCGCCTTGTCGACGATCAGCATGCCGATCGAAAGGCGCTGCGCGAGACGGAGATTGCGCGCGGCGGCGTGCGGCCGATAGCCGAGGCGGTTGATCGCCGCCTCGATGCGCGTCCGAGTCTCCGTGCGCATCGTGTTGTGGCGGGCGTTGATGAAATTCGACACCGACATCGGCGAAACACCCGCCGCTGCTGCGACATCGCGTAGAGTCACCTGACCGGGAGCGCGAGCGCGCCCAAGCTTCCCCTTGCGTGTTGTCATGAATCGCTCTGTGCCGGTCCGCCAAGTTTTGAAGGATACCGATCCCCTTCTCCGTCCTCAAGCTGCCGACATTTAAACGACCGCGTCGCGACCCTGCCTGCGGCGAGCCGGCTAGAGCACGCGGTACTCTGCGAACACGTCGGTCAGAAGCCGCCCGCTGCGGAGTGCCTCGATTGCGTTCCGCTCGTCCTTGAGGCGCTCGGTCGCCAGCCGGACGACCTCGTCCTCGATCGCTCGCGGAATGACGACACAGCCATCCGCATCGCCGAAGATCAAGTCGCCGGGCGACACCGCGACCCCGAAGCATTCAACGGGGACATCAAGCGCGACGATTTTGCCGCGACCCTTGCTGTCGAGCGGACAGATACCGCCGTGGAAGACAGGAAATTTCATCGCACGGATGTCGCGGATGTCGCGGACAAGCCCGTCCATCACCGCCCCTGTAGCGCCGCGTGCCTGCGACGCGGTGCTGAGCAGCGCCCCCCACGGAGCGATGCGGCCGCTCGTTCCACAGCTCATGACCGCGACGTCGTCCGGCCGAAGACTGTCGACCAGCGTGATCTCGAGCTCGTAGGGGTTGTCTTCCGTGGGCAGCTCGTAAACATCCTCAAATTGAGCGGTGCGCGCGCGCCCGACCATGATGAGCTCTTCGTCGAGCGGCCTGATGCGCGCGGGCAACGCCTGCGACATGTATCCGAGCGAGTTGAGCGTGTCGGACAGCAGAGCCGAAAAGAACTGCTGGCGCATGATTTCAAAAGGATGATTAGTCACCGCTTCCCCCGAAAGAGTCACTTTCCGGTCAACGATTTAACGTTACACTCGGGCGCGCGCCGCTTGTCAAGTGAGCGCACCTGCAAGACTCCCTGCCCGGCATAGCCGTGTCGCACCTTACTTTTTTTCTTTGCGCCGCGCATGGACTTAGCTGCTTCATCGACATCAACAATTCACCTTTCCCACCGCCGTCCTCACCTCGGACGTCCAAGAATTGTTGACCCGCCACGCCGCGGGCCGAGGCACGCGTTTGACAGTCGGGCAAGATGATGTAACGTTACAGTAGATTGAGCCGCAGAGCGAGGGGTCGCTGCGGCGTCGGGCTCCGCGGACGGCGCGCTCCGACCTCAGCCTTGCCGGCTTTCCGATGTGACCAGGAGTTCCGCTGGAGGCGTCAGGGACGTGAAGGTAAAGGGTTGGCTCCCGTGGTTGTATGCCGCTCCGATGATCTTCTTCATCGGAATGGTCTTCGCCTTTCCTGTTGCCCTCCTCTTCAAATACAGCGTCCAGAACGTCAGCCCGTCGCCGTTTGTCCCCTCCAGTTTTGTCGGGCTGGCGAACTACCGGTACCTCTTTAGCGACTCGCTCTTCATCGGCGCCATCCTGAACAATCTGAAGCTCTTCTTCTGCGTGCCGATCTTGGTCGTGCTTAGTGCGCTGATCGCGGCGATCCTGTTCGAGCGGCCGACCGGCTGGCGCGTCTATCGGACGATCCTGTTCGTTCCCTACATCCTGTCCATCCCGGTAGTCGGCATCGTGTTCGGCTACATTTTCGAATACAACGGCGTCTTCAACGTATGGCTGCGCGGCATGGGACTCGACGTGCTTGCGCGCGATTGGCTCGGCAGCCCGGCCTGGGCCATGCCGACGATCATGTTCGTCATCATCTGGAAGGAGCTCGGCTTCGGCATTGTCCTCTGCCTGGCGCGGCTGACGAGCGTAAGCGAAGAGTATTTCGAATCCGCGCGGGTCGACGGCGCCCGCTGGTGGCGCATCTTCCGGCACATCACTGTGCCGCAGCTCGCCCCGGCGCTGGTCTTCTATGCCATCGTCGAGCTTATCAACATGTTGTCTTGGGTCTTCGCGTATATCTACGTGATGACGCTTGGCGGCCCGATGAACAGCACGGTCGTCACCGAGTACGACATCTTCCAGCAGGTCTTTACGAACAACGTCATAGGGGTCGGTTCGGCCGCCGGAGTGGTACTCCTCGGCATTGTTTCGATCCTGATCGTCGCCCGCCTCTGGGTCGGTCGGTGGATTACGGCCAATGCCTACGATTGACGCCGTCCGGCCGCCTCTCGTGTCGCGTCGCGCCGTCGGCGCGGCAAGCCGCCACGCGGTTCTGCTCGGCTTCTGCCTGCTCGCGCTCCTCCCCGTCTATTTCATGCTGGTCAACGCCTTCAAGACGCAGCAGGAGTACATCGTCAATCGGATCGGGCTACCGCAGACCCCGGTGCTTTCGAGCTTCGCCAACGCCATGGCGGGAGGCGACCTTCTTACCTGGCTTCTCAATTCCGTTCTGGTGACGGCCGCGTCGGTCGGCCTTTCGACAATCCTCGCCGCCTTCGCGGCCTATCCCCTGAGCCTCATGCGCTGGCGACCGGGGCCTTTCATCTTCGTGCTCCTGATCGCGCTCCTGGTCGTG
The DNA here is from genome assembly GCA_963814905.1 of uncultured Alphaproteobacteria bacterium. Classification (GTDB taxonomy): domain Bacteria; phylum Pseudomonadota; class Alphaproteobacteria; order Rhizobiales; family Afifellaceae; genus DASWJZ01. The sequence goes on along the minus strand of CAWFEM010000012.1, from coordinate 27,360 downwards.
CCGCCGATCGTGCTGGTCGTGCCGATCTTCGAGTTGGTCGTTCATCTGAAGCAACTCAACACCTACCACACCGTCATCGTCATTTACGCCGGCATCACGCTCCCCTTCTCGACGTTCCTGCTGGCGAGTTTCTTCGCGACCATCTCGCGACCGCTGATCGAAGCCGCGCGCATCGACGGCGCGAGGCCGTGGCGCATCTTTTGGGAGATCGTGCTGCCGCTGTCGCTGCCGGCCCTGATGACCGTCGGCATCGTCCAGTCCCTGTGGGTATGGAACGAGGTGCTGATTGCGGTGATCTTCCTTCAGGACCAGACGCTTCGCACGCTGATGGTCGGTCTCACGCTCTTCAATTCCCGTTACCGGCACGACGTTCCCGTCGTGATGGCGGGGATGATCCTGGCCGCAATCCCGATGCTGGCACTCTACCTCGTCGGCCAGCGCTTCTTCATCCGCGGTCTAACCGCGGGGGGCATCAAGGGATGAAACGAAACGGGGCAGCGGAACTGCATCGGCGGATCCTCAACACAACAGAGAGGGTGACATGATTAGAGAACTCTTCGGCAAGTCCGTGCTCGGCGCCGCGTTGGTGGTGTCAGGCGTGGCGATGACGACCGCGGAGGGCATGGCGCAGGGGCTCGGCAGCGAGTTCGATGCGTCCGCCGCGGGCGAGAAAACCTTGACGGTTTGGTGGCTCGGCAACCAGGAAGTCCCCGGGATCGAGGACTGGATGTCCGAATCGGTCAAGCTCTACCAGGAGAAATACCCGAACGTTACCGTGAAAACGGTGCTGCAGCCGGTCGACACCTACAACACGCTGCAGAAGACGGCCTGCCGCGGCGGCAGCGGGCCCGACATCTGGTACAATTGGGGGGGCACCTGGTCGCTGGAGATGGTGTGGGCCGGCTGCATCGTCCCGAATGAGGAAGTGCTGTCGTCGTCCGACCTGGAATTGGTTCCCTCGATCGCCGGGACAAGCTTCGACGGCAAGACGTGGATCTACCCGTTCGAATACCGGCTCTTCCCGGTCGTCTACAACAAGGATCTTTTCAAGCAGGCCGGGCTCGATCCGGAGAAGCCGCCGATGACGTGGGCGGAATTCATCGCCGACTGCGAGAAGATCAAGGCGGCGGGGATCACTCCGGTCGTTGTCGGCCTGAAGGACGGCTTCGGCGGAGAGATCGCCAGCGTCGGCCTGCAGCACCAGCTCTATACGGTGCCGGAACTCATCGCCATGGTCATCGACGGCGACTTCACCTCCGACAAATGGAAGTCGTGGATCGAAAAGGTGGTCGAGCTGAAGCCCTACGTGAACAACGACACCAACTCGACACTCCTCGCCGACGCGCTCAATCGCTTCGAAGCGGGAGAAGCCGCGATGGTGATCGCCTCGCCCGGCTACCTGCAGACGATCAAGTCGATGATCGAAGCCGGCAAGAACCCCGGCGTGATGAAGGTGCCGAACTTCTCCGGCCTCGACCTCGGCGACCAGATCACCGTCGACACGCCCGGGTTCCAGGTCACTCAGTTCGCTTCCGACAAGCAGTTGGCCGGCAGCTTCATGGCTTTCCTGCACAACCAGGATCGGCTGAATGGACTCTACGCCGGCGGGACGCTCCCGATCGACCAGCGGTGGGACATCACGACTGTGGTCCGCGACACGGACGCGAAGCTCGCGCAGTTCGGGCGTGAGCAGGTCGCCTACTACTCGGCGAACTACTATCCGATCGATCTAGACGTGAACGCCAACTTCGTGATCTTCCAGGGAATCCTCGGCGGCGACATGACCGTCGATCAGGCCGCCCAGACATACGAAGACGTCATTACGAAGTGGCGCAGCCTGCACGCCGCGGATGTCGAGCTCTACAAGACTTGGCTGAAAAGCTACCAGTAGGCTAAGCGCACAAGTGTCCGGCGGCGCCCGCCGCCGGACACCCTATAGCAGCCCCGCCGGTCAGTCGCGGCGAGCCTTCGAAAAGTACCGAGTTACCGGCCGCAGCAGCCGGCTGCGCGCGATGCGGTAGCCGAGCTCTCCGCCAACCTCGCTCTCCAGAATCCGGCTGAGGACGCTCGTGGGCGCCGTTCGCGGAAGCACCGCGGCGCCACCGCGGTCCGCGAGCACCGCGTTCGCCGCATTGCGTCCCGGGATCCCCGTCACCGCGCCGCCGGGATAGGTTCCGGCGCCACACAAATAGAGCCCGGAGACCGGGGTGCGGTATCCACCAGAGTTCGGCAGCGGCCGCGCGTCGAACGCGTATTCCAGCGTCAGCGGCAGGTGGAAGATGTTGCCGCCGATCAGGCCGTACTCGCGCTCGAGGTCGAGGGGCGTGATGATATGGCGGCCAAGGATGTGGCCGCGGAGATTGGGCGCGTAGCGGAAGACCAACTCGCAAACGTGGTCGCCCCACTCCTCCTTGCGCGCGTCCCAGGTGCCGCTTGCTAGCTCGAACGGTGTGTTTTGGACGCCGAGTGTGATGGTGTGCAGCCCCTTCGGCGCGAGTGTGGGGTCGGTGGCGGACTGGATAACCAGTTCGATGGCGTAGTCGTCCGAAAACTCGCCCGCCATCTGCGCAACGAAGGCTTTCTGAAAATTGTCGACCGAGGAACCGAGCACCGCGAGGCCTTCATGCTGGGGTCCTTTCTCCGCGCTGTCGAAGCCGACGTAGTGCGGCAGCCGGTCGACGAGCAAGTGGATGCGGGCCATCGAACCCTTGGTGTCGATCCGTTCGACGCTCTCACGAAAGCGGGGGTTTAGATGTTTCTCGCCGAGGAGCTTCAGGAAGGTGATCTTGGGATGCGCATTGGACAACACGATGCCGGCGCCAATGGTCTCGCCGTTCTTGAGGCGAACGCCTGTCACCCCGCCTGCCCCGATGAGAATTTCCTCGACCGGCGCGTTGACGCGGATGTCGACTCCCCGCGTCTCCGCGGCCCGTGCCAGCGACTGGGTGATGCCGCCCATGCCGCCTTTGACGAAGGCCCAGCGTCCGACGGTCCGCTCGAACTCGCCGGCGGCGTGATAGCCATAGACGTACGCACCCTCCGGCGTATCGGGTCCGGCCCACACGGAGACGAGGCCGTAAAGGGTCAGCAGGCCCTTGATGTGTTCGGAAACGAAATACCTGTCGAGGAGGTTGCGGGTCGACGACAGGACGAACTCATTGAACAGCGCGGCTTCGCCGGCATCGTCGAAGGCCTTCATCACCTCCCCGCGGCCTGGCGGCGTCGAAAGGAAGCGGAACGGCCGCATGATCTCTTCAAACCGCAGGAAGCGGGCCCCGAACTCGATCAGCCCCTGCGCATCCCGGCGGCTGAACTTTTCCAGCTCGCGGACGGTGCGGTCGATATCCTTCCAAAGAAAGAAGTGCGTGCCGTCCGGGAACAGGGCGAAGCCCTGGACGTCGGGAGCGGTCATCTCCAGGCCGAAGTCGCCGAGGCGCAGCTCGTCGACCACCTCCGGCCGGAGCGTGCCTTGGACGAACGCGCAAGAGGAGAACTTCGCCCCGCCGATCAGTTCCTCGGTGACGCACGCGCCGCCAACGATATAGCGAGCCTCCACAACGGCCACCGTGAGGCCGGCCAAAGCCAGGTAGTTGGCCGCCACCAGGCCATTGTGCCCGGATCCGACAATGATCGCGTCATAGTGCGACGTCATTTCCGGCCCTCGAGGCCGCGCGCATCGGCTCAGAGCGTGGTCAACATGCCGCCATCAACCGGAAGAATGTGTCCCGTCACGTACCGGCTGTCGTCCGAGCAGAAGAAGAATGCCGGGCCGGCGACGTCCTCCGGCTTGCCGCCGCGAGCCAGCGGAATCCTCCGGCGGTCGACATAGATGTATTTGAACCAGTCGCTTTCGTGCTCGATCGTGCCGTCCGGAAGAACCGACATCCGCGTGCTGATGAAGCCCGGGGCGATGGCGTTGACGGTGATGTTGTCGGGTGCGAGCTCACTGGCCAGCAAGCGCGTCAGATGGACGATCCCGCCCTTGGCCGTCGAGTAGGATATCGAGTTGCGGCTGCCGCGCAGACCATTCACGGACGCGATGTTCAGGATGCGGCCGCCGCCGGCGGAACGTATCAAAGGCACCATCGCCAAAGTCACGCGCATGGCGCCGAACAGGTTTATGTCATGGACGTGCATAAAGCTCTCGATCGTGAGATCCTTGTAAGGCGTCATGTCGAGGATGGCGGCATTGTTGACGAGGATGTCGAGGCGACCGTCGCGGCTTTCAATCGTCTGCGCGAGAGCCGCGACAGACGCATCGTCGGAAATGTCGACCGGCGCGAACGTGGCGCCCTCGATGGACGAAGCGACCTCGCTCCCCTTCGGCTCGTCGATTTCCGCGATCCAGACGCGCGCGCCTTCCTCTGCCAGCCTGCGGGCGATCGCTTCGCCAATTCCACGTCCGGCGCCGGTCACCAACGCAATCCGATCCTTGAGTCGCTGTCCCACCCTGTCCCTCCAACTTCTTTGCGTTGAGGAAATCGTTGCGGCAGAGCGCGCCGCGCTCGGTACGGCAAGCGGCTCACGCCGCTCTTTTCGTCGAAAATGCGGATCAGCTCCGGCCGGATGCCAAGCGAAATGGGATCGCCCGCGGCGAAGTTCACCGGCTCGCTCAGCCGCGCACAGATAGAGCCGGCAAGTTCGATCGGGCGGTCGCTCTGCTCGACCACGTCGAGCTTGGGCACGCGCAGATAGATGAAGCATTCGGCGCCGAGTTGTTCGACCACCTCGATCTCGCCGTGGAGCAGTCCGCCTTCGCCCTGCACGGCGACGAAGCTTTCCGGACGAAGCCCGACGTCCACGTTGCGATCGCCACCCTTGAGTTTAGCCATCATCTCGCCAGGCAGGTTAAGGCGGACGCCGCCGATCTCGACGCCGTCGGCGACGATGGTACCGCGGATGAAATTCATCGGCGGGCTTCCGATGAAGCCTGCGACGAACGCATTGACGGGATGGGCGTAGAGCTCGCGCGGCGGTGCGACCTGCTGAACGCGGCCGTGGTTCAGCACCGTGACGCGGTGCCCAAGCGTCATAGCCTCGGTCTGGTCGTGAGTGACGTAGATCGTGGTCACACCGAGGCGCTGGTGCAGCCTTACGAGCTCGACGCGCATCTGGATGCGCAGCTTGGCGTCAAGGTTCGACAGTGGCTCGTCCATCAGGAACGCGCGCGGGTGCCTCACGATGGCGCGGCCCATCGCGACCCGCTGGCGCTGGCCCCCGGAGAGTTCCCGTGGCTTTCGCGACAGCAGCTGCGCGATGCCGAGCATCGCTGCGACCTCGGAGACGCGGCGCTCGATCTCCGCCTTCGGGAGGTTTTGCATGCGTAGCGGGAACTTGATGTTGTCGCTGACGTACATGTGCGGGTAGAGCGCGTAATTCTGGAAGACCATCGCGATATCGCGGTCCTGCGGTTCCAGATTGTTGACCGTCTTGTCGCCGATCCGGATCTCGCCGGAGGTTATTTCCTCAAGACCCGCCACCATGCGCAGCGCGGTAGTCTTTCCGCATCCGGACGGCCCGACGAAGATCATGAACTCGCCGTCTTCGATCTTGAGGCTGAGATCATCGACGGCGATCGTGCCATCGTCGAAGCGCTTGGAGACGTTCTCGAACTCAATAGTCGCCACGCTGCTGATTCCCCTCGTCCGTCCCTGCGGGAAGTCCACCGTCCCGCTAGGTGACGGTGAGTCTCCCAAGCGCGTCCTCGTCGAGCTCGACGCCGAGACCAGGGGCCTCCGGAACAGCGACGTAGCCGTCGACGACCGGAAAGGTCTCGCGCACTAGCGTCTGGTTCAGCCCAGTCGTCTGGACACGGTACTCCATGTATTCCGTTTCCTCCATCGCGGCCAGCACGTGGAGCGTTGCGGCCTTGATGATGCCCGTGCTCCAGGCATGGAGCACGCAGCGCTTGCCGGAGACCCTGGCGTATTCGGCGATCTTGAGGCACTCCAGAATGCCGCCGGCACGGGTGACGTCAGGTTGCACAATCTCGACGCCGCCGAGCGTGACAAGCCGCTCGAAGTCGGCGAGCGTGGTCTCCTCCTCGCCGCCGGCGATCGGCGTATCAACCGCGGCGGCGAGTGCCGCGTATTTGGCGTAGTCGTCCGGCTTGAACGGCTCCTCGATCCAGTATGGCCGGTATTCTTCCATGCGGCGGACACGCTCGATCGCCTGGCGGGCGCTCGGAAAACCGAAGCCGATGTCGATCATCAGGTCGAAGTCGTCGCCGCCGGCCTTGCGCGCCGCGGCGACGAGCGCCACGTCGAGGTCGGCCGATTCTCCGAGCGGCCCCCAGCCAAGCTTCACGGCGTCGAAGCCGGCCTCGCGCTGCTTCGCAACTGTCCGCGCGGCCTCGTCTGGCGTATCCGGCATCAGCGTGCTCGCGTAGGCCTTGACCTTCTTCCGACGCGCGCCGCCGACGAGCGCGTGTATCGGCTTTCCGACGGCCTTGCCGACAATGTCCCAGAGCGCGATCTCGATGCCGCTCATCGCATGGAGCACCACACCGCGACGGCCGAAATAGACGGTGCCCTGGTACATCTTCTGCCAAAGCCTGCCGACGTCGAACGGGTCTTCACCCTGCAAGAGCGAGGCCAGACCGGAGGCGATCTTGTGGGACGGTGGCGCATCGATCACCGCCTTGGCGACCGAGGGAGAGGAATCCACCTCGCCGATCCCGACGATGCCGGCATCGGTGTGCACGCGCACGATCAACCCGTCCTGGCTGCCATCCGCAATCGCGGCGTTGATCGCCGTCGGCGCCCGCACAAGGATGCCCTCGACCTTGGTTATCTTCATTTATCCTCGCCTTTCCGCAATGCGGGCTTCAGGTAGCTGTTGTAGAGATCCTCGCAGTCAGGGCTGCAGGCCGATAGCGTCTTCGCCCCGTCACTGAACACCCAGGACCGCCGGGGGATCAGCCGTCCGCAGACATCGCAATAGCTGACGTTGGTGTCGTGCCAGGGTCGCGTCGACTCCAGCCACTTGCCGCGTCTCATCCCGCTTCCCCAGTTTGGACTTTCCGGCCGTAGTCGCGCTCCGCCGCCTCCTCACTCACATAGCCGTCGAGCACGTCCTCGCGGATCGCGGCAGGATCGCGCTCCGCGGGCGGCCCGTAGCCGGCGCCGCCCGGCGTCCGGTAGTAGAGCTCGTCGCCCGCATGCAGCACGACGTTGGTGAACTTGGTTGGCGAGCGCAAGCCGAAGACGTCCATGAAGCTGCGGAATTCGGAGGTTCCGGCGCGCTTCACCATCAACGCTGATGGGCCACCGGACTTGCCGTCGAACAGCCCAGTGGAGGTGAGTTTGCAGCGGTCGAACAGCGCGCTGAACGTGATCGACGGCGCCGTCACCCTCATGCTGCGCTCGGTGCCAAGGCCGCCCCGGTGCTTGCCGGCGCCGCCGGAGTCCTTCGTCAACCCGTAGTGCAGAGTGAGAAGCGGATAGCGGTGCTCGAACACCTCCACCGGCGTATTGCGGCAGTTCGAGTGGCGGGTGATTTCGCCGTCGTTGCCGTCTTTCTTTGCCGTCGCGCCGGCACCCATACCGTCGAAATGGTAGTTGCTGTAGTAGCGCCCCGTATCCGGATGGATGCCGCCGAAGAGGAGATTGCTGCTCGACCCGCCGGTGCCGGCAGCAACCCGGTCGGGCACCGCCTTCGCGAATGCGGCAAGCAGCAGGTCGATAAGCTTCGGCTGGAGGTCGGTGTTGCCGCCAACCGAAGGACCCGGATATCGCACATTCACGACCGAACCTGGCGGCGCGATGATCTGCGCGGGTCGGTAGCAGCCGGAATTGCGCGGAATGAGGTCCTGCGGGTCGGCGATGCTGAAGATCACGTTGTAGAGCGCCGCCGCGGCGACGACGAAGGTGCAGTTCATCGGCCCGGACACCTGCGGGCTCGACCCGGTGAAGTCGGCGATCACCCGCTTGTCCCTGACGACGACCTTGACCTTCACCTCGAACGGCTCGTCGCTGACGCCGTCGTCCTCCACCATCATCGAAGCGGGATACTCGCCCTCGGGAAGTTCGGCGATTTCCGCCCGCAGACGCCGCTCCGAATAGTCGATGAGCTGACTGGCGCCGTCGACCACCGTGTCGAGGTCGTAGCGCTCGACGAGCTCGAGCAGGCGCCGCTCGCCGATGTTGAGGGCGCCGATCATGGCGTGGAAGTCGCCCCATGTGTTCCGCGGCGTGCGGTGATTGGCCATGATCACGCGCCACAGCTGCTCGTTGTACTGCCCCCCCTCCATGAGCTTGACTGGCGGCAGTCGCAGCCCTTCCTGGAAGACGTCCGTGGCGTCCGCGGCGAAGCTCCCCGGCGCCTTGCCGCCGACCTCGGCGAGATGCCCGATCGTGCCCGCGAAGCCGATGAGCTCTTCGCCGCGGAAGATCGGCTTCATCAGCATATGTTCGGGGATGTGGCAGTTCCCGCGGTAGGGATCGTTGTGGACGATCACGTCGCCCGCCTTGAAGAAGTCCTCGCCGAGTTCCTCAAGGGTCCAGCGGAGCGTGTAGTTGACGGCGCCCGCCATTGCCGGCGCGAAGTTCTTTTCCGCGATGAGGTTGCCCTGGCGGTCGAGTAGCATCGTGCAGAAGTCGAGGCCTTCGTTGAAGATCGTCGAATACGACGTCTTCATCATCACGATCGCCATCTCCGCAGCGATGTTGGCGAGCGCGTTGTGCAGGACGTGGAGTCCTACCGCGTCGAGTTCGAGCTTCGCACCCTTCATGCCGCCTTACCCAGATTAATCGTCATCACACCGCCGGCACCGACATGGACCTCGTCGCCGGGATAGACGAGCGTCGTGGAATCCGCCTCCTCGATCACTGCCGGTCCGGCGATGACGGCGCCCACTGACAACGCCGCGCGGTGATAGATCGCGCAGTCGACCGGTGCATCGAAATAGACCGTGCGCCGCGCCGCCGGCGGGGGCGCCCCGCCCTCAACCTCCGCGAAGGACCGGTCCGGTTCCAAACTGATCGCTGTCACGCGCAGGTTGATGATCTCAAACGGCTCGCCGGGAAGGGCGAAGCCATAGAGGCGCTGGTGCGTGCTGGCGAAGCGGTCGACCAACTCGCTCCAGCTTTCGGTGGTGAACTCGCCGTCCGGAACGGAAACGTCGACCTCGTAGTTCTGGCCGGAATAGCGCATGTCGATCGACGTGAGCAGCGCCGGCTTGGCGACGTCGACGCTTCGGCGAAGATCGTCCGCCGCCGCTTCGCGGAGCCGGCGGATGGCTCCGGCGAGGAGCGGCAGGTCGAGATCCTCCGACCGCATGAAGAGCGTCTGCGCTCGGTCGATACGGGCGTCGGCGATCGCCGCTCCGAAGGCCGAGCACAAGCCGGGATGCGGCGGAACGATGACGGTCTTGATGCCGAGACGTTCAGCGACAGCGCGCGCATGCAGGGGCCCCGCGCCTCCGATCGCGATCAGCGCAAGATCACGCGCGTCGAGGCCGCGCTCTACCGCGATCAGGCGGATGGCATTCGCCATGTTTTCATCCGTCGTGCTCGCCATCGCGAGCGCCGCGCGTTCGGGCGAGAGATTGAGCTTCTTGCCGAGCCCTGCGAGGGCGTTGAGCGCCGCCTGGCCGTCGAGATCCATCATCCCGCCGAGAAAATAGGCCGGATCCAATCGGCCAAGCACGAGATTTGCGTCGGTCACCGTCGGCTCGGTCCCGCCCTTCCCGTAGGCGACCGGCCCAGGCTCCGCCCCGGCGCTGCGCGGGCCTACGTGGAGGAGCCCGCCCTTGTCGGTCCAGCCGATTGACCCGCCTCCGGCACCGATAGTGCGCACGGCGACGCAGGGAATGATCGCCGGGATGCCGAACGCGATCTGGAACTCGGTCGCGTATTGCTGGTTGCCGTCCAGCACCAGGCCGATGTCACAGCTGGTGCCGCCCATGTCGAGCGTGAAGACGGAGCCGTGTCCGGTCGTCTTGGCGTAGTATCCGCCGCCGATGACGCCGCCGGAGAGTCCTGAGATCAGCAACTGCGCGGGCTTCTCCAGCGCCTGCTCGGCTAGGAGATAGCCGCCGTTCGATGCCAGGAGATTCCAGCGCGTGGCCTCCAGGCGCTCGCGCAGCGCCTTGCCGACGCTCTCGATGTAGCGCGTGACCACGGGTTTCACGAAGGCATCGGCAATCGTGGTGCTTGAGCGCTCGTACTCGCGCCACAGCGGCGAGACCTCGTGCGAGACCGAGACAAAGGCGCCGGGAAGCGCCGCGCGCACGGCCTCGGCGATGCGCTGCTCGTGCTCGCCATTGAGGTAGGAGAAAAGGCAGCAGACCGCTACCGCGACCTCTTCGTCCTTCCACTGCGCGAGCTCGTTCGTGAGCGCGGCGAGGTCTTCCTCGGTCAGCGGCTCGATCTCGACGCCGTGGTCGTCATAGCGGCCACCGACCCCGAGGGAGTTGCGCCTGTGCACCAACGGTTTCGGCTTCTGCCAGTTGAGATCGTAGATCCGCTCCTTATCAAGGCGGCCGACGAACGGCACGTCCTCGAACCCGCGATTGGTCACGAAGATCGTGCGCGGCCCGACTCGCTCGATCACGGCGTTGGTGGCGACGGTCGTTCCGATCACCACGTGCTCGATGCGGGAGGCCCCATCCAGCCGCGCCAGCCCTTCCGTTATGGCAACTGCGGGGTCCCCGGGAGTCGACGGCACCTTTGCGGTGGCGATGCGCCCAGTGTCCTGATCGACCAGCACGAAGTCGGTGAATGTCCCGCCAGTATCAATACCCAGAACGACAGTCACGAAGCCGATCCCCCGCGGTCGCTTCCACTCGAGGCTATCACCACCGCCCTCTTCCGAAATCCCGCTTAACCGGCCTGTATAACGTTAAAGCTCTCGGTGTCAATCTGACCTCCAGGGAGCTGCGGGCGGACTCCGCGGGCGAGTGCGCGGGGAATAGGAACATGGCGTCGGAGTTCTCCGACTCGCCGTACTCGGAGGACTTTGTCTGCCTCCTGAGAGCGGCCTCAAATTGAGTGTAGATATATCTAGAGGCGCAGATTCGAGATAACCTATTTGGCGCTTGGCTTCGCGACAGCGTCAACGTCGCGGCGCGGTTGGAAGGAATGGCCGATCCAGGCGGGTGCTCATCTCGCAAACGGAATATGACGGCGTGGCGGGCCGTCTCGGCGAGGCGTTCTTCGACAACGGAGAGCGCAAGAACATCTCCCGCCGCAATTCGGGTCTGGTCTTGGCCCCCCGCCAGCTTCCGTCACTACGCTCAACCGTCACTCAGCATCTCGCCGGCCGAGGCTTCATGCAGGATGAAGCCTTCGATCGGATCGAAGGTCCGATTCCACGGCGTCTGCATGAGCACACGCCGCGTGTCGGCCAGTCCGGCGGCCCAGCGTGCGTTAATCCCGTCCGGGCTGAAGTCGATGTCCTTCGAGTGATCCTCGCCCTTCACCGAAGGCGAGAGCAGCCGCACGACGTGCATGCGCGTCAGGCAGCTATAGGCCGTCAGCTTGCGGACCTCGTCGTCGGCTCGGACATCGTCCGGCAGGCGCTTCGCCAGCTCCGCGATCACGTGCCGAAGTCGGTGGATCTGTTTTTGCCGCATGATGTGCGACGTGGCGCGGCTCGAATACTGGATGTCTTTCTGGCGATTGAAGACCTCCCACATCGTCTCCGGCTCCGTTCCGGAGGGATTCCAGATGTGGACGGCGAAAACCACGCCGCTCTTGCGCGGGTTGTCGTCAAACACCGTTTCGACCGGCGTGTTGGAGAGGATACCGCCGTCCCAATAGAGCTCGCCGTCGATGCGCACGGCCGGAAACGCCGGCGGGAGCGCGCCCGACGCCATCACATGACGCGCCGTGATCGGCATGTCGCGGCTGTCGAAATAGCGCATTTCGCTTGTCCGCACGCGCGCCGCGCCGACGGTCAGGCGGGTGCAGCCGTCGGCGATCTGGGTGAAGTCGACAAGCTCGTTTAGCGTGCGCTCGAGCTTTCTCGTCGAATAATAGCCCGCCTCTTCGGCGCCGATCCGATAGAACGGGCTGAACCATGCGCTCGGGTTCGGCTCAAAGAAGCCGCGCACGCCCTCGGTGAAAGTCATCGCCTTTGCTGCGGAGACCCCGAACCACGGCGCGCTGCTCAGAAGCTGTGAAACGGTCCCGTGTTTGACCCGCCGCCAGAATTCCTGCAGCCGATCAAGACGATCCTCCAGAGCATTGCCGGCGATGATGCTGGCGTTGATCGCACCGATCGACGTGCCGATCACCCAGTCCGGCTCGATGCCCGCCTCGTGCAGCGCCTGGTAGACGCCGGCCTGGTAGGCGCCAAGCGCTCCCCCACCCTGAAGGACGAGCACGATCTGGCCGAGTTCCGGCGGGATCAGCGTGCTCCGCGCCGCTCGCGGGGCGGCATCGTCCAAGCGTCCGGCACTCGACATGTCGGTCTTGTCGGCAATCTGCAACATCTGGGTGGTCCTCGCCTTCGAGCGGAAATGGGTCCCGCGTCTTCGGCCGAAGCTTCAGCCGATGCGAGCGCGAAGAGAAATGCCGCTTCGCTAGGCTTTCGATAGGTGCAGGCTATGAGATCCCGGCTCGGCCGATAGCGCCGGCGTATCAAGTCGGTAGCAAGCCGATATTTCCGCGCCCGCGCGCGTTTCAGCATGCTCCGGACGATGGGAGGTCGTTGGCCTCCAGCCATGACGGAGCAACCCACATGACTTCCGCAACCGCGACGGCACTCGGGGATGTCCCCGCACGCAGCCGGGGCGCCGCGCTGAGATCGACGACGATCGCGCTCACCGCGTTCTTCACGCTGGTCGATCTCTTCGCCGCCCAGGCGATCTTGCCGATCCTCGTCCAGCATTACCAGGTGTCGCCGGCCGCCATGGGGCTTGCCGTCAATGCGAGCACGTTCGGCATGGCGGTCGCCGGGCTTGCGGTCGCGCTCTTCAGTCGCCGCATCGAGCGGCGCACCGGTATTGTTGCAAGCTTGGTGCTCCTGGCGATCCCGACGGCGCTCCTGGCGATCGCGCCGAACCTCACGGTCTTCGCTCTGCTGCGTGTGATGCAAGGCCTCTGCATGTCGGCTGCCTTCACGCTGACGCTCGCTTATCTCGGCGAGCGTTGCAGCGCCGCCGACACGGCCGGCGCCTTCGCCGCCTACATCACCGGCAATGTCGGCAGCAACCTTGTCGGACGCCTCGTCTCGGCAGCGGTCGCGGATCACTACGGGCTCGCCGCGAATTTCTACATCTTCGCCGCACTCAACCTGACCGGCGCGCTGCTTGTGTTTTTGACCGTGCGGCGTTCAAGGCCGGCCGCTATCGAAGGCGCGCCACGCTCGCCCATCGCGAGCTGCTTGGAGCACTTCCGCAATCCCGCCGTGCTCGCGGGATTCGGCGTCGGATTCTGCATCCTCTTCGCGTTCATCGGGACGTTCACTTACGTGAATTTCGTGCTCGTTCGCCCGCCTTTGAACCTCGGCATGATGTCGGTCGGGCTCGTCTATTTCGTGTTCCTACCTTCAATGCTTCTGACGCCGGTCGCAGGGCCGCTCGCGAAGCGCTTCGGCACGCGCCCCGCGGTCTGGGCAGGTCTCCTTTGCGCCGGGGTCGGGCTTCCGCTCCTTGCCGCTCCGAGCCTCTCCGCGGTGCTGACGGGAATGGTGCTTGTCGGGGTCGGTACGTTCTTCGCGCAGGCGATTGCGACGGGCTTCGTCAGCCGCGCGGCGACCGGCGATCGCGGAGCCGCGAGCGGGCTTTATCTCGCCTTCTATTTCGGCGGCGGACTGGCCGGGAGCGCGGTACTCGGGCAGGTTTTCGACCGCTTCGGCTGGGCCGCGTGCGTTGCCGGAATCGGGGTCGCTTTGCTGGCCGCGGCACTTCTCGCGGTGAAGTTCCGTCTGCCCCGCACGGAAAAACTCGGAGACCGATCATGAGCATTTCGTTCGACGCCATCATCATCGGCAGTGGGCAGGCCGGACCGTCTTTGGCGGTCCGCTTTGCCGATTGCGGAATGAAAACGCTCTTTGTGGAGCGTGAGCGCTATGGCGGTACCTGCGTCAACACCGGCTGCATTCCGACGAAGACGCTGGTCGCAAGCGCCCGAACTGCGCATGTCGCCCGACGCGCCGGCGACTACGGTATCTCGACGGGCGAAGTGACCGTCGACATGCGAGCGGTCAAGGCGCGCAAGGACGGGGTCGTCGAAGCTTCACGGCAGGGCCTCGCCACCTGGCTGGAGAACCGCACCAATCTGACGATCCGTTTCGGCTATGCCCGCTTCATCGGATCGCACGAAATCGAGATCGATGGCGATCGTTTCACGGCACCACAGATATTCATCAATGTCGGCGGGAGCCCCACCGTGCCGGACTGGCCCGGGGTCCGCGATGTTCCGTTCCTGACAAGCACAACGATGATGGACGTCGACTTTCTCCCCGACCATCTCGTCGTCGTCGGCGGCAGCTATATCGGCCTTGAATTCGCGCAGATCTATCGCCGCTTCGGGTCGAAGGTCAGCGTGATCGAATATGCCGACCGGCTGATCGCCCGCGAAGACGAGGACGTCAGCGAGGGCGTCCGCTCGATCCTTCAAGGCGAGGGGATCGAGATTGTCACCGGCGCGCGTGACATCGCGGTCGAAAAGGCGCCTTCCGGCGTGGCCGTCACGGCCCGCGTCGGCGAGACAAGCCGGCGGATCGAAGGGAGCCATTTGCTCGTCGCGATCGGCCGACGGCCGAACACCGCCGACCTTGGGCTCGACGCCGCGGGCATCGCGACGGACGCGCGCGGTTTTATCGTCGTGGACGACATGCTGCAGACCAATGTCAGCGGCGTCTACGCGCTCGGCGATTGCAACGGTCGCGGCGCCTTCACCCACACCGCCTATAACGACTACGAGATCGTCGCCGCCAATCTTCTCGACGGCGACAGCCGGCATGTCTCGGACCGGATTCTCACCTACGCGCTCTTCACCGACCCCCCGCTCGGGCGCGTTGGCATGACCGAGGCTGAGGTACGGGCGAGTGGCCGGCCGGCGCTCGTCGCCAAAATGCCGATGACACGCGTCGGCCGAGCGCGCGAGCGCGGCGAAACCGAGGGCTTCATGAAGGTGCTCGTCGATGCGGCTTCGAAGCGGATCCTCGGCGCTGCCTTTCTCGGCATCGAAGGCGACGAGGTGGTGCAGTCCGTTCTGAACGTGATGGCGGCCAACGCGCCCTACACGGTCGTTCAACGCACCATGTATATCCACCCGACGGTGAGCGAGCTCATTCCGACTTTGCTTGCGGGACTGGAGCCGCTGAAGGACGCAAGCTGACCGGGACTGCGGCCCGGTTTCCAGCCCGGATTTGCTCCGGCAAAACGAAAAGGCGGCGCCCCCAGGGAGCGCCGCCTTTCTGCACAATATCGATCGCGGTCTCACATGGAGTTGTGATCGTCCATGGGGTCATGCAGGAGGTCGGCTGAGAGGACGACCGCCGGCTCGCTGCCGGTGTTCTTCCACCAATGCGAAGCGTTGCGCATCTCCGGCGTCGAATCACCGGCATTGTGCACGATCGGCACTGCGCAAGTGCTGCGGTATTCGGTGACGGACCCGCTGACGATGTAGATGATCGCGGGACGGTCGCCGTGGCTGTGCCACGGCACGATGCCGCCCGGCTCGATCACCAGCCGGCGCAGCCGGAAGGTACGGTCGCCGACCGCGACGGCGGTGTCGGCGAGGGGGATCGAGGAGAGGACGTTGTCGGTGACGCCGGAGGGCATCATCGGCCCGGGCTTGGTGACGTCGACGCCCACCTTGCCGGCCGGGCATTCGCCGGCGACTGCCGAGGTCGCGATCATCGTCGCGGCGACGGCGGTGGCTGTCAGCAGGATCTTGCGAGAAGTGTTCTTCAACATGTTCGTTTCTCCGTGAGTGGTTGCCGCGATCTCACACCGCGACTGTCAGAAGGATCGGGGAAACGCGTCGCGGTTTGAAATATCGCTTGGCCGTGGATTTGATAGCGGAGCGCTATTGACCGGAGCGCGCCTTCCGCGCGCGGACAAAGAAGCCACCCGCCGGAGGGCGGGCAGCTCAAGGTGGGGGTGCGGGTTGGGCTAGGCGGCCAGGCTAAGGACCCGGTCTCCGGCCATCCGGGTCCGGCGTTGGTAGGACCGGTAGGCCCGTGCAGCGATCCATTTCCGGGCTGAGGCGCGGCCGAGCGCCCATGCCCGCGCGACGGTCAGAGAGCGTGCGGGCTGGCCTGAGCTCCGATGCGACGCGCCGAGTGCCGGGCTGAGGAACGGCGCGATGATCTCCGACGCGCGGTACTCCCCGAGGAGCGGCAGCGCCGCAAATTCCTCGTGCACACCGGCGGCGCAGTAATAGACGCCGCCGACCTCGCGGGCCGCGACCTCCGGCGCCATCGCCGCAAGCACGGCGTTGAGCGTGATCTCACGGCCGGAGAAAAGGCGCATCGCGCCGCTCCGCGCATTCGTGGCGGCGATGAACAACGGAACCGCCGCGTCAGCCCGCAGCCGGTCGAAGTCGATCAGGCGGGTGAGCGCTGCTTCTATCGCCGCTCGCTGGTCAACGGGAGACGCGGTGTCGTCCTCAGTCAGCGATCCGACGTGCCGCCAGAGGGCGCGCAGGGATCGCTGCGCCGCGAAGCTTCCGCCGAGCGTCAGGCCGTAGGCGACGGCGATCGCATTGGCGACGCCGGCGCCGGCGGCTCCGATCGCGTCGATGTTGATCCCCTGCCCCAGCAGCTCGTCCACAAGGCCGGCGGCGAAAGCGCCATGACCCGCGCCGCGAAGGAGCAAACCAAAGCTTCCGTCGGCATCGATCGCCGAAGTCGCGCGAACATCTTTTGGACGGTTCGTCATGGCGCCCTCCCTCAGTGTGCCGTCCAGCCGCCGTCGACGGGCAGCGCGGTGCCGGTGATCGAGGCGGCCGCTTCGCTCGTCAGGAACACGGCCAACGCGGCCATCTCTTCGACGGTCGCGAACCGCTTGTTCGGCTGGTTTGCCAGGAACACGTCGCGGATCACGGCCTCACGCTCGATGCCATGCGCTTTCGCCTGGTCCCCGATCTGCGCTTCGACCAGCGGGGTCCAGACATAGCCGGGGCAGATCGCATTGCAGGTGATGCCGTCTTCGGCCGTCTCGAGCGCCGTCACCTTGGTGAGGCCGACCATCCCGTGCTTCGCCGCGACGTAGGCGGACTTGAAGGGCGAAGCGACAAGCCCGTGCGCGGAAGCGATGTTGATGATGCGCCCCCATTTGTTGGCGCGCATATGGGGCAGCGCCAGCCGCGTCATGTGGAACGCGGACGAGAGATCGATGGCGATGATCGCGTCCCATTTCGCAACCGGAAAATCCTGCAGCGGCGCGACATACTGAATGCCGGCATTGTTGACGACGATGTCGACGCGCTTCGCCCGTTCGACCGTCTCGTTCACCATGCCTTCGATCGAGGCGGGGTCCGACATATCGGCACCGGAATGGAAGACCTGCACGCCATGCGCCCGCTTCATTTCCGCGACCGTTTCGTCGATCTCGGCCTGTTTGCCGAAGCCGTTCAGGACGACCGACGCTCCGGCGGCGGCAAGACCGTGCGCGATGCCGAGCCCGATTCCGCTCGTCGAGCCGGTGACGATCGCGACCTTGCCTTCAAGATTCCTGGCAGCCTTCGCCGGCTGCACCGCGACACTCATGTTCATGGCGTTCTCCATCGAGAGGGTTCGAATTTCGATGGAATGACGATCTCAGTTTGTGGCGAGCCGCGGAAATACCGGGTCGCTGCCGTTTCCATAGGGGTGAGCTATGAAGAGGGCTGCAGGCGCCGGCAGGGTTCGCACGAGCGACTGCGCACGCGGCAACCGCATGCGCCATCGCCCGGGAATCCGCAACGGCGGGAAAGACGGCGGCAGTTTGATCGCTAGGCGGCGTTTCGCCTGCCGAGGTCCTGGCGATCGGCGGGCTCGGCCGGAGCCACCGCACCGCCATCGGAGCCCGTGATGAGGCGGGTACCACGCTCCCAGGTGAGATAGGCCCAAAGCCACGAAAGCGCGACCACGAACCGGCTGCGGAAGCTGATCAGCCCGTAGATGTGAACGAGCGACCAGAGCAGCCAGGCCGGGAAGCCGGTGAACTTGAAGCGCCCGATCTGCGCCACGGCGCGGTTCCTCCCGATCGTAGCGAGGATGCCCGGATCCCGGTAGCGGAAGGGCGGCGCGTCGATGCCGCGGGCGCGTGCCTCCAGTAGCGCCGCGACATAGCGGCCCTGTTGTTCCGCGACGGTGGCGACGCCCGGAAGCGGCCTTCCGGCCTCGTCCTTCAGAAGCGCCGTGTCGCCGAGCACGAAGACATTGGGATGCGACGGCACGGAGAGATCCGGGTTGACGATGACGCGGCCGGCGCGATCGGTCTCGGCGTCGAGCCATTTCCCCGCCGGCGAGGCGCGCACGCCGGCGGCCCAGATGATCGTCCGCGCTTCGATCCGCTCGCCTGCGAGCGCGACACCCCGGTCGTCGCAGCCGGTCACCGCCTTCGCCAGAACGATCTCGGCGCCCATCTCCTGAAGCGCGGACTTGGCATAGTCGGAAAGCTTCGGGTCGAAGGCCGGGAGAAGCGCGAGACCCGGCCTCCACCAAAATGACACGCGCGCTGCGCGGATCGATGTTACGGAAATCGGCGGGAAGCGCCCGCATGGCGAGCTCGGCGATCGCGCCTGTCATTTCCACGCCCGTGGCGCCACCGCCCACCACGACAAAGGTCAACAGACGTTTCCGCTCCTCGCTGTCGCGCTCTGTCTCGGCGCGCTCAAAAGCGATCAGGATGCGGCGGCGAAGCTCGGTCGCGTCCTCGATCTTCTTCAGGCCGGGCGCTGCATCCTCCCATTCGTCGTGGCCGAAATAGGCGTGTCGCGCGCCGGTCGCGAGGACCAGATAGTCGTAGTGTACCGGACCACGGTCCGTCGTGACGATCTGCTCGACCGGATCGACGCCGGTGACCTTGGCCAGCATCACGTCGCAGTTCCCGGACTCGCGCAGGATGCCACGGATCGGCGCGGCGACGTCGGCCGGCGAAAGCGCGGCGGTCGCCACCTGATAGAGCAGCGGCTGGAAGAGGTGATAGTTGCGGCGGTCGATGACCGTCACCGCAAAAGGACCGTTTGCCAACTTCTTCGCCACCTGCAGGCCGCCGAATCCGGCGCCGACAATGACGACTGAGCGAAGCCAAGGCTGCTTGTTTGCGATCGACATAGGGCTCTCCACCGTTTTCAGGTGGCGCATCCTCGCGGCAGTGCTCGCTTGAGAGAAATATCGTTTGCGTATCAGGTCGATAGGAGCGGTGCATCGGCGGAAAAGCCGATAGCGGAGCGCTATCGGATCGATGGAACACCGGCATTTCCGTTCGCTCGGCGGGCATGGTCGATTGTGCGCAACGCTTGGCGATCCGAGCGTCCTCGACTCACTGGGAGACCCAAATGTCCCGCATCGCAATCCTTGAGACCGGCCGTTCTCTGGCCGAGAGCATCCCGCAAAGCTTCATCTCGCTCGTCGCGCGCATCGGCCTGGCGAACGTGTTCTGGACCTCCGGTCAGACGAAGGTGGACGGCTTCCTGCACATTTCGGACAACACCTTCTACCTCTTCCGCGAGGAGTACAAGGTTCCGCTGCTGCCGCCCGACCTCGCCGCCTATATGGCGACGACCGCCGAGCACATTTTCCCGGTTCTGCTCCTGGTCGGGCTCGCGTCACGGCTTTCCGCCCTCGCGCTCCTCGGCATGACCCTCGTCATCCAGCTTTTCGTTTATCCGAGCGGCTGGCCGGAGCACATCTTCTGGCTGACGGCGATCCTCGTGATCATCGCGCGCGGCCCCGGCGTCGCCTCGCTCGATCACCTGATCTGGCGCGGCGGCTTCGCAGCGCCGGCGCTCGCGCGTTGAAAGAAGCCATCCCCTAGCGGGCTTTAGGATCCCGCTGCGCACTGGAAAACGAAAGAGGCCCGGCGGCGTCGCCGGGCCTCTCTGATTCTGGACGCTATCCTAAAGAGCTGAGGCCGATGATCGCCTGGGCGCCGACGAGAAGCACGAACATTGCCGCAGAATCGAAGCCGGAATTGACAGCATCCGCTTCCTTCGCCGCCACCGTGATACTGCCGCCGTGCGCGATCGCCGACAGGAACGCGTAGCCGCCGGAAGGCAGGAGGTGGACCTCCACCGACAGCTTTCGCCGTACCACGAGCGCGTTTTGGGGTTGCCACTCGCGGACCATCGGATGGGAGCCGCCCTGGTGCGCCTGCCAAATGCTGACGACGGGGTGACGTGATTGCATGAACCGTGCAGAGGGATGGAGCTGGAGCCCGACAGAGGGAAGCTCCGCGGCGGACAGGGCCTTTAGCGCGGACGGCGCCAGCGGCTCGCGATCCGCCGCGTGATAGGCCTCGCCGCGCAAGAATTCGAGCCGAGCGATGTCGGCCAGAAACGGCACGGTCGCGGCTGGCTCGAAGCGGTCGATAAATCCCGAAAAGCTGTCGCCGTAGCGGAAGAGGAGCGGCGAGCGCGGCGGGTTCTCCACCACGTAGGTTCGCGCCATCACCGCGAAGAATTCGTCGCCCACCAGCCGCTTCGCCACCGGAAAGCGCTCGCCAAGCGCATTCACCAGGCCGGCGACCACGTTGTTCCGGTAGATACCGAACCGGTGCGCCACGTCCGCCCCGGGCGGCACCCTGAGGCCGGCCGGCGGCGGACGCTCCGCTGCAAGGAGCGCCGCAGCGAATTCAGCCTCGAGCGCGTCCATTGCGCCGTCGCATGTCATCCCGCGAGCTTGAGCTCGACGGGGTCGCCATCGTGGAGGACCGCGGCGGCGCGTGCCGCCTCCGCCGCAAGCGTCCGGTAAGTCGGGACCGCGTTGTCCCACTCGATCAGCGTCGGAACGGCGCCGGATCGTGCGATCGCGTGACGATAGAGTCGCCAGACCGGCCCCGCGACCGGCGTGCCATGCGAGTCGATCAGGAGAGGACCGCCGTCGAGATCACTGTCCTCGCCGAAGCCGCCGAGGTGAATCTCTCCGACATGATCCATCGGGAACGCGTCGATGTAGGTATAGGGATCGAAGCGGCTGTTGGCTGCGGAGACGTAGACATTGTTCACGTCGAGCAGGAGGCCACAGCCCGTGCGCGCCACCACCTCGGCCAGGAACTCGATCTCGCCCATGGTGGATTGTTCGAACGCCACGTAGGTGGACGGGTTCTCAAGCAGCATCCGCATGCCGAGAACGGTCTGGACCTGCTGGATGTGCGAGACCACGCGCGTCAGCGTCCGCTCATTATAGGGAAGAGGCAGCAGGTCGTTCAGGTAGTTCGAGCCGTGGCTCGACCAGGCGAGATGCTCGGAAAAAAGGCCGGGCTGATAGACCGCCACGAGATGTTGAAGGCGGCTGAGATGTTGCCGGTCGAGCGGGGCTGCGCCGCCGATCGACAGGCCAACGCCATGGATCGACAGGGGAAAGCGGTTGCGCACGGCCGAAAGGAACGCGTGGGCCGGGCCACCGTCGCTCATGTAGTTCTCGGCATGCACCTCGAAGAAACTGACGCCGCCGGGATCGTTGAAGATCTGCAGCGCATGCTCGTGTTTCAGCCCTACGCCCACGTCCAGGGGAATGTGGGAGGGCGTTTCATAGTCTGGCCTGCTCATTGGTCGCAGCATTGGTTCCTCCATATCGATGCGGCAGCCGTGCGGTCACGCCGCACGGCCATCCGACAAGTCTTGGTCAGGTCGGTCGATGGATCGGCTCAAGCGAGCCCGGCCCAAACGGCGTCTGCATCGTGAGGCAGGTGCCTTTCGGCACGAGCTTCCAGGAGATGCCGTTGTAGTCGACCTTGTTGGTGCCGGCGCAGGTGGTGCCGGGGCCGGCGGCGCAGTCGTTCTTGCCGGCGACGGAGATGCCGTAGCACTTCTCCTTGTCGGCGCTCGCGACGGGCTTTGCTTCGTCCGCCGAGGCGGAGACTCCGATCGCGGCGACGGCCGCGGCGATCGCCCCCGCAAGGGCAACGCTCGATATTGCAATGGTGGTCTTCTTCATCGTCCTGCTCCAGAAATTGCGCTGAACGCCTCAGGGCGAAGCGTCTGCGCGCATTAGGCCTCTCGCCGGGGCTGAGCGGAAATATTGATGGGCGATTGATCCGATAGCGGTCTGCTATTGGATCGCCGCCACTGTGGACGCCGGAAGCCGGCGGGCGCGATCGCGCTGTCTGGCGCGCGTTTTCGGCGATGTGATAGTGTTCACGCGTGGGCTGACCGTCGCTCGATCGTTGCGGCGATGGAGTCCCAAAGGGAGCGTCCGGATGTCGTCCCGCCCGATCGTCGAACTCCTCGAAGAGACGGTTCTTCGCTGCCGCGACATGGACGCGTCGCTGAACGAGCGGCTCGCTATCATCTTCAAGGAAGTGCAGGTGCTGAACCCTGCGTTCGCTGAGGCTGTGGAGCGCCTGATCGCGAGGCTTCAGGCAGGTGCGGCCGCCGAAGGCGCCCCAAAGGTCGGCGATGCGATGCCGTCCTTCTTGCTTCCCGATCAAGGCGGCAGGCTCGTCGCGCTGGAGGATCTTCTGAAGAGCGGCCCGGTCGCCGTCGTGTTCAACCGCGGCCACTGGTGCCCCTACTGCCGCCTGAACACCGTCGAGCTCGCACGTGCCTATCAGCGGGCCATCAGTGAGGGCGGGCAGATCGTAGCGATCACGCCGGAGCGGGAAATGTATGCGAACCGGCTCAGGGAATGGGCAGACGCGCCTTTCCCGATCCTAACCGACATGGATAACGCTTACGCGCTGTCGCTCGGCCTTGCCTTCTACGTCGGCACGGAATTCGATCGCTACATGAAGGTCGGCGGCATCGACCTTGCGACTTATCAGAACAACGAGACCTGGACGCTGCCTGTCCCGGCAACCTTCATCGTCGCGCCGAGCGGAACCATTGTCTCCCGCTTCGTCGATCCGGACTACAGGAAGCGCATGGCGATCGACGATCTCTTGTCGGCGCTTCGCGACGCTCGTCAGTTGACGTAACGCGACCAGTCGGCGGCGCGAAGCAGATTGAGCAGCGTCGATGCCGCGGGGGAGCGGCGCCGGCCGGCGACGCCGTAAACGGCAATCGTGCGACTGAGGAGCAGATCCTTGATCGGCATCCGCCTGACGACTTTTGGCGCGGAACTGGTCGCGGGGAGGATGGCGACGCCGAGGTTTGCGCCGAGCAGCGCCGCGATATCGGAGTCCGTCTCAACCTCGTAGGCGTTCTCTTCGGGGCCGCGATACGTGCTGAGATGCGCGACGAGATCCTTGGCCATTTCACAGCCGACGTTGATGAGAAGCCTCTCGCGCGCGAGGTCCCCAACCTCGATCTCGTTGCGTCCCGCGAGCGCATGCTCCGGAGGGACCGCGAGGCTGAACGGCTCATCGAGGATCGGCCATCGGTCGAGGCGCTCCCAGTCTTCCTCCAACGGGCCGGCGATCGCCAGTTCGGCTTCGCCGTTCTTGAGGAGCTGGATGATCGCCTCGCCGCGCCCGCGCCTGACCTTGAGCTGCAGGCCGGGATAGACCCGCGAAATCTCGCCGAGCGGCGCCATGATGAGGTCGATGTTCACCGCCTGCGAGAAGGCGATCGCAAGCGGGGCGATCGCGCTCGACTTGATCTGCTTCGCCAGGGTCTTCGCGTTGAGCGCGCTCTCGTAGCACTGCTTCATCAGCGGAAGCATGCGATTGCCGAGCTCTGTCAGGTGCGACTGCTGGCGCTCGCGCCGCAGGAGCTCGCCGCCGAGCTCCTCTTCAAGGAGGCGTATGGCGCGGGTGAGCGACGGCTGGCTGACGTTACACTCCTCGGCGGCACGCGTGAAATTCAGCGTCCGTGCAAGCGTCAGGAAGTAGCGGACCTGCTGCATCTCCATGCGAACAATTCCCACGCCATCCAAAAAAATCGCGCGGCGCCCCGATGCCGTTGGTCAGCCGTCTAATATCGTAATCAAGCGGGGGTTACGCATGCAATAGGCTGCCGTTGACGCAGGAGAAAGGCGGCCCCTCATGCGGACCCGGTCAGATGGCCTTCAAGATGTCTTCCGGAGAAATTCTCTGGCGGAAGTCGGGATCGACGAAACACGCCTTAATCCGCCGATCCGGGGCCACGACGTAGGTCGCCGGTATCGGGATCAGCCACCCTTCATCCCCCTGGTAGACGTTCAGCGCGATGCCCGAATTCCGGTAGAGGTCCCGGACCTCGTCGCCGCACCACACGGCAAGTCCAAGCGACAGCGCGAAGCCGTTGCCGACGTCGGAGAGAAGGGGAAAGGCGAGGCGGCAACTGGCACGGAGCCGCATCGCGTACTCCTCCCGGTCGGGCGTGATCGCCACGACATTGGCGCCGCGCCGCATGATCTCGGCGTGGATTTCCTGCAGCCCCTCAAGCTCGATGCGGCAATAGCTGCACCACTGTCCGCGGTTCAGGCTGACTACCAGCGTCGTCCCGACCGAAAGGTCGTCGAAGCCCGTCAGCCGGCCGTGATCGTCCGGCAGCAGGAATTCCGGAAAGATGTCGCCGGTTCTCGGCGCCGTCTTGCCGGCGCACGCGCCGACGAGACGGTCGACGAGCCGTTGGTAAGCGCCCGCGAATTCAGGCGCGCTCCGTTCGAGCCGCAAGGTTTCTTCCGCCAATCTGTCTGCGCTCAACTTGGCTCACCGCTTCAGCCCAACCTCGATCGAAGATCGGCGGGCGATACATACCCGGCGGCGCAACGACGGTGCCGAAAGCCGCGTCCTCGCGCCGCGAAGGGCGAGTTAGCTGCGCGGCATGCGCACGCTCGACGTGATCGACTCGATCACCATGGAGGCCATCTTGAACTGCGCTTCGCGATTGGTGATGTGATGGCGCGCGGCGATCCAGCGGAAGTCCGTGTAGGCCGTCCACACTTTTCCGTGTTCGTCCTGCAAGACGAGCAGCCGCACCGGCCAATCCAGTCCGGAAAACGGGTTGGCGGTCAGAAACTGCGTGCCGAGCGGCGGATTGCCGAAGATCAGGAGCGTCGACGGCCGCACCGAGACGCCCGCTTTGGCGGCGAGCTTCGCCTGATCGACCTCGAGAAAGAACATGATGCCCTTCTCGGCGATGTCGTCTTTCAGCCGTGCGATGGTCTCCGCCATCGGGTAGGCGCTTTCCACCCTGACGATGCCGTCTCCGGCATCGGCAAGGGTCTGCGGTCCGGCCGAGAAGTAGAGAAGGCCGCCGACGAGCGCGGCCAGGCACAACGTGCCGATGCGTGCGAACATGGTTGGTCCCCATTGTCTGGTCACGCGGGATCGCGTGGGGTCGGGGAACTATGGCGATCGCCGCGCACGCGCGGAAATGCCGATTCGCTCCGGAATTAATAGCCCGCCGGCATGATGCATGCGGCAAGGGCACGCGAGAGTTCTGGTTTGGGTCAGATTCGACCGTCGCCTTCGAAGCAGAGCCTTTTGCAGTGGAGATCCGACGCGCGATCGAAACTCGTCACCTCAACGGATTGGGAGGGACACCAAGCATTCTGCTCGAGACCTGCAGGCTGGAGCCCATCGCCAATCCCTTCGGAGCAAAGGTGTTACCCCTGTCTCCGGAATAAACCGTCACCTCTGTGTCCGGAATGGACCGATCCGGAATGGCGACCCCGACTGGATTCGAACCAGCGACCCTCAGATTAGGAATCTGCATTTAGCTATTACTACCTATTACTGCCGCTTTCGCCGGATTACACTTTCCTAAGACATTCCGATAAGTTAGACTGCGACCATGAACGACGGGCAACCTCGAGTTTCTCCCTCCCCTGCTTACCCGGTGCTTACCTGCTCACCTAACGCTTGCCCACCGGACCACGGCGCGAAGGCGGTCGAAGAAAGGAGAGCGGTAGGTCAGGCGGAAATTGCCGTCCATGCCGTCCGAGCGGCGAAAAGCCCGTGAAACCAATGGGCAGGAACCTCTGGGACCGGACGGCAACGGACGCCAGCATCGCGGGGCACCAAAATGACGAGGCTCACGAAACGGGTTGTGGAAGCAGTCAAGCCCGGCCTATCCGACGTCATTATTTGGGACAGTGAAGTCCGGGGCTTCGGGCTACGGTCAAACCGAGCGGCGTCCGTTCCTACCTAGTGCAATATCGAAACGCCGAAGGCCGGTCGCGGCGTCTCACGCTTGGAAAGCATGGCGTGCTCACGCCAGACGAGGCGCGAGCACGAGCGAAACGTGCGCTTGCAAAGGTTGCCGAGGGCATCGATCCCGTGGCCGACCGCAACGCCCTGAGGAGTGCCCCGACCGTGGGTCAACTGCTGGACCGCTATGTCGCTGAGCACGTTGAAAGGCGGAATTGGCAATCCACCGCGGCCGAAGTGAAGCGGTTGATACTTCGCCACATCCGCCCCCGCATCGGCGGTCTCAAAGTTGCCAGCGTAACGCGGCAAGACATCAGTCAGCTTCACCGATCAATGAGCGCCACCCCGCGCCAGGCGAATATTGTGCTGTCCGTCTGTTCAAAGGTTTTCAACCTGGCCGAGGCTTGGGGCATGCGACCCGAAGGTTGTAACCCTTGTCGTAGGATCGACCGCTACCAAGAGCTGTCGCGCGAACGGTTCGTTTCCGAGGAGGAACTCGGTCGCCTCGGCGAGACGCTGCGCCTAGCCGAGACGGAGGGGCTGCCGTGGCGCCGACAGCCCGGCCGCCCAAGCTCAAAGCACGATCGAAAGCCAGTGAACCGACGCACTGTGCTCCCCTGGCAGGTTACTGCGGCGATACGCCTTCTGCTCTTTACCGGTTGCCGCCTCGGTGAGGTGCTTCGGATGCGCTGGGATGCCATAGACCTGTCGGTCGGCGCGCTAACGCTGATGGAGACAAAGGCTGGTGGGCCGCAAGTCGTCTCCCTCAGTTCGAACGCGCAGACGGTCCTTTCGAGTTTGCCCAGGGTCGAAGGCTCCCCGTGGGTTTTCCCGGCGCTTGGCGACGCATCGCGACCCTTCTCCAAGGATACGCTCGAAGGTGCGTGGCAGCGGATCCGAACGGCGGCGGGGCTTGACGAGCGCGAAAGACTTGGCGGAGCGGCCATACCCGCGGTTCGCCTGCACGACCTTCGCCACACCGTTGGAACCTACGCCGGACAGACAGGTGCTAATGCATTCCTGATTCGCGATCTCTTGCGCCACAAGACGATTGCCATTACCGGCCGCTACGTGAACCGAGCAGAAGATCCGGTGCGAAACCTCAACGAACGAGTGTCCAGCAGAATTGCGGCGAGCCTTTCGGGCGGAAGCGGCGGAGAGGTCTTAGCGTTCCGCGCGGAAAGGCTCGCGAGGTAACCCCGATAAGCAAGAATTGGTCCGCGGGCATGTACCGTCCAGGT
>CAWFEM010000011.1:0-706795 GCA_963814905.1 uncultured Alphaproteobacteria bacterium | reverse complement strand
TTATTCGACGGCTTCGAGCTTTGTCCGAGCGGGGATTCTCCCAGCGACTTGGATATCGCAACGAGCCGCTTCCCAGATCTCCGCCGAGGCCGTGCGGTAGATGTGCCCACTCCCACACCAAAGCCGATGCACCGAGGAGGTCTCGCATGACCTGCCACCGGATCGAAGGGTCGGAGTCGAGCCGCCAGTCGATAGCGGTTACGATGTGCCACTGATGCTCTTGAATTTTCGGTCACGCGTCCGGCAGCGTGAAGACCGGGCAAGGTGCTGCGATGCCGCGCAGCGTATGCTCGCCGAGCGGCACAAGAGGCATCTTAGGATCGGAGGCTATGTAGAAGCCCGTCTTGGCCAACTTCCCTATTGTTACCCAGATGGAATTGCGAGCGCCCCTAAACCCGTCGTGTGCCATGCAGCGTCAGTGCAGGGCCGATGAGCCGACGCCAGCCCGTCAGATGCGCGCACGAGATGCACGGACGATTGGAGCCCTACCAATTCTTCCGTCTCTCTTTGACAGCGGTACGGCGGCCATGGTACAGAGCGTGTGCGACTTAACGGAAAACATGCTTCTACGAGAGCTTGCGGCTCATCGAGTCAGCATGGCTTCCGTTGGCGCATGGCCGGTGAATCACAAGCGTGAAACGCACTAACAACGGTCTCGCCCCATCCGCTCCGCCTTGCCAGATCAGAAGGCGAAACAAATGAGACGAGTGTAAAGACGAACTGAAATGGAACTGCGTAGTTTTTTCGTTTCTTGAACGCCGTCGAGAGGGTGCGAAGGGGCAGTTTGGATCGGATGCCCGCCGCTTCTCTCTAGGAATTCCGCAGATTGGAGATCATTACGGCGAACACGATGATCGAGCCGATCACGATGCTCTGCCAGTACGGATCGACGTCGATGATGTTCAGCCCGTTCGAGATGGCCGCCATCAACAAGGCCCCGACGACGGTGCCAATTACGTTGCCCCGACCGCCGCTGAGCGGCGTACCGCCGATGATGACCGCCGCAATGGCGCTCAACTCGTATCCGATGCCGGCCGAAGGTGGCGCCGCACCGACGCGGGCCGCAAACACGATGCCACCCAAGGCGCAGCAAAAACCGCTGAGTGTGTAGGTGGCAATGCGAACGAAAGGGATGCTGATGCCAGAGAGTCGGGCAGCCTCCTCGTTGCCGCCGATCGCATAAATTCCGCGCCCCAGCCGCGTGTATCTGAGCAACAGCATCGTGCCGACGACCAGGACGGCGGAAACCAGAATCGGAAACGGAATGCCCAGGACGGTACCGTCCGCTATCCAGAGGAACTGCGAAGGAAAGGACATCGAAGGATTGCCCCGCGAGATCAGAAGGACAACGCCGCGTGCTACGCCCATCATGCCCAGCGTGGTGATGAAGGCGGGGACCTTCCCGTATTGAATAATGAGGCCGTTGATCGCGCCGGCGAACACCGTTGCAACGATGGCAGCAATCGCCGAGACGACAATGTTGATACCGAGGACAACATTGAGCACGGCTGTTATCGAGATCGTCAGCGCGAGCAATGATCCAACTGACAGATCGATTCCTGCCGAGATGATGACTAGCGTCATCCCAAGGCCGATGATTAGATTGATCGAAGCCTGTTTTCCGATGTTGAACAGGTTGTTCACGGTCAGAAAATACTCTGACATGAAAGACAAAACTATGATCAGGCCAATGAGCGATATCGCTGCGATGAGCGGCTGTTTGAATTCATCAGAGATATTTAGGAACTTCACTGCACTACCCCGTGACTGCCGCGAGGACATTCGCGCGATCCACTTCCACCCCCGAGAGTTCCGCAATAATCCTGCCTCTTCTCATGACCAGGACGCGATTGCAGATGCCGCTGATTTCCTCCACCTCACTTGAAGAGACGATCACGGTCTTCCCGGCCTTCGCCAGATCGACGATCAGCGAATAGATCTGAAACTTGGCACCGACATCGATGCCGCGCGTCGGCTCATCGAAAAGCAGGACGTCGCAGTCGCGCATGAGCCATTTCGACAAGACGACTTTTTGCTGATTGCCGCCGCTGAGGTTCACGGCCCGTCTACTCGGATCGTTGGGCCGGATGTCGAGCCGGGCGAAGTTCTCGTTCGCGACGTTCGCTTCGCCCTCGATATCGAGAAAGGGGCGGGAGATCAGATCCAGCGAAGCCAGACTGATGTTGTGCGTTCCGTTCATGGACAGGACCAGACCCTGTTCCTTCCGGCTTTCCGGAAGTAGCCCCATCCCACTGGCGATCGCCTTGCCCGGCGTGTGCTGACGAACAGTCACGCCGCCGATGCGAACGGTGCCGCGATCATGTTTGTCGGCGCCGTAGAGGGCCTGCAGAAGCTCCGTCTTTCCGGCACCCACGAGGCCCGTAATTCCAAGCACCTCCCCCTTGCGGACCGAGAAGGAAATGTCTTCGAAGACTTTCCCGCTGAAGCCTTCGACCTCGAAGATCTTGTCGCCAAAATCGGTGCACTTCTTCGGGTAGCGTTCTTTCAGTTCCGATCCGATCATCGCCGTCACGATGGCGTCGACGGTCATATCTTCGGCCGCCTCGGTTAGAACCTTTCTGCCGTTTCTGAAAACGGTGATCCGGTCGCAGATCCGCTTAATTTCATCCAGGCGGTGCGAAATATAGATAATAGCGACGCCCTGCTTCTTGAGCATGGTGATGAATTCGAAAAGCGTCTTTGTCTCATTGTCCGAGAGCGACGACGTCGGCTCGTCGAGGATCAGGATCTTGAGATTTCTTCTGTGCACCACCTTGATGATTTCGATCATCTGGCGCGTCGCCACACCTAAGGTGGTCAGAATATCGGTAGGGCGCACATCGACGCCAAATCGCCCAAGCAGCTCCGCGGCGGCCGCGTTCATCACCCGCCAGTCGATCGCCAGCCAGCGACGGGGATATTCGCCGAGAAAGATGTTCTCGGCGACGGAGAGCGTGTTGACGAGCGAGAATTCCTGATAGACCCCGCCGATGCCCGCCTCCTGCGCCTCGGCTGGCGTATGGAAGTTGACCTCATTTCCCCTCAGGCGAATCGTCCCGCTGTCCTTCTGGTGGGCGCCTGTGATGATCTTGACGAGCGTGGACTTCCCCGCGCCGTTCTCGCCGAGAAGAGCGTGAACTTCTCCTTCGGCGAGCTCGAAATCGACGCAGTCGAGCGCCTGCACGCCCGGGAATCGCTTGGAGACATGCGTGACCTCGAGAAGCGCGTCCATCCGTATGCCCCCTGAACCGCCAAAGTGGGGGCGGCCTAACTATCGCTAGGCAGCCCCCCATTCGTTGTCGGAACACTCCCCCGCGCTGACGTGCGGGGATCCTTCATGCGAGGCTTACTTGATGTACTGATCGACCTCCGTGGAGGTCACCAGTTCCGGGGCGATGTAGGTTTCCGGGTCGATGCCATCGCGCGTTTTGCCGTTGCCGATGTACTTCATCGCGGCGTCGATGCTGAGCTGGACCATCTTGCGCGCATCCATGCGGATAGTGGCAGAAATGTCCCCGTTCTTGATTGCCTCGTAGCCGCCGGGCTGCCCGTCATAGCCGACGATGGTGATGCCCTGCTTGCCGGCGGATGCGACGGCACGCGCGGCGCCCACCGCGAGATTGTCCGACTCGCCGAACACGGCGTTCAGGTCAGGGTTGGCCTGGAGGATGTCCTCCATAACCTTGAGGCCCTCTTCTTCGGTCCAGTGGGCACCCTGCTGAGCGACGACCTCAAGACCCGGGTGCACGAGCGCGCCGAGTTCGAAACCCTTCGTCCGCAGGATCTGCACGGGGTTTCCCGTCTCGCCCTGAATAAGCGCGATCTTGCCAATTCCGCCGAGCTGCTTCGCAATATAGTCGACCGCCATCTTGCCGCCCTGACCGTTGTCAACACCGACATAGGTCACGACGTCCGTCGTGTTCAGCCGGTTGTCCATGTTGACCACAGCGACACCCGCCTTCATCGCCTTCTGCACGACCGGCACGAGCGCGGTGGTGTGTCCGGCAACGAGAATGATGAAGTCAGTCTGCTTGGTGATGAGATTCTCGATGATGGAAATCTGGCCCTCGTAGTCGCCGAACGAGCCAGCCGGAGCGTATTGCTGGACGTCGACTCCGATTTCCTTGCCATACGCCACGGCCTGATTGGCCATTTCGATTTGGAACGCATTGGTCGTGAGATCCATGACCACAATGGCGCCCTTGATGTCCGCCGCATAGGCGGCGGAGGCGACGAAGACGGCGGCGGCGACCGCCGCCAGGCGCGAAATCGAGTGTCTCAGCATTTCTTCCTCCCGTGAAGATGGTTTCTTGTGATTACTTTCGACGTTTACCGGTGTCCTATGGCTCTCACAGCGCCGTCATTTTGTTGGCATTTTCGCCAGGCGCAATGCCGATTGAGGATCCAAGGAACAATCAAACGGACGCATGCCTCCTTTCGATATTTTCGGTTTTTTATTACATATCTCCGTATGTCGCTGCCAGTCAATATTTAACCAAAGAAGTCAAAAGCGCCGCAATCTGCACGCGAGTTCTGGCGGCCCGCCCTCCAAACACTGCGGAATGGCTCCCCGATCCGAGAGGACGCTGTTCGATAAATCCGCAGGAACCTCGGACGCCCCCGCCATCCGTCGCCTCTCAGCGTGCCGTCGCTCAACGGTCGGCCAGTGCGATCCGAGTTCGCGCCTGCCGGCTAGCAAGCGCACGGATCAGGCGTCGCGCCGACGCACGAGATCCAGCAGGACCGCGACAAGAACCACGGCTCCCGTAATGACCCGCTCCCAGAACCCGGAGATATTAAGAAGCACGATGCCGTTCGCGAGGATCGCCATAAGGAGCGCGCCGAGAACCGTTCCCGCGATCGCTCCCTGGCCGCCGCGCAAGCTTGTGCCCCCGATGATCGCGGCGGTGATGGCGCCCATAAGCCAGCCTTCGCCGACCGACGGCTGTCCGGAGTCCATTCGGCTTGCGTAGAGAATACCCGCCAATGCAGCGAACATTCCGGCTAGGCCAAAGACGATGAACTCGATCCGCCGCACCCGAATGCCAACGAGGAGCGCGGCGTCGCGATTTCCCCCAAGCGCGTATATGTCGCGGCCGAACCGAGTATTGCGCAGGACGTACGCCAGAATGATGCCGGCAACGAGAAAGATGATCACCGGAACCGGAACTCCCAGCACGCTGCCCTGCCCGAAGATGCGGAAGGTCTCACCGAGAGGCCGGATCGGATAGCCCTCGGTGATCACCAAAGTGAGGCCGGCAAACATCTCCCACGAGGCAAGAGTGACAATGAAGGGGTTCAGCCGCAGAAGCGCAACGAAAGCACCGTTTATCAAACCGAGTGCAAATCCGAAGAGACCGGTCAACGGCAACACCAGATACGGATGCACACCGGTTTTGGTCAGCATCAGCGCACCAACAATCGCGGAGAGTCCGGCCGCAGCGCCTACCGAAAGGTCGATGCCTCCGATTAGAAGCACGAGGGTCTGGCCAAGCGCGACCAGCCCAACAAAGGAAGCCTGTCGTGCCACAACGCTTAGATTGTAGGTGGTGAGGAAATTGGGGGTCGCCAGAGCAAGGACGGTCGCCAAGGCCACGAGCGCGATCAGGACCCCGCTTGCATCCCATCTTCGAAAGCGTGCCAGAGGCGCGTCCAGGCGCAGGCGAAGAGCGGTCATGTCTCGTCCTCCTGTTATCAGCTCATCGCCAGCTGAAGCAGGGTTTGCTGGCTCGCGCCTTGGGCATCGACGATGCCCTTCACTCGGCCCTCGTGCAGGACGAGAATGCGGTCGGCAATATCGATGATCTCCTGCAGCTCCGAAGAAACATAGATGATGGCTGCGCCCTCCCTCGCGAGGTTCACGAGAAGCTTTTGGATTTCCGCCTTGGCCTGAACGTCGATGCCGCGCGTCGGCTCATCCAGAAACAGAATCCGGCTTCGCTTCAACAGCCAGCGGGACAGAATGACCTTCTGCTGATTGCCGCCTGAGAGCGACGTGATCCTATCTGCCGCACGGCCGATCTTGATATGCAGCTCAGCGACCAGCCGCTCCACTTCGCGCGCCATGTC
This sequence comes from uncultured Alphaproteobacteria bacterium, assembly GCA_963814905.1. GTDB lineage: Bacteria > Pseudomonadota > Alphaproteobacteria > Rhizobiales > Afifellaceae > DASWJZ01. The sequence continues at coordinate 700,726 of CAWFEM010000011.1, read as the reverse complement.
GCCAAAGCGCAGGCCAAGAATGCCGAAGAAACGTGCATGCGACGGGATCGTGATGTTTTCGGAAATCGAAAGCAGCGGGAAGATGCCGTCCTGCTTCCGCTCCTCGGGAAGATAGACAAGGCCACTGGCAATGGCGTCCGCTGGATGGCTTGGATCGAGCGGCTTGCCGTCGACGTGCACCGCGCCGGCGTTCCGTCGAGTCACCCCGAAAAGGCATCGACCTATCTCGGTTCGGCCCGAGCCGACGAGTTCCCGCGATCCCCAATATCTCGCCTCGATACAGGTCAAAACTGACATCCGAGAATTCACCATCACGGGTCAGCCCGCGAACCGTCATGGCGATCTCGCCGGTCAGAGGGCGGCGATCGGTTCGCTCCGCGATGGCAACATCGCTCCCGCTCATCTGTGCGATCATCTCGCGCTTGGACGTTTTTTTCGGATCAAGCTCCGCGACCAGTTTTCCGTCGCGCAGGACCGAAATGCGGTCGGCCAGAGACAAGACCTCTTCGAGCCTGTGAGAGATGTAGAAGATCGAGCCACCCTGGTCCCGAAAGCGACGGACGAAGGCGAATAGGCGGCCCGCTTCGCGGTCGGCCAGCGCGGCGGTGGGTTCGTCCAGGATCAAGATCCGCGCTTTTGTCGCGACGGCACGAGCGATCTGAACGAGCTGTTGCTGCGCCTTTGCAAGCCCCCCGACCGGACGCTGTGGGTCTATTTCCGGGTCGAGGAGCTTGAGCTCTCCGGCGGCGCGCCGGCGAGTGTCATGCCATCGAATCCGGCCGAAGCGATCGCTATCCTGTGCGCCGAGCGTGATGTTCTCCGCCACGCTCAATGCAGGCACGAGGTTGATCTCTTGCGGTGCGATCGCAATCGAGGCGGCATGCGCATCGGCCGGACCGTCGAAGCGGACCGGCAAGCCATCGCGACGAAGCGAGCCACTGTCAGGTAACAGGCGGCCGCAAAAGAGATTCATGAGCGTTGACTTGCCGGCACCGTTCTCGCCGACGATGGCGTGCACCTCGCCAGCCCGAATGCCAAGGCTCACCTCGGACAGTGCTTTAACTGGCCCGAAGCTGCGGGAAACGTCCACCGCCTCGAACATGAACGGGCGCATCTCGATCTCGCTAGCGGTAGCGGCGGCGTGCACTGCCGCCACCGCCACCGTTCCTTGCGTGCGTCACTGGCCGCCGATCAGCTCCTTGGTCAGAATCTGAGAGCCCGTGGCGTGCACATGCGGGATCGTGTGGTTTTGATTCATGGCGACGAGGTAGCGGACCACCCAGTAACCGATCTCCCACTGCCGCTGCGCCTTGACGCCGGCGATGACGCCATCCTGAATGAATTGCAGCGTCTCGGGCAGATCATCCATGCCGACGATGGTCACCTGGTCCGTTTTTCCGGCGTTCACGACAGCCCGCGCCGCGCCGATTGGATTGGAGGCGTTCGAGCCAAAAATGCCCGCGAGATCGGGATTGGCCTGGAGGGCGTTTTCCGTCAGCGTGACAGCCTTCTCAAGGCTGTCGTCGTCCGGCTGCTCAAACACAACCTGGATGTCGGAGTAGGCGGCGATCGCTTCCTCAAAGCCCTTGACGCGCGCAGCATGGTTCGTGGCTGTCAGGCTGCCCGCAAGGATTCCGACCTTTCCCTTTCCGCCGATTTTGTCCGCGAGGAAGTTCGCCAGGTCCCTACCGTCCTGCTCATCACCCTTGTGGCCGACAAACGGAAAATCATCCGAACAGAACGTATCGAACGTGATCACGTTGACTCCGGCCTTCTTGGCTTCGCCGAGCAGCTGAACATTCGTCGACGGATCGAGGCACGAGACGGCCAGGCCGTCCGGATGCCGACCGATATTGGTCTCGATGCGCCGATTGTGATCGGCCACGTCCGCCTGGGGCGGCGCGTCCCAGATCACCTCAACGCTGATTCCCTCGGTCTTCAGCTCTTCGACCGCTTTGGCCGCACCGGCACGGACGACATCGTACCACGGATGCACCACCTTTGGTACGAACACGAAGGTCAGCGTCTTGTCGATCGGCTTGATGAGGTCGGCCTGATCAAACGCCGCGGCAACGCCTGTGCCGGCGGCTATACCCACAGCCACCGCACCGACCATCAGTAATCCATGAATCTTAGACATATTTCCTCCCTTGGCTTGCACTTGGTTAGGTCCACGGCCGAACTTTTTAGGCCGGCAATCCCGAAGGGGACCCCGCGCTCGATACGACTTCCCGCGCCCGGCCAACCGCGCGGAGCCAGTGTTTGCGGCACGTTTTCCGCATCGCCGCATTGGAGTTTGGAGCGAAATGATCGCCGGGTCGGGGCAGAGCTGCGAGATCAGCACTGGTCCAGATACCCGCGCCAAGTCCGGCAAGATGCGCCACGCCGAGTGCCGATAGTTCTGCAGTGTTCGACCGAAAGACTTCGCAGCCGCAGATGTCGGCCTGCAATTGCATCAGCGCCGAACTCCGGGTCGCGCCGCCATCCGCGTGGAGGACTTTGACCTTGCTCCCGGATCTGTTGATCGCATCGACAACGTCGGCCACCTGATGAGCAATCGCCTCGAAAGCCGCGCGGGCGACAGCCGCCCGTCCGGCGCTGAGGGTCAAGTTCGTGATCAGCCCCGTCGCGTCACGATCCCACCAGGGCGCGCCGAGGCCGTTGAAGCCGGGCACTAGCACCACGCCCTGCGAGTCCGACGTTTCCGCAAGATCGACAAGCGCATCCGTCGTCATCCCGAGAAGCTCGGCCGTCCACCTCAAGGCTGCGCCGGTCGCGCGAATGTTCCCCTCAACGGCCAGGACGGGTGCGTCGATCATCCACGCGATCGTCAGGCACACGCCCGGATCAACGGTGCGCGGATCGACGAGGAGCCCCATGAGTGACGAGCCAGTCCCATAGGTCGCCTTGACGGTTCCAGGTCCGCCGCCGTGGGCGAAGAGTGCCGCGTGGGAATCGCCCATCACGGCAAGGAGCGGCACACCATCGGGTAAAGGCGGCAGGTTCCTCACGGTCGGAAACGGGCCGTTGGATGCCACGACTTGCGGCAACGCCGCTAACGGAACGTCGAACAATCGGCAGAGATCATCGTCCCAAGCGGCAGTCTCGACTCCCAGCAATTGCGTGCGCGATGCGTTTCCCGCCTCGATGACGCAGCTCCCCCCAAAGCGTGAGATGAGGAAGGCGTCGACCGTCCCAAGCACCCAGGCGCCGGCGCCGGCCCTCTGCCTTTTCAGATCGTAGGTGTCGAGCAGCCACTTCGCCTTCGCTGCCGAGAACATCGGATCGAGCGGCAGTCCACTCTTGCGCCTGACGAGTGTCTCGACGGACTCCGAACGCATTGCGACGATGACGCCCGCTGAGCGCTGGTCTTGCCAGCTCAGAACCGGCGAGATCGGCTTCCCGGTCGCACGTTCCCAAAGGACGATTGACTCGCGCTGTGTAGAGAGCCCTACGGCCACAATAGAGCGCGCATCGTGCCCGGAAAGACATGCCTCTACCGCGCGCTGAACGCTCGTCCAGATTTCGTCGGGATCCTGCTCAACCCAGCCCGGATGCGGGCGCATCTCACCAAGCTGCGAACTGCCGCTCGCAATCACCGCACCCGAGGTATCGACGAGGAGCGCCTTCGTGGAACCGGTACCCTGGTCGATCGCAAGGATGCAGGGCGCAGGCATGTTATCGGGCCATGAGTTCCAACACCGCGGCGACGATGCCGTCGGCGTTCAGCTTGAAATGATCGAGGAGAAAAGCCGTTGAGCCGGTCGGCGCGAATTCCGGCACGCCGAGAATGCGCATCGGAACCGGACAGTCATTGACGACGACCGCCGCGACCGCTGCGCCAAGGCCACCGGACGTGATCGCCTCCTCTACGGTGACAACGCGGCCCGTCTCCCGTGCCGCCTTCAATACGGCGTCGCGATCAAGCGGTTTCAGAGTGGAGACGTTGAGCACGCGTGCCTCGACGCCTTTTGCAGCAAGGAGCAACGCGGCTTCCATCGCGCGACTCACCATCGTCCCGATGGCGAGAATCGCGACGTCGCCGCCTTCGCGGATCTGCTTTGCCTTGCCGAAGGTGAAGTCGTCAGCGGTGACTGCCGGCACCTTGAACCGCCCGACTCGCATGAAGACCGGTGTGAAGGCACTGGCAGCCCAGCGGACTGCCCCGCGCGTCTCGGCGGGGTCGGCGGGTGCAACGATCGCGAGGTCGGAGATCGCCCGCAGCCAGGAGAAATCCTCGATGGAGTGATGCGTCGGACCGAGTTCGCCGTAGGCAAGACCCGGGCTCATGCCGCACAGGACGACTGGATATTTGCTGTAAGCCACGTCAGCCTTGATCTGCTCCAGCGCCCGCCCCGTGAGAAAGGGCGAGGCGGCGCAGACGAAGGGAATGAAGCCGCCGTTCGCAAGCCCGGCGGCGGTGCCGACCATGTTCTGCTCGGCGATCCCGACGTTGATCAGGCGGTCCGGAAACCGCTTCTGGAACTCGCCCAGGTTGCTGGAGCCGACTGAGTCGTTGCAAACCGCGACAATGCGCGAGTCGGCCTCGGCAACTGCGATCAGTTCTTCGGCGAAGGCGACTCGACAGTCGAAGGTCGGGATGGCGTTCGGTTCGGCGATCGGAGCATTCATGCCGCGAACTCCAGCGCGTTCAATTCCTGAATCGCGGCGGCAACCTGTTCCGTGCTCGGCACTTTGTGGTGCCACTCAACGCGATCCTCCATGAATGAAACGCCCTTCCCCTTCACTGTGTTCGCGATGACGCAGACGGGGCGTTTATCGCCTTCGCGGGCGAGCGCGTCATAAAGCTGCGCAATGTCGTGGCCGTCGATCTCGCGCACCTCCCAGCCGAACGCAGTCCATTTCGCTGCCAGCGGGTCGAGACTGTTGGTGGTCTCGGTGCGGTCGCCCTGCTGCAGGCGGTTGCGGTCGACGACCGCGGTCAGGCGCGAGAGTCCCCGGTGCCCGGCCGCCATGATCGCTTCCCAGTTCGAGCCTTCCTGAAGCTCGCCGTCACCGAGAACGACAAAAGTGCGCCAATCGACGCCGGAAAGAGAAGCGGCTATCGCTGAGCCGAGCGCGATAGGAAGGCCGTGGCCAAGGGGACCGGTGTTGGCCTCCACCCCGGGAACCTTGAGGCGGTTCGGATGGCCATTCAGCGCCGAGAGCGGCGCGGCGAAGGTGGTGAGAGCGTCGGGCGGAATGAAGCCCCGGTGCGCGAGCGCTGAATAGAGTCCGGCCGCGCAATGGCCCTTCGAAAGGATCAAGCGGTCGCGGTCCGGGTGATGCGGCTGCCTCGGGTCGAGGCGCAGGATCGAGAAGAAAAGCGTGACGAGGATGTCGGCCGAGGAAAGATCGCCGCCGATGTGGCCGAGCCTGGCGGCATCGATCGTGCGGAGGATGGAAATGCGGACATCGCGGGCCGTTCGGTGGAGCGCCACCAGCCTTTCGTCCGGCGAACGAAAGGCCGGCGTTTGAGGGGCGCCAGAGGCGCCGTCGATCCCACGCGGCTCGTTCACCGAGAAATCTCCGATAATCGATTTGTCATTGCAGGCTTGGTCGCCGTTTTGGCGCGCGGAAGATGGCGAGCTACGCGACTTCCGCCGCCACGGGCTTGTGTGCAGATCGGTCCGGGGCGAGTGGCCCCGGACCGGAGTTTGCTCCCACGGGAGGAAGGGAGCTTATTCTTTCATGGCGAAGGTTTCGAGCTTGGCCGCGTTGTCCTTGTTGATAAGAACGCAATCCATCGAAATCTTCTCGTCGACGCCCGTGTTCCCGGACTTCAGGAACTTGTCGGCGAGCTCAACCGAGTACTGCGCGATGCGATAGGCAGGCTGCAGGACTGTGGCGACGATTTTACCGGCGATGATCGCGTCCCGCACGTCGTTGGAGCCGTCGAACCCGACAACCACGACTTCGCTGCGTCCGGCCGCTTCCAGCGCAGCCATCGCACCCATTGCCATGGTGTCGTTGCCGGCGATGACGCCCTGGATGTCAGGGTTGGCCTGAAGGATCGTCTCCATCTTCGAGAACGCCTCGGTCTGGCTCCAGTTGGCGCTCTGCTGAGCAACCAGCTTGAGATCCGGATACTGATCGATCACGTCATGATAGCCCTTGGAACGGATACCGGCGTTGGTATCGGACTCCTTGCCCACGAGCTCCACGTAGTTCCCCTTCTCGCCGACGGCTTGGATGAAGGCCTCCGCGCCGAGGGTGGCGCCCTGATAGTTGTTCGAGACGATCTGCGCGACGGCGACGCCTGTCGCATTGATTTCACGATCGATCAAGAAGGTCGGGATGCCGGCATCCTTCGCCTTCTGGATCGCCGCCACCGACGCATCGGCGCCAGCGTTGTCGAGGATGATGGCTGAGGCCTTCTGCGCGATCGCGGTGTCGAACAGCTCGTTCTGCTTGTTCGCGTCGTCGTCATGCGAATAGACCTGCGTCGTGTATCCGAGCTCCTTCGCCTTGGAGTCCGCGCCCTCGGCCTCGGCGGCAAAGAACGGGTTATCGTGGCTCGGTGTGATGATCACGATGAGCTTGCCATCCTGCGCCAGCGCTGGCGCGCTAAAGACGAGCCCCGCCGCGAATACAAGCATCGGCATCGTTAGCAAACGCGAAAATTGCATGTTTCCCTCCCTTGGCCTCGTTCTGAGGCGTTAGCCCGTGCGGCCACCCGCGAGCGAGCAATTCTTTCGATTTTCTTTGTTTTTATGCGTATAGTTTTGAGGAGTCAACTTCCCTAGAGACATGCGTTTTCATCGCATATCTCAGGCATCGACGCTTCAGGAGCATAGGGCGGACACGGGGTGTCCCTGCCCGCTACCTACCAATCGCTTTTGCTAAATTTTGATTTGTTGCGACGCTGGGGGGCGCGGCCCCGATGGCACCTATTCCGCCACGATCACGTCGATGCCGGCGCTCTCGAAAGCTTTGCGGTCCGCGTCGCTGATGCCGGCGTCCGTGATCAGGGTATGGACGCAGTTCACGCCGCCAAGCGGCGAGAACGAGGTTCGTCCGATCTTCGTTGAGTCCGCGACAAGGTAGACCTTGGACGCCGCCCTAATCATCGCGCGCTTTACATAGAGGTCGGCGACCGCTGGATAGGTGAGCCCGGCCTCAAATGAGAGAGCGGCCGTAGCGAGGAAGAGCTTCTCGGCGAAGATGCCCGTGAAGAATTCGGCGGATTTTTCGCCAGTAAGCGAAAGTGTCGGGGCCTTAAACTGCCCTCCTGTGACGTGGACCGTGATAGAAGGCAGCGCCCCCAGCATGAGCGCGATGTTGATCGCATTGGTGATGACGTTGAGGTTTTGCCGGTCGATGACGTTCTTGGCGACTTCGGTCGTTGTCGAGCCGGAATCCAGGATGATCGTTTCTCCGTTCGCCACAAGGGCTGCCGCCGCCCGGCCGATTTTTCTTTTCTGCTCCATGTTGATCGTATGGTGCAGCGACATGGTTTGCACCTGGTGCGGCACAGACTTGAGATAGGCACCACCATGTTCGCGAACGATATGCCCCTCGGCGTCGAGTCGCTCCAGGTCCTGGCGCACAGTGGCTTCCGAGACGCCAAACGCGATTGACAGGTCGCGAACCCGGGCGCTGCCTTCCTCCTGTAGCCAAGCGAGGATCTTCATCCGGCGCGGCTCGGCCAGAAGCTGAGTCCGTGGCGCATCCGTGGTCGCCCGCGAACGGCGGCGGCCACGCGTGCCTCGACGGTCAGCTTTCGTCAGGCTCTCGGCCATTCTCTAAGCTCCTTGCCGAGGCAGCCTCACCTACCCTTGATGGGCGTTCGCGGCGATCCGGCGTTGCAGCTGATCAAGAACAACTGCCGCAATAATCACAAGCCCCTTGATTACCATCTGCCAGAATTCGCTAACACCCATCATGACGAGGCCGTCCCCAAGAACTCCGATGACAAAGGCTCCAACAATCGTGCCGCCGATGCTGCCGCGGCCCCCCGAGAGCGAGGTGCCGCCCAGCACGGCCGCGGCGATCGCGTTCAGCTCGAACGTTTCACCGCTCGCCGGGTGAGAGGCGACGAGTTGCGACGACACAATCAGGCCGGCCACCGCCGCACAGAAGCCGGAGATCATGTAGACGGCAATCTTAATGCGGTCGACGCGGACGCCGGACAGCGCAGCAGCCCGCTCGTTACCTCCAACGGCATAGACACGGCGCCCGAACGGCGTACGCGCCGCCACATAGGCGGCGACCATCGCGAGGATCGCCAAGATGACGATCGAAAGAGGCACGCCGAGGAGGGTGCCGGTCCCAAGGATGGGGAAACCCTGATTGCCCAGCTCAGGCTTGCCGACGAGATTGGGAAACGTGGCACCCCCCGAGAGGAGCAGAGCCGCGCCCCGCGCGATATACAGTGTACCGAGCGTCGCGATGAACGGCGCCACGAACAGCCGGGTGATCAATATACCGTTCAGAGCGCCGATCGCCGTCCCGACGCCAAGCGCCATCAGGATCACCTCGATGACGTTCGGATAGATGACGATGCCAAGGGCTGGCAGAGGCAATCCGAAGGAGATGAGCCCGCCTGCCACCATGCCGACGAGCCCCACGATCGAGCCTACGGAGAGATCGATGCCGCCGGTGAGGATCACATAGGTCATCCCGATCGCGAGCACGGCGTTGATCGCCACGTGCTTGGATATGATCACGGCGTTGGCAAGGGAGACGAAGTTCGGCGCCATGATAGCGAAGAAAAGTGTGACCACGATCAGGGCGATGAAGGTTCTGAGCCGGAGGACAAGTAGCAGCACTGGGCGCCGCGCCTGGCTTTCGGGAGAGAGTACGGCTGCACTCGTTGTCACGTCAGTGAACCCTTCCGATGTCTTGCGGGCGCAAATATGAAGGGGAAAGTGTGGACGCACGCACAAGGTTCTCGTCGCTCACCTCTTTCCCCGATACGTCGGCGGTCAGCCGCCCATAGGCCATCACAAGGACGCGGTCGGCGACGGCATGCGTTTCTTTCAGATCCGACGTCGTGAAGATCACCGCCATGCCCTGCTCCGCGAGATCTCGCATCGCATTGAAGACTTCGGCCTTGGCACCGATGTCGATCCCGCGGCTCGGTTCGTCGAGAAGCAGCACTTTTGGCGCCGTGAGCAGGGACTTCCCAATCACGACCTTCTGCTGATTGCCCCCGGAAAGCGATGTGATCGGGCTGTCGGCGGAAGCCGTCTTGATCTGCAGACCGGCGATGATCTCGCCGAGCAGCGGTGCCTCGAGTCTGCGCGAGATGGAGAAGAAACGCGTGAAGCGCCCGAGGCTTGCGAGGCCGAGATTTCCACCGACTGAGAGATTCTGCACAAGGCCGTCGCGCTGGCGATCTTCCGGCACCAGCAGAAGACCAAGCTTCATACGGCCTGTTACCGATCGGGCAGAAAGTTCATGGCCGCCGAGAATCACCGAGCCTTTCGACTCTGGGCGCAGCCCATAGAGGCATTCGAGCAGCTCGCTCCGGCCGGCGCCGAGCAGTCCATAGATGGCGGTGATCTCCCCTGCTCGAAAGTCAGCCGAAACATGATCTACGGCATAGCCGCCGCCTCTTCGCGCGAGGGTGATACCGCTCACTGAGAGCGCGACGTCGCCGACCGCGCCCAGTCGTTTCCTTTGCACTACAATTTCGGATTTGCCGAGCATCGCGCTGATTATCCAAGGGATCGTTACCTGTTCGCGGCGGGCCGCGGCCTGAAGGTGCCCATCGCGGAGCACTGTGAAGTAGTCGCCGATGCGCATCAGCTCATCGAGCCGGTGTGAAATGTAGATAATGGCGACGCCCGATCGTTTGAGTTCGCCGATAACCTTGAAGAGGACTTCGACCTCCGCGGCGCTCAGCGCTGAAGTGGGCTCGTCGAGGATAAGCACTTCTGCGTTTTCCGCCAGCGACTTGGCGATCTCGACAACCTGCTGTTCTCCAATTCGTAGCTCTCCCACGAGGGTGTCGGGATCGATGTCGTGCTCGAGGTGAGCCAGCAGCTCAACCGCCTTCGCACGCTGCGCGACCCGGTCGATGTGGATGCCTGCCCGCGTCAAATCCCGACCGAGGAAAATGTTCTCGGTCACCGTCAGGTTTGGGCAGAGGTTCAACTCCTGGAAGACGATGCCAATGCCCTTCGACGCCGCGTCGCGCACCGAATCGAACCTGACCGGTTCCCCATTCATGACGAGACGCCCCGCGCTCGGCTGCTCGACACCCGCCACGATCTTCATGAGAGTCGACTTGCCGGCTCCGTTTTCGCCGATAAGCACGTTCACGGCATGGGAGTAGACATCGAAGTCGACGTCCTTGAGGGCGACTGTGCCCGGGTAGACTTTGCTGATCCCTTCGGCGTGGAGCACGACCGGCGGCTGGGTGGTTTCGATCACGAAGCTGGCCCCGGTTCTTTCGTGAGTGCCACCGGCGTTATCACGATCGCGTCGCTGGCGCTGTTCACCGCCATCGCGCCGATGAACGCGATCCGCGATCCGGCGTCGACGGCTCCGAGCGAGGACCCCACCTGCTCGAGGCTACGCGCGATCAGCGCCTTGCTTACGTCCGCGAATTCCAGCTGGTTGGTGAACTGCTGGAAGCTGATGAACGGAAGGCTGTCGCGGATAGCCGTGCCCCTGACCACCGGACCGATCTGGAGGACGATCTGTTGTCCGGGCGGGTCGCCGTCCGGCGATACTACGAGCTTCCCGGCCCTCGACGATGTGTCCTTGGCGGCAACCGTACCGGTCCCCTGGATGATAAAGTTCCAGGCTGCACCCTCCGTGGCCGCTCGATGCCCAAACTTACCGCCAGCAGCGTCGATATCGGCGCGGATCGCGGCCAGCACTTCGGGAAGAGGATGGGCGTCGAACTCAAAGTAAGGGAGCACCTTCGACTCCCAGTTCTCCGAGACATAGCGGGTGGCGTCGAAGGTTTGATCGCCTGCCGCGGCCTCGGCCTGGATGTCCTCGATCCGCTTTATCTTGCAGCTCGCCGTCGCGATCGAGACCACGAGAAGTACCGCGCCAAAAAGCACCATTCGGCGCGCGACACCCCAATGCTCATGCTGGATTCCAAAGGTCGATGCACGCATCGCCGGATGCTCCACTCCCGCTGGCCGGTTGAAAGCGGCCTTTCGTCTTTTTCGTTTTTTTTGTTTTTCTCTAATCGCATCGGACACGCGCACAGTCAACGGACGCTGGCTATAGCCAGATTCACTGGCGCCAGACCTTCTGTCCATTGCGCAAGAAAAGCCTCAAATTTCAAAGAAAAACGACAATCCACGGGATTGCGGAAGGAAACGCCGCCCGTTACCTTCGCCGAAAATACATTCAAAATTGGCAGCGGGAGGACATATGAGGGCGTTTGACCGGAAGATCACGCTCGGACTGATCATCACCAGCCGAGAATTCTTCAATCCGGCCTATGCGCCCAAAGCGCGGGCCGACCTGATCGCCCAGCTTGACCGTCTCGGAATCGATCATCGGATCCTGCCGCAGTCAGAAACGCCGAACGGTGCAGTCGAGACACGCGAGGACGCCCACAAATACGCGCGTTATTTCCGGGACAAAAGAGACGTCATCGATGGGATCATCGTGTCGCTCCCGAATTTCGGCGACGAGATCGCAGTCGCGGAGACGATCGCCGAGGCGAATCTTCAGGTGCCGGTGCTGGTTCAGGCCTGCAACGACAGAATCGACGCTGTCGATGTCAGGGGCCGGCGCGATGCCTTCTGCGGCAAGATATCGGTCACCAGCAATTTCTATCAGTACGGCATACCGTTCACCGACACGAGTTCCCACACCTCCGACATCGACAGCGACGAGTTCCGCGCCGACATCGACCGCTTCGTGCGGACCTGCCGGGTCGTGCGGGGCATGCGGCGAGCGCGGATTGGCAGTATCGGCGCTCGCACGAGTCCGTTTCAGACCATGCGGTATTCGGAGAAGCTCCTGCAGGCCAGCGGGATATCAGTCGTCACTGTCGATCTTTCCGAGATCATAGCTAGCGCAAAGGCCCTCACCGCCGACGATCCGGAGGTGAAAGAAAAGCTCGAGCAGGTGCTTGGGTACGGGAAGATCCCGGCTTCGATCCATCGCGAGAACATCGAAAAGCAGGCCCGCCTTGGTGTCACGGTCGACCGCTGGATGGCGAAGAACGAATGCGACGCGAGTTCCATCCAGTGCTGGACTTCGGTCCAGGACAATTTCGGATGCGCAACCTGTCTCTCGATGAGCATGATGGGAGAAAAGCTGATGCCGAGCGCCTGCGAGGTCGATGTGGCAGGTGCGATCTCGATGTATGCCCTGGCGCTCGCAGCCGAAGCCCCTCCAGCGCTGCTCGATTGGAACAACAATTTTGGCTCGGAGACAGACAAATGCGTCTGTACGCACTGCGGTAACTTTCCAAAATCCTTCATCGGCGACGACCCGGAGATATCGAATCTCGACATCATCGGAACCGTTGTTGGGGCGGAGAAATGCTTTGGCGCGGTGAAGGGCAAAGTTCGACCCGGGCCGATGACCTTCTTTCGTCTTTCGACGGACGACAGGAACGGCAAGATCAGAACATATACCGGCGAAGGTGAATTCACGGACGATCGGTTTGACATGGATGGCGGGATCGCCGTGACTCACGTCCGGCACCTACGCGAGCTCCTTGGATTCATCGTGCGAAACGGCTTTGAGCATCACGTCGCGATGGTGCGCGGGTTACATGCCGGCGCAGTTGATGAGGCCGTCAACCGCTACCTCGGTTGGTCAAGCTACTATCACCACTAGCGGCCATTCGTGTGGGCTTTCGGAGGGATAGCAGTGGCTACGAAGCAGTCGGCGCGGCTCGCGTCGACGCCGACTACCTGGACCGGATCGGCGACAAGTGCGCCCCGCTTATGGTTGGTGCGCTCGTTGATAGGCGAGCCGGTCAGTCGAGCACGGCGATACCTGATCTGGTTCCAGCGATGGCCGAGAAGGCTGAGGAGGAGGGATGAGGTCGTTGAGGACCTGGACGTAAAAACTGCTGAGCCCTGCTCCGATGATCCTTGTCTGGATAGAAACAACGGTGAGCGCGCCGATGGTGCCGCCGAGAACCGTGCCCACGCCTCCCCATTTCGGCGTCCGGCCGACGAAGACCGGCCTTATGTATTGATGCGGTCGCACTTGCCGGACTTCGCCTCTTGAGGATGCTGCTTACTGCATGAATCGAGGCGACCTTGTTCGAAATTTCGAGGAGACCTCTGATGGGTGGCACCGCGTTGTGCTCGGCCTTGAACCACCTATGAAGTCTCTGTCCCACTCGTTTTATGAACTAATCGATGGCATGGAGGTGGCCCACAACGAAGCTGGCCTCGCTTCGGCTGCTGACCGTGTGGCACGCCGATTGGGCTTCCGTTGGTTCGCCTATCTCGCTTCAACCCAGCGTGATCTGACGATTATCTCCTCCTATCCGACGGCCTGGGTGCGGCACTACCGTGAGCAGCAGTTCGAGCGGATCGATCCGGTAGTCAGGCCGGCACAATGGCCGCAACGTGCGTTCTCCTGGGATGGTGACACCTCCGATCGGCGAACTCCGACTGAGCAGCGCTTTTTTGGGGAGGCAAGAGCCTTTCGTATCCGCTGTGGCGTAACAGTACCTATCCGCACGGGGGGCGGAAGTTTCGCGGCCTTCACGTTTGCGGCCGACGAGCGCGAGAACGCGTTCAAGCCCTTCACGACCGAAGCGATCGATATTCTGCAGCTGATGGGACTCTACTATCATGCCCATGTCTACGCAAAGCTGCTGCTCGGACTTGACCGTATAGAAAATGCGCCACTGACGCCGAGAGAGACCCAATGCCTCACATGGGCGGCACGCGGCAAGACAATGGCGGACACGGCTCAGATCCTCGGGATCACGAAGCGGACCGTCGAGTTTCATCTCGACAATGCCCGCACAAAGCTGAATGCGGTCACAGTTCCACAAGCCATCGCAGAGTCGATCAGGCGCGACCTCCTCCCGCGAAACTAGCCCTCTCCACTTGCGCAATCAGCGAAATCGCGCTCTGCGCGCAGGCAGTCACCCATAGTCGTCGTTCCTCGTTGAGCGGCCATGCTTTCGAAGCGACAGCACCTGTGATTTGTCCCAGCTATTTGCAACTTCCGAAGGCGGCCACATGCGATCTCCACAACCCGGGAGATCGTCATGCACGTCCTTGCCATCGCGCGACACGACTATGCCGCCCACCTTGATCTGATGATGGAGATGCACCGACTCCGCCGGCGCGTCTTCAAGGAACGGCTCGAATGGGACGTCTCGATCTCGGGCGATATGGAGGTCGATCCTTACGACGCGCTGGGACCGGTCCACCTCGTACAGTTGAGCAACGCAGGCGCCGTCATCGGCTGTGTCAGGTTTCTGCCCACCACCGGTCCCACCATGTTGGCCAACACGTTTCCTACTCTGCTTGTAGGCAACGAGGCGCCGCGTGACCCTCGGATATTCGAGAGCTCTCGCTTCTGCGTCGACACCGACCGCGCAAAGGAAGCGGGGAGCCGAGGGCTGCGCCAAGCGACGAGCTGTCTGTTCGCGGCGATGATCGAATGGGGCCTGACGCAAGACCTATCCGCGATCGTGACCGTCACAGACGCACGGGTGGAGCGCATCCTCCGGCGCGCGAGCTGGCCGCTGGGGCGCATCGGATCGCCGAGAGAGATCGGCTCGACTGAAACCGTCGCCGGATTTCTGGAGGTCAGCGAGACAGCCCTGTCAAACGTGCGTGAGAGGTCCGGCCTCAGCGGACCGGTCCTTGTCCTCCCGTCCGCAGAGACGATGGCCGCCTGAGGCGGTCGCGAGGGGCGGGCCGGCCGTGGCCTCATGGCCGGCCCGCCTGCGGTATCTCCTGGACGACCGACCGTCCTCCCTTATAGGAGTTTGGAGGCAGGCACATGCAGCTGCGCAAGCTTCGCTACTTCGTCGCGGTCGCCGAGGAGCTCAGCATCCGGCGTGCCGCAAAGCGGCTCGGGATCGCGCAGTCGGCGCTCACCAAGCAGATTACGGGACTTGAGACCGAGCTCGGCCTCGATCTCCTCGTCCGGGAGCGTCAGCGGGTCGTCGGATTGACCGCGGCCGGCGAGAGTTTTCTGGAAGACGGCCGCCGCATCCTGGCAGAGATCGAGCGGGCGACGCGCTCGGCCCGAGGCATTGCTGAGGGAAAGGAAGGCAGACTCCGGCTCGGCGTCTGCGAGGACGCGACAACGGAACGGCTGTCGCGGATTCTCTTGGCGTTCCATCGAGAGCTGCCCAACGTGGAGGTCGATCTCTTCGAGATGCCCTCGCAGAGACTTCGACTACGCGCTTACAAGGAACGACCTCGACCTTGCGCTGCTTGTCCCTCCCGTACACGCGGAATCCTTGATCACCGATCCTCTCTGGAAGGACGACTGGCTCGTCGCCTTGCCTCATGGACACCCGATCGCCGCCCGGAATTGGGTCACGTCCGCGGACATCAAGGACCTGCCTCTCATTCTTGCTCACCCGGAAATGGAACCGACCGGTCACGAACGGATCAAGGAGGCGTTTCGGGCGGCCGAAATCACGCCCCAGATCGGTGCATTCGTCTTCCGCCGAACGACGATGCTCTATCTCGTCGCCGCCGGACGAGGAGCGACATTCCTCCCGGGCTCGCTCGCGACGATCTCCACGCCGGGGGTGGTCATGCGCCCGTTTGCGGCCGAGCCAATGACGATCGCCGCAGCGTACAGAGCCGATCCGTCGGGGTTTGCCATGCAGTTCCTCCGCGTCGCCCAAGACGTGCTCGCGGGCTATACCCCGCTCAGCCCGCGTTCTGAGCACGACTGACTGGGCCGGGCCGAGACGGCATCCCTGCCTTCGTGCGGCGCGCTTTGGCGAAGGCCCTGTCCGTCCGGATGAACCGATCGAGCATGTGCGGCACGAGCTTCTCCGGCGGTACCTTTCGGTCGAACTCCTTCGCATGCGCCTCGGCATACTCAGCCAGGAGCGCATACAGCTCGGCCGTCAGTGTGAGGGCGAGCCGGACCGGCTTGTCGTCGGGGATAGCGCCCAACTTGAGCTTCGGCATGGCTGTCAGCTCCCGTAAGGCGCGAGCACGAGGTCGCGGTTGACGATCACACGCACTGGAAAGCCCGGGCGGATGGTGAGCGTCGGCTGCACGTTGAGCTGCCGGCGGACGATCTCCTGGCCGGTCTGATTGACACTGTCCTGGCCGCTCTGGCGGAGCGCGCGGACGAGCTCGTTCTCTTCGCTGCTTTGTCCAAACTCCGCACTAGCTCCAAGCACCGTCGAGAGAAGCGCTGCGCCGACGAGGCTGCGCCAGTGATAGTCGACCCGATCCTGCAGTCCGGCATAGCCCTCCGTATCAGCGCCTTGCTGCCGCTCCAGCACGATCGAGGTGCCGTTCGGCAGGATCAGGCGCGTCCACACGAGCAGGACGCGCTTCTGGCCGAAGGCGATCTGGCTGTCATAGACGCCGATCAGGCGTGAGCCCTGCGGAACGAGCAGATAGCGGCCGGTGGGCGAGTCGAAGACGTTCTCGGTCACCTGCGCGGCGATCTGGCCGGGCAGGTCGGAGCGAATTCCGGTGATGAGCGCGGCCGGGATCACCGAACCAGCCTGCAGCACGAACGGCGAGGCCAGAGCCGCCAGGCGGTCCGAACTGACCGTGCGGCGATCAACGGTGGCGTTGACGAAAACGAGCTTGCGGTCCTGCATGTTCTGAAGCGCGTTCGGATCGCCGGTCGGCACCTCGCTGGAATCTGCTGCACCGGACGGACCGCCAACCAGGTGTTCTGACGCCGTGGGCCGAACGCCGCTGGCGAAGAGGCCGCTCGTGCGTGCGGCCTCCGCCTCCTGCCGCCTCCGCTGTTCCTCCGGGTCGGGCTGCGACATCGGCGCGTCCACCAGCCCGTCGCGCTCGCGCGAGCGCAGGATCGGTCGGCCGAGATCCCCTGGCAGCGGCGGCCCGAGCTTCGGCACCTCGGTGTAGTCGCGCGGCAGCTGCTGCAGCCGGTCCGAGGTCGTCGTTCTCTCGGTCGTGTAGAGACAGGATTCGAACCTGTGACCTCTGCCTTCGGAGGGCAGGTGTCTTTTTCAGCAACAATTCACAGCAGGGATGATGCGGCGTGCTGACGCAGCCGGGCCTACGCTACGGCTTTCCGCCTGCCGCTTCCACGACGCTTCCACGGGCTTTCGAGGCGGGATCACTGGCCAACACAAAGCCCTTGAAAGCTGTTTGCTTTCAAGGGCTTGATATGGTTGCGGGGATAGGATTTGAACCTATGACCTTCAGGTTATGAGCCTGCCGATTTCAATGTCGACGCGTGATCCAATGGGCCCGCAGCGTGCCGCGCCGCAAAATGTATGCTGGGCGCTACTCCAAATGAGTCGGACTTTGATCACTTGAGACTCTTCTCCATGCGCGACGGTGATGTCCCTACTCGCTGGACCCCGCCTCGGGTGGTCGATGGTTGGGCCGGCCTGCCGACGAAGTCGGAAAGCTACATTCTCCCGCCTGTACCAGCCAAGGCCCGTGCCGCGCTTGAGGAAGTCGATCGTCTCGCCGACGAGATCTCCTGGGTCCAGGTTGGTCATCTTCTTAGGTCGGTGGACAAACGAATTCAGCATCTGCTCGGGCTCGCTGAGGCCGAACCTTGTCGACGGCTCCGGACCGTAGTGTCGCGCGCATACAGCGAGGCGTATCGGGTACAGGAGGCATACGAGAGTCAAATGCGTGACTTCAAGGAAAGTAGGCTTCTGGCCAAGGAGTTGCGCGCCGTGGTCGAAGAGCTACGGGGCCCCCTCCCCTGGGAGTTTGAGGAGGAGGATTTTGACGATGCTTCAGCGGGGCCAGATCCATTTCCTTCATTCGATACCCCAGAAGCGGAGACTGTGGAAATTTCCAGCGAGCCCCAATCCGATGGCCTCTTGATTCGAGCGCTGGACGCGCTCGAACGGCGAAGACAATTCGACCCCGAATTCATCGCGAAGTGGCGAGACGAGACCTCCCCGAGCATTCTTGGATATTTGGCGGAGTTGATACTAGCGCTCGAGCGCTACCTGGCGGTTGAGCCGCGGAAGGGTGCACGTGAGAAGCTCGGCCGCGCCTTTTTTCTGGTACGGCTTGGCGAAGCATTTTCTCTGCTGACCGGCCAAGAGCCGATCTTCCACGCCACACACTTGAGCAGACCACCATCTAGGAAGGATGAGGAGCCGCCCGAGCGCGGTTATTTCCCCACGTCCCAGTGGCATCGACTCGTTTCTGCAGCGATCTCGGCAGTTGACTATCCGGAGGGCGACCAGGGTCTCGATGGGGCGCTTCGGAAGATCAGCAGCGAGATACCCGGTTGCCGCGAGGCCATGAGACGTTTCGCTGCAATTGCGTTCGGGGTTACGAGCGAACTGCGGCGCGCCGGGATCGTAGAGTATAAGGAGCTACCATCCGTTACCATTCTCCGCAGTCTTCGGATGCCGCTCGACAACGAGGAAGTTCGCGGCAGACCGCCGGAGGCTTGGGAATTTCAATCTCAAAAGCCTGAAGTCGGCGGCAATTTTTGACTGCGATCCCGGTCGATTTTCTGACGTCGAGTTACAGCTAGCCTCCGGGCACAACTCTGCTCCACCACGACCGATTCGATGGAGGAGCAGGATGACCACAAGCCAATCATCTCCCGACAACGACAGTCTGCTTAACGAGCGACACGCTGCAGCCCTGCTGTCACTTTCCGTTCGAACTCTGCAGTCTTGGCGCCTTCGCGGCGGTGGTCCGCGATTCGTGCGCGCGGGCCGAGCAATTCGGTATAGGCGTAGCGACCTGATTCGCTGGGTCGACGCCCGGACGATCGCTTCCACAAGCGACATTTCCGGCGTCTGAAATGCAGTCCGCCAAGCGCCAAAGGCGCCGGTGCCGCTCGGAGACGCCGAGCGAGGTCGCCCTCTACGACGGCCGCGAGCACCTCGGAACGGTCTGCTCAGTCGCCGATGGTTGGTGCACAGCCACTCTGCCCGACGGCAGTGAGATTGGTCGCTACAAAGATCGCGAGTCGGCGCGTGATGCGATTCTGGCGACACATCTTGCGCAAGGCGCATCCGGCGCGGCAAGCGCCTGCCCCTCAACAGGCGTTGGTAAGCGCGGCCGGCGTATCGCTTTCACACGCATTGCCGCGGCAGCGCTCGGCAACTGCGACGCCATCGTTCGTCGCTGGTTACCCGACGGACGACGCGAAGGGGATGAATGGTCGGCGCGCAATCCGCGCCGCGAAGACCGAAGGTGCGGCTCCTTCAAGATCAATCTCCGAACCGGAAAGTGGTCCGACTTCGCGACGGGCGACAAAGGTGGCGATCTGGTCGCGCTCGCGGCCTTCCTCTTCGGGATGAGCCAAGCCGAAGCGGCGCGGCATCTCGCCAAAATGCTAGGGATCGACCCCTATGAATGATCCTTTCGCACCCATCATTGGGGACGCCAAGCGAGCACATGTCGACCGAGAATCGAAGTGGAAACCGATCTTCCCGGTGCCGACTGTCGCCCCTCGGCCGCCTCTAGAGCATCCGTATCGCGGCAAGCCCTCTTTCGTTTGGCAGTATTTGGACGCCCAAAGCCGCCTGCTCCATTGCGTGGCCCGTTTCGATAAGACGGACGGCGCCAAGGCTGTCCTGCCCCTGACCTATTGCCGGAAAGCGGAAGGTGGGCTGCTTGAATGGCGATGGCAAGCACCTGATGCCCCTCGCCCACTCTATCGGCTTGATGCACTCGCGGCGCGGCCTGATGCGCCAGTGATTGTCACCGAAGGTGAGAAGGCCGCAGACGCCGCGCAGCGCCTGTTACCGGACTATGTGGCAACGACGAGCTCCGGTGGATGCAAGGTCGCGGCGAAGGCCAATTGGTACCCGCTGCAGGGACGAACGGTTGTCATTTGGCCAGACGCCGACCGCGAGGGAGCTGAGTACGCGCTCTCAGTGGCGAGGCTCGCCCGGGCCGCCGGGGCCCGATCGGTTTCGATTGTGGAGGTGGCCAACCATGGCAGCTAAGGGCTGGGACCTCGCCGATGCCGAAGACGAAGGCTGGGATGCAGCGCGCGTGACGGCGGCGATCGAGTCCGCCACGGTCTTCGATCCTAAGCCGCCGAGGCGCAAAGAGAGGGCGCGCAAGAGGTTAGCGCAGTGCGACCTGGTTCTTGCCGTCCTCGACTACGAGGAGCTCTGGAAGGACAAGGACGGCGAGCCCCACATCACGGTGTGCATGAAGGGCCGCTTTGAGAATTTGCGAATTCGCTCGCGCGCCTGCAGTACCTGGATTGCCGGGGAGTACTACCAAAAGACATGCGGGACAATCGGCAGCCAAGCCCTCGATGTCGTCTTGCGGACGCTGGAGGCGCGCGCTGTCACTGATGGCAAGGCCTACAAGACCTGGCGACGCGTGGGTCTTGGTCCCGACGGAAAGCTTTATCTCGACCTTTGCGACGAAGCACGGCGTGTAGTCGAAATTTCGCCAACTGGCTGGAAGGTGATCGACCGCGCACCGGTTAAGATGTTGCGCTCGCCGGCGATGCGGCCCTTGCCCGGACCTGAGGGCGGGGACGTGATCGAGCGGCTTCGTGGCTTCGTGCACGTTGCGAACGACAGCGACTTCGTTCTCATCGTCAGCTGGCTCGTGGCCGCGCTCAGGCCCGATCTGCCCATCCCCATCCTTGTGATCAATGGCGAACAGGGGTCTGGAAAGAGCAACCTCACGAGGCTTCTCAGATGGCTGATTGACCCGAGCGAAGCACCGACGAGAGCAGCACCGCCGAACGATCGCGACCTGATGGTCAGCGCATCAAAGAATTGGGTGTTGGCATTCGACAATCTCTCTGGCCTTGCCAATTGGCTGTCCGATGCACTTTGCCGTGTCGCAACGGGGTCTGGCTACGCGACCAAGAAACTCTATACCGACGACGAGGAGCAGGTGTTCGAGGCAACGCGGCCGATCATCCTGAACGGCATTCCCGACCTCGCTACCCGACCCGACCTCGCGGATCGAGCGATAACCATTTCCCTTCCGCGGATCTCCGACGAGCAGCGTCGATCGGAGCAGGAATTCTGGCAGGAGTTCGAAGAGGTGCGGCCTCACATATTTGGGGCGCTGCTCGACGCTGTCTCGACCGCTTTGCGCAAGCTCCCGGAGGTGCATCTCGATTCCTGTCCGCGGATGGCAGATTTTCTCATGTGGGCGACTGCGGCCGAAGACGCCCTGGGGTTCGCGCCGGGCACGGTTGCCGCCGCCTACGAGGCCAACCGGAAGGACGTGGCAACCATCTCCTTCGAAGCGGAGCCTTTCGCAGTGGAGGTCCGACACTTGATTGAGACTCGTTATCCTAAGGGATGGGTTGGCAGGCCAAGCGAATTGCTGGAAGAACTCAATAAGATTGCAGACGACACCACAAGAAAAAGCAGACTCCGGCCGCAGACTGCATCGGCTCTGGGATCAAGGATGCGGCGAATTGCGCAGTTGCTGCGCGCTCAGGGATACGAGGTGCGATTTGGTCACTCCGGTGATCGGTCCATCTCTATCGGGCCCGAGACGCCGCCAACGTGACGGCCGCTCACCCTCGCTTGGTTTTTTGCAACAGAAGGGTCGGCGTTGCGACGTCGATGCCTCAAGCAACGCCCGAACCGCCCTTCCGCGCGTTTGTGCGCCGAGTGCACGCCGCGCTCGAACGCTGACCTCTACTGCCTGAGCCGCCTGGCGGCGCCAACCCTCCGTCAACTGCCCCCCGCGCCCCTCCTTTTTGATGCGCCAAGCTGACCTGACACGGCCAATCGCTGCCGATCGACTGCCGGATATCGACGGGTCCTTCCCAGCAGTTTCGCAACACGGGCGCTCTGCGAGTGTGGGGTCTCCAGTAAAGCGCCTTTTTGGGAAGCCTGAAATTCATTGAAGACCGACCCGATCGCTCGCCCCGCAGTTGAGCTCGGACGGGCTCGGACGGTATCGGTCGGTCGAACAGGCCGTCGTTTTCACCAAAATCGTTGCCGATTGGACAGCATGGACGGGATGGACGGCTGCTTTTTCGATCCTTCAAGAAGAGAAAGGCTGAAATTGGAGACTGGAGGAGTTCAGGCTTCCGCGTTCCGATCGGCATGGCTGAAGTCGCGGTCGCCACCGGACACGGCGCGTGATGGATATGAAGCAGGGGCGCGGGGCGCGCATATACGGTGTTCGATTTCGCGTGCTTACCCGCTGCTTACCCCGCCTCGATAGCCGAAGCGTTGAAACGCCTAAGTGGTTGATTGCATTGGTGACCCCGGCGTGATTCGAACACGCGACCCTCAGATTAGGAATCTGATGCTCTATCCTGCTGAGCTACGGGGTCTCACTCGCGAAGTAGCGCTCAAGTCCTTAGGATATCGCCTTCCCGGGTGGCAAGAGGCGGGCGGATGGTGCCGGACGGCTGTGACGCGGCCATGTGACGAAGCGGAACCGCGCGGCGCTGGGCGTGCGGCAGTCGCTACGGCGGGTTTCGCCGGCCTGGTCGCCGCCTTCGCGGTTGCGATTGCGCCGGGCGCTTCGCGTGCCGCGCCGCCCTGTCTCGATGCGGCCGTCGCGGCGCGGGCGGCGGAGGCCGTCGATGCGCGCTCCGTGCGTCTCGACGACGGGCGGGTCGTTCGCCTCGCGGGCCTTGAGCCCTTCACGCTTCTTCTTGCCGACACCGACGCGGCGGAAGCCGCGATGCGCGACCGCCTCGCCGCGCTCGTCTCTGCCTCGGATCTGGAAGTTCAGGCGATTTCGCCCGATCTCGACCGCTACGGACGCGTCCGGGCGCTGATCGTTGCCGGCGGCGCGCTCGCTCAGGAGACGCTCGCCGGCGAAGGGCTCGCGATCGCCTTCGCGGGCGAAGAAGCGCCGCCCTGCTTCGCCCGCATCCTCGCGGCGGAAGCGGAAGCGCGGAGCGCCCGGCGCGGCTACTGGTCGGCCTTCTCCGTCCCTGCGGCGAGCCCGGAGGCGCTTCGCCCCCGGCGCGGCCGCTTCGCCATCTTCGAGGGCACGATCCGCTCCGTCGGCACGCGGCGGGCCACGACCTATCTCGATTTCGGCGTCAGATGGACGGAGGACGTGACGCTGGAGATCGACGCGGCCGAGCGCGCGGCGTTCGGCGGCGCGGAAGCGCTTGAAAAACTTGCCGGGGCAAGAATCCGGGCGCGCGGGTTTCTTGAGGAGAAGTCGGGGCCGATGCTCAAAGTGCACTCTCCGACACAGCTGGAGATTCTTGCGCCCGCGCCGCCACAATGACCCGATTTGCGCCTTGATTTTGCGGCCGAACCTGCGCATTTGCAGAAAATGCTTCGAAATGTCCTTATCGCTCTCGCCGGTGTGTTTCTCGCCGGCTGCCAGCTCGTGGGACAGCCCAAGCACGTCGAGCCGGTCGCCGTCGTCGCGCCGCGCACGCCAAGCGCGGCGGAAGAGGCCATCGGCGCGCGTGAGAATCCGCGCGTGGTCGCGGAATATGGCGGCGTCTATTCCGACCCGGACGTGGAAGAAGCCGTGGCGCGCGTCGTGGCGCGTCTCGTCGCCGCGTCCGACGATCCTTCGCGCCGCTACAAGATCACCATCCTGAACTCGCCGGTCGCCAACGCCTTCGCGCTGCCCGGCGGCTATCTCTATGTGACGCGCGGGCTGATCGCGCTCACCGACGAATCCTCCGAGCTCGCGGCGGTGCTCTCGCATGAGATCGCGCACGTGCTCCTGAACCATGCGCTGGAACGGGCCAAGGTCGCCGAGCAGGCGGAGATCGTGGAGCGTGTGGCCACCGACGTCCTCACCGACCCGAACGACAGCCGCTCGGCGCGCGACGGCTCGCGCATGACTTTCGCCGCCTTCTCGCGCAACCAGGAGATTGAGGCCGACAAGGTCGGCATCACCATCGCCGGACGGGCGGGCTTCGATCCGTTCGCAGCCTCCCGCTTCCTGGACAAACTCCAGGCCTACGCAGAGTTCCGCTCCGCCGTCGGTCACCACGACGACGCGGCCGGCTTCCTCGCCACCCATCCCGCCGCTCTTGAGCGGCGCCAGCTTGCGCTCGTCGTCGCCCGTCAGTTCGGCGCGCCGGGCATCGGTGAGCGCACCGAGGACCGCTACCTGCAGGCGCTCGACGGCATGGTGTTCGGCGACGATCCTTCCGAAGGCTTCGTGCGCGGGCACGAGTTCCTGCATCCGCGGCTCGCCATCGCGTTCCGCGTGCCGGACAGCTTCCGCCTGGAGAACACCAAGAAGGCGGTGCTCGCCGCGGCCGGCGACGATACGGCCATGCGCTTCGACGGGGTGACCGTGGACGCCGGAACCGCGCCCGGCGCCTATCTCGCCTCCGGCTGGATCAACGGGCTTGTCCCGGGCTCCATCAAGGAGACGACGGTGAACGGCCTGCCCACGGCGACCGCCGAAGCGGCGGCCGGCGACTGGGTCTTCCGCATCGGCGCGGTCAAGATCGGCGGCAGCATGTACCGGGTGATCTTCGCCGACCGCAGCAATGCCGCGGCGATCGAAACGGCGCTCCAGGAGACGCTCGGCTCCTTCCACCGCATGACGCCGACGGAAGTGGCGCGGCTGCATCCGCTCAGGATCGACGTCGTCGCCGTGCGTTCCGGCGAAACGGTGGGCGACCTCGCGGCCCGCATGCAGGGCACCGAACGCAGCCTGCAGCTCTTCCGGCTTCTGAACGGGCTCGGGTCGGGCGACGCGCCCGCCCCCGGCCAGCTCGTCAAGATCGTCGTCGACTAGTCGGGATCGACTCGTCAGGGGGCGGCGCCGAGGCGCTCGCTCGCGCGAATGGCGCGAACTCCTCCACAACCTTCTCGTAGACAGCACGCTTGAACGGCACGACCAGCTTCGGCACGCGTTGCAAGTCTTCCCAGCGCCAGACGCCGAATTCCGGCTTGTGCTTGCCGCCGCCCGGACGCTTCACATCGATCTCGCTCTCCTCGCCGGTGAAGCGGAAGGCGAACCATTTCTGCCGCTGCCCGACATAACGGCCCTTCCACGCCAGTCCGGCGAGCGGCGTGGGAATGTCATAGCTCAGCCAGTCGCGCGCCTCGCCAAGCGGCACGACGGAGCTGATATTCGTTTCCTCGTAAAGCTCGCGCAGCGCCGCGTCGGCCTCCGCCTCGCCCGGATCGATACCGCCCTGCGGCATCTGCCAGGCGTGGCGCAACGGGCCCTCCTTGGCGCCGACGCGCCGACGCCCCACGAAGACCCGTCCGTCGCGATTGAACAGCGCGATGCCCACGCAGGGCCGATAGAGGGGCTCCGCCTCCGCCATCGTCTCAGGAACTGGTCGCCGCACTCGCGGGAATGACAATGATCCCCCGCCCCTCGGCCTCGCGCACCCATTCCCCGATCGCATCCACGGAAGCCGGGAAGGCGGACGCGACGCCGACGGCGAGGCCGTGCAGGCGGGCAAGCTTCTCAAGCTCGTCGAGCGCGCGGCCGATGGCCTCCGGCGAACGGTCTGTGTCGAGCGTCAGGTCGGTGGTCACCACCGGCACTTTGAGCGCGGCGCCGATCGTCGCCGCCAGGCTTTGCGGCACCGAGCCGTCGTCGAGATAGAAGAGCCCGCGCTCGCCGATCTCTCCGAGGAAGGGAACGAGGACGCGCTCGTCCTCCAGGAAACGCCCGCCCATGTGGTTCATGACGCCGGCATAGGACGTCATGCGGCCGAGCACCCAATGCAGATCGCGTCGGTTTTGCGCTCCCCCGTCGACGCGAAGCGTATGCTCGCCCGGATCGACGGTCGGATAGTCCTGCGGCTCGAGCGGAATCTGCAGGAGCACCTCGTGGCCGATCTCGCGCGCCTTGGTGACCCAGCGCTCGAGGCTGGAGCCGTAGGGCGCGAAAGCGAGGGTCACGTCTTCAGGCAGCGACTCGATGGCCTTTTGCGTTCCCGTCTGGCTGATCCCGAGCCCGCCGACGATGAGCACGACGCGCGGCACGCCGTCGGGAACCGGCGCCGAACGCCCGGCATAGGCCTCGCGCGGCCGGCGGCCATCCGGCGAAACGCGCGGCAGCGGACCGTAGGACGATTGTTCGAAGAGGCTCGGGTCGCCGGAGACCATCGGCGGAAGCCGCGGAAGCCCCGCGAGCTGCACCTCGTCGGATGCGCCGGACGGCAGATCGGCTGGCGGCAGAGGGCGAACGGTGGCCGGTTCCTCGGTGGCGATGCTTCCGGTTTCGGCCGGGATCGAGGACTCGATCGTCGCCACGGCAACCGGGCGTCCGCCGTCGGGATCGTCGACCACCGCGATCCAAAGTGCGGCGACGACCGCGACGACGAGGGCGATCGAGATGATGACCGGGGCCACGACGGGGCGACGGCGCCTGGTGGCCGGCGGGGCGGATCCACGATCGAACGGCTGATTGAGGTCGCTCTTCGACATCGAAATCCGGTTCAGACGCACAACGCCGCGCGTGATTCGTCCAAGATATACCCTCACCGCAGCGCCCGCGAAACCGCGTGCGCCGACCTTGCGGGGCGCGGCACAGGACAATTTCCTAAGCCGCGCAAAACAAAACCGCGGGCGCAAGGCCCGCGGTTTGATCGTTCTATCGGACCGCCCAACCGTCGGGCGGCGCCGCCCGGCTAGTTCGGAACGCCCTGTTCGGCGGCCGCCGGGAAGCGGGCATTCACCTGAATGCCGCGCAGAAGGTCGAGCGCATAGTTGAGCTGCTTGTCGAGCTTCGGATCCTCCGGAACGTAGGATGCGAGGGCACCCGTCGGCGGAGCCTCGGCCTTGCCGGCCTCCGCCTTGCCGGTGTCAGCAGTCGCGTTCGTGCTCGTATCCGCGTCCGCCGCCGTTTCGGCAACCGGCGCATCCGCAGCGGCGGTATCGTCCACCTTCTTCTGCTCACCTTCAGCGAGAAGGTGGCCCCGCAGTTCCGCCTCCGACACGGTGTCGAAGTCCTTGAGGTCGGTGGGCAGCTCCGGCAGGACCTCGATGTCGGGATCGATGCCCCGCGCCTGGATGGAACGTCCCGACGGCGTATAATAGCGAGCGGTTGTGAGCCGGATCGCGCCGGAGCGGCCGATCGGAATGATCGTCTGCACCGAACCCTTGCCGAACGAGCGCGTTCCGACCAGCGTCGCGCGCCGGTGGTCCTGCAGGGCGCCGGCGACGATCTCAGACGCCGAGGCCGAGCCTCCGTTCAGCAGCACGATGACAGGCTTCCCGTCGGTGAGATCGCCGGCGCGCGCGCTGAAGCGCTGCACGTCCTCAGGATGACGGCCGCGCGTGGAGACGATCTCGCCACGATCCAGGAACGCGTCGGAGACGAGCACCGCCTGGTCGAGAAGGCCGCCCGGATTGCCGCGCAGATCGAGCACGAAACCCCTCAACCGATCGGCAGGGATATCCTTCTCGATGGTGTCGATCGCCTTTTCCAGACCGTCCATCGTCTGTTCGCTGAAGGAGGCGATGCGGACGTAGCCGACATCATTCTCCTCGCGGTACTTGACCGATTGCACGCGGATCACGTCGCGCACGACGGTGATCTTGAGCGGGTCCGCCACGCCCTCGCGTACGACGGTCAGCACGATGGAGGTGTTGGCCGGGCCGCGCATCTTCTCCACGGCCTCACGCAGCGTCAGCCCCTGCACCGGTTCGCCGTCGAGCTCGGTGATGAGGTCGCCGGAGAGAACTCCGGCCTTGAAGGCGGGTGTGTCGTCGATGGGCGAGATCACCTTGATGAGCTCGTTCTCCATCGTGACTTCGATGCCGAGCCCGAAGAACTCTCCGCGCGTCTGCACCTGCATGTCCTGGTAGTCTTTCGCATTCAGGTAGCTGGAATGCGGGTCGAGCGAGGACAGCATCCCGTTGATCGCGGATTCGATCAATTTAGCGTCATCGGGCTCTTCGACGTAGTCGGCGCGGATGCGCTCAAACACGTCGCCGAAGAGATTGAGCTGCCGGTAGGTGTCGGTCGCGGCGGCTGTCGCCCCGCCGACGCCGCCGAACTGGGCGACGCCGCCCATGATCACCGCACCAAGGATGGCGCCTGTCGCCAGAAGCGTAAACCTACGCATCATCCGTTAACCTCACTGTCCGAAGGCGCCCACCAAGGCGCTGAATCAATTGACGTTCCGTCCTTGCGGAACTCGACGTAAAGAATCGGCTGGGCGGAAGTATGGTCGATGTCTCCGATGCTCGCCAGCCTGGTTGCACCCATTACCGCAACCGGCTCGCCGCCTAGCACGAATTGCCCGAGCGCGGCGTCGATATGCTCCATTCCGGCCAGAACGATGTGATACCCGTCGCCGGCATTCAGGATCAAGACCTGACCGTAGGAGCGGAACGGGCCGGCATAGACAACCCAGCCGTCGGCGGGAGCCAGAACCGCGGCCCCCGGCCGGGCGGCAAGTGTCAGCCCCTGGCTCTCGCCGCCGAGCCCGTCGGCATCGCCGAAGCCGAGCAGTTTCTGGCCGGAGACCGGCAGGGGCAGAAGCCCCCTCGCATCGGCAAAGTGTACGGCGGGCGCGATACGGCTGGTGTCCGACAGCCGCCGCGCCGCCTCCTCGCGGTCGGCGTGGGCGGTCGTGGCGGCCGCCTCCTGCGCCTCCTGCGCGGCCTTGGCGGCGGCGGCGACCTCCTTTTCCAGGGCCGAGATGAGCGATTGCAGGCTTCCCGCCTTGTCGGCCAGCTCCGCCGACTTGTCGCGTTCCGCGCCGAGCGCCGTCTCGGTCTGCTCGCGCTGCGCTTTCTTCGCCTCCACCAGAAGGTTGATGCGCGCCTGCTCGTCACCGAGCGAGGCGTAGCGCTCGCGCAGCGAGTCTCGCTCCGTCTCGATCTCCGCGGTCACCTTGGTCAGCGACGAAAGGTCGGCGGCCAGTTTCTCCGCCTCCGCGCGAATATCGGGAAGCACCGCGCCGGCGAGGATCGAGCCGCGGATCGCGGCAAGCGCGTCCTCCGGACGGGAGAGGATCGCCGGCGGCGGCGTGCGGCCAATCCGCTGCAGCGCCATCAGCACCTCCGCCATCACGTCGCGCCGATCGTTCAGCGACCCTCGCAGCTTGTCGGCGTCGGCATGGAGCTGCTCTAGCCGCGCCTCCATGCGGCCGATCTCCTCTTCGGCCGTACGCATGCGCTGCGCGGTCGCGATCAGGTCGGCGCTCAGCGTCTCGCGGTCCTGGTCGAGGCCGTCGATCTCATCCCGCAGTGCCGCCTGACGCCGCTCGGAAACCTCAAGGGAGCGACGAATTGCCTCAAGCTCCGCTTCCCGCGCCTGTTTGCGGTTGGCCGCGTTCACCCCGCGCAATTCGCCAAGCTCGCCAGAATCGATTTCCGCGGCGCGGATGCCGTATGGGACACCGGCGGCGACCAGTGTGCCGATAAGGAGCAGGGAAAGGAGGACGCCGCGGCGGAAAGTCATCCAGCCCTCATAGCCAAGAAACCTTTCGGATTATGCCCGATGATAGGGGTGCCCGGAAAGGATCGTGGTGGCCCGATAGAGTTGCTCGGCAAGCAGAATCCGGGCCAATTGATGCGGCCAGGTCACCCGTCCGAACGATACGGTCCGCTCGGCGCGGGCGCGCAACCCCTCACCCAGGCCGTCCGGCCCGCCGAGCACGAAGACGGTGCGGGGTATGGCGGCTTCCGCGTCCTTCGCAAGCGAGGCGGCGAAGGCGGCGCTGTCGGTGAGCGCACCGGTTGCGTCGAGGCAGACGACACGGTCGCCGGCATCGATGCGCTGGAGCAGCGTGCGCTCCTCCGCCGCAATCCTGTCGACGGCGCGCGCGGCACGGGATTCGGGAATTTCCTCGATCGTGAAGCCGCGCAGACCAAGCGTCCGCCCGCCTTTGCGTGCACGCTCGAGATACCGGTCGCAAAGCACACGTTCCGGACCGGCTTTCAGCCGTCCGACCGCGGCTATGACGATCTCCATCGAGGATCAGGCGAGCGCGCGGCGCTCCGAATAGGGCTCAGCCGCCCACATCTTCTCGATGTTGTAAAATTCGCGCACCTCCGGTCTGAAGACGTGCACGATGAGATCGCCCGCATCGATCAGCACCCAGTCGCAATGGCGCATGCCCTCCACGCGGACCGGCCCGCAGCCGGCCTGCTTCAGGTCGGCGACAAGACGATCGGCGATCGCGCCCACGTGCCGGTGCGAACGGCCGGAGGCGACGACCATGTAGTCGCCGAGCGCTGACTTGCTCTGGATGTCGATTGTCACGGTGTCCTCGGCCTTCGCATCGTCGAGGCTCGCAAGGACGGTTCTCAAAGCTTCCCCTGACGCATTGGCCGCCATCAGGGAGGCCGCGGAAGGCGCACCTGACGCGGCGCCTTCAACCGAGCGGGTCATTTCGGACAGTGTTTGGTCCCCTTGTCTCCACACGAATCGCGGCACGGGCCGCGCCCCTTAAGATAGGGGTGCAATCGTTACTGTTTCAAGACGTGCTTTCGCGCAGCGCCGTGGAGGAAACGCCGACCCGGGGCCCGGTCACGAGTACCCAGGCGGGCGGCTCACGGTCGGCCAGGTCGCCGCAATCCTCCGCGTCGACGCGATACGCGGCAAGCGCCTGCGCGGCGCGCGAGAAAAGCGGCGAAAGCAGCGTCTTCGGACGGTTAACGACGGCGATCGGCACGGACGCCGCAATCGCCTGCCAGCTCTCCCAGCGATGGAAATCGACGAGGCCGTCGCTTCCCATGATCCAGACGAAACGTGTCATCGGCGCGCGCGTTTTCAGATTCGCGATCAAATCCGCCGTGTAACGCGTTCGGAACCCGGCCTCCGCGCCGCTGACGAGGATGCGCGGATGCGCTGCGACCCGCGCCGCCGCGGCCATGCGTGCATCGAGAGACGGCAAGCCGCCGTTCTTCTTCAGCGGGTTTCCCGGCGTGACCATCCACCAGATCCAGTCGAGACGGAGCTTGTGCAGCGCCAGGAGGCTGGCGCGCCGGTGGCCTTCGTGCGGGGGATTGAAGGTCCCGCCGAAGAGCCCGATGCGCTGCCGTGATCCATGCGGCGGCAGCCCGCGGAAGACGCGGCTCGACCGGTCTTCGCTAATCAAGGACGGGTCTGGCCGGTGCCGCGGACGCGGTATTTGAAGCTCGTGAGCTGCTCCAGGCCGACAGGCCCGCGTGCATGCATCTTGCCCGTAGCGATGCCGATCTCCGCGCCCATGCCGAACTCGCCGCCGTCGCCGAACTGCGTGGAGGCGTTGTGAAGCACGATGGCGGAATCGACTTCATCCATGAAGCGCTCCGCCGCGCCGGTGTCGTTGGTGACGATCGCATCGGTATGATGCGAGCCGTATTTCTCCACGTGGCGGATCGCCTCGTCGAGCCCATCGACGACAGAGACCGCGATGATCGCGTCGAGATATTCCTTGTACCAATCCTCTTCGGTCGCCGGCTCCACGCCGTCGGCGGCGGCTTGCGTCGCCGCGTCGCCGCGTACCGCGCAGCCCGCCTGCTGCAGCGCCTCAACAAGCGGACGCAAGTGACTCCCCGCGCAGGCTTTGTCGACGAGGAGCGTCTCCGACGCCCCGCAGATCGAGGTGCGCCGCATCTTGGCGTTGACGACGATCTTCTTCGCCATATCCAGATCGGCCGCCGCATGCACGTAGACGTGACACACACCTTCCAGGTGCGCGAAGACCGGCACGCGCGCCTCCGCCTGCACACGCGCGACGAGGCTCTTGCCGCCGCGCGGGATGATGACGTCGATCGTGCCGTTAAGGCCGCGCAGCATGGCGCCGACCGCCTCGCGGTCGCGCGTCGGCACGAGCTGGATGGCGTCCTCCGGAAGCCCGGCTTCGTTCAGCCCGGCGACCAGGCAGCGATGGATCGCGGAGTTGCTGCGGAACGTATCCGACCCGCCGCGCAGGATGACGGCGTTGCCGGCCTTGAGCGCCAGCGCGCCGGCATCGGCGGTGACGTTGGGGCGGCTCTCGAAGATGATCCCGATCACGCCGATCGGCGTGCGCACGCGCTCGATATGGAGGCCGTTCGGCCGCTCCCATTCGGCAATGGTGGAGCCGACCGGATCGGGAAGCGCGGCGATCTCCTCAAGCGACCTGGCAATCGCCTCGATGCGCAAGGGATCGAGCTTCGCGCGGTCGATCAGCGCCTTGCTCGAGCCCGCCGCCTCCATGTCGGCGACGTCCTTCTCGTTCGCGAGCAGGATCACGGCGGCCGTGTGCCGCAAATCCTCCGCCGCGGCGCGCAGCGCCTTGTCTTTTGCCTCGGTCGTCGCATTGGCGAGCACCGCCGCGGCGGCGCGCGCGCGCGCGCCGACACCCTGCATCAGGGCCTCGACGTCGACCGTCTCGGCGGTCTCTTCGCCGCCGGCAAATTCGTTGCGCTTCGCGTTCATCCGTTTTCTCAGGAACCGGACGGATCGCTCTATCGCAGCGGGCGCGGCATGACAACTCCGGGCGCGGCGGGAGAACCGCCGCTCTCCGCCACGTCGTGGCGCCACGCGCAAATCTGCAACTTGCTAAAGTAGCTTCTAGAAGCTACTTTGCGGCATGCGGTCCGTTGGCCTGAAAGTCCTGAAGAACAAGCTCAGCGAGTATGTGCGCCTCGCGGCAAGCGGCGAGACCGTGCTCGTCACCGATCGCGAACGCGTGGTCGCCGAGCTCGTACCGCCCGCGCTCGGGCGAAGTACCGCTCTATCCGACGCGTTCCTGGCCAAGGGGGTCCGCGAAGGTTGGCTCACGCTGCCGACCCATGCGGGCACCGATGCGCCCCCGCGTAAGCCGGCTGTTCCTTTCGATGAGCTCATGCGCGACATCAAGCGCGACAGGGACGATCGTTGATCTACATCGACAGTTCCGTCGCGCTCGCCCATCTCCTTGGCGAAGCGCGGGAACCGCCCGCCGCCCTTTGGCGTGAGACGCTCGTTTCGAGTCGGCTGCTCGAATATGAAGTCTGGAATCGTTTACACGCTTACGGCCTCGGCGCGTCGCATGGCAAAGAAGCGCAGATCGTAGTCGGCCGTGTGGCCTTGATCGAGCTGACGCCGCCTGTCTTGGAACGTGCGCTGGCACCCTTTCCCAAACCTCTGCGGACGCTCGACGCGCTGCATCTCGCTTCGCTCGTGTTTCTCGAGAGAAGCGGCGAACGCCCTCTGTTGGCGACCTACGACGAACGGCTTGCCAGCGGGGCGGCCGCGATTGGCATCCCGCTCTCCCCGCTCTGAAGCGTGCGGCACCCGCTTCCAGCACCACGACCCCCGCCCGTAGAGGTCGCCCCGGTAACTTGGTTGGCGCCAAGCGCAGCCGCTACGCTCGTATTTCCTGCCGCTGGAAAGCCACGTAGGCGAGCGTGAAAACAACGACCATCACCGCGATCAGGCCGGAAAGCTGCGGCCAGATCAGGAGCGCGCTCTGCCCGAAGGGAAGCGGCGCGCCCATCAGCGCGCCCTGAAGCTGCGACATGAAGACGAGCCCCAGGCTGCGGGTCGAAGGATTCAGGAGCGCAAGCGTCGCCTCTCCATAGAGCGTATTCGGCGAGAAGCGGGCGAGCGCCTGTCCGACCTCCACCTGAAACACGGCGGTGCGCGGGTCGAACGGATTGACCGGCGCGAGCGCGTTGGCGAGGAGCGGCGTCAGCATGCTCCAGAAGACGGCGAAGAAGAGCCAGAGCGTCAGCGCCGCGAGCGCCGAGGTCGCGGGCGCGCGGAAGAGCGTGGAGAATAAGACAGCGATCGCGAGCCAGACGCCGGCGTAAGCAAGCGAGGCGATCAGGAAGGCGACGCCGCGCAGCGTCTCCTCCCCCGACGGCGGCAGCCCCAGCGTCAGGATGCCAAGCCCGGTCAGAAGCAGCCACAGCGTGACGAGGCAGATGCCGAGCACGATCAGGCCGCCGAGGAATTTCCCCATCAGCAGCGCGTCGCGATAGATCGGCTGCGACAGGACGCGGCTGATGGTGCGGCGGTTGTATTCGCCGTTCACGGCGTCGAAACCGAGCGCGATCGCGACGAGCGGCAGAAGCAGGGTCAGGAGCGAGACGAAGGACGGAAGCGGCTGGCGCGCCGTCGTGAAGAGCCGCAGGAACAGGAACGGGTCCTGCCCCACCGTGTTCTTGATCTCCCCGATTGCACCGTAGACCGCGCCGAAGGCGGTGAGCAGGACGAGCAGCATGACGAGATGCATGCGTGCGCTGGTCAGATGGTCGGCCGCCTCCTTCATCGCGACGGCGGCAAGCCCGGTAAACGGCGAACCCTCACGCCGCGTCGGCGACGTTCTCGAAATAGCGGACATAGACTTCATCCAGGCTCGATCGATCCATGTTCATGTTGGTGAGCGCGCCGCCGGCCTCCACTATGCGGCGGGCGATCTCCGCGCGCGCATCGCGGACGCAATCGGCGCGCACGATGCTGCCATGCGCCGGCGCGACGGCGGTGATGCCCTCGACCCCCTTGAGGACAGCGGCGACGTCGACCCCCGTGGCGTCGATCTCGATGACGTAGGAGCCGCCGAGAACCTCCGCCGCGAGATCGGCGACGCGGCCGACGAGGCCGACGCGCCCGGCGTTGAAGAGCGCGACGCGGTCGCAGATCGACTGCACCATCGACAGGAGGTGCGAGGAGAGCACGATCGTGATGCCGCGCCCCGCCATCTGGCGGATCAGCTCCAGGAGCTCCTGCGTCGATTGCGGGTCGAGCCCCGAGGTCGGCTCGTCGAGGATCGCCACCTCCGCCTGCTTCAGGAGCACGTCGGCGAGACCGAGCCTCTGCCGCATGCCGCGCGAGAAGGTGCCGACGCGGCGGTCGGCGACGTGGCTGAGGCGCACATCCTCAAGCGCCTCGGCAATCCGCCCGCCCGCTTCCGCCGAGCGCAGTCCTTGCAGCCGCGCGACATAAGCGAGGTTCTCGCGCGCCGTCAGCTGGTCGTAGAAGCCGACCGCATCCGGCAGGTAGCCGACACGCTTCTTCACCGCCAGCGGCTCGCGCAGCGGGTCGCGGCCAAGCACGCTGACGGAGCCTTCGCTCGGATCGGTCAGGCCGAGGATCATCAGGATCGTGGTCGTCTTGCCCGAGCCGTTCGGCCCGAGAAGACCGAACACCTCGCCTGCCTCGATCGTGAGGTCGAGATGGTCGACGGCCGTCACGCCGCGATAGCGCTTGGTCAGGCCGCGCGCTTCGATGACAGGTGCGCTCATTTTAGCGTCACCGACGGCCGTAACGCGTCACCGCAAGCGCCAGCACCAACACGGAAGCGCCGATGATGCCGAGCCCGGCGACGCCCCACACCGTGGAGGTGGTCACGGTGGTGCGGAACTGCGCGCTCGTCGAGGTGCCCTCGCCGTTGGCGCGGATGGTCACCATGTAATCGCCGGCGATCGCCTTCTCCGAAGGCGTGATCTCGACCTGCACGGGCTGGTGCCCGTCGGTATCGAGGCCCGGAAGCTGATCGGGACGGAACGTCACCTTCCATCCCGTCGGCGCGCTGGCGCTGAAGCGAACGGTCTTCGCCGGAGCGGAACCGCTGTTGCCGACATCGAACGCGAAGGTCTCCGCCTTGCCCGCGGTCGCCTCGCCGGAGAGCCGTCCGCCCGGTCCGGAGAGCGAAAGCTCGGGCTGGCCGGTGACCTGCACGACAAGCTGCGTCTCCGCCGACACCTTGGCGCTCGCCGCCTGCATGACGATCGGATAATTGCCGGCCGGCGCGTCATGCGGCGGCTGCAGGGAAAGCTTCACCGTCTTCGACTCGCCCGCCTTGATCGGCAGGCTCGTCAGCTCCTGCGCGCCGTACTGCTCCTTGAACGAGGCGACGAACCCGTCCGGCGTCTGCGCCAGCAGATTGACGGTCGCGTCGTCGGGGCTGTCGTTCTTGATGGCGATCTGGAAGTCGAAGGACGAGCTCGGCGTCCCGCGCAGCGCAGGAAGCTCCGGCTCAAGCTCAAGCTTTGCCGGTTCCGCGGCGGTAAGGCGCATCGTTATCGGAAGCGTCAGGCTGCGGTCCGGCGCCTTCGCGATGACGCGGAAGGTCACCTGGTCGGTCTTCGCGTCGGCGGGCGGGGTGACTGAAAGCGAAAGGTCGCGCGTCTCGTCAGGGCCGACCATCGCGGCGGAAACTTCGCGTCCGTCGCCCATCAGCTTCCAATCCCAACCTTGCGGGAGCCCGTCGACGGAGAATTCCACGCGCTCCGGCGGGAGACCGGCGTTCTGCAGGGCCAGCGATATCTTGGCCGCGTTTCCGATCTGGCCGGTCAGCTCGGGGAAATCGGTCAAGAGCCAGAGCCCGGAGGACTTTGCCGGGCTGGCGGTGTCGGGCGGCGCGACCGGCGCGGCGACCGGCGTTTGCGCAAGGAGTGGGCTAAGGGGAGAGAAGGTGAGGACAATCGCCGCGGCGATCGGAAGTGCGCGTCTTGGAAGCATCGTCGTATCCCAGCTTCGTTCAAAAAAACGGTGAGCCGTGGACCGATGCGAGCCTCGCTCGGCCCATTTTCAGGATGGTTTTGTTGCGACCGAATTGTGCTGGAAATCTGGCGGCGGAAGCCGGCTTCTCATTAATTAATCGTAAGAATTCAATGGGTTGAGAAAAGGCGCCGCGAGCCGCTTTCCGGGGCTTCACAGGCACTTATCGCGGCGCGTCATCTGGCCTCCAGCGCATCCGCGACCTGCCTGCGACAATTGTGCCCTTCGGGCGGCTCCGCGCACGATTTCAATCAACGGTCCGCATCGCGACGCTCACCGAAGAAATCGCGGAACGACGCGGAGTCTTCGCGCAAGGTGCGCACTGCCCTCGCTTCTCGCCGATCTCTTCGTCTCGGCGGCACCGCGTCGCCAAAGCGGAGATGTCCACTCGAGCTGTCAGCGTCCTGTCAGGTCGCCTCAAATAGGTTCCGCCCGCAAACATCGACTCGGGTGTTCCCGGGAAGTGTTTGCGACCCGATCCAACTTTGGAGACCATTCATGAAAGTTGCTTTGATCGCCGCCTTCGCGGTCGCCGTTGCAAGCCCCGCCTTCGCTGCCGGAACCTGCAGCACGTCACCGCAGTCAAGCTGGCAGCCGCAGTCGAGCCTCGAGACGCAGCTCAAGTCGGAGGGCCTGACGGTCCGCCAGATCAAGGTCGAGAACGGCTGCTACGAAGTCTATGCGACGGACAGCGCCGGCAAGCGGTTGAACCTGGCCTACAACGCCGAGACGCTTGAGCAGCTCGACAATGCGGAGGCCGGCGAAGATTGATGCGACCGCGTTAGACGGTCGCGGCACTGGCAAGATGCCGAGAGTGCGCGTCTGGGATCCCCTGGTGCGACTCTTCCATTGGAGTTTGGTGCTGAGCTTTGCCATCGCATGGCTCAGCGCCCACTCCTGGGAGAACCTGCACAATTGGGCGGGCTACGCCGCGGGCGGGCTCGTTGTCATGCGGGTCGCATGGGGCTTCGTCGGAACGCCCTACGCCCGCTTCTCGCAGTTTGTCCGCCCGCCGGGCACCACTCTGGCTTACCTGAAAGCGATACTGAAGGGCAGCGAGCCGCGTTGCGTCGGCCACAACCCGGCCGGAGGCGCCATGATCGTCGCCTTGATCTTGGCGATGTTATCGACAGCGTTCACGGGCTGGCTGCTGACGACGGATGCCTTCTGGGGCGTTGAGTGGATGCAGCATGTGCATCACTGGCTTGCGCATGGCCTTCTCTTGCTGGTCGTCTTTCACCTCGGCGGTGTCGTGCTGGCAAGCTATCGTCACCGCGAGAACCTCGTTGCCGCGATGATCTCCGGGCGGAAGCGCGCAACGCAGGCCGACGACATCAACTGACGCAAGCCCCAGGGTCGAAATGGGGGAAGCAGGCGTCTTGGCGCGAGCGCGATTACAAAGAAGCCACTATCCGACAAGGGCGGGATGATCTTCCTCGCGGTCGTCAGCCGGGTCGCCCATTGATTTACGTCGGGGAACATTCAACCGGTAGACATGACCGGTCGGGGAAAACTCACGCTGCGCCTCGCCGCCAAGCTGGCTCGGCAGGATCGTCGTCAGGATCATCGACCCAAAGCCGGTCCGCTCCGGCTCTGTGACCCCCTCCAGCCCCTCCTCGCGCCATTCCAACCGGTAGCCGCCGGGCTCAAGGATATCCCATGTCACGTTCAGGCGTCCCTTCGCGTTCTTGAGCGCCCCGTATTTAACGGCGTTCGTGGCGAGCTCGTGCAGCGCCATGGAGACCGACTGCGCCTCGGAGGCGGAGAACCGCAGCTCCGGACCTTTGATCTCGATATGGTGGCCATCGCCGGCATAGGCTTCCAGATGCTGGGCCACCAGCTCGGCCATCCCCGTGCCGCTCCAGTTTCCGCCCGTCAGAAGCGAATGGGTTTGTCCGAGCGAACGGATGCGCGCCGTGAAGCTGTTCAGGAAGTCCTTGATGCTGTTCTCGTGCTCGGCGGTCCGCCGGGCAATGACCGTGATCACCGACAGGAGATTCGCCACGCGGTGCTGAAGCTCGCCGGCGATCAGGTCCTTGAGGCGCTGAGCCTCGACTTCATCCGTGACGTCCCGGGCGTTCTGCACGACGAACTCGACCGTCCCGTCCTCGGAGCAGACGGGAACGTGCGCGCATGTCCACCACACCTCGCGCAACCCGCCGCCCTCGCTGTCGGGGCGCCGGATGGAAAACGGCACACGCATCAGCTCGTTCGCCTCGCCGTCGAGCGCCGCCCGAAAGGCTCGATGGAACCGCTCCAGCCGTTCGCCGTGTTCGGGAAACACGTCGAACACATAGCGCCCGATCAGGCTCTCTCGTTCTGTCTGCGTGGTGTCGAGATACGCCTCGTTCATCTCCACGAAACGGAGATCCCGATCCAGCACCATGAAAGGGGTCGGCAGCCCCTGAAAGAGCTTCCGAAAATCAACCCTAGCTGCACTCAAAAGCGCGCCCCCAGCGAAGTAGGGCCCCCCAAAAGAACTTCCGGAACTCAAACCGTAACTTGTGGCAAAAGGCAAACGAAAGTGACGCGAAAGCAATTACGTCGGCTTAGATTTCCCTGAGCACCATATCGTCGCGGTGGATCATCTCGGCGCGGCCGCGATAGCCGAGCACGGTTTCGATCTCGCTGGAGCGCTTTCCGACGATCTTTTTCGCGTCCTCCACGTCGAAGGCGACGAGCCCGCGGCCGATCTCGCCGCCATCCGCGCCGCGGATCAGAACGGCGTCGCCGCGTGTAAAGGCACCTGAGACCGACGCCACACCGGCTGGCAGCAGGCTCTTGCCGGATTTCAGCGCCGCTTCCGCACCGGCATCGACGACGACCGTGCCGCGCGGCTCCAGGTGGCCGGCAATCCAGGCCTTGCGCGCGCTTGCCGGGGTCGATTGCGGCGCGAACCAGGTGGCGCGTTCGCCGGCATCGATCGCGGCGAGCGGGTTCTGTCGCCGCCCGCTTGCGATGACCATGGCCGCGCCGGCGGCGGTCGCGATCTTGCCCGCCTCGATCTTGGTCTTCATGCCGCCGCGCGAA
The DNA here is from genome assembly GCA_963814905.1 of uncultured Alphaproteobacteria bacterium. GTDB lineage: Bacteria > Pseudomonadota > Alphaproteobacteria > Rhizobiales > Afifellaceae > DASWJZ01. Next base: position 661,310 of record CAWFEM010000011.1, on the reverse strand, counting down.
AGCTCAGAGCCGGCCGCGCCCGCCATCGCCTCGATCTTGGTGGTGATCGCCGGAACGAAATCGATGAACTCCGCCGACGAGTCTGAGGCGGGCGGCGCCGTATAGAGCCCGTCAACGTCGGAGAGAAGGACGAGACAGTCGGCGCCGGCCATGGCGGCGACGCGCGCAGCGAGACGGTCGTTGTCGCCGTAGCGGATTTCCGCCGTCGCCACCGTGTCGTTTTCGTTGATGACCGGCACGGCGCGCATCTTGAGAAGCGTCGCCAGCGTCGCGCGGGCGTTTAGATAGCGCCGCCGCTCCTCCGTGTCGCCGAGGGTGAGCAGGATCTGCGCCGCCTGCAATCCACGCTCGTCGAGGCACGCCGCCCAGGCACCGGCGAGCGCGATCTGTCCGCTCGCGGCGGCCGCCTGCGCTTCCTCCAGCTTGAGCGCACCATGCCCGAGCCCGAGCGCCCCGCGCCCGAGCGCAATGGCGCCGGATGAGACGACGAGCACCTGCCGGTCCTTGGCGACGAGCGCCGCGATGTCTTCGGCGAGCGAGGCGAGCCACACGCGGTCGAGCCTGCCGGTGGCGCCGTCGACGAGAAGCGACGAGCCGACCTTCACGACGATACGGCGGTGATCGGCGATGGCCTTGCGTGTCGCGGCGAGCTTCACGACGCGCTCCAGCGCGGATCGGGGGTCGCTTCAACGGTCTTGCCGACAAGCTCCAGGCACTGGTCGAGCAAGGCCTCCACCCCCTGCCCCGTCGCGGCGGAAAGCGTCAGCGGCACGTGTCCGGCGCGGCGGCGGAGCTTGGCCTTGGCGGATTTCAGTTGCTCGGGCGTCGCGGCGTCCGCGCGCGAGAGCACGGCGATCTCACTCTTCTCCGCGAGCCCATGACCGTAGGCTTCAAGCTCCTCGCGCACCGTCGTATAGGCCACGCCCGGATCCTCGCCGGCCGCATCGACGAGATGGATCAGCGCGCGGCAGCGCTCGACGTGGCCCAGGAAGCGGTCGCCGATGCCGGCGCCCTCATGCGCGCCCTCGATCAAGCCGGGAATGTCGGCGAGCACGAACTCCACGCCCTTGTGGCGGACGACGCCGAGATTGGGATAGAGCGTCGTGAACGGATAGTCGGCGATCTTCGGCTTCGCCGCGGTGACGCGCGCAAGAAGCGTGGATTTCCCCGCATTCGGCAGCCCGACAATGCCGATATCCGCGATGAGCTTGAGCCGCAGCCAGATCCAACTCTCCTCGCCTTCCTGGCCGGGATTGGCGCGGCGCGGCGCGCGGTTGGTGGAGGACTTGAAATGCGCGTTGCCGAAGCCGCCGTTCCCGCCTTTCGCCAAGAGCACACGCTCGCCCAGCGTCGAAAGATCGGCGGTCAGCGTCTCGTTGTCGTCGTTAAGGATCTGCGTTCCGACCGGCACCTTGAGCACGACGTCCGCGCCCTTCGCGCCGTGGCGGTCGCGGCCCATCCCGTGGCCCCCGGTCTTGGCCTTGAAATGCTGCCGGTAGCGGTAGTCGATCAGCGTGTTGAGGCCGTCCACCGCCTCCGCCCACACGTCGCCGCCACGCCCGCCGTCGCCGCCGTCGGGCCCGCCGAACTCGATGAACTTCTCGCGCCGAAACGAGACCGCGCCCGCCCCGCCGTCGCCGGAGCGGATATAGACCTTGGCCTGGTCGAGGAACTTCATGCCCGCCCTGCCCCCGCTGCCCAATCCGTCCGCGTCAAATGCATGTCGTCGACGTCGATGGAGGCATCGCGCGCGCGGCAATGCAGCGCATAGCCGCCGGCCCGCTGGAAGCCGAGCTTCTCCAGCACCCGGCGCGAGGCGGGATTGTCGGTGAAGACGCCGGCGCCGATGCGCTCCTGCGGGTGGCGTGCGAAGGCGTCGTCGACGAGCGCGGCGAGCGCTTCCGTCGCGTATCCGTTCCCCCAATGCGCTGCGGCCGAGCCAGTAGCCGAGACGCGGCATCGACCCGCGGCGGATCGCCGGAGCCGGGCAGCTTCACGGTCAGCACACCGATGGGCGAGCCATCGAGCAGGACGGTGAAATCGTCCGTTCCAGAGTCCGGCTGAAGCGCTCGGCGCGAATAGGCCTCGACTGCATCCGCCGCCAGCGGCCAGGGCACGACGGCGAGCATGCTGACGACGTCCCAGTCGTTCATCTCGCCGAAGAGCAACGGAGCGTGGCTCGGGGCGAGCGGCGCGAGCACGAGCCGCCGCGTGCGCAACACGCGATCCGCCTCTCCCGCATCCGACTTCGCCAACATCGAAAAAGCTCCAAAGAAAAAGGGGAAGCGGCTTCCCGCTTCCCCTTCCGTGTTCTCGGCGCCGGGTCGGCGGGACGCCGGCGGCTATGCCGGCCTATTCGGCAGGCTCCGGGCTCGGCTCGACGGAAACGTAGGAGCGTCCGCCGTCCTTGGTCTTGAACGTCACGCGGCCTTCGACCAGCGCGAAGATCGTGTGATCCTTGCCGACGCCGACATTGTCGCCCGGGCGCCACTTGGTGCCGCGCTGGCGCACGATGATGTTGCCGGGGATGACGGCTTCGCCGCCGAACTTCTTGATGCCGAGGCGCCGGCCCGCGGTGTCGCGGCCGTTGCGGGAGGAGCCGCCTGCCTTTTTGTGTGCCATCGTCGCTACTCCTTCTCAGCGCCGGCCAGGGTCTTGGCCTGACCGACCCAATCCTCGCGCTCGATGCGTCCCTTGAAGTTCAGGACTTCGTCGACGCGCTTGATATCGTCCTCGGTGAACGCGGCGATCTGGTCGAAGCGCGTGACGCCGAGCGCGTTGAGCTTCTTCTCAAGCGCCGGCCCGACGCCGCCGATCTTCTTCAGATCGTCGGCCGTCGCCCGCGGGAGCCTCAAAAAGCGGCGCCGCGGCAGCTTCGCCCGCCTTTGCCGAGGGCTTCGCCGCCTTGGCGGTCTTCCCCGAAGGCTTCGCGCCGTCGGTCAGGATCTCAGTGATCTTGACCAGCGTGAAGTCCTGGCGATGGCCGTTCTTGCGGCGCGAATTCTGCCGCCGGCGCTTCTTGAAGATGATGACCTTCGGACCGCGCTTTTGGTCGACGATCTCGCCGACGACGGAAGCGCCTTCCACGAGCGGCGCGCCGAGCTTCGGCGTATCGCCGCCGACGACCAGCACGTCGGAGAAGGTGACCTGCTCGCCCGCCTCTCCGGCGAGCTTGCCAATCATGAGCGTGTCTTCGGCGGCAACGCGATATTGCTTGCCGCCGGTTTTGATGACTGCGAACATCTTGTCCTCGCGTTCGTCGCTCCACCTCGCTCGAAGCGAACGGGTGGGCTTCTTCCAGTCGCGTCGCGCGGCTCCGGCGGGAGACGAGCGCGACAAACGATTAGGGCGCGGACCGGGACCGGTTCGCGCCGTCAGCCGGGGATAAAGTGCAGAAGCCGCCGAAAGTCAAGGCTTTCGGGGCGGATTCAGGGTGACCCGGGCCGCGGTCGGCCCAGGCTGCCGGGGTTTCTGGCAAACGGCCGGGGAAATTCAGCCCGTGGCGGGGAATTTCCGGTTCAGGTGCTCGATCGCGGGGCGGTCGATCGTCTTGGCCTCCAGGTCGACGCGCTCCTCGATGTTCTCCGTGCCCACAAACGCGATCAGCACGTCCACCATGCCCGGCGCCCAGATGTCGGCCGGATGCCCCTTGAGATAGCCTTCGCGGATCATGATCGCCTCGATGTCGCGCAGCACGTCGCCTGCAAGCGGCACCTTCTCCTCCGCCGGGCTCTTGCCGAAATAGAGGTGATGGATCTGCATGAGCCGCTTCAACTCGTCGATCGGCGCGGTGGAATCGTCGACGCGCAGATCGACCAGGACGTCGTTGTTGCCGCCATAGCCGCCCTTGTGACGCACGACATAGACGGCCGCGGATTCCAGCCCGCGCCGATCCCCGCCGGCGGCGTATCCGTCCGCGAGCGCGCCGATCAGACGATCGGCGAGCCCCCCGCGTGCCTTCAGGAAAGAGCCGACCATCGCCTCAATCGTCGCCTCGCTCGGCAGGACATTGCCCTGGCAGGCGAAGTTCGGCCCGGTCTTGTGGCCGGCCCAGTCGAGACACGACGCGCCCGTATGCGCGGCGGCGCCGCCCTTGGCGTCGACAATCCCGACCTGCCGGTGATCGCGGTCCGGATCGCGGGCGACGATGCGGGCGATCGCCTCCTCCGCCGTCAAACCCTCGGCGAGCGCCGCCAGACCGTTCGGGCCATAGGCGGTATTGGCGAGGGCCTGCGTTGCGACCGCGCCGACGCGCGCCTGCGCCCACGGCACGACGGCTCCGGCCGCCAGAAACTTCGACGCGACCGCCACGCCCCAATCGCCCGCGCCGAGGTCGCAGGCCGCGATGGAAAAAGTCGAGACGATCGGCTCGTCGCCAAGCAGGATCATGGGAAGCTCATCGGGTTTGGCGGAGAGGATTTTGGCGCCACGGGGTCGAGATGCAGCCTTCGGTGTCTTGAGCGTGCGCCGAACTTGACCGAGACTTCGGCCGAGACTCTGGACAGCCGCCTATCGCATCGGCCTTCGCAACCGCCGGCCGACAAACCCGAAGAGACACGATGACCCGAGACGAATTCGAAGCATGGCTCAAGGCCTATGGCGCCGGTTGGGTCAATCAGGACCCGGAAGCCACGCTTGCTCTGTTCACCGACGACGCGAGCTACATGTACACGCCCTTCCACAAGATCATGCACGGGAAGGACGAGATCCGACGCTACGTCGAGAAGGGCGCGGTCGGCCTGCAGCAGGACATCGCCTTCGACTACGAGATCCTGGCGGTCACGCCGGAAGCCGGCATCAACCGCTGGAAGGCATCGCTCACCTGGAAGCCGACCGGCCAGCTTCTCCGCTTCGACGGCATCTACCATGTCTTCCTCAACGACCAGGGCCTTTGCTACCGCTTCGACGAGTGGTGGCACGCCGTGCCGCCGCTGCCGGACGACAACGCGCCGGACTGATTGGCGGCACTTGCGGCGCCCCAGGCGATGTCGCCGACGACCCGCGCTCTGACGCGGAGCGAGTTCCCGGGCATGTAGGCGAGCGGCAGGTCTTCCTGTTCAACGAGTTCGATGCTCGCCGGATCGGCGCCGGCATCAATCGCGCGCTGCTCGGCCACCCCGCGCGCTTGCGCCAGTGCCTCCTCGCGGCTCACGCCCTGGAATATCTGGTCGCACTCGCCCGACACCTGAGCGATCGCCGCGCCGACGGCATTGGCGACGGCGCCGTGCTCCACATGCAAGACTTCGCTCACGCCGCTCAGACGCTCCGGGACGAGAAACGCGCCCCCGCCCACCGCGATCACGGGAATGTCGGCCGCCTCCGTCTTCATCCGGTCGATGGCGTCGCCGACGGTCGCATGCATGCGCTTAATCGCCCTGTCGACGAGATCGCGATCGAGTCCCGCGACCCGCGCCGGATCGCCAAGCGAGATCAGACCGCCGGCAACCGCGACGTCGGTCGCCGTCAGGTCGCCGCCACCAAAGACCATGCCGCGCGAGGCAAGCTGATAGCCGACGCTGCGCGGCCCGATCGTAAGCGGGTTGTCGCTGACGAGCGATCCCCCGCCGAGCGCGATGGATTCAAGATCGGGCATCCTGAAAAGCGTCCTGACGCCACCGATCTCGACCACGCTGTTGGCCTCGCGCGGAAAGCCGTTCTTGAGCATGCCGATATCGGCGGTTGTGCCGCCGACATCGACGACCATGGCGTCCGACATCTTGGAGAGAAAGGCCGCGCCGCGCATGGAGTTGGTCGGGCCCGACGCGAAGCTGAAGACCGGGAACCGCTCCGCCACGTCGGCCAGCATCACGGTGCCGTCGTTCTGCGTCAGGTAAAGCGTCGCCGTGATGCCGCTCGCCTCGATCGCCTTGGTGAAGGCGGCGGTGGTGCTGCTCGCGAGCCTGTGCAGGCTGGCGTTCAGAAGCGTGGCGTTCTCGCGTTCCAAAAGCCCGATCCGTCCCAATGTATGGGAAAGCGTGACTGCGACGCCGGGCGCCTCCTCGGCCATGATCACGGCCGCCCGCTCTTCCAGCTCACCGGTCAGCGGCGAAAAGACCGAAGTTATGCCGACGGCGTCGTAGCCAGCCGCGCCGATCCGACGGGCCGCCTCGCGCATACCGGCTTCGTCGAATTCGGCGATCGGCCGGCCGTCGAATTCGTGCCCGCCCTGCAGCATGAAGATCTCGCCGCGTACGATCTCGGCCAGGTCGTTCGGCCAGTCGATGAACGGCTCCAGCGACGCGCTTGCCGGCAGGCAGATGCGGATGGCGGCGACCTTGGAGAGGTCGCGCCGCTGCGCTACCGCGTTGGTGAAATGCGTGGTGCCGATCATGACGGCGTCGAGGCTGTCGGACGGCGTCCCCGTGTCGTGCAGCACCTTACGCAGCGCCTCGGTGATGCCGCTCATCACGTCTTCGGTCGTCGGCGTCTTCACCGAGCCGACAATGCGGTCGCCGTCGACGATGACAGCGTCGGTGTTGGTGCCGCCGACATCGATTCCAATACGTCTCATACGCTCCTCGCATTCGCGAATACGCCCTGCGGCCGAAAGGGAAGGTCATGGCCGAAGGCCGCCGGTCCGACGACGCTCAGTGCCACCGGCGTCGTCAGGATATCCGCGGCCGGAAGCGACAGGACGGCGACGCGCTGGCCGTAGCGGATGGTCTCCGTGCCGATCGCCTCGCCCGTCACCCGATCCAGGATGCAGATGAGGTCGGGGACGGTGGCGACCGCTTCCCCGTCGATCCTCCCCACGGTGAACTCGTTTTGAAACTCGGTCGTGAAGATGCTCTCCGTCGGCGCCGAGCCCGACTTGATGCTGGCCGTGCCTCTGACGAAGCCGCCGGTGGTGCGCCGTGCAACGTCGATCACCTTGCCTTCAAACAGGAGCACCGCCGTCTCGCATTCGAGGATGGCCTCGATGGCGTCACCCTTGCGCCGCCGCGCGTCGAGGACCGCGGCGCCGAGCCGGATCGCGCGGGAAACCGACCCGATCACGGCATTCTCCCGGATCTGCCGTCCGGTCCTCGGCGGCCGGCACGTGGCGAGCGCGGCACCCGCCTCGGTGCAGAGCCGGCGGCCGATCCGCTCCGTCCAGCGGGGGCTCTCGGTGTGCACGAGTATCATCTCGTTGCGACGGATATCGGCGAAGGCGGCCGGATAGAGCGGAAGGCCGGCGATCGCGAAGCTCGACATGTGCATTTCCGGAAAGGCCCGCCCGCGCGGGTCGGCGTCGACGATGGGCAGACCCTTCGTCGCTGCCACCGTCACCGGCGCCAGGCCGTTCTCCCCGCCGATCTCCGTCGACATCACCGCGGCGAAGCGGACACCGGCGAAGGCCTCCATGAGGTCGAGCGGGCGGGCGAGCCAGGCCGGGTCGGGCAAACGCTCCTTGGAGACGAGCGGCGCGCCCATGAAGCCAATCTCGGCAACCAACTCGTCGTCGTCGAGGTCGGCAGGATCGACGATGCGGGCAGTGCGTCCCTGACGATAGAGCTTCTGCAGGTTGAGAAGCTCCAAGTACGGGTGCGCGCCGCCGCCCGTGGAGAGGATGCCGGCTCCAAGAGCCAGCGCCGACAGGTCGTCGTAGGGTATTTCGCGCAGCGTCATCATGCGGCGCACGCGAAGGGCGAGACGTAGTCGAAGTCGTAGCCGAAGGCGCGCGGGCCGACATAAGCGAGGCCGTTCGGGCCGACGAGCACGTCCGCGGCGGGGATGGCGACAATGCCGATCCGGAGCCCGTAGCGGATCGTCTCCGTTCCGATCGCCTCTCCGTTGCCGGCGTCGAGAATGCAGATCAGATCGGGCACGGTGACGATGCGCCGCCCATCGATCATGCCGATGGTGAACTCGTTCTGGAAATCGACCGTGAATACCTGGTCGGCGAAATCCCCCTCGCCCTGCACGGTCGCGTTGCCGCGCACGAACCCGGCATTGGTTCGCCGCTCCACATCGACGACCTTTCCGCGAAAGAGGAGCTGGCCATCCTCCGTGTCGACGATCGTGCCGATCGGGTCGGAATGCGATCGGCGCGCGGAGAGAACCGCTTCGCCGAGGCGGATCGCGCGGCTTACGGAGCGCATCACGCCGAACGCGCGAACCTCTTTCCCGGTGCGCGGCGGCCGGCAGGTGGCGGCGATCGCGCCCATCTCGGTGCACAGGCGGCGATTGAGCCGCTCCACCCAGATCGGCCCGTCGGCCTGCACCATCAGGTGCTCGTTGGCGCGGATGTCGGCCATCGCGAAGGGAACCAGCGGCAGCCCGTTGATGACGAAGCTCGACATCTGCATCTCGGGAAACGCGCGCCCCATACTGTCGGCGTCGACGACGGGAAGGTCGAGGAGCGCGGCCACGAGGAACGGCAGAATGCCGTTCTCCGCGCCGACCTCGCTCGGCATGACCGCGCTGAAGCGCACGCCGGCGTGGCGCTCCATCATCCTGACCGGCCGCACGATATGGGCCGGATCGGGCAGGCGCTCCTTGGTGACGAGCGGCGCGCCCATAAAACCGAGCTCCGCCACGCAATCGTCGTCGGCAAGCGCGTCCGGGTCCATCAGCCTGACCCGGTGGCCATCGCGATAAAGACGCTCAAGCGCCAGCAGCTCGAGGTAGGGATGCGTACCGCCGCCGGTGCCGAGAATGCCGGTGCCGATGGCGAGCGCGCCGAGCTCGGACGGCTCGATCGTCCGATGCGCCGTCATCGCGGCGGCCTCGCATGCGCGACGTAGTCGAACGCATAGCCGAAAGCCCGCGGACCGACCCATTGCAGACCGGCCGGCTCAAGCTGCATCGGGTCGGCGGGAAGCGACACGACCTGCACGCGCTGACCGTAGCGGATGGTCTCCGTTCCGATCGCCTCGCCGTTCTCGCTCTCCAGGATGCAGATCAGATCGGGCACCGTGACGACAACCTCGCCGTCAAGCCATCCGATCGAGAACTCGTTCTGGAAATCCACCTCCAGGACCGAGTCGGAGAAAGCGTCGAACCCCTCGATTCGGACGCGCCCGCGCACGAAGCCGCCGGTCATCGCGCGCGCCACCTCCACGACCTTGCCCTGGAAGAGTGCCGTTCCGTTCTCGACCGAGAGGATCGCGGCGATCGGGTCGTCGTGCCGGCGGCGGGCGGCGCGCACCGCCGCCCCGAGGCGCAGCGCGCGCGACACCGAGCCGAGGATCGCATGGTCCTTCACCTCACGCCCGGTGCGCGGGGCGGAGCAGGTCGCCGCGATCGAGCCAAGCTCGATGCAGGCCTGTCGGCCGAGGCGCTCCGTCCAGGTCGGGCTTTCGGAGCGGGTGAGGATCAAATCGTTCTGCCGGATGTCACAGATCGCGAAAGGAGACATCGGCAGACCGCGGATGGCGAAGCTCGCCATCTGCGCCTCGGGAAAGGCGCGGCCCATCGTGTCGGCATCGAGGACCGGCAGTCCGGTGAGCGCTCCGACGAGCAGCGGCATGATGGAGTTCTCGCTACCGATCTCGATCGACATCACGGCGCGGAAGCGGCAGCCGCAATAGGTCTCCATGAGGCGCACCGGGCGCACGGCATGCCCCGGATCGGGGAGCCGTTCCTTGGTGACAAGCGGCGCGCCCATCAGCCCGACGACGGCGACCGCATCGTCGTCGGCGAGCTCCTCCGCGTCGATCAGCTCGGCGCGGAGGCCTTCGCCATAGAGCTTCTGGATGTTGAGCAGCTCCAGATAGGGATAGGTTCCCCCGCCCGTGCCGAGAACTCCGGCGCCGGTCGCAAGGTCTGCGAGCTCGTCCTCGGTGATCGGTCTCGACATGATCAGGCGTCCGCCGCCATCCGGGCGCCGAGCTTCCAGCGGAGAGCGGCGCGTGCGACCCGTGCGCCAAACATCTGCGCGGTCAGGCGATCGGATGCGGGCGGCGATTCCGCGGTGACGCCCTTGCCGTCGGAATCGGCCATCGCGCCCTGGTAGGCGCCCTGCGAGTTGTAGCCCAAGGGCTTGCCCTCGCCGGTTCGAACGTCGTTCATCGGATCGATACCGACCCAGATCATGCCGTGCTGCATGGCAAAGGTGCAGAACGTCATGAGCACGCTCTGCTTGTCGCCGCTCGGCTCGCCGGCGCAGGTGAAGCCCGCGGCGATCTTGTCGCGCCAGCGCATTTCCCGCCAGAAGGTATCGGTGGAATCGAGGAACGCCTTCATTGGCGCCGAGACGCTGCCGAAATGCGTCGGGCAGCCGAAGACGATGGCGTCGCTGGCGAAAAGATCGTCCCACGGCACGGCGGGTTCGCCGACGTCGATGAGCTGCCCGACCGCCAAGCCGCCACGCGCCGCGCCGCGCGCGATCTCCCCCGCGATCACGGCCGTGTGCCCCTTCACTGAGTGATAGCAGATACAAACGGCGATCGTCGTGGAGGACACGTGCGGCTCCCTTCAGACAACCACGGCGGCTTCGTCCGCCCAGGTGAGGCTGACGCTCTCGCCTTCGGCGGGAACCGACTGGCCGGCTGGCACGCTCACCTGCATGCGCCCCCCGCTCGTAGTCTTGACGGAGACGCGCGCCGTGGCGCCGGAGAAGGTCACCTCTTCGACCTCACCCGTGACCGTGGAGAAGGCAGCCTGCGGCGGGGCGAACAAGATCGACTCCGGCCGCACCACAATCTGCACGGCCGCACCGGGAGCAAGAGAGGCCGAACCGTAGCTGTGGCCGGAGAATGTCGCGCCGTTCGCGGTCTCAAGCGTGACGCGGCGGCCGTCGGCGCTGACGATCTTGCCGGCGATCATGTTCGTCTCGCCGACGAAGTCGGCGACGAAGGCGGTGGCCGGCCGCTTGTAGACGTCCTCCGGCGCGGCGACCTGCTCCACCTTGCCGCGGTTCATGACCGCGATGCGGTCCGACATGGTGAGCGCCTCGTCCTGGTCGTGCGTCACGTAGATGAAGGTGATGCCGAGCTGCCGCTGGATGCGCTTCAGCTCCGACTGCATCTGCTTGCGAAGCTTGTAGTCGAGCGCACCGAGCGGCTCGTCGAGAAGAAGCACCGCCGGCTCCACGATCAGCGCGCGCCCGAGCGCGACCCGCTGCTGCTGCCCGCCCGAGGCTTCCGATATCCGCCTGTCCCCCATCCCCGGCAGGCCGAGCATGTCGAGCATCGACGTGACGCGTTTCGCGATCTCGCCGGCGTCGACGCGCCGCATGCGCAGCCCGAAGGCGAGGTTCTGCGCGATCGTCCGATGCGGGAAGAGCGCATAGTCCTGGAAGACCAGCGAGGTGTTGCGGCGGTACGGCGGCACGCCGATCACCGAGCGTCCGTGCAGCCGGATATCGCCGCGCGTCGGCTCCAGAAAGCCGCTGATCATGCGCAGGAGGGTCGACTTGCCGCAGCCGCTCGGCCCGAGCAGCGTGACGAACTCGCCCTCCGCGACGTCGAGGCTCACATCGGAGACGGCAAGCTCGGTGCCGTAATATTTGGTGACGGCGTCGATCGTGACCGCCGCCTGCAAATCGGCCGTGGCCTTCACTATCCCTCACCTCCGGTCTTGCGAATCTGCCGAAGCATCCAGAGCTGCGCGGTCACGCTCAGCACCACGGAGGTGACGATGATCACGGTCGCGGTGGCGTTGATGCGCGGCGAGAGCATGAAGCGAAGGCTCGTCCAGATGGCGATCGGCAGCGTCTCGTCGAACCCGGCGACGAACCATGCGACAATGAACTCGCCGAAGGATTCGGTGAACACCAGGAGCACGACTGCGACGATCGCCGGAACCGTCAGCGGCAGGATGATCTCCACGAAGACGCGCCACTCGGAGGCGCCGAGATCCATGGCCGCCTCGATATAGCTTTTCCGGAAGCCGAGCAGGCGCGAATAGAAGATCATGACCGAGAAGCACAGCGTCAGCGTCGTGTGGGCGATGATGATGCCGATGCTGCCCATGAGCTGCGGCGCCTGCCGGAAGAGAAGCAGCAGGCTGATCCCGACCACCATCTGCGGGACGATGATCGGCGACAGGATGAGGGCGAAGACGATCGACTTCCCGCGGAAGGGTCGCCAGGCGAGCACCATCGCGGCGGGCAGGCCGATGACGGTGGCGAGGATCGCCGTCACGAACGCAACCCAGGTGCTGAGCCACAGCGACTCCAGCAGCGCGTGATCGGAGAACGCCTCCTCGAACCATCTGAGCGTGAACGATCCGAAGGGCAGCCCGGGTATGGTGCGGTCGCTGAACGCGAACAGGATAATGACGACGATCGGCGCGTAGAAGAAGACGTAGACCAACGCGGAATAGACCGCTCCGGCTACCGTCCCGAAGCCGCGGGCTCCCGGCTCGCGTCTCGCGGTTGCTGTCGTGCTCTTCGTCGGCGCCAGCATGTCAGACGACGTCCTCCAGGCGGACCCAGCGCAGAAGCAGCATCAGGATCGTCAGCACGACCATCAGAAGCAGGATGGCGAGCGCCGCGCCGCCCGGCCAGTTCTGCGAGGTCTCGAACTCCAGGATGATCGCCTGCGAGATCAGCAGGCTCTTTCCGCCGCCGAGCATCTGGGGGATCACGTAGTCGCCGACCGCGAAGATGAAGGTGAAGACAGCGCCCACGATCAGACCGGGCACGCATAGCGGGAACGTCACTTCGAAGAATGCCCTGAGCGGCGTCGCTCCGAGATCGACCGCTGCCTGCAGCCAGGAATCGTGCACTTTGTCGATGCTCGTATAGAGCGGCAGGATGAAGAAGGGCAGGAAGGAATAGACCAGCCCGAGCGCGGTCGCGAACGGCGAGTAGAGCAGGTACGACACCGGCTCCGCGATCACGCCGCCGAGCGTCAGTCCCGAATTGATGAAGCCGTGCTCGCCGAGCAAGAGCTTCCAGGCGTAGGCCCGCAGGATGAGGCTGGTCCAGAACGGCACGATCACCATGATCAGCATCAGCGTCCGCCAGCGGCCCGCTTTCTTGGCGATGAAATAGGCGATCGGATAGGCAAGCACGGCGCTCGCCAGCGTCACCGCGACGGCGATCTCCAGCGAGAGCAAGAGGGCGTTGTAAAGGAGCGGATTCTCGAAGATGTGCGCGTAATTATAGAACGTGAACGTGTAGTCGATCCTGTAGTTGACCATCCGCCAGAAGCTGTAGACGGAGAGCATCCCCAACGGGACGACGAAGAAGACGACCTGCCACAGGACGATCGGGCCGACCCCGGCGAGCGCCATTCCCCAGCCCGGCCGGCCGGAGCGCGCGACGCTCGTCGCTGGCTGCGCCTCAAGCCCGGCGGCATGGTCGGCGGCTGCGCTCACTTCGGCGCCGTCTCAATGAACCGATATTCCGGCCGCAGGCTCGGCGGTGTCGGATAGGCGACCTTGCTGTGGCGCATGCCGGTCGCCACCAGCCCTTCCGTCAGCTTCATCGTTGTCTTCACCGGATCGATCACCGGCACGTAGGCGCCGACCCGCTGCTCCACCGCCTTCTCGATCTGCACGGCCATGTCGACCCCGGTCCCGGTGCAGCCCATCACGATGACGTCCGCTCCGTCCTCTTCGACGGCCGCAACCGCCTGATCCACGGCACGTGGGACGCATTCGAGGCCGAAGTCCAGCACGCCGGCGTCGACGGAGCGCACGGATACGAGCTTGTCGCTCATGCCCACCTGACGCGGCAAGCTTGCGCATCATCGGGAAAAGGCGCGGCTCGGTGATGAGGATGGCGAAGCGGCTTCCGAGCAGGCTGGCGAAATGCAGTGCCGATTCACCCTCCCCGACGACGGGAATGGAGACCAACTCCTTCGCGCCGGCCGCGCCGGGATCGCCGAAGCAGGTGATCATGCAGGCGTCCGCGCCGTCGCGCTCCGCCTCGCGCACGAGCCGCATGACCTCCGGCTGGGCGAGAGCCATGTCGTATTCGCACTCGATGCAGTCGGTGCCGTTGGCAACGCAGACCACGGTCAAGTTCACGCCGGGAGAGGCGCAGGCCTGGTATTCCTCGCGCGCCTTCTCCGCCAGCTCCTTCGAATAGAGGACGGGGACGACGACCCGGATATCCATGCCTGAGCCTCTGCTCCGAACGTGACGACTTTATGCGGCGAACGCTGTCGCCTTACGCGGCCTTGAACTGCTGCCAGGCCGTCGTCCAGGCAGCTTCGTCGACCGGGGCGCGGTTGAGCTTGGAACGCGTTCCCCAATCGTCGATCTTGTCCATGTTCAGGATCTTGAACTGCTCCGCCGTGATGTAGTCGGCGACCTTGGCGTTGCAGACCGCGATCTTCTGGCGGCCCCAAGCGAACTTGGCGAGCGCCTCGGCGCTGGTCATGTAGTTCAGGTAAGCCTTGGCCGCCTCGACGTTGGGCGAGTTGGCGACGATCTGCAGCGACTCCGTCCACATGGCCCCGCCCTGCTTGGGAATGGTGAGCGCCACGTCGAGACCCGCTTCCTGCACGGCGATGGAGGTCTGGTTGCTGCTCGCGCCCCACACGATCCATGCATCCTGGTTGGCGAGGTCGGTCTTGACGGCGCCGACCTCCGACTGGATGGCGCGCAAGTTGGGCTTGATCGCGATGAGCCTGTCGACGATCTTCTGCAAATCGTCGCCTGTGGCCGTCTCCGGATGGCTCATCCCAAGCCACTCGCCAGCTTGCCACAGATAAAGCTCCGCCCAGTCGATGATGGTGATGCGGTTGGCGAACTTGTCGTCCCAGATCGACATCGCGTCGGCGGCGTCGGCTTCGGAGAGCTTGTCACGCCAATGCACGATGCCGTTGATGCCCCAGCGCGTGGTCACGCCGTAGAGCTTCCCGTCGAGCACGCAGTCCTCGCAGTGCTTGAACGGCTCGAACATCTCTTCCAGATGCGGAAAATCGGCGCGGTCGAGCGGCATCGTCAGGCCGCTCTTCGCGAACTTCTCGGTCCATACCGTATCAGGATTGACGACGTCGAACTGAAGCGCGCCGGCGCGAATCTGGTCGAGCTGGTTGGAATTGCTGCTCGCCGTCTTGACGTTGACCTTGATGCCGGTCTCCTCCTCGAAGGCGCTGGTCAGAGCCGGATCGTCATAGCCTTCCCAGGCAAGGACGTTGACGACGTTGGCGGCCCGCGCGGGCTGCGGGCGTCCGACCTGCGCCGCGACGGCGGCGAACATCCCCGCCGACGCCACGCCACGACCGAACTGGCGGCGGCTGATGGCCTTGCCGAGGATCGACATCATCTCTTTGCGTTCATCGCTCATTTCGCAGGCTCCCGATCTCGCTTGGGTCAGTGTCGCGCTCTGCCATCGACGCGGTTGGCGGTGGTTTCTCCTTGTCACAGTGCGCGGGCTGTGGAATTCATTTCAGAATGAAAAGCTATCGGCTGATGATGCGGTGGGCAAGCCGAATTTTTGAGCAACGCAAGCATCGGGCCATGCCCTGAAGACCGGGGCTTTCCGCATCCCGATCCATGCGTGGCGCACTTCCAGGCACAGGCAGGAGAGATCATGGCCACGTTCGAGCTGAGCAACCGGCAGGACGTTGAGGACCTCGCGCGCGGCGCCGACTTCATGAGCGCCAGCGGCGGAGGCCCCACGACCGAGGCGGTCGCATTCATGTGCGAGAACCTCGATGCGGGGCGCGTCCACCACGTGACCGACCTGTCGGAGCTTCCCGACGACGCACGCGTGGCGGCGGCCTTCTTCACCGGCTCCGTCGCGCCCACGCGCTACGCCCGGCAGGACCGCGAAGATGCGCACGAGGTGACGCCCACGATCGCGCATCCGCCGCTTGAGGCCGTGCTTGAGCTTGAGCGGAGGCTCGGAGAGCGGATCGACGCCATCGTTCCGATCGAGCTCGGCGGCAACAATACCGGGCAGGCGGTGGCGACTGCGGCTGCGCTCGGCAAGCGTCTGGTCGACGCCGATTTCTCAGGCCGCGCCATCCCCGAGGCTCTGTGCACCACGCCCCACATGGCAGGCCTCGCGATGGCGCCCTTCGCCTGCGTCACCTATTACGGCGACCGCGTCTTCGTCGCCGACAGCCAGAACAACCGCATGGCGGAGCGCCTCGGCAAGCACGTGGCGATGGCGGGATTCGGAAGCGCCGGCTGCGCCGGCTTCGTGATGACCGGGGCTCAGGCGAAGGCCGTCGCGGTTCCCGGCACGCTGTCGCGTGCCGTTGAGGTCGGCCGAACAATCCGCGAGCTTAGTCAGACGGACGGCGACCCGTTGGCGGGGCTGGTCTCGCGTTTCGACGGCATGTGGGTGCTCTTTCGAGGCCGCATCACGACGCGGTCATGGGAGAACCGCGACGGCTATATGTGGGGCGAGCATGTCCTGACCGGGCTCGGCGCGTCGGAGGGGCGCACGCTTCGCCTCTGGTTCAAGAACGAGAACCATGTCTCCTGGCTCGACGACGAGCCCTTCGTCTGCAGCCCCGATGTCATCGAGATTGTCGATCTGAAGACCGCCGCGCCGCTGGTGAACAGCTTCCTGGAGGAAGGGAATGAGGTGGGCGTGATCGGCGTTCGCCGCTGCGCGCAATTCGACACGCCCGCGGGACTTGCCGCGCTCGGGCCCGAACATTGGGGGTTCGACCTTCCCTATCGGCCGATCGAGGAACTCGCCGAAAGGCTCAGCGCTTGACCTTGGCCCTGGCGGCGCCGGCGTCCGCACGATAGTCGAGCCGGCTCCAAAGATCCTCTTCCAGCGCGCGGAACGCCGCGACGATGTCGAAGTCCTCGCGGATGATCGACGCCACGGTGATGCCGTCCATGTGGATGGAGACGAAGTGGGCGAGCGCAGTGACATCGCAGGCGGCGAAGATGCCGCGCTTCACGCCCTCTTTCATGTTCGTCTTGAGGATCTCTTTTTCCTCGAACTCATAGAAGTCCCGGATCGGCCGCGTCAGCGCGCTGCGCGTGAACTCTGTGTCGGCGTAGTGCAGCATGACGCGCACCAAGGCGCGGTTCGTCTCCGCCATCTTGATGCAGTAGTCGAACCAGTGCCGGATCGCAGCCGCCGGGTCGCCGTCGTCGTCCTGCAGGTCGCGGTGCGCATCGAGCGCCTCGGCAAGACCGAACCGCACCGTCTGCTTGAAGAGATCGTGCTTGTCCTCGAAGTAGTAGTAGATCAGCGCGGAATCGAAGCCGCTCGCCAGCGCGATATCCTTGATCGTGACGTGCTCGACCCCGCGGTCGGCGAACAGCCACAACGCGGCGCGCATCAGCTCCTCGCGGCTGCCGGCCTTGGCCGCGCCGGGGCGACGCTTCGGGCGCCCCCGCTTCTTCGCGGCCTCTTTCAGGGCGGGCGCTTTGCGCTCGCGCTGATTGTGGCGGCTCAGTTGCTGCTGCTCGATCAAATTCACTCACACCGTTGGGCGTCGATCCGTGAAAGCCCTGCGCCGAGAACCGCACCGGCGGGCGGTCACGGACTCAGGCCGCTTTGCTTCGCCTAGCATATCTGCGCCAGGGAGGACGAGCCAGACCGTTTCGACGCCGTGATGAGTGCGGCAGGCGTTCTTAAAGAAGACCCGACTGTTCAATGTTCTCTGGCGGAGGGAGAGGGATTCGAACCCCCGGAACGCTTGCGCGCTCAACGGTTTTCGAGACCGCCCCGTTCAACCACTCCGGCATCCCTCCGCAGGGTTGAGACCGTGGTGAGCAGGAAGCCGCGTATCTAACGGCTCGCCCCCCGGCAGACAAGGCCGGTTTCGGCATATTCTATAGCGCCCGTTCGGTGGCCGCGTCGAAGATCACGGCGCGGCCGAGATTGACGTCGATCGGGATGCGCTCGCCCGGGCGGCTCACGTCATGCGCCTGCAACTCCGCCACCACCGGGCCGCTGCCCATCTTGAAGGTCGCATAGGTGCGCGAGCCGGTCGGCTGCAGAAGCAATATCTCCGCGTCGTAGCGCAGCGACCCCTCCCGCGGCGAAGCGCCGACGGCGCGCACCATGTGTTCCGCCCTGAGCCCCAGGATGACGGAAAGCCCGTCGACCACGCCGGTTTTGAGCCGGCCGCGCGGCAGCGGCACCTTCAGCCCGTCACCGTCGAGGACGATGGCGTCGCCATGCTCGCCGCGCTGCACCCGGCCGGGCAGAAAATTCATCTGTGGAGAGCCGAGGAAGCCGGCCACGAAGCGGGTCGCCGGCCGCTCGAAGAGGTCGAGCGGCTCGCCCTGCTGCTCGATCACGCCGTCGCGCATCAGCACGATCCGGTCGGCGAGCGTCATCGCCTCGATCTGATCGTGCGTCACATAGATCATCGTCGTGGCGATCTCCTGGTGCAGACGCTTTATCTCGCCGCGCATCTCGTCGCGCAGCTGCGCGTCGAGATTGGAAAGCGGCTCGTCGAAGAGGAAGAGCTTCGGGTTCCTGACGATGGCGCGGCCGATGGCGACGCGCTGGCGCTGCCCGCCGGAGAGTTGCCGCGGATAGCGATCGAGAAGCCCGGTGATGCCGAGAAGCTCCGCGGCGCTCGCGACGCGCGCCTCGATCTCGCTTTGCGGAAACTTCCGTGCCTTCAGCCCGAAGCCGATGTTCTTGCCCGCCGTCATATGCGGATAGAGCGCATAGTCCTGAAAGACCATGGCGACGTCGCGGTCGCGCGGACGGAAGTCGTTGACCACCTCGCCGCCGATCTCGATCGTGCCTTCCTGCGCCTCCTCAAGGCCGGCGATGGTGCGAAGCAGCGTGCTCTTGCCGCAGCCGGACGGGCCGACCAGCACCGTGAAGTGCTTGTCGGGAATCTCCAGGTTGACGCCGCGCACGGCGTGAACGCCGCCATAGCGCTTGTGCAGTCCGGTGATCTTTACGTCTGCCATTGCGGCCTACCCCCAAACGCCTTTGCCGGACCGAGCGGCTGCGAATCCCGTCATCCCCGGATCGCCCCCAGCGTCAGCCCGCGAACGAGATGTTTCTGCACCAGCACGCCGAGCACGATCGACGGCACCAGCGAGACGATGGCGAGCGCGCTCGCCTCGCCGTATTGCGCGCCCTGGAAGCTCAGGAATGCGCGGAAAATGGTCGGCAGCGTGAAGGCGTTTCGGCTGGTCAGCACGATGGCGAAGAAGAACTCCGTCCAGCAGGCGATGAAGGTGAAGATCGCCGCCGCGACGATGCCCGGCACGGCGAGCGGAATGGCGACGGTCCACATCGCCCGCCAGCGCGTGCAGCCGTCGACCAGCGCCGCCTCCTCCAGCGATCGCGGCATCTGGCGGAAATAGGCGAACATCATCCACACCACTACGGGCAGCGTGAAGACGGTGTAGGCCAGGATCATTCCGAAATGCGTGTCCTGCAGCCCGAGCAGCCGATAGTTCAGGAACAGCGGCAGGATGATCGCGATCGGCGGAAGAAAGCGCTGCGACAGTACCCAGAAAGACAGATGCTGGCCGCCGGTGTTGAAGCGCGCCAGGCTGTAGGCCATCAGCGTGCCGACGATGCATGAGGCGACGGTCGCGGAAATCGAGATGATGAGGCTGTTGATCAGCCCGTCGAGCCCGCGATAGGCAAAGAGCGCTGCCGTGTAATGCACCATCGTCGGCTCGGCCGGGAACCAGACCGGCGGCACCGCCAGATAGTCGTCGCTCGGCTTGATGGAGGTGATGAACACCCAATAAAGCGGCGCGAGCACGAAGGCCAGGAAAAGGCCAAGAACGACGATGCGGAGGATCGGGATGCGCCGCCGCCGTGTAGCGTGCGAAGCCATGGTCAGTTCGCCTCCGGCTTCAGGAGCCGCTGCACCAGGAACACGATCACGAGCAGCGTGAGGACCAGGAATATCCACGCGCCGGCTGTCGCCCGCGAAAGGTGGAACTGCGAGAATCCGATCGTGTAGAGATAGAACGACGTGCTGTAGGTCTGCGTGCCCGGCCCGCCCCCGGTCATGATGAAGATCGTATCGAAAAGTCGGATCGCGTCGAGCAGCCGGAAGGTGACGGCGAGCAGCATCATCGGCCCGATATAGGGCACGGTGATGTGCCAGAACGTCTGCCACGGCCCCACGCCGTCGAGTTCCGCCGCCTCGTAGACATGTGGCGGTATGGCGGTCAGGCCCGCGAGCAGGATCACGAACATGAACGGCGTCCATTGCCAGACGTCGGCAAGCACGAGGGCAATGAAATTGTAGGGGAACTGCGTCAGCCAATTGATCCCGACCTCGTGCCCGACAATGAGGCCGAGCAGATAGTTGGTCGGCCCGAACGGCCTGTGCAGCATCAGCGACCAGGCCTGTCCGACGATGACCGGGCTGATGAAGAGCGGCACGATGAGAATGGAGATGACGAGCCCTCTGCCCCTGAAGGTGTTCGCCATCGTCAAGGCGATCGTAAGCCCGAGCAGGAACTCGACCGCCACGTTGGTGAAGGTGAGTGAGACGGTGACCCAGAGCGAGTAGCGGGCCACGGGATCGAAAATGACCTGCTTGAAATTCTTCAAGCCGATGAAGGCGTGGCCGGGAATCTGGAAGTCGTAATTGACGAAGAGAACCCAGATCGAAAAGACCAGCGGGTAGATCGATATCGCCAGGATAAGCAGCGCGGCGGGCGTGACGAGCAGCCACTTGAAACGACGGTCGCTGCGGCTCGCCGAGGGGAGCCTACGGGAAACGCCGGGGAGCTTGCTGCCGATGGCGGCGGCGTCGGCCATATCGCTTCGGCCTTTCCTGGAAACGTCTTAGCATTCACGCCGCCCGCCGCCGTGACAAGAGA
Organism: uncultured Alphaproteobacteria bacterium; assembly: GCA_963814905.1. GTDB lineage: Bacteria > Pseudomonadota > Alphaproteobacteria > Rhizobiales > Afifellaceae > DASWJZ01. The sequence goes on along the minus strand of CAWFEM010000011.1, from coordinate 640,691 downwards.
ACTCGGCGGCGGACGGCGATGGAAAGGGAGCCGCCGCGACGGCGGCCCCCGTTGACGTAGATCAGAGCTTCACGGCCATGCCCAACGCTTCGACCGTGTTCCCGACGGTGGCGCCGGGCAGCTTGAGGAACTCCTCGTAGAAGGCCTTCTGCAACTCCGCGCCGAGGTTGTCGGTCGTCATGTCCCACTCCGCGGCGGCGGTCTTGAGCGCCTCCATCGGGTCGGTTCCCGCCCATACCGACGTACACATGCGGTCGAGCGTCAACTGGTAGTCCTGGGCTCCGGGCATGATCGGATCGAGCAGACCGACATTGGCCGAGTTGTTGAGGTTCTTCAGATACTCCGGAGCACTCGGGAAGAGCTCGCCGTAGAGCTCCGACTTGAAGTGCGAGATCCGGTACGGGTCGCGCAACGCGTAGGGCAGCATGCAGCGCGCCAACGACACGGGCGGCGAACAGGACCACTGCATGTAGAGATACGCTGCCTCGATATTCGCCGAATCCGCGGCGAGTCCCTTGTTGAAGCCGAAGGCATGCTCAGGGTGCCCACCGGGCACGATCGCGTAGCCGACCTTGCCGGCGATCGAGGACTGCGGGATGAAGCTGATCGCCTTGTCGCTCTGCGAATAGCCCGCGCTCATGCGCCCGGTTGGCGGCCAGGAGTAGATCATGGCGATCTTGCCCTGCAGCCACGCCACCCACAGCGACACCGCGTCGAGCTCCTCGTTGCCGGGGATGGAGGCGGCGTTCGCGGCCTTCATGTTATTAAGCGTCTTCACGCCCGCATCGCTGGCGAGCTGCGCCTTCATGTTGTCGTCGAAGAACACGCCGCCGTTGGAGCGGTACTGCTGCATGAAGTCGAACTGGTTGCCGGGCGATGCGGCCTTGCGGAAGTGCCCGGCACCGTAGACGTTGGGCGCCATGTTGTCGGTGATGAACTGCGCCACCTGGATGTAGTCTTCCCAGCTCTTCGGCACTTCGAGCTTCTTGCCGAACTTCGCCTGATAGGCCTCGTTCAGCTTCGGGTCCTCGAAAATGTCCTTGCGGTAGTAGAGGGCGAACATGTCGCCGTCATCGAAGAAGCCCCAGGTCTTGCCCTTGTAGGTCGGGAGCGCCTTGTAGAGCGGATGGTAGTCCTCGAGATCCGCCATGTTCATGTACTTGGCGATGTAGTCGTCGAGCGGAGCGATGACTCCGCCGTCGGCGAGGGCCGGCGTCCATTGCGGCTGCAGGTCGAGGACGTCGTAGGCGCCGGAGCCGGCGATGTGTTCGGCGACCGGCTTCGAGTACATGTCCGGCGACGGCAGCTCGACGACTGTCGTCTTAATGCCGGTAAGCTGCTCCCATAGCGGGCCGGAGAAGTTGCGCGGGTCGAGCGCCTGCAGGCCCGCTTCGTAAGTCAAGCTAAGCGTCACGCCGCTATATTGCTTGGCGGCTTCGACGGCGCGGTAGGCGGAGCCGTCTTTCGGACCCTCGGTTGAGGCCGCCAGCGCCAGCGCTTGCGCCTTGCCGAGCGGCGTCGACGGATCCTCAAGCTGCATCTGCGCCTGCGCCAGCGCGGAGCTCACGAAAGATGGGAGCGCCCCACCCGACAGGGCCAGCATGCCAGCCGCCTGCCCGAACTTCTTGATGAGGTCGCGGCGGGTCGGTTCCCCGCGCAGCCAGGCGTCCACTTCCGCGGCAAGCCCAGCCTCAAAATCACGTCTTTCTCTATCGTTCATTTGCGTAACCCTCCCTGGTAGCGTTTGCTCCAAGCCTTCCTCATTTCAGCAGCCAGCCGTTCCTACGGTTCTGGCCGCTCCCCGTTGCTTCGGCCGCCCTGTCCCGGACGGCGAAGCCAGTTTCGCGCGCTTCAAGCACCGAAGCGCGCGCGATAGTCTGCAAGTCGTTCCTTCCACCGCGCCGATTCAAGCACCGCGCGGTTGACGACGCCGCGTGGCTCGCGCCCATGTTGAACGTCGAGCACAGCCTTCACGTCGGCCGCGCCGTTGCCGGCGAAGCATTGATCGGTCCAGCACAGAGCGTGCGGCGCGAGAATGACGTTGTCGAGCTTCAGGATCGGATCGTCCGCATCCGGCGGCTCCTGCTCCAGCACGTCGAGCCCAGCGCCGGCGATCCGCCGCTCCTGCAGCGCTTTCGTCAGCGCCTTCTGGTCGACGATCGGCCCGCGCGCCGTGTTGATCAGATACGCGCTCGGCTTCATCAGCGCGAGCCGCTCCGCGTTGACGAGGTGGCGCGTCTCCGGCGTCAGTGGGCAGCTTACCGAAACTACGTCAGCGCGGCGGAAGACGTCCTCCAGCGACACCAGCTCGATGCCTAGCTCGCTCACCACCTTCGGGTCGGCGTAGGGGTCGTGGGCGATGAACTTCATGTCGAAGGGCTTCGCCATGCGGAACATCTCCGCGCCGATATTGCCGATGCCGATCGAGCCGAGCGTGCGCCCGACGAGGCCGATGCCCATGTGCTCGGAGCGCTTGGCGAAGCCCGCCGCCGCCTCGCGCGTCAGGCCGTCCTTGACCATCAGCTTGCCGGTCAGCGCCAGCATGAACGTGATGATCGACACCGCGACCGGACGGCGTACGCCGTCCGGCGTGATGCAGAGCGCGATGCCGGCCATAGTGCAGGCGTCGACGTCGACCGTGTCGTAGCCCACGCCGAAGCGCGCCACGACCGAAAGCCGCCCGCTCTTCGGCACGCTTTCCTTGGCGAAGCGATGGATGAGCAGGATCAGCGCATCGAAATCCTCAAGCTGCTCGGCTTTGAGCGGATTGTTCGTTGCCAGATATTCCATCTCCACGCCGGGCGCATTCATAAGCGGCGCGAGATCGAAGTCCGGATAGGTCGGCGACCCGTCCGCCTTGCGGAAGTCCCCGGAGAGCGCGACGCGGAACGTCTCGGCCATGGTCAGCGGCCCTTCCCGCCCTTGCAGCCTTTGCGCAGGTCGACGATCGCCTCGGCGAGCGCGTTGTGCAGCACCCACACATCGCCGGAATAGCAGATGAAGTCGAAGCCGACCTTGTTGACCGCGATACCGTCCTTGACCGTCGGAACGAGCCGGCCGAGCGACTTCTTGTGCTTCTTCGTCGCCTTGGCGACGCGGGCGATGGCGTCGGTGAATATCTTGTTGTCGAACTGGCCGGGAATGCCGAGCGAGACGGAAAGATCGAAATGCCCGACCCACAGGCAGTCGACGCCGTCGAGCGCCGCAAGCGCGTCGGCGTTCTCCACGCCCTCCGCCGTCTCGATCTGCGCGAAAAGCGTGGTGCGCCTGTTGGCGGCGATGAATTTGTCGGCGACGGAGCCAGGCCGGTAGCGGTCATGCGCCACCTGCAGCGCGACGCCGCGCTTGCCGGCCGGATGGTACTTCATGAAATCAAGGATGTGGCGCGCTTCCTCCACGTTGCCCACCATCGGCAGCATCAGGCCCTCCGCGCCCATGTCCATGGCGCGGGCGATGTGGTGATACTCCTTCGACGGAACGCGCACGATGGCCGGCAGATCAGCGGCCTCGAAATAGCGCAGCACGCTCTTCACAGTCTCGAAGTGAAAGCCGGAATGCTCCAGGTCGAAGAGCACGAAATCGCATCCCGCCGACTTCAGGATATGGCCGATACCGGGTGTGGCGAACTCGACGATGAAGTGCCCGAATTTCGGCGTACGGACGCCCGCCATCTCCTTCAAGCCGGGACCAGACATCACTTCCTCCCAATACGCCCGATTTCTGTCGGGTCGTGTTCGTGTTTGCTACTTCGATCCCTCGCAGACGAGATCGCATTCGACCACGGATTTCGACGCCAGCAGCGCCGCGCTTTCCGCGTTGAAACGTGCGTAGTGCTCCGACTTGACATGTGCGTCGAAAGCGGCGCGGTCGGAATAGATTTCGTAGAGCATGACGCGGTCGGCCTCGCCGATCGGCTCAAGCACGTCGAACCGCTTGCAGCCCGGCTCTTCCGCCGCTGAGGCCCGCGCATTGGCGTCGATGAGCCGGCGGAACGCGGGCTTCGCACCGGGCTTCAGGCGAATGTCGACGAGGATCGTGAAGTCGCTCACAGGAGCCCCCCGACAACGTCGCTGTAGCGCCGCGCGACGTATTCCAGATGCTCCCGCATCGCGGCCTCGGCGCGGTCGGGATCGCGCGACACGACGGCCTCAAAAATCTTCCGGTGCGCTTCGTAGACGATCTCGTACTGGCCGGGCGCAAGCGTCGTGCGCCGCTGCTCCAGGAGCCATTCGGCGAGCGCGTCGTGGATCGCGGCGAAGATCGGATTGCGCGAGACGAGCGCGATCACATAGTGGAACTCCACGTCGGTGCGCTGGAACCGCTTCAGGTCGCCGATCAACTCGCGGTTCTGCTCGAGCTTCGCTTCAAGCTTAGCGAGATCGTCCTCCGTCGCGTGCCGCGCAGCGTGCCGGGCGAGCCCGACCTCGAGGAACAGACGCGCCGCCTGGAAATCCCGCACCCCGCCGGGCGAGGAAAGCATGTGGCGCGCGGTTCCCGCGAGCGCCTCGATGACCACCTGAGGCGTCGGTCGCGTGACGCGCGCGCGCTCACCTGAGCGCACCTCGATCAGGCCCATCCTGCCGAGATGGAAAAGCGCCTCGCGAATCGCCGGCCGCCCGACGCCGAAATGCCGCATCAACTCGCGCTCGGAGGGAAGCTGATCGGTCGGCGAATAGTCGCCGTCCTGAATCTGCCGCTCGAGCCGATCGGCGACCTCTTCATAAAGCCTTCGACGTTTGACCCGAACCGTCATGGTATACCTATCATACCAACAAAAGTCCGGGTTCCAAGCCGGATTCTCGGCCGTCGAGCGGATTCATCCGACGCGGGATTTTGAGGCGGAAGCAGGAAGACCCAAGGTTGCACGGGTCCGGTCACGGGCTGCCCCGCAAGGCCCGTCGCCTCATCCCTCAGCGACGAGATGCCCCTCCCCGGCATCCCGCAAAGAAAATCGCCGCATCGTCTCGCCGATCTTGCGGATCGGCGTCTGCGGCTCGCCGGCAAGGCTCACCCGTCCCTCGCGACGCCGCGTCGGATCGGCGATCGGCACGGCCTCGATCAGCCGCCGCGTATAATCGTGGCGCGGGTCTTCGAATATCTGCCTGCGCGTGCCCATCTCCACGATCTGGCCGAGATACATGACGGCGACGCGATGGCTGATCTGCTCGACCACCGCCATGTCGTGCGAGATGAAGAGGTAAGCGATGCCGAGCTCGTCCTGCAGCTCCTGCAAGAGGTCGAGGACGCGCGCCTGCACCGAGACGTCGAGCGCCGACACGCTCTCGTCGGCGACGATGAGCTTGGGCGAGACCGCGAGCGCGCGCGCGATGCAGATGCGCTGCCGCTGGCCGCCGGAGAATTCGTGCGGGTAGCGGCGCATCTGTTCGGCCGTGAGCCCGACGCGGCGGAAGAGACCGGCGACCTGATCCTCGATTTCGCTCCGCGCCGTCACGCCGTGAACCACGAGCGGCTCGGCCACGAGATCGCCGACGCGCATGCGCGGATCGAGCGAGGCGTAGGGGTCCTGGAACACCATCTGGACGTTGCGGCGCACCGCCTTCATCGATGCCGAGCTAAGCTCGAAAGTCTCCTGCCCGGCGACGCGGATCGCCCCCTCCCAGCGGACGAGACCGAGCAGCGCCTTGCCGGTGGTGGACTTGCCGCAGCCGGATTCGCCGACGAGCCCCAGCGTCTCCCCCGGCTCGATTCTGAACGAGATGCCCTCCACGGCGTGCACCCGCGCCACGCGGCGTTGCAGGACGCCGCCCTTGATGTCGAAACCGACGGTCAGCTCGCGCACGTCGACCACCGGCGCGATCGGCTTCGCGTCGCGCTCGCCTTCCGGGCTTTTGGCGCGGAGCGGCGTATCCGCTCCGGCCATGGCGCCAAGGCGCGGAACGGCGGCGAGAAGCATGCGCGTATAGTCGGCCTGCGGCGCGGCGAAGATGCGCGCGACCGGCCCCGCCTCCACCATCCGCCCCTCGTTCATGACGATGACGCGGTCGGCCATCTCGGCGACCACGCCCATGTCGTGCGTGATCAGGATCACCGCGGTCGCGAACTCGCGCTGCAGATTGCGGATCAGATCGAGGATCTGCGCCTGCACGGTGACGTCGAGCGCGGTCGTCGGCTCGTCGGCGATCAGAACCTTGGGGCGGCAGGCGAGCGCCATGGCGATCATGACGCGCTGGCGCATGCCGCCGGAAAGCTCGTGCGGATATTGCTTCAACCGCCGCGCCGGCTCGGAGATGCGCACCGCGGTCAGCGCTTCAAGCGCGATGGAGCGCGCCTCGCCGCCGCCGACCTCGCGATGCGCGCGGATCGCCTCCCTGAGCTGACGCCCGATCGAAAGCACCGGGTTCAGCGACGTCATCGGCTCCTGGAAGATCATCGCTGCGTCGCCGCCGCGCACCTTTCGCATCGCGCGCTCCGGAAGCGTGGTCAGCTCGCGCCCGGCGAGCCGGATCGAGCCGCCGGCGATCCGCGCCATCGGCTCCGGCAGAAGCCGCATGATGGAAAGCGCCGTCATCGATTTGCCGGAACCCGATTCCCCGGCGATGCAAAGCGTCTCGCCCGCGGCAACGTCGAAGGAGAGATCGTCGACGACGACGCGCGAACCGGCTGGCGTCGCTACTTCGGTCGTCAGACGGAGGACGGAAAGGACAGGCTCGACTGCCTCGGTCGACGTGGCATCGCCTGGTAACCTCCCCCTTGAGGGGAGGTCGAAACCGGCAAGCGCAGCGCCGCCGGTTTCGGGAGGGGGGTCTACCGGCGCTGCCAATCCCCCCTCCCGAAGTCTGCTGTCGCTGCGCTCGGCAGACTTCGACCTCCCCTCAAGGGGGAGGTTAGGCCATGCGCACGCCGTGCACCGCCTGTCGAAGCCGCGCCAAGGATCACTCGAAGACGACCCGGGGGAAGTAGAACGACACCACCCAGTTCGGCTGATCGACGATCTCGCTGATCCTGAGATCGCCGCAGACGGAGCAAAGCATGTAGGCGTCCATGGCGGAGAGCCCATGATGCGCGGCGAGGATGTCGATCATCTGGCTCACCGCGCCGCGCGCCCCTTCCATCAGGTCCGGCCCGATGCCGGTCGCAACCTCGTAGCCCTTGGCGTCGAGATGGCGCGTGACCGGGCCCGGCGTCGTGAAGCACGGCGTCGATATCTTGAGGTCGCGGACGACATCGAGCGTCAACGTCGTGCTCATCGGGCTTTCGATCGCCGTGCCGCAAACCTCGCCATCGCCCTGCACCGCATGCGTATCGCCCACGGAGAAGAGCGCACCCTCAACCTCGATCGGCAGGTAGAGCACCGTACCCGCCGCGAGGTCGCGGATGTCCATGTTGCCGCCGACCCGGCGCGGCGGCACCACGGAGTGGAGCCCCGCCTCCGCGGGGGCGACGCCGATCGTGCCCGCGAACGGCTTGAGCGGGACCTTCGCCGCCGGCGAGAACATCGCCGGCAGCGAAGCGCTCTTGTCGTAGGCCCAAAGGAACAGCGCCGGGTCGACGAACTGATCGGCAAGGAGCCCGAAGCCGGGGATGTTCGCCGTCCAGCCGAAGCCGGTCGGCCGGAATCCTTCGATCGTCACCTTCAACACGTCGCCGGGTTTCGCCCCGTCGACGAAGATCGGGCCGGTCACCGGGTTCACCTTCTCGAAGTCGAGCCTGGCGACGTCGTCCACCGTGCTCGCTTTGGAGAGCTGCCCGCCGGAAGCGTCGATGCACTCGAATTCGAGCGTCGTGCCGGGCGCCACCTTTTCGACGGGCGGGAACGAATTGTCCCACCCGAAGTGATGATGGCGCCCGTGGATCGTGTGCGCGCTATTCGACATAGACGTGGTCGTAGTTGACCGGGATGTGCACCGGATCGACGTAGAGCGAGGGATCGCCCTTCATGCGCGGCGAATGCATGGTGAAGCGCTGCTCGTTGAAGATCGGCGCCCACGGCGCGTCATCCATGACCTTCAGGAAGATTTCGCTCCACTTGGCTTCGCGTTCCTCCTTCTTGGCCGGATCGACCATGGCGTCCGCCGCGTCGGCCATCGCGTCGAGGTCCTTGTTGCAGTACCACGACCAGTTCCAGCCGCCCTGCACCGCGCCGCCGCATCCGAGGATCGGGCCGTAGAAGTTCGACGGATCGGGGAAGTCGGCGATCCACGCCATGCCGCCCGACCAGATCATCGGCGCGGAGCCGTTGCCGCCCGCGTCGATGACATTCGCCTGCGCCAGCGACTTGATCTCCGCGTTGATGCCAATCGCCGCGAGGTCCTGCTGGATCGCCTGGGCGATGCGCGGATTGGGATCGGTGTTCATGGCGTAGAGCTCGGTGGTGAAGCCGTCGCCGACGCCGGCCTCGGCGAGGAGCGCCTTCGCCTTCTCCGGATCGAAGGGATAGCCTTTGTAGTCCTTGGCGTAGCCGGGCATCGAGGGCGGCAGCGGCTGGTTCGCCGGCACCGCGCGGTTGTTGATGATGCGGACGATGCGGTCCTTGTTGATCGCCATGTTCACGGCCTGCCGCACCTTCACATTGTCGAACGGCGCGGTGTTGACGTTCATCGTCACGTAGCCGGTGTGAAGCTGGCCGCCTTCCACGATCCAGTCCTTGTACTGCGGGTCGTCCTTGACCTGCAGGAACTGCGCCGGCGGGATGCCGTCGCCGAGCACGTCGACCTCGCCGCGCTCAAGCCTCAAGAGGGCGACGTTCGGCTCCTGCCCGACCTCGAAGGTGATCTTGTCGAGATTGGGCACGCCTTCGTGGTAATAGTCGGGATTGCGCTCGAAGACGAGGCGCTGGCCGAGCGTCCACTCGGCGAGCTTGTAGGCCCCGGTTCCGACCGGATGCTTGCCGAAATCGGCGCCCCACTTCTCGACCTCCTCCTTCGGCACGACATGCGCGAAGTTGATCGCCATCACGTGCAGGAAGGTGGCGTCGGGCCGGGTCAGCTCGAATTTCACCGTCAGCGGATCGACCACCGTGATGCCTTCCAGCCCGTCGGCCTTCCCGGCCGACGCCGCCTCGAAGCCTTTGATCGACGCGAAGAAGCCGGCGCCGGGGCTTTGCGTCTCCGGGTTCACCGCGCGCTCGATGGAGTATTTCACGTCGTCGGCGGTCATCTCGCGGCCGTTGTGGAATTTCACGCCGGGGCGGAGCTTGAAGGTGAAGACCGTGCCGTCGGGCGAGATGTCGTAGCTCTCCGCGAGGTCCGGCACGAGGTTCGTCGTCCCCGGCTCGTAGTCCATCAGCCCGTCGAACAGGCTCTTGATCATTGACCAGTTCTGCCAGTCATAGCCAATGGCCGGGTCGAGCGTTGAGACGTCATCCTTGTAGGTGATGACGATCTCGCCGCCCTGCTTCTGAGCGAGCGCCGGCGAAGCGACGGCCAGTGCCAGCGCCGCGATGCCGACCGATAAAAGCTTTCTCATACGCCTTCCCCTTTTCGGTTTTGCGAGCGGGTCGTGCCGCCCAGTTCATCGGACCTTGATGCGTGGATCAATGAGCGGAGCGATCACGTCCGCGAGAAGATTGCCGATCACGATGGCGACGGCGGAGACCAAAGTCACGCCCATGATGATCGGAATGTCGATGCGCTGGATCGCCTGCCAGGCAAGCTGGCCGATGCCAGGCCAGCCGAACACGCTCTCCACCACCACGATGCCGCTCATGAAGTAGCCGACGTCGATGCCGATCATCGCAACGATCGGCAGGAGCGCATTCGGCAGCGCATGGCCGAGAATGACGTGCAGACGCCCGAGCCCCTTGGCGCGCGCCGTGCGCACGAAATCCTGTCGGAGCACGTCCAGCATCGAGGAGCGCATCATGCGCGCGTACCACCCCGCCCCGAGAAGCCCCAGCGTCAGCGACGGCAGCACCAGATGCGCGAATGTTCCGTAGCCGCCGATCGGGAACCAGCCGAGCCGGACGGCGAAGACGTAAAGAAGCAGGATGCCGACGACGAATTGCGGCGCCGAGACGCTGACGAAGGAAAGCACCATCAGGATCTGGTCGGTCGGCCGCCCACGCTTCACCGCCGCAATCACGCCCATGGTGAGGCCGAGCGCCAGCTCGCAGAGGATCGCGCCGACCATCAGGAGTAGCGTCGCGGGCAGGCGCGAGAGGATCAGCACGGAGACTTCCGTCTTCTGCAGATAGGAGCGCCCGAGATCGCCCTCCGCAAGGCTCGTCAGATAGCGCCAGTACTGCTGGTAGAACGGCAGGTCGAGGCCAAGCTGATGACGGATGCTGGCGACCGTGTCGGGCGTGGCGCTCCGTCCCGCGATCTGCCGCGCCGGATCGGCCGGCAGGATGTAGAGGAGCACGAAGGTGACGAGCGTGATCCCAAGAAGGATCAGCACCGACTGGCCGAGCCTGCGGGCGAGATACGCCGCCATCAGTAGTGCCCCTTCTGGGTCGGATCGAGAACCTCACGCAGCGTATCGCCAAGCAAATTGAAGGCCAGCGCCAGCAAAACGATACAGCCGCCGGGAATGAACACGAGCCAGGGCGCGGACGAGAAGTAGGTCTGGTTCTCGAAGATGATGTTGCCCCACGAAGGCGTCGGCGGCTGCACGCCGATGCCAAGGAAAGAGAGCGTCGCTTCCAGGAGCACGGTCGTGGAGATGCCGAGCGTGCTCCACACGATCACCGTGGAGGTGAGATGCGGGAGGATGTGGCGAAAGAGGATGCGCGCCTTGCCTGCGCCGAGGGCGCGCTCCGCCTCGATGAACTCGCGTTGCGCCAGCGAGCGCGTCTCCGTGTAGATGACGCGCGCGATCTGAACCCAGTTCACGAGCGCGATCACCAGCGCGACGATCCAAAGGCTCGGATGGAACATCGCCGCGAGCAGGATGGCGAGAAGCAGCGCCGGAAACGCCATCATCAGGTCGGTGAAGCGCATGAGCGCCCCGCCGATCCAGCCGCGGAAGAAGCCGGCGGTGATCCCGACCAGCGCGCCGATCGCCACTGCGATACCGTTTGCGACCACGCCGATGACGAGCGAGGTGCGCGCGCCATAAAGAAGCCGCGACAGGAGGTCCCGCCCGAGCAAATCCGTGCCAAGCAGGAATTGAGCGTTTGGCGGCAGCGGCGCGCCTTCAAGCGTCAAGCCCTCAAAGCGCTGCTCGGCCGGGTCGTAGGGCGCAATCAGCGGCGCAAAGATCGCCAAGAGAACGATCGTCACGATAACCGCGATGCCGAAGAGCGCCAGCGGGCGGCGGATGAGCGCGGCGGTTACCGGAAAGGCGGCTTCGCGCGGCGAAAGCGCGGACGGGTCGGCTCCTCCCGGCGGTGCGGGCGTCGTCGCGGAACCGCTCATGCCTTCCGCCGCCATTCGTGACACACCCCGCCGATGATCCCTCTCCGGCGCCGCATTCTCAGGCTGCGCCCCCGGCGATGCTAGCGCCCGGGCCGGCGGGTTCAAGGGCTCCGGCGGAATGGCCGCTCCGCGTCAAGCGCCGTCGCAGCCGCGTTTGCTACGTCTGGTCGAGCCCCGGCTCGCGCCGCGCGCCCCTCCGCCCGCGATTGTGGCGGTCGTGCCCGACCGCTTCGGCGCCGATGACGATGTCGAGAAGCTCCGCCGTGATCGTCTCCTGGCAAAGCTGCTGCGCCGCCTGCCTGAGCGCATCCATCTTGTCACCGATATTGCGGTCGGCGGCCGTCAGCACGCGCAGCCGCGTGGCGTTTGGCGTCCGCCGAGCAGGAATAGCGGCGTTGCGCTATTCGAACAGCTCCGCATGCTCCGCTTCAAGCCGCGGCAAGGCGCGCAGGATCTCCGTCAGATGCACACGCATCGCGTCGGCGGCGCCTTCCCCGTCACGCGCATCGATCGCCGCCATGATCGCGCGATGCTGATCGACCAGCGCCAGCATTTCCTCCGGCGATGAAAGCGTGAGCTGGCAGATGCGGTCCATGTAAGCCTTGATGTCGCGCACGGCTTCCCACGCCAGCGGACAGCCGGCGCCGACCGTGAGCGCGATATGAAAGCGCTCGTCGTGGCGTTGGAACGCGGCGTGATCGTCGCGGCGCGCGGCGTTTTCCTGCAGGTCGAGCAGATCGTCGATGCCGACGCGGCTCTGCGCGTCGAACGCCTCGCCGGCGCGCCGCACAACCGCCGTCTCGATCGCCTCGCGGATGAAGCGCGCCTCCATCATCTTGCCGACCGAGATCTTCACGACATGCGTGCCGCGCTGCGGCACCACCTCCACCAGCCGTGTCTTGGCCAGGGCGATCAGCGCTTCGCGCACTGGCTGGCGGGAAACGCCGTGCCGCTCGGCAATGTCCTGCTCCGAAAGGCGCTCGCCGGGGCGAAGCTCCAGCGCCACGATCGCGCGCCTGAGCTCCCTCTCAATCCGCTGCGCCGCCGACGCCCGGGTGCCGGCTTCCAACGCTTCCATGCGGCCTTTCCCCTTGTCCCAGCGCGAGTTCGTATACTACCATACATCTAAGCCGGGCAACGGCAGGCAATCGGTTCAAAACCGAGAAAGCAAAGTGGGAGGAATATCGATGATCATTGACAAGCGGACCTTCATGGGCGCCGCGGCGGCGCTGACGCTGCTGTCGGCGCCAGGCGCGTGGGCGGAAGACATGGTGCTCAAGTCGGCGGACGTGCATCCGCTCGGCTATCCCACCGTCCAGGCGGTGGAGAACATGGGCAAGAAGCTGGAGGCGGCGACCGACGGCCGTCTCTCCGTCCAGATGTACCCCTCCATGCAACTGGGCGGCGAGAAAGAGACGCTGGAGCAGGTGCAGGTCGGCGCGCTCGCCATGACCCGCGTCTCCGTCGGCGTGATGGGGCCGATCGTTGACGATCTGAACGTCTTCAACCTGCCCTTCGTCTTCCGCAGCGTCGACCAGATGCACCACGTCATCGACGGCGACATCGGCGACATGCTTCTCGCCAAGATCACCGACGATCCGAACGCCGGCCTGGTCGGCCTGGCGTGGATGGATGCCGGCACGCGCTCGATGTACAACTCGAAGCATCCGGTCGAGAAGATGGAGGACCTGAAGGGCCTCAAGATCCGCACCATGGGCAACCAGATGTTCGTCGACATGGCGAACGCCATGGGCGCGAACGGCGTCGCCATGGGCTACGACCAGCTCATCAATGCGCTGCAGACCGGCGTCGTCGACGGCGCGGAGAACAATTATCCGAGCTACGACACCGGTCAGCACTACAATTACGCGCCCTACTACTCCACGACCGAGCACCTGATGATCCCGGAGATCCTGGTCTTCTCCAAGAAGATCTGGGACACGCTCTCCCCCGACGATCAGGCGCTCGTCATGAAGACCGCCAAGGAGGCGCAGCTCGACGAGCGCGCGCTGTGGATGGCCAAGGAGCAGGAATTGATCGACGACATGAAGGCGCACGGCGTCACGATCACGACGATCTCGCCGGAGGAGAAGAAACGCTTCCAGGACGCGATGAAGCCCGTCTGGGACAAGTACGGCGACAAATACGCTGGGATTCTCGAGCAGATCCAGGCCGTCGAATAGTCGCGTAAGCCTGACGACAGGGCCGGCGGCTCCCGCGAAAAGGGTGGCGCCGGCCTTCTCTTTCTCCTTCCGGAGGCGGAAATGAAGGCGGGCTATTTCCGTCTGATGGACGTTGTCCATCGCATCTGCATGCTGATCGCCGCGACCTGCGTCGTGGTGATCACGCTGATCATTCCGTGGGGAGTCTTCACGCGCTACGTGCTCCTGTCGGCCTCGTCATGGCCGGAGCCGCTGGCCGTGCTCTTGATGATCTGGTTCGCCTTCATCGCGGCGGCGGTGTGCTATCGCGAGAACCTGCACATCTCGGTGAACATTCTGCCGCGCATGCTGCCCGACAAGGCGGCGACGGTGACCTCATGGATCGCCGAGCTTCTGATGGGCTTCACCAATCTCTTCCTGCTCGTCTACGGCGTGCGGCTGGTGGAGACGACCTGGCATCAGGTGATCGCCGAGTTTCCCATCGTCTCTGTCGGCGTCTCTTACCTGCCGATCCCGATCGGCGGCGGCATTATCGTGCTTTTCATGATCGAACGCCTGCTGCGCGGCCCACGCACCATCGCCGCCGGCAGCCCGGTCGAGCTCAGATCGAGCGACTGAGGGGACCCGCAATGGCGCTCATCATCCTGATCGGCAGCTTCGCGGTCTTCGCCTTCCTCGGGCTGCCGGTCGCCTACTCGCTCGGCCTTTCCGCCATCGCCGCCGCCTGGTGGAGCGGCATCCCGCTTGAAGCGGTGATGCTGAAAATCTCCGACGGCACCGACAATTTCGCGCTCCTCGCCATCCCCTTCTTCATCCTCGCCGGCGCGATCATGGGCGAAGGGGGCATGGCGGAGCGCCTCGTCAATCTTGCGAAGGTCTTCGTCGGCTTCATCCGCGGCGGACTGGCGCTGGTCAACATCCTTGCCTCCGCCTTCTTCGGCGCGATCTCCGGCTCCTCGGTGGCCGACACCGCCTCAATCGGTTCGGTGATGATCCCGCAAATGGTGAAGAACGGCTATCCGCGCCTCTTCGCCGTCAACGTGACCTGCGCCGGCTCCCTGCAACCGCTCCTGATTCCGCCGTCGCATAACGCGGTCATCTATTCGCTCGCCGCCGGCGGCTTCATCCCGATCGGCGACCTCTTCCTCGCCGGCGCCATTCCCGGATTCATGATCGGACTGGCGCTGATGGGTCTTTGTCTCATCATCGCGCGCCGCAACAACTTTCCGAGGGGCGAGAGGGTACCTGCGCGCCAGGCGGTAAAGACCGGCCTCGACGCATTCTGGGGACTGCTCACGGTCTTCATCATCCTCGGCGGGATCGTCGGCGGTATCTTCACGCCGACGGAGGCGGCGGCGGTCGGCTGCATCTACGCCTTCATCATCACGATGTTCGTCTATCGCGACTACAAATGGAGCGAGCTGCATCTCCTTGTCGGACGGGTGGTAAGGACGGTCGGCATCGTGATGATCCTGATCGGCTTCTCGTCCGCCTTCGGCTACATGATGGCGATCCTGCAGGTGCCGCGGCTTGCCGCCGATTTCTTCCTGAGCGTGGCGCACAACAAATACGAGCTGCTGCTCTTCATCAACCTCTTGCTGCTGCTCTTCGGCACCTTCATGGATCTCGCGCCGATGCTCCTCATCGCGACGCCGATCTTCCTGCCGATCGCCATGAAGTTCGGCGTCGATCCGGTGCATTTTGGTATCATCATGATCTTCAATCTCGGCATCGGGCTGCTCACGCCGCCGGTCGGGTCCACGCTCGCTGTCGGATGCGCGGTCGGCAAGGTGACGATGGAGGAGATGTCGAGGAGCATCATCGTCTTCTATATCCCGCTCCTCTTCGTGCTGGTGCTCGTCACCTACATCCCGGCGCTCTCTCTATGGCTTCCGCACCTGTTCAAATGACCCGACGGATGGCGCAGACTGAGACCGCCACCGCCGGGCGGCGATAACGGGAGAGACAGATGGGAGACGCGCCGACAGGGCGAAAGGGAGCACCCTTCGCCGCGGATTCGGAGGTCGCGTGGGTGGACGCCGCGCCCGGCATCCGCCGCAAGGTGCTCTGTTTCGACGACGGCATCATGCTGGTGCGTTTCATATTTGAGGCGGGCGCGGTCGGCGCCGCGCACAGCCACCCGCACGCGCAATGCAGCGTGATCGAGAGCGGCGTCTTCGACGTCACCATCGACGGCAAGACCAAGCGCCTCGCCGCCGGCGATTCCTATCTGGTCGCGCCGAACCTCGTCCACGGCGCGGTTGCGGTGGAGCCCGGCGTCATCGTCGACACGTTCGTGCCCATGCGCGAGGACTTCGTTTGACCGCGCCGCGTCGAAGTCGTGCGAACCGCATCTCCATCTCTTGACCAATTTCTAGGAAGGACCCTCCGTGAAGCGGCATCGTCTTGGCATCATCGGTCTCGGCATGGCGGTGGCGCCGCACGCGGAGAGCTTACTGGAGCTCGCCGACCGCGCCGAGGTCCTGCACGCCTTCAGCCCCACGGAAGCGCGGCGCGAGAGTTTCGCCAAGCGCTTCCCGTTTCCGCTCAGCGACAGCCTAGATGCGGTACTCTCCGATAAGAGCGTCGACGCCGTCCTCGTCCTAACGCCACCCAACACGCATCTCGATATCGTCCGCCGCGCGGCGCAAGCGGGCAAGCACGTGCTCCTGGAAAAGCCGCTGGAAGTGTCGACGGCGAGAAGCCTGCAGCTCGTCGAGACCTGCCGCGCGGCGGGCGTGACGCTCGGGATCGTGCTGCAGCATCGCTTCCGTCCGCCGGGCGTGCGGCTGCGCGCGCTTCTCGATGAAGGCGCGCTCGGCAACATCCTCGGCGCCTCAGCGGATATCCGGTGGTGGCGGCCGCAGAGCTACTACGACGAGCCCGGCCGCGGCACCAAGGCGCGCGACGGCGGCGGCGTCCTCCTGACGCAGGCGATCCACACGCTCGATCTGCTTCTCTCGCTCGTTGGCCCCGCCGCGGAGGTGATGTCCTACGTGACGACGACGCCCGTTCATCGTATGGAGACGGAAGACCACGTAGCAGCAGCCGTGCGCTACCGAAACGGCGCCTTCGGCACGATCGAGGCGACGACCGCGGCCTATCCGGGCTATCCGGAAAAAATCGCCATCATCGGCGACAAGGGCACCGCCACGATCTCGGGAACCGCGCTCGATGTCAGCCTGGCGGACGGACGGACCGAAACGCTCGTACCCAATCCGGCGGCGGGCGGCGGCGGCGCCGATCCGATGGCCTTCCCGATCGACGACCATCGCGCGGTGATTTCGGACTTCCTGGACGCGCTCGATAGCGGCGTCGCGCCGCGCATCACCGGCGAGGAGGCGCTCAAGGTTCACTTCCTGATCGACGCGCTGATCGAAAGCGGCGCTACGGGCAGGTCCGCGAAAGTGCGCGCAGGGCTAAAAATCTCGGAGGCGAAACCCGACCTCAAAACTATCGTCATTGCCGGGCTTGACCCGGCAATCCATTCCGAGACGCCAGTGGCGATGCGTCCATTCCGCCCTCATCCTGAGGTGCTCTTTCACCCCGTGGTTCGAGGCTCGCTTCGCTCGCACCTCACCGTGAGGGGTGAAAAAGCCTCGAAGGGGCGGAATGGATGCCCGGATCAAGTCCGGGCATGACGACCAGTTGGGGGGCGTCGGCGCGTCGCCGCCCGGCTTGACCCGTCACGGGATTGCTGCCCAACTTGGCACGCGGACGGGCGGCTCACACGCGTCTGCGCCCGCCGCCTGCTTCTCGTCGCTTGGGGAACGTTTTTCATGGCTGCCAATCGCTGGCGTCGCTTCGCGGACTGGGACGAGCGGCCGCTCCGGCTCGACAAGTTCGCGGTGGAGGACGCGGAAAGCGGCTTCGCGGCGTTCAACAGCCCGCACGATCCGAAGCCCGGCATCGTCATCGAGAACGGCTCCGTCGTTTCTTTGGACGGGGTCGCCGCCGCCGA
Source organism: uncultured Alphaproteobacteria bacterium (assembly GCA_963814905.1). GTDB lineage: Bacteria > Pseudomonadota > Alphaproteobacteria > Rhizobiales > Afifellaceae > DASWJZ01. The sequence continues at coordinate 623,253 of CAWFEM010000011.1, read as the reverse complement.
TTTCGACATGATCGATCTCTTCATCGCGCGCTACCACATCGACCCGGAGGTGGCGCCGGAGGCGATGGCGATCCCCTCCCCTGAGATCGCGCGCATGCTCGTCGACATGAACGTGCCGCGCACCGAGCTCGTGCGCCTTGCACACGGGCTGACGCCGGCGAAGCTCGCGGAGGTGGTCGCCGAGCTCTCCGCCATTGAGATCGCCTTCGCCTATTCCAAGATGCGCGCGCGCAAGACGCCGGGCAACCAGGCGCATGTCACGAACGCGAAGGACGACCCGCTGCAGCTTGCCGCCGACGCGGCAATCGCGGTGGCGCTCGGCTTCGACGAGATCGAGACGACGATGCGCGTCTCGCGCAATTCGTGGTCGAACGCGCTCGCCTGCTGCGTCGGCGCCGCGGTCGGGCGCGCCGGAACGCTTTTTCAGTGCTCCAGTGAAGAAGCCGAAGAGCTCCAAATCGGCATGGCCGGCTTCTCGTCCTATGCCGAGACCGTCTCCGTCTACGGCACGGAGCGCACCTTCATCGACGGCGACGACACGCCCTGGTCGAAGGCGTTCCTCGCCGCTGCCTATGCCTCGCGCGGCATCAAGATGCGCTGCACCTCCGGCGCCGGCTCCGAGCTCCTGATGGGCTTCCACGAATCGAAGTCGCTGCTTTATCTGGAAGCGCGCTGCCTCTGCCTGCAGCGCGGCATGGGGGTGCAGGGCACGCAGAACGGCGGCATCGACGGCGCGCCGTTGACCGCGACGATCCCCGGCGGCGTGCGCGAGCTGATGGCGGAGAACCTGCTCGCCGTCTGGCTCGATCTGGAATGCGCCAGCGGCAACGACGCGCGCTCCACCGAATCGGAGATCCGCGTCGGCGCCAAGATCCTGCCCTATCTGATCGCCGGCTCCGACCTGATCTGCTCCGGCTTCGGTTCGATCCTGAAATACGACAATTCCTTCAATCCCTCGCTTCTGAACGGCGAGGAGCTGGAGGACTATCTCGTCCTGCAGCGCGACTTCGAGGCCGACGGCGGGCTGACGCCGATCCTCGAGGACCAGGCGCTCGATCTTCGCCGCCGCGCGCTCGACGCGCTTTCCGCCGTTTTCGAGGAGCTCGATCTCGGCGCTCCGACGGCAGCGATGCAGGCGAGCGTCCTGACCGCATCGGGCTCCGACGAGACGGAGAGCTATTTCCCGCGCGATGTCGCGCTGATCTCCGAGGCGATCAAGGCGCGCGGCATCGACGTCGTCGACGTCATCAAGGCGCTGGCGAAACGCGGCTTCCGCGAGGAGGCGGAGAACCTCCTATGGCTCGTGAAGCTCCGCATATCGGGCGACTATCTGCAGACCTCCGCGGTGATCCGCGACGGGCACGTGGTGAGCGCCGTCAACGATCCGAACGACTATCTCGGGCCGGGAACCGGCTACCGGCTCACGGAAGCGCGGCGCAAGGAAATCCACGCGATCCGCGACGTGCTCGACCGCGAGACCGTGCTTTCCCAGGAGGAGGAATTCGCGCGCCACGCAGCGTCCGACATCTCGTTCAAGGAGATGGGACCGGCTGAGGTCGGGACCGCGCCGAACGAAGTGGTGATCGGCGTCTCGCCCGCCTTCGGCACCACGCTCTTCCGCACGCTCGGCGGCATTCCGCTCGCGGAGCTTCTGCAAGGCCTCGTCGAGGGGATCGAGGCGGGCGGCTGCGACGCGCGCCTCGTGCGCATGCGGCATACGGCCGACACCTCGTTCCTGGGGCTGAGCGCCGCGCGGCTCGCCGGCTCAGGCGTCGGCATCGGCATCCAGGCCAAGGGCACGGCCGTTATCCACCAGCGCGATCGCCTGCCGCATAACAATCTGGAGCTCTTCTCCAACGCGCCGATCACGACGATCGAGCATTATCGCGGACTCGGCCGCAACGCCGCGTTCTATGCCCGCGGCGAGATGCCGGAGCCGGTGGTGGTGCCGACCGGCGGCATGGCTATGGGCGCGCGCTACCACGCGCGCGTCGCGCTGCTCTATGCGATCGAGACGTCGCTCGTCACCGACGGCGCGTCGCCGGAGGAGATCGAGGTCAGCTACGCGAGGACACCGGAATGGGCGAGCGCAAGCTAGGCGTCGCGGATTATCCGCTTGCCGAGAAGCGCCCCGAGCTGATCGCGGGCCGCCGCGGCAAGCACCTCGACGCGATCACGCTGGAGAGCGTCGTCGCGGGCGAGGTCGCGCTTGAGGATCTGCGCATCACGCCTGCCGCGCTGAAGATGCAGGCGGAGATCGCCCGCGCCGCCGGCCGGCCGATGCTCGCGGCGAATTTCGAGCGCGCCGCCGAGCTCGTCGACGTTCCGCAGGACGTCATCATGTCGGTCTACGAGCTGCTCCGCCCCGGTCGCGCCAAGGACAAGACGCCGCTCCTCGAAGCGGCACAGAAATTGCGGACCGAATACAAGGCTGAGCGCATGGCGCGCTTCGTGGAGGAGGCCGCCGAAGTCTACGAGCGCCGCGGGCTTTTCACCTATCGGTACCAAGAGGCGCCGATGAACTGGAAGACGGACTACCGCTCCATCTACTACCTCGACGCGCCGGAGCCGCCGGACATGGAGCTGAAGCGCGAGGAGACGGCACTTCTCGTCATCGATGTACAGAACACCTACCTGAAGCGGCCGGAACGCGGCAGCCTCTCGCCCAAGGAGCAGGCGCACTACGATCTGTGGACGCCCTTCCACGAGCGGCTGGAGAAGCTCGTCATCCCCAACACGCGCGACCTCCTCGCGCGCTTCCGCAAGAACGGCATCGACTGCCTCTTCGCGCGCATCGCCAGCCAGACCCGTCACGGGCGCGAGCGCTCGCTCAGCCATCGCAAGCCCGGCTGGAACGACCTGCTCCTGCCGCGTGCAGACTGGGATTCGCAGATCGTCGACGATCTCGCGCCGGTCGCCGAAGAAATCGTCGTTGAGAAGATGACCGACAGCGCCGTCGCCGGCAGCAACTTGCGCTTGCTTCTTCACAATCTCGGAATCCGCAATGTCGTGTGCTGCGGCGTGTTCACCGACCAGTGCGTCTCCTCCACCGTCAGGAGCCTCGCCGACGAGAGCTACAACGTCGTGGTGGTGGAGGATTGCTGCGCCGCCGGCTCCGACGAACTGCATCACAAGGAGCTCGAGATCATCAACATGATCTATTGCCAGGTGATGTCGTCGGCCGAGCTCAAGGACATCATGAAGCTCAACTGAGGCGTGCCGCAGCGGGTCGCGGACGCAGCTTCTGGCATGTGCCTTGCTTCGCTCCCGATGTCGCATTCGCGCGCGCCCTTCGCGACGCCGCGCGGACGCGAAGGGGACGCTGCACCCGCCTTCGCCGGCCATTGCGCGGCGTCGGGATCGGTGCATCATGCTTACGATGGCCGGGTCGCGCCTCCAGGGTTCGCGCCACGGTCCTTTCGGGAGACAGCGAACATGGCAAGACAGGGCATCACGCGGCGCAATTTCATGCAGCAGTCGACGGCGATGGCCGCCGCCTTCGCGGCAGGCTCGTTGGGTACGGCCGGGAGCGCCATGGCGGCGCGCGAGAAGGAACTGAACATCCTGTGCTGGGAGGGCTACAACTCCGCGCAGGTGCTAGACCCCTTCCGCGAAGCGAACGGCGCGACCGTCAAAGCGGAATCGCTCACCAACGACCCGACCATGATCAACCGGCTGCGCGCCGGCGAAACCAACGTCTGGGATCTGATCAACGTCAACAATCCCTGGGCGCGCAAGATCATGTATCCGGAAGGGCTGATCAAGCCGCTCGATCGCGAGCGCTTCGAGCCCTATTTCGAGAAGATGATGCCGGCCTTCAAGCCGCCCTACAAATGGGCGATCAGCGACGACGGCAAGGAGCTGCTCGGCATGTGCCAGCGCTACGGGCCTTACTCTTTCGTCGTCAACACCGACAAGGTCAGCCGGGAGACCGCCGAGGACCAGGGCTGGGATCTGTGGAACGATCCGGCCAATGCCGGAAAATACGGCATCCTGGAATCCGACGACTGGAACGTCTTCGACCTCTGCCTGATCTCCGGCTTCGATCCGTTCCGCGAGCACAGCGACGACGAGGTGGCGAAGTTCAGCGAAACGGCGAAGAGCGTGTTCAAGGGCGCCAAGCTGGTCGGCGACATCGCCACCATGAACCAGGCCTTCGTGGCGGGCGAGATCGACTTCCACCTGACCGGCGGCACCTACTCCGCCTCCCCGGCGCGCGCCGACGGCTTCCTCAACATCCGCGGCATCACGCCGAAGAAGGGACCGATGGAAGGCGGCAAGGGCGGCGTCTCGTGGATCGAGGTCACCTCCACCGTCAACAATCCGGAGCTTTCGCCGCTCGCGACGGAGTTCCTCGCCTATGTGCAGGACCCGACGGTGGCGCACACGGTCGCCTTCGCCGAAGGCACGTTCAACCCGGTCACCCAGATGGCCAACCCGGATTGCTTCAACCTGTTCACGGCGGACGAGCTTGAAGCCATCCAGTGGGACAGCCTCGAAGAGGAGATGGCGGGCTCGGTCGAGTACGACATCGTGCCGGACTACGACAAGCTGCTCGACATCATGACCGCCGCCAAGCGCGAGGCGTCGGGCGGTTGATCGCAGGGCGGGTAGGTCTTTTTCCCTCTGGTCGTCATTGCCGGGCTTGACCCGGCAATGCATTCCGTAGCGGTTGGAGATAGACGGCCGTTACGGAATGGGTCCCATGGTCAAGCCATGGGATGACGACAATGATACAGGCTGCGGGTATTCGCGAGGATACGGTTCCAGATCGATGACGGAGCGCCCGGACATCCTCACGCTCAGAGGGCTGACCAAAAAATTCGGCAACTTCGCCGCCGTCGACGGCATCGACCTCGACGTGGCGGAGGGCGAGTTCGTCACCATCGTCGGGCCTTCCGGCTCGGGCAAGACGACGCTGCTCAGGATGCTCGCCGGGCTTGAGGTTCCGAGCTCCGGCGAAATCCGCATCCGCGGCAAGACCGTCAACGACATGCCGGCGAACAAGCGGCCGACCTGCCTCGTCTTCCAGTCGCTGGCGCTTTTTCCCCACCGCTCGGTCGGGGAGAATATCGGCTTCCCCCTGAAGATACGGGGCGTGCCGGCGGCGGAGCGCCAAGCGCGGGCGCTGGAGCTGATGCGGCTGTTGCGGCTGCCGGAAAACTATGTCGGCAAGAACGTGATGCAATGCTCCGGCGGCGAACGGCAGCGCGTGGCGCTCGCCCGTGCGCTTGCCTACGACCCGGAGATTCTCTTCTTCGACGAACCGCTTTCCGCGATCGACTACAAGCTCCGCAAGACGCTTGAGAAGGAGCTCAAAGACATCCATCGCGAGACGCACAAGACCTTCATCTACATCACCCACAGTCTCGAAGAAGCGATGGTGATGAGCGACCGGATCGGCGTCATGCGCGCCGGCAAGCTGGTGCAGGTCGGTACGCCGAACCAGATCTACACCGCGCCGGAGACGAAGTTCGTGTCGGAGTTCATGGGCGACGTGAACATCTTGCGCGTGAAGGTCGGCGCCGACGGCGTGCTGACGGCGACGGATTTCGACGCCACGTTCCGCGGACCGCACGCGGCAAACGGCTTGGCGACCGGACATCTGGTCATCCGTCCGGAATCGGTGCGCTTCATCGATTCCCCGTCGGAGGCGGAGAACAGTCTCGAAGGCCGCCTCTACAACGAATACGCGCTCGGCTCGCGCATCCAGTACCAGGTGCGCGTCGGCGAGCAGGTCTTCATCGTGGAGAAGCTCCGCCAGCAGGCCTACGCCGGCCAGCTCGACGACATCGTCCGCATCGGCTGGGATTCCGGCGATTCAATCCTGGTGAGTGACTGATGGCGGCCGGCGCAGCGCGCTTCGGGCCCGGCGGCCGGGCGGCGCTTCCGTTCATCGCGCTGTTCCTGATCGGCTTCGTCGCGCCGCTCATCGCGGTCGTCGCCTTCAGCTTCATGCCGGAGCGCACGTTCTCGATCTGGCAGGCGCCAACGCTGCAGAACTACCGGACGATCTTCGACAGCACGAACTACATCTCGTTCCTGTGGTCGCTCGGCCTCGCCTCGCTGACCGTCGTGATCCTTGCGCTCATCTGTTATCCCGTCGCCTACGGGCTCAACCGCGTCTTCGGCCGCTGGTCGATGGCGATCACGCTGATCTTCGTCATCCCGCTCTTCGTATCGGAGAATGTTCGCCTCTATGGCTGGGTGCTCTTCCTGATCAAGAACGGCGTTCTCCTCGGCACGCTCAAGACCTATTTCGGCTACGAACCTGAGAGCATCCTCTTCACGCGCACGGCGATCGTGCTCGGCATGGTCTACGTCTACCTGCCGTACATGCTCTTCCCGATGTCGCTCGGCGTCGCCATGGTGCCGAACGAGGTGCGCGAGGCCGCTTCCGACCTCGGCGCCACCCGCTGGCAGGTCTTCCGCGAGGTGGACCTGCCGCTTTCGATGCCGGGTATCGTCATCGGGTTCCTGCTGACCTTCGTGCTCGCAGTCGGCGCCATCGCCGAGGCCAAGGTGCTCGGCGGGCAGAAGATCATCCCGATCACGCACGACATCGAGATCGCCTTCACCTATGCGCAGAACTGGCCGCTCGGTGCGGCACTCTCCGTGCTGCTCATGCTTGTCGTCGGCGTGCTCGTGCTTCTGGTGCTGAGGCGCTTCGACCTCGACACCGTTCTCGGGCGGCGGAGGGACGCATGAACAGCCGAGCCCGTCACGCTCTGATCGCGGTGTGGACGCTCGCTGTCGGGATCTTCCTCTACCTGCCGAGCGTCGCGATCACCCTCGCGTCGCTCACCGACAGCCGCTATTTCCTCTTTCCGATCAAGAAATGGGGGCTCGAATGGTGGAAGAAGACGTTCGACGCCATTCAGACCTGGCAGCTTCTCGACACCTCGATCACCATCGCGCTGATCGTGACGATCATCTCCGTCGTCATCGGCTTCTTCGGCGCGCTCGCCTTCGCGCGCTACGACTGGAAGGGCCGCTCGATCTATCAGAAGATGGTGCTGCTCCCGATCTTCTTCCCGCAATCGGTGTTGGGGCTGGCGCTGCTCCTGTGGTTCAACGCGCTGGGGCTGACCCTCTCCTGGCACACCGCCGTCTTCGCACACCTGATCTGGGTCGTGCCGGTGGTGACGCTGGTCATCTCCATCCAGGTCTACAGCTTCGATCCGGCGCTTGAGGAAGCGGCCTTCGATCTTGGCGCCAGCCGCTGGCAGGTCCTGAAGGAGATCACTCTGCCGGTGCTCTTTCCCGGCATCTTCTCCGGCTCGCTCTTCGCGTTCCTGCTCTCCTGGGGGAACTTCCCGCTCTCGCTCTATACGACCGGCGCCGACACCACGATTCCGGAGTTCCTCTACGCCAAGATGGTGGCCGGCTATACGCCGGGGGTGCCGGTGCTCGGCACGGTGGCGACGATCGGCGCGGTCGTCGTGCTCCTCGGCGGCTATGCGCTGGTGACGCTGATCGTGCGCACGCGCTCGCGCGTCGCCCGCGACACGGATGTCGAAGCCGAGGCCTGAGCGGCGCGAAAGAGTTCGAAGGGAGGCGAATATGCTGACATCGGTCAAGGGGAAATCCGTCGTCGTCACCGGCGCGAGCAAGGGGATCGGCAAGGGGATCGCCCGCGTCTTCGCCGCAAACGGCGCCAAGGTGATGGTGGTGGCGCGCCACGCCGATCAGGCGGAGGCGACCGCCGAGGAAATCGGCGGCGGCGCATCCGCCTTCGCCGCCGACGTGACCGACCTCGCCTCGCTGGAGAAGATGGCGGCGACGGCGGCCGAGCGGAACGGCGGCATCGACATCCTCTGCGCCAATGCCGGCATCTTCCCACAGGCGAAGATCGAGGAGATGTCGCCGGAGCAGTGGGACGAGGTGCTCGGCACCAATCTCAAAGGCACATTTCTGTCGGTGAAGGCCTGCGTTCCCTATCTGAAGAAGAGCGACGCGGGACGGATCGTCATCACCTCCTCGATCACCGGGCCGATCACCGGATTCCCCGGCTGGACGCATTACGGCGCTTCGAAATCAGGCCAACTCGGATTCTTGAGGACGGCGTCGATCGAGCTCGCCAAATACGGGATCACCGTCAACGCGGTCATGCCGGGCAACATCGTGACGGAGGGGCTGGAAGGTCTCGGTGCCGATTACCTGAAGACCATGGCGGCCTCGATCCCCTTGAAACGGCTCGGCTCGGTGGCCGACATCGGATACGCCGCGCTGTTCCTTGCCTCGAAGGAGGCGGGCTACATCACCGGCCAGACCATCGTGGTGGACGGCGGGCAGATTCTGCCGGAATCGCTGGAGGCGCTGGAGGCTTAGGGCTCTCCCCAACATTTGTCGTCATTGCCGGGCTTGACCCGGCAATCCATTCCGTAGTGGTCGCGAGTTGCCTCGGCGTGACGGAATGGATGCCCGGATCAAGTCCGGGCATGACGACAGTTCTGAAAGCAAAGTTGCGATCCTTCACCCGAATTTCGTCAGGTAATCCTCACACAGCGGAACGGTCCCTTCCGTGTAGGCGACGCCCATCGACTTCGCGAGGTCGGTCTCCGAATGCGAGCCGATCCAGGCGACGAGAAGCATGCGCCTGAGCATGACGAAGGTCGTGATCTCCGCCTCGTCCTCAGCGGAAAGCGGCAGCGCCTTGCGATAGCCTTCCACCCAGGCCGCAAGCAGATCAGGCACGTGCGGCTCGTGCTCGAAGAAGGAGACCGCCGTCGCCGCGTCGTAAAGGTGCCAGGAGAAGCCGCAATCGTCGAAGTCGATCACCTTCACTGTTTCGCCGTCGATCAGGAGATTGGCGAGCCGCATATCGCAATGGATGAGGCCGAAGCGCTCCGGCGCTTTGCCGAATTTTTCGAGCCGCCGCCGATCAGAGCGACGGCCCGGCCGAAGAGCGTCGCGGTGGCGGGCTCGATCCCCATGCCGTCGGCCCAGCGCCCCCAATGCGGCCGCTCGCCAAGGCTCGTGTCGAAATCCCAGGTCAGGCGCTCGAAATTCACCGGTCGCGCCCAGCCCTCCGAATGCTTGTGCATGCGCGCCGTCACCTCGCCGAGCACAGTGAATTTCTCGGTCAGGTGATCGGTCTCCGACGGCTCCCTTCCGGCTTCCCATTCGAACAGCACGACGTTGCGCGGCCGCGCCATCGCGGCGTGTCCGACCGCCTGGATTAGCTCGCCGTCGAGGCCGGGCCGCGGGATCGGCGTGATCACGACGCCGTCCGTTCGGAGCGCCATCAGCCAGGCCAGCTCCGAGGCGATGGCGTTCTTCGAGTGATAGCCCTCGCGGTGGACACGCAGCGCATATTCGCCGCCGTCGGTTGCGGCGACATGATAGGTCGCGTTCTCCGACAGGTTGACGAGCCGCGGCGGCTCGGCGGCCTCGATGCCGTAGCGCTCAAGCGCCGACGCGGCGAGCTCGCCGAGACATTCAAGCTGCCGCTCATGGGGAAGATCGTCGAACTGCATGCGCCCCTTCGATTGACCGTTCGTGTGAAGCTTGATTTCGCGGCTGCGAACTTGTCACATCCTCGCGGCTGGGCAAGGGGGCGAGATGATCCTGAAGGAACGCGTTGCGATCGTGACGGGCGCCGGTTCCGGCATCGGCCGCGCCGGCGCTGAGATCATGGCGCGCGAAGGCGCGCGTCTCGTCGTCGCGGACCGCAACGCGGCTGCCGGCGAGGAGACCGCGCGTCGCATCGCGGAGCAAGGCGGTGAAGCGCTCGCAATCGCGACTGACGTGGGCGATCCGGCGGCGCTTGAGAACCTCGTGGACCGCACGATAGAGGCCTTCGGCCGTATCGACATCCTGCACAGCCATGCCGGCATCCAGGTCGAAGGCTCTCTGGAGGGCGTCATTCCCGCCGGCATGGATGCCTCGTGGGGGATCAACGTGCGGGCGCACTTTACGCTTGCCCGACTCGTCATGCCGCACATGCGGGCGCGGCGCGCGGGTTCCATCATCGTGACCTCGTCGAACTCCGGCGTGCTCTATGACGCCGAGATGATCGCCTACGCGACCTCCAAGCACGCGGCGATCGCAATGGTGAAGCAGATCGCCGTCGACTACGGAAAGCACAATGTGCGCGTGAACGCGCTCTGCCCGGGCTGGGTGGATACGCCGTTCAATGACCCGTTCACGAAGCAGATGGGCGGGCGCGACAAGCTCCTCGCCTATGTGGCGGAGAAGATCCCGCTGCAACGCTTCGCGACGGTCGACGAGATCGCCGAGGCGATCCTCTTCCTCGCCTCCGACCGCTCCGCCTTCATGACCGGGCACGCGCTGGTGATCGACGGAGGCGAGTGCATCGCCTGAGCACCTCTCCCAACCACCAACCTTGTCGTCATTGCCGGGCTTGACCCGGCAATCCATTCCGTGACGGCCGAGGCTGCGTGGCGGTTACGGAATGGATGCCCGGATCAAGTCCGGGCATGACGACGCGGAGTGGGTGCGCGCCCTTTCGTCGCCGGCCGCTTCGCCAGCGCTTCGTCGATCCCGCCCGACCAGCATGTCGGCATTGTCCACGGAGAAGCAGAGCGGCGGGCGGATCTTGAGCACGTTGCCGTGCGGTCCGGCCGCGCCGATCAGGATGCGCCGCTCGCGCAGGAAGTTGATGACGTGGCGCGCGAGCGCCGGGTCGGGCGTACATACATCGCGATCGGCAACGAACTCTACGCCGATATAGAGCCCCGCCCCGCGCACCGCGCCGAGCGCCTCGTGGCGCTTGCCGAGCGCCTCAAGGCTCTTCATGAGATGCACGCCGACCTTGCGGGCGTTGGCCATCAGGCCCTCGCCTTCCAGCACGTCGAGCACCGCCATACCCGCCGCCGCCGCGACCGGGCTGCCGCCGAACGTGTTGAAATAACCGGTGCGGTCGGTGAACGCCTTGAAGAGCGCCGGGCTCGCGGCGACCGCGCCGATCGGATAGCCGTTACCCATCGGCTTTCCCATCGTGACCATGTCGGGCGCGACCCGGTGTCGCTGAAAGCCCCACATGTGCCGGCCGGTGCGTGCGAAGCCTGGCTGCACCTCGTCGGCGATGATGAGGCCGCCCGCCTTCTTCGCTGCCTTCACCGCAGGTCCGAGCAGGCCGGGCGGATCGGCATAGACGCCGTCGGACGAGAAAATGCTGTCGAAGATCAGCGCCGCAAAACCGACGCCGCTCTCCTCAAGATCTACGATCGCGGCGCGCACATCCGCGGCGAATTTCGCGCCGACACGTCCCCCCGGATATCGACGCGGGTCGGGCGGCGGCACGAGCCGCACATGTGGCGGCGGCGCGCGTCCGGGCGTTGAGGACGGCGAAATCTCCACCACAGCGGAGGAGTTGCCGTGATAGGCGTTCTCGGTGACGACGAAGCCCGACCGGCCGGTCGCGGCGCGCGCCACCTGAAGCGCGAGGTCGTTCGACTCACTCCCCGTGCAGGTGAAGGCGATGTTGGAGATTGTGTTGGGCAGCGTCGCCAGAAGCCGCTCCGCGTAGGAGAGCACCGTGTCGTGCAGATAGCGGGTATGGATGTTGAGGAGCGCCGCCTGCCGCGCGATCGCCTGCACCACATGCGGATGCGCGTGCCCGACGGAGGGGACGTTATTGTAGACATCGAGATAGGCGTTCCCTTCCGCATCGAACATCCTGCGCCCCCTCGCCGCGCACGAAATTGAGCGGGCGGTCGTAAAAGAGCATGGAGATCGGTCCGAAGGTTGCGATGCGCCGCCTAAGCAGCTTGTCGTTCGAACCGTCGAGACCGCCGGAACGGCGCGGATCGAAGGCATTGAGGGTGAGGATGGCCCGGCCCTTCGGTCTCGCCGGCCTTTTCGCGGTCTTTCGATCCTTGCGGCCCTTGCCGCGCGCCTCCGACATGCTTTTCTTTCCGCCATTGGGATTCTCAGGCGCCAAGGTCGGGCCTTCCCGGTTCCGGATCAAGCGCCGGGTACGCTCATCGACTCCTCCATTTCCTTGTAGATGCGCTCCACGTCGTGCCGGTAACAGAGTTCGGTCCCGGGCGTCATGATCGTGGCGGCCCCAGCCGCGATGCCGTAACGCACCGCCTCGCGCACGTTCCACTCCTGTTCAAGCGCGAACACGATAGCGCCCACCATGGCGTCACCCGCCCCGACGGCGCTGCGGATCGGTACCTTCGGGGTCGGGATATGCTCCGCCGTGCCGTCTGCGACGAGCAGCGCCCCCTCCTCGCCAAGCGAAATGATGATCACCTCCGCGCGCCCCGCTTCGATCAGCGTGCGGGCGGCAGCGGCCATTTCGGCACGGTTCTCGATCTCCCGCCCGAGCATAGCGGAGAACTCGCGCTCGCTCGGCTTCATCAGATAGACGCCGCTCAGCGGCGCATGCCGCATCTCGCGAGAGACATCGAGAATCAGGCGCGCGCCGATCTCCTTCGAAAGCGCCGCGATATCGGCGAAGAGCTCAGCCGCCGGCGTCTCTGGCGGAAACCCGCCGCTCACCACGAGAAAGGAGGGGCGCGGGCGAAGCGCGGCGACGGCGTCGAGGCACTTTTGCTGTTCCGCAGCGGTCAGGGTCGGACCGGGAAGCACAAAGCGATACTGGTTTCCGGTCCTCGCCTCGTTGATCGTCATGCTCTCACGTGTCAGGCCGGCGATCGGAATCACCACCTGGCCGAGCCCGGTCGCGGCGAGAAGCGCGTGCAGCATCTCGCCATGCGGCCCGCCGGTCGGATAGACGGCGACGGCTTCGCCGCCGAGCACCTTCACGACGCGCGCCACGTTGATGCCGCCGCCGCCCGGATCGAAGCGCGGCTGAGCGCATCGGAGCTTGTGGGTGTGCTCGACGCGCTCCGTCGCGGTCGACAGGTCGAGCGCCGGGTTGAAGGTCAGCGTGGCGATCGCATGCATCGGCTCGGCCCCGTGCGAGACGCTATTCCGGCTCGAGCGATACGACCGAGTGCGGAAGCACGCGCAGATGATCGCGCACTTCCTTCACGCCCTCGGCGTTCTGCGCGACCACGCAGCACGCTTCTCGCTCCGCCGCCGAACCGACATTTCCCCATAAATGCACGACGCCGTCGGCGACGGTCACGTCGATGAGCGAGGCGCGCACGCCCGCGTCCTCCCGCGCCGTGTCCAGGATCGCGGCTCGGATCGCGCTGTCGCCAGGGCCGGTGCCCTCGGTTTTTGCGGCGGCGAGCCCCTGCAGCAGGTTGGCGCGGCTCACAATTCCCACGAGCTTTCCGTCGCGCACGACCGGTGCGCGCTTGATCCCGCGCTCCTCGAAGAGCATCGCGATCCGGTCGAGCGGTTCGTGCTCGTCGATTGTCGCAACGTCGCGCGTCATGATCTCCTTGACCGTCAGGCCATGCGCCTTGATGTAGGCGCTCGCCTTTTCCTCCGGCGAGCCGGCGAGCCCCGCCCACCAGGGTCGCCGCTCGGTGACGAGTTCCGCACGGCGCATGAGGTCGCCTTCGCTGACGATCCCCACCAGCTTGCCGGCGGAATCGACCACCGGCACGCCGCTGATCCGCCGGTCGAGCATCAGGCGCGCCAGATCCGGCACGCCGGTATCGGGGCTTACGGTGACGACCTCGGTCGTCATGACATCCCCTGCCCTCATCTTGATCCTCCTGACATCGCTACGCGCCACCCCTAATCGCGGTGCGCCGGGCCAGTCTATGCCCGGCCTGTCAGATATTGGCGACCACCGTTTGCAGCATGCCTCTGACGGTCTCGGCAACGGTCTTCAGCTCGGGATTGTCGATTCCGGCCATCGAGGCGATCGGATCGATGGCGGAAACCTCCACACCATCGTCGACCCGGCGCACGATCACGTTGCAGGGGAGCATCGCGCCGACCCGCGGCTCGAGCTTCATCGCCTCGTACGCCATCTTCGGGTTGCAGGCGCCGAGAATGACATAGTCGCTGACGTCGACATCGAGCTTCGACTTCAGCGTCTTCTTGACGTCGATCTCGGTGAGCACCCCGAAGCCGGAATCCGCCAGCGATTTCTTCGTGCGTGCGATAGCATCGTCGATCCCCGTGCCCGGGAGCGTCCTGTCGAAAGTGTACATACCCACTCCTTCATGCGCGGCGCCACGAAACGAAGCCCGCGCCTCGTTGAACAAATGCATTGGCCTGGGGCGCGCTCAATCCGATTTGGAGACAAGCCATTCGCGCGCCTCCGCGGCCTCCTTGAGCGGGAACACTTTCACCGCGCCGGGCATCATGAAGCCGAAGGCGCGGATCGAATGCCCGATCCAGTCGATATCGGTGACGACGGCGATGCGCTCCCAGTGCAGCAAATGCTCCATCCCGACCTTGAAGTCCTCCCACATGGCGCCCGGCTCGATGCCGGTGAACTCCGGATCGATCTCGTAGTAGAGACGAAGCTTGTCATGCGTCTTGAGCGCGCGCTCCACCGCCGGCTCCAGGACATCTTCATAGTCGCGGCGCGTGACAAAGCCCTTGCACTGGAATCCGAGGACGTCGCCGGGGAAGCCCTTGAGCTGTTCGATCATCGCTAACTCCTTTTCCCGTCTCAGCCCCGCCCAGCCCCCGACAGCTTCGCGCCGCTCAGGCCGCCCGCCGCTTCTTGCCGCGCCCCGCTTTCTCGCGCGCCGCGACATGCGCCTTGACCGCCGCGAAGCTGTCGGGGCTGACGGAGATCGAATCGATCCCGCAATCGACCAGGAACTCGGCGAATTTCGGGTGATCGCTCGGCGCCTGGCCGCAGAGGCCGACCTTGGCGCCGGCCTTGTGAGCCGCCCCGATGACGCTGCCGATCATCCATTCCACCGCCTCGTCCTCCTCGTCGAAGAGGCCCGCAAGCTCGCCGGAATCGCGGTCGACGCCGAGAGTGAGCTGCGTCAGGTCGTTGGAGCCGATGGAGAAGCCGTCGAAACGCTCGGCAAATTCGCTGGCCAGAATGACGTTCGAGGGAATCTCGCACATCACGTAGACTTGCAGGCCGCGTACGCCGCGCTTCAGACCGTTTTCCGCCATCACCGCAAGCACGCGGTCGGCCTCCTTGATGGAGCGGCAGAACGGGATCATCACCACGACATTGTCGAAGCCCATGTCCTCGCGCAGCCGCTTGATGGCCTGGCATTCGAGCGCGAAGCCCTCACGATAGCGCGGCGAGTAGTAGCGCGACGCGCCGCGGAACCCGATCATCGGGTTCTCCTCCTTGGGCTCGAATTCCGCGCCGCCGACGAGGCCGGCATATTCGTTGGTCTTGAAATCGCTCATGCGCACGATCACCGGCTTCGGATAGAACGTCGCCGCGATGCGGGCGAGGCCGCGCGCCAGATGATCGACGAAATATTCCGGCTTGTTGTCGTAGCCGGCGGTGATCGCAGCGATCTCTTTCTTGGCCGCCTCGTCCTTCAGCTCGTCGTAGCGCACCAGCGCCATCGGATGGACGCGGATGTGGTTGGAGACGACGAACTCCATGCGCGCCAGCCCGACGCCGTCTGCCGGGACACGCCACCAGCGGAACGCCGCGCCGGGATTGCCGAGGTTGAGCATGACCTTGGTCTGCGTCTCCGGCAGATTGGTCATGTCGACGGTCTCGACGTCGAACTTTCCAATCCCCTCATAGATGAAACCCTCGTCGCCCTCCGCGCACGAGACGGTGATGTCCTGCCCATCGTGCAGGACGTGCGTGCCCTCGCCCGTGCCGACGACGGCCGGAAGGCCGAGCTCGCGGCTGACGATGGCGGCGTGCGAGGTGCGCCCGCCGTGGTCGGTGACGATCGCCGCGGCGCGCTTCATGATCGGCACCCAGTCCGGGTCGGTGATCTTGGTGACCAGGATCGAGCCGTCGACGAAGCGGTCAATCTCGCTCGCGGCCTCGATGAGGCAGACACGGCCGGTTGCAATCGCGTCGCCAACGCTCAGTCCGGTGATCAGCTTCTTGCCGTGCGCGCCGAGACGATAGCGGCGGAACGCGCCGCTGCGCCGCGACTGAACCGTCTCCGGCCGCGCCTGGACGATGAACATCTCGCCGGTCTCGCCGTCCTTGGCCCATTCCATGTCCATCGGGCAGCCATAGTGCTTCTCGATGGTCGCCGCCCAGCGCGAGAGCTCCAGGATCTCCGGGTCGGAGAGCACAAACGCAGCGCGCTCGGCCTTCGAGGTCGGCACGTTGCGCGTCGGCTTGTCGCCCTCCGCGTAGATCATCTTGATCGCCTTCTCGCCGCGCGTCTTCTCCACGATCGGGGAGAGCTTCTTGCTCGAAAGCAGCGGCTTGAAGACCTCGTATTCGTCCGGATCGACGGCGCCTTGCACGACGTTCTCGCCCAGCCCCCAGGCGGCGTTGATCAGGACGATCTTGTCGAAGCCGGTCTCCGTATCGATGGAGAACATCACGCCGGAGCCGCCGATATCGGAACGGACCATGCGCTGCACCCCGATCGACAGCGCGACCTTCATGTGGTCGAAGCCCTTGGTATGGCGGTAGCTGATCGCGCGGTCGGTGAAGAGCGAGGCGAAGCAATGACGGCAGGCGTCGAGCAGCGCTTCCTCGCCGCGGATGTTGAGATAGGTCTCCTGCTGCCCGGCGAAGCTTGCGTCAGGCAGATCCTCGGCCGTGGCGCTTGAACGCACGGCGACGTCCATGTTCGGGCGGCCCGTCTCGCGGCAGAGCTTGCGGTAGGCTTGGCGGATCTCGTTCGCCGTGTCCTTTGGCCACTCGCCGCCGAGTACCTTTGCGCGCAGCGCAGCACCGGTCTCCGCCAGCGTCGCCTTGCCGGACTCCAGCTTGGCGAGCTCATCGCCGATCGCTTGGCGGAAGCCGTTCGTCTCAAGGTAGCGCCAGTAGGCCGCCGCCGTCGTGGCGAATCCGTTCGGCACCTTCACGCCCTTGGCGCCGAGCTTGCGCACCATCTCGCCGAGCGATGCGTTCTTTCCGCCGACCAGCGCAACGTCGGATCGGCCGACATCCGCGAACCAGAGAACCTGTGGGGGTTGAGTACGCGTATTCATTTCATGCCTCCGTTCGCAGCCGGAAATTCGCTTCCAGCGAGCCGATAAGATTGAGCCAGTCGTCCAGAAGCCGCGACATGAGAAACCGGCCACGGACCGATTCCTTGGCCTTGCGACCCATCTCCGCGGCGAGCGCGCGGTCCCTGAGGAGCGTGACGATGCGCTCCGCAGCCTGTTCGACGGTGTCCACCAGGAAACCGTTTTCGCCGTCCTCGATCTGTAGCGCGATGCCGCCACAGCGTCCGCCGATCACCGGCGTGCCCTTCCACATCGCTTCCGTCACGGTGAGGCCGAAGCCTTCGCGGATCGACTTTTGAAGAACGACGGCTGCGCGCCGCTGAAGTGCGTTCACGAGCGCGGAATCCTGCACCGAGAGAATGCGGATGCGTTCGTCCTCGATATCGCAAAGGGAGGCGAACACTTCCTGACCTTCGGGGTCGTCCGTGGCAACGTTGCCGACGAGGACCAGTGTGCAGTCGACTTGCTTGCGCGCGATTTTGAACGCTTCGATGACGCCTTGCGGGTCTTTCCAGGTGTCGAAGCGCGACACCTGCACGACGAGGGGAAGGTCGGTGGGGATATCGTAGAGTTCCAGGCGGCGCTCGATCTCCGCGTCCGACAGCACCTTGTTCGTGGTGGAGAAGGGATTGATGGCGGGGGGGATAAAGCGCTGCGGCGTGTCGAGCTTCTGCGCATAGTCCGGCAGCGACAGGACGACCGCGTCGTAGCGCTCGATAAGCGGCGCGAGATACGACCAAAGCTCTGCGTTCGGGTTGCTCAAATCGATATGGCAGCGCCAGATCCAGGGCGACTTCTTGCGGTAATGGCGGATGAGCGGCAAAGGCTGCGGGTCGTGCACGATCACGATGTCATGGTCGATATGGTTGCGCACCGAGTTCTCGTAGCCGACCTCCTCGTAGATCTGCATCTTGAGGTCGGTGAGCTTGATATCGGCTCCCTGCAAGGCGTTGTGCATCTTCTTGGTAATGCTGAAGAAATCCGGTCGGCCCTGAATCACCCGCCAACCGGTTTTGATGCCAACGGAATTCATCAACAGCGTCAAAGAAGACAAAATTTCCGCGACGCCGCCGCCGTAATAGGTCGAGTTTACGTTGACGACGTGCACGTCGCCGAGGCTCCTCCCCTTCTTGACGATGCGCTCGACAGCCTCCGCCCCGATCAGAGGCTCGTAGTCCTGCACCCCGGCAAGCCTGAAGTCTTGCGAATCCGCGCCGCGATTTGACGCTGGCATGCCTCGGCCCTCCTCCAGTCGGTCCGATTCCGTCTCGGCAAGCGAATCTCAGGGGAATCGTCCGGCCGCGGGTGAGGCCGCGCCTCACGATCGATGCACGCACCCTGCATCTACAGCCGGGTCCGGCCTTGAGCGAAATCAATCCCGACGCGAAAACAAAGGGGCGGATTGCCGGCCGGACTACGAGCCGACGCTCTCCATGCCCGCCCCTGTGGGCGCCAACGCCGGTCCGGGGGCTTCCGCCGCCATCGGCAAGAGGACATCGAAGACCGTTCCGCGGCCCGCCGCTGCCCGAACCTCGATCCGGCCGCCGTGGCTGTCCACGATCTGCTTGGAGATCGCGAGACCGAGCCCGCTCCCCTCGCGGCGCGAGCCGCGGCGGGAGAACTTCTCGAAGATCGCCCCCTGGTCGGCGCGTGGAATGCCAGGCCCGCTGTCGCGTACGGAAAGGACGACCCACCGGCCGCGGGTCGTCGCCGAGATCGTCACCCGCCCGCCCGGCTTGTCGTTAAATTTGATCGCATTGTGGATCAGGTTGATGAGCACCTGCTTCAGCCGGTCCGGGTCGGCGAGAACGTCGGAGAGCCTCGCGGGAAGGCGCTCTTCGAGTTCCACGCCGTTCTGATGCGCAAAACCGAGCATCGCGGCGATCGCCTCGCGCACGGTCGGACAAGGATCGAGGCTCGTCAGATTGAGCGCCTGCTCGCCGCTTTCCAGGCGATTGAGGTCGAGAATCTCGTCGAGCAGCCGCGTCAGCCGCTGGCTCTCCTGGTAGATGATGCCGAGGAAGCGGTCGCGCTTCTCCTCCGGCAGCGCGTCGGAATCGAGCAGTACCTCCGCGAAGGAGCGGATCGACGTCATCGGCGTCCTGAGCTCGTGGCTGACGCGGGAGAGGAAATCGTCCTTCAGCGTATCGATCGCCTTGAGCTGCGCGTTCGCCTCGCGAAGCTGTGCCGCGATCGCCTCAAGCTCCGACGATTTCTGCTCGAGCTGGCGGCCGTACTCGATCGCCTGCTGCGTCTCGTCGAGAATGGTGATGACCTCGTCGAGGCTGATCGTCTCGCCGCCGGCGATGCTCGACATGAGCACGCGCGCGGAGGCCGCGCCGATCGAGCCGGCGAGCTGCCTCTCGACGAAGGAGATCAGCCGTGTGTCTGCGACGAGCTCGTGGATTTCGCGCTCTTCACCCTCCGCGTAGTCGCGAAACGCTCGATACGCCCGCTCCGGGCCGATGATGCGCCGCGCCAGCGCCATCAGATCCTCCACCGCCGTATCCCCGGTCCAGGCGCGCGACCCTTCGCGCGGCTGACGGCCGAAGGCATCGACGAAGAGCGCGCTCTGCAAGCGCTCAAGCGGGTTCTGGTTGGAGAAGAGCGAGACGAAGATGTAGGCGCCGACATTGAGCGCCAGGCTCCAGAAGAGCGAATGGACGAGCGGGTCCCACCCTTCCAGATGGAAGAGCGCTTCCGGCCTCAGCCAGTGGATCCCGAACGGGCCTTCGGTCAGCAGGCTCTGCATCGCGCCGCCGACGCGGATGACGCTTGGCAGAAGCAGCGTGTAGGCCCACACCGCGAAGCCCGCCACGAGACCGACGACGGCGCCGCGCTCCGTGCCGCTTCGCCAGTAGATGCCGCCGATCATCGCCGGAAGAAGCTGTGCCGCGCCGGCAAACGAGATGAGCCCGATCGCGGCCAGCGCATCTGAGCGGGCGCCGACGCGATAATAAAGGAAGCCGAGCGTCAGGATCAGCACGATCGACAACCGACGCACGGCGAGAAGCAGACCGGTCAGGTCGCGCTTCTCGTGCAGCTTCAATCGGCTGCTGCGCAGGAGGAGCGGCATGACGATGTGGTTGGAGATCATGATCGAAAGCGCGATGCAGGCCACGATCACCATCGACGTGGCCGAGGAGAAGCCGCCGATGAACGCGCCGAGCGCCAGGAATTCCCGGCCTGCCTCCATCGGTACCGTGAGCACGTAGAGATCGGGATTGGAATCGGCGCCGACCAGGCCGAGACCGGAGACCGCGATCGGCACCGTGAAGATACTGATCAGGAACATGTAGAGCGGAAAGAGCCAGGACGCGGTGCGCAGATGCCGCTCGTCGGTCACCTCAACGACGGTCACCTGGAATTGCCGCGGCAGACAGATGATCGCCGTCGCGGCGAGGAAGAGCGTCGCCGTCCAGCGCGCCGGATTGCTGCCCTGGAACGGTGGCGTATCGCGGAGCGCGGGGTCGAGCCAGACCGGACCGGAGTAATCCGGGCTCGCCATGGTGAGCCCGATCACGACGAAGAGCCCGACCGCAAGGAGCGCGGCGAGCTTGACCAGCGATTCGAAGGCGATCGCCGCGACGACTCCGGGATGATGCTCGTCGGCGCCGATATTGCGGGTCCCGAAGATGATGACAAAGGCCGCCATGGAGGCGGCGACCCAGAACGCCGTATCGCCAAAGAGGCCGTGCGCCTCCGCCGAGATGACCGAGCGGCCGATGGTGAGTGTGTCGAGGCTCGTCGCGACCGATTTGAGCTGCAGCGCGATATAGGGCGTCGTGCCGACCACGGCGATCAGCGTCACGATCGCCGCGACGCGCGTGCTTTTGCCGTAGCGCGAGGAGATGAAGTCGGCGATCGACGTGATGCGGTGCGTCTTGGAGATGCGCACGAGCTTGCGCAGAAGGAACCATGCGCCGACGAAGACCAGCGTCGGTCCGAGGTAGATGGCCGCGAATTCCGCCCCGTTCCGGGCCGCCGATCCGACAGCGCCGAAGAAGGTCCACGATGTGCAATAGACCGTGAGCGAAAGCGTGTAGACGACCGGCGAGTTGATGAGCTTGGCGCGGCCCTTCGCGGCCATGCGGTCGGTGACGAAGGCGAGCACGAAGAGCAGCGCCAGATATGCGCCCGCGATCGGAAGGACAAAACCGGGCGTCAGCATCGCGGCGCCTCAGCGGTCGTCGCCCTCGCGGGCGATCACGTTTCGCGCGCGCGTGTCGGCCGGCCATTCAAGATATCGCGCCACGATCCCCCCGGCGACGATGAGCGCGAGCCAGCAGACGAACAGATAGACGATGAAGAGCGGGAAGCCGGCGGCTCGCGACCAGGTCTGCCAGATGATCACCACCGGCGGCGTGAGCAGGAAGACCCCGACCCACGGCAACAGGAAAGCGAATTCCATCGTCCGCCGCCGGGTCATCGGTCTTTGCCTTCCGTCGCCTCGGGACTCGGCACGCCGGCGAGCGCCAGGGTGCGCTCCACGACCTCGCGATTGGAGAAGGGTTTGGTGACGAACGCGTCGGCGCCGAGCGACAGCGCCATCTGCCGGTCGTTTTCCTGGCCGCGCGCGGTAAGCACCAGGATCGGGATGTCCCTGAGCTCCGTGTCGCTCTTCACCAGGCGCAGCACCTCCATGCCGTTTTCCTCCGGCAGCATGATGTCGAGGATGACGACGGCCGGACGCAGGTTCTTGATCGATTGCAGCGCCAGCGTCCCGTCCTTCGCCACGACCACGTCGAGCCCGGCCCGCTCGATCAGAAAGCTGAGCGATTCCACGATATAAGGCTCGTCCTCGGCGATCAGCACCAAAGGGCGCACGTCAATCCTCCCGTGGCCGACTTATCCGCGGCCTTTGCGGCTACTCTATCTGATCCACGCATGCTTTAAACGCCTAATGCGGCGCCTTTACTTGCGGAAACGCGCGCTGCGCGCAGCCCTCATGCGGGCAAAGATGGCAATTGATGCCGGTGTCGAGCGTCAGGCCCGAAGCTCCGCGCAGCGCTTCACCGTAGACGATGCGCTCCGCATAGACGGTCTCACAGGCGATCATGACGCTGAACGTCTCGCCGGGAATTCCGAAGCCCGGCGCGGGCTTCACGATCATGCGCGCGATCAGAATGAATTCGCGCCCATCCGGCAGCCGAACGCGCTGCGTGACGAGCGCGCCGGGATTCTGCGGCGCCCGGTAGACTGCCCATAGCGGACAGGCGCCGCCGTAGCGCGGCAGCCGCAACGCGGGCAGGCTGAAGCGCTTCGAGATGTTGCCCGCCGGATCGACGCGCAAGAACGCGAACGGCACGCCTTCCGCCCCCGGACGTCTCAGCGTCACCAGGCGGTGGCACACCTGCTCGGTACTTGCCTCGAAGAGCGCGGCGAGCCGGTCGAGATCGTAGCGGACCGCTTCCGCTGCCTGCCAGAAGGCATCGTAAGGGAGAACCAGCGCGCCGGCGCCGTAGCTGGTGAGCGCTCTTGCAGCCCGCCGCCGCGCGGCATCGGTGGTGAGGCGCGGGTCGCGCACGAGTGCGGTGACCGGCGCCTCCGCGTCGAGCGCGAAGGCGAAGCGCGCCAGTTGGAAGCGGCGCGTCGGCGGCGGCAGGCCCGACGGCATGCGGAAGACTTGTGCCGCCGGATCGAAGGCGCCCTGCCGCGTGCTCTCCGAGGGAAGCGGCGCCGCGGCGACCGTCTCAACGCCGATGCCGTGGCGCTTGGAAAGCCAGTCAGCGATGGCAGGTTCGCCCGGCACGTCACCAGGCGCGATCGCTTCCGCCAGCGCCGCCGCCGCATCCTCCAGTTCGGAGAAATAGCTGCGCCGGTCGATAATGAAATCGTCGACCTCCTCCGCCGGCGTCGCCGGTCGCGCGCTCTCGCCAAAATCGGAGAGGCGCTCAAACACCGCCTTGGCGATGTCGCCGAGCTTGCCGCTTTCCTCCGCGATCAGGGTGGTGAAGCGCTCGCGCCGCTCCGGCTCGATGTCGGGGTGCTCGCGCAGGATCTCGGAGAAGGAGCGAATCGACGTCATGCGCGTGAGGAGTTCGTGGCTGGCTTCCAGCAGGTTCGAATCATGCGCCAGCCGGTCGGCGAGCGCCTCCGACAGGATGCTGGTCTGCCGATAGGAGCGGTGGAGCCGCACCACGGCCCGCCCCCAGGCCGGCTGCCGCCCGACGATCTCCTGCGCGTCTCCCGGCTCGATCGCGAGGTCGCGCAAGAGCGGGTCGGCCGTGATCTCGGTCAGATCCTGCACCAGCCGCGCCGTCTCCGCGCCGGTGACCTCGTCGATGGAGAGGTCCAGCGCATCGGCGAGACGCTTCAGAAGCGCGCCGGCAATGCGCCGCTTTCCGCCTTCGATCAGGTTGAGATAGCTCGGCGATATGCCGACCTTGGCGGCGAGCGCTGCTTGCGTGATGCCACGCTGACGCCGGGTCTGGCGCAGGCGGAAGCCCGCCGGGGTCCTGTCCATTTTCGCTCCCTGGTCACCTTCTTCTTGACAGTCTTTACAACTGCACGTTCATAGCCGACGATATATTGACAAAAATTGCTTTGTAGATCAATCGCTTCTGGAATGCGTTACAGCGCGCATTTACAGTTCGCGCGGCCGCGCATGCGAACGCGAATGGCGTCTCGCAGGGGCAATGACCGGCCGCAAACACAGCCCTCGGGAGGGAACTCATGAAATTCACGCACCTGGAACTCAACCGGCGCAAGCTGCTGAAGAGCAGCGCCGCGCTCGGCGTGGGCCTTGCGACCCCCACGATCTTCACGTCGCGCGCCTGGTCGGCCGGCTACCTGAACGAGCCGACCGGCGACACCGTCACCCTCGGCTTCAATGTGCCGCAGACCGGCCCCTATGCCGCCGAGGGCAAGGACGAGTTGCTCGCCCAGCAGCTCGCGGTCGAGCACCTCAACGGCGAAGGCGACGGCGGCATGATCAACACCTTCAGCTCCAAGATGCTGAAGGGTAACGGCATCCTCGGCAAGAAGGTCACCTACGTCTCCGGCGACACCCAGACCAAGTCCGATGCGGCCCGTGCTTCGGCCCGGTCGATGATCGAAAAGGACGGTGTCGTGATGATCAATGGCGGCTCGTCCTCCGGCGTCGCCGTTGCGGTGCAGGGGCTGTGCCAGGAGGCCGGCATCATCTTCATGGCCGGTCTGACCCACTCCAATGACACCACCGGCAAGGACAAGAAAGCGAATGGCTTCCGCCATTTCTTCGATGCCTACATGTCAGGAGCGGCGCTCGCGCCGGTGCTGGCAAAGGCCTACGGCAAGGACCGCCGTTTCTATAGCCTGACCGCCGACTACACTTGGGGCTGGACCCAGTCGGCCTCGATGCAGAAGTTCCTCGAGGATGAAGGCTGGCAAATGGTCAAGGACGTCCGCACGCCGGTTGGAGCGGGCGACTTCTCGTCCTACATTACGCCGGTGGCGAATTCTGGCGCCGACGTGCTGCTTCTCAATCACTACGGCGGCGACATGGTCAATTCGCTGACCCAGTCGGTGCAGTTCGGCCTGCGCGACAAGCAGTCCAACGGCCAGAACTTCGAGATCGTCGTTCCGCTTTACTCGGAGCTGATGGCCGAGGGCGCCGGCGACAACATCAAGGGCGTGTACGGCTCCATGAACTGGAACTGGCAGCTCGACAATCCCGCCACCAAGGCGCTCGTCAAGTCGTTCGGCGAAAAGTTCGGCCATCCGCCCTCAAACTCGGCGCAGACCTGCTACGCGCAGATCCTGCTTTATGCCGACGCGGTCGAGCGGGCCGGGACCTTCAATCCCTGCGGTGTAGTGGAAGCGCTCGAAAAGAACACTGGCAGCCTCGACGGCATCGACTCGCCGGCCAACAAGGGGTTCCTGTTCGACGGTCTGGGCAGCAGCAAGACCCTCTACCGTTCGGCCGACCATCAGTGCTTCAAAGACGTGCTGGTTATGAAGGGCAAGGAAAACCCGACCGGCCAGTACGACACCCTTGAGATCGTGGACATCACGCCGGTCAGCAAGGTCTGGTACGAGCCGGACAACGAGATGTTCGCCGGCGGCGATCTGGGCAAATGCAACTCGGGCGTCTAATGTCGCAATAACAGCATTGGCCGGCCGCGCCCAGATGGGCGCGGCCGGCCGCACGATTTCGTGCGGGGACGCGGGCGACTGGGCGGGACATGGATGCCATTGTTCTCCAATTTCTGAACGGGCTCGACAAGGGTTCGGCCTATGCGCTGATCGCTCTCGGCCTCACGCTGATTTTCGGCACGTTGGGGGTCGTGAACTTCGCTCATGGTGCGTTGTTCATGATCGGCGCCTTTTGCGCGGTGACGCTGCAGAAGCTGCTCAATCTGTCGTTCGAACTGGTCGATCCGACCCGGAAGGATTTCCTCGGCAATCCCCTCAGGGTAAAGGTACCCTATGTCGAGCACTGGTTCGGCCACAGCGTCGGATCGACGCTTGTTGACTGGTCGGTGCCGCTCGCGCTTCTTCTCGCCATTCCCGTCATGCTGGTGATCGGCTTCGCCATGGAACGCGGCCTGATCAAGCATTTCTACAAGCGCACGCATGCAGAGCAGATCCTGGTGACGTTCGGCCTGGCCATCGTGCTGCAGGAAGTGATCAAGTACTTCTTCGGCCCCAACCCTATCCAGACCAGCGCCCCCGATGCTTTCGCCGGCTCCATCGATTTCGGTGTGCTGATCGGGTTTCACCCCGACGTGATCATCTATCCCTATTGGCGCATGGTCTATTTCCTGTTCGCCGTGGCAGTTATCGGAGCGGTGTTTGCCTTTCTCCAGTTCACCACCTTCGGCATGGTGGTGCGCGCCGGCATGAACGACCGCGAGACCGTCGGCTTCCTGGGCATCAACATCAACCGACGCTTCACCATCATGTTCGGCGTCGCCGCAGTCGTCGCCGGCATGGCAGGGGTGATGTACGCTCCCATCCTGTCGCCGAATTTCCATATGGGCATGGAATTCCTGGTGCTCTCGTTCGTCGTCGTGGTGGTCGGCGGCATGGGATCACTGCCGGGCGCGGTGCTGGCCGGCTTCCTGCTCGGCATTTTGCATTCCTTCGCCTCGATGAACCAGGTCAAGGCACTCATTCCCGGCATCGATCAGGTCATCATCTATCTGGTCGCGATTATCGTTCTGCTTATCCGTCCGCGCGGCCTGATGGGGCGTGCCGGCGTGATGGAGGATTAGGCCTTGCTGGGACTTAACAAGAAGGACACGCTGTTTCTGTTCTTCGTCACAGTGCTGACGCTGGCGACGCCGATCGTCCTGCAACCGTTCCCTGAAGGCTCTGGCCTTGCCCAGTTCAACGCGGGTTATCCCGACCTGATGCAGCGTTTCGCCATCTACGGCATCTTCGCGATTGGCTTCAATCTGCTATTCGGCCTCACCGGCTATCTCAGCTTCGGCCACGCGGCCTTCCTCGGAATCGGCTCGTACGCCGTCGTGTGGATGTACAAGCTTCTGGGCTACAACGTTCTGCCCGGCCTGATCCTCGCTATCGTGGTCTCGGGCCTGTTCGGACTCGTCATCGGGTATATCTCGCTGCGGCGGTCGGGCATCTATTTCTCGATCCTGACGCTGGCGTTCGCGCAGATGAGCTACAACCTCGCCTATTCGGTCTTCACGCCACTGACGAACGGCGAAACCGGGTTGCAGGTCTATACCAGTGACCCGCAAGTCCTCATGGGGCCGAACTCCCCGACCTCGCCGTACGTGTTCGGCCTGTTGATGATCGACAGCATCAAGGTGCCCGTGGGCGGCTGGGTCTTCACCTTCAATGTCGGTTACTACTTCACCGCCGTGATCGCGATCCTGGCCTTCTACCTTTCGATGAGAATCTTCCGCTCGCCGTTCGGCTTGTTCCTGCGCGCGATCAAGACGAATCGCACCCGTCTCAACTATGCCGGCATCAACACCAAGCCCTACAAGCTGGCCATTTTCGTGATCTCGGGCATGTATGCCGGCTTGGCCGGCGGTCTGCTGGCCGCGATGGATCCGCTGGCGGGTGCCGAACGCATGCAGTGG
This sequence comes from uncultured Alphaproteobacteria bacterium, assembly GCA_963814905.1. Classification (GTDB taxonomy): domain Bacteria; phylum Pseudomonadota; class Alphaproteobacteria; order Rhizobiales; family Afifellaceae; genus DASWJZ01. The sequence goes on along the minus strand of CAWFEM010000011.1, from coordinate 596,236 downwards.
ACCGCCTCCGGTGAAGTCGTCCTGATGACGATCCTTGGCGGCGCGGGCACGCTGATGGGTCCGGTTCTCGGCGCCGGGTTCATCAAATATTTCGAGAACATCTTCTCCAAGATCAACGACAACGTGCTGCACGACTGGTTCAGCTGGATGCCTCAGGGCCTCAACGATACTCTTACCAAGCTTATCAACCCGTTCGTGGGCGAAGGCTGGCAGCTGACGCTTGGGCTGCTGTTCGTACTGGTGGTGGTCTTCCTGCCCGGCGGCCTGATGGAGGGTTTCAGGCGCCTTGGCCGGCTCTTCCGAGCAAAGCCGAAAGTGGCCGCGCGCCACACCGAAGTGCAACCGGCAGAGTGAGGGAAGCGTCGTGGAGAACAGAGTTCTGCATGTTGCCGATGTCCATAAGAGCTTCGGCGGGCTGAAGGCGCTTTCCGACATCGATCTTGAGATCGAAGAGGGCAAGACCCATGCGATCATCGGACCGAACGGCGCCGGCAAGTCGACGCTGCTCAATATCTGCGTCGGACGCATCGCGCCCGATTCCGGCACCGTCATCTTCGACGGCCAGGTGCTTACCGGAAAGAAGCCGTACGAGATCAACCAGCTCGGCGTTGCCCGCGTCTTCCAGACGCCGGAGATCTTTCCCGACCTGACGCTTCTGCAGAACGTGATGGTGCCGGCTTTCGCCAAGCGCGACGGCAGCTTCCGCCTACAGGCGCTGCGCAGCCTAGAGAAAGAGACCGCGCTGCGGCAGGAGGCGGAGGCCGTACTGGAGGATGTCGGCCTCATCCACCTGAAGGACCACCACGCCGCCAGCCTGTCGCGCGGCGACAAGCGCCGGCTGGAGCTCGCGATGTGCCTGATCCAGCATCCGAAGCTGCTGCTCCTCGACGAGCCGACGGCGGGCATGTCGCGGCACGACACCAACCGCACCATCGAGCTCCTGAAGCGGATCAAGGAGCGCGGCATGACGAAGGTCATCATCGAGCACGACATGCATGTCGTGTTCTCGCTCGCCGACAAGATCTCGGTCCTGGCACAGGGTCGCATCATCGCCGAAGGCCCGCCCGACCAGGTGCGCGGCGACCCCAAGGTCCAGGAAGCCTATCTCGGAGGAGCGCACTGATGGCCGCCGTCGACGTCGCCCCCGCTGAGACGGCGCCGGCCGCGGGCCCGACGCCGGAGACCGCCGGCAAGCCCTACTTCCTCTGCCGCGACATGCACGCCTACTACGGCGAGAGCTACATCGTGCAGGGCGTCAGCTTCGAGATCGCGGAGCGCGAGGTGCTGGCGCTGCTCGGCCGCAACGGCGCCGGCAAGACGTCAACCCTCAGGACCATCGCCCGCGCGTCGAACCCCGAACTGAAAAAGGGCGAGATCTGGCTCAAGGGTACGCCGCTGCACCAGATGGAAAGCTACAAGGCGGCACAGGCCGGCGTCGTGCTGGTGCCGGAAGATCGCCGCATCATCCCGGGGCTGACGGTCGAGGAGAACCTTGTTCTGGCGCAGATCGCGGAGCCGAAGGGCTGGACGCTGGATCGCATCTACGACCACTTCCCGCGGCTCGCCGAACGCCGCACGCAGGAAGGCACGACGCTCTCCGGCGGCGAGCAGCAGATGCTCGCGGTCGCCCGCGCGCTCGCCCGCGACCTGAAGCTTCTCCTCCTCGACGAGCCCTACGAAGGCCTGGCGCCGGTCATCGTGCGCGAGATCGAGAAGATCGTGGCCGAGATCAAGGAACTCGGCATCACCACGATCATCGTCGAGCAGAACGCCATCGCCGCGCTGCAGCTCGCCGATCGCGCCGTCATCCTCGACATGGGGACGGTCGCCTGGCAGGGGCCGGCGAAAGACGTGCTTGAGAACGAAGACCTCCGCCACGAATACCTGGCGATCTGACGCCTCTTCTCCTTGAGCCGAACCGGCCACACGACGCTTAAAGCGCTCGCGCCGCGCCCGCGCGCTTTTCACGCCATTGACCTGCATCAAAGCGCGCTCGCCCGCGCCGACGTCCTTGACGATCTGGAGCAATGTCGACCTCCACGCCACGTGCGCGGAGCCATCAGGGGGAAAGCGCGTTCTTCGAAATAGACCGCTTTGGAGCCACCATGATCAGGGACCCTTCGGCCACCGTCGACATCAACATCAGCCTGGAAAAGGTCTGCTACATCATCGTCAAAGCGCGCGAGTTCGACGTGAAGGTCGAGCCCGTGGAGCCCGATCCCGGCTCCAATCCCTCCGACGACGCCGACAGCGCCGTGCTGGAGGATTATGCCGACGACCCGACGTTCCAGGAGCTGCACGAGGCGATCGTCGATCTGAACGACGACGAGATCATCGATTTGATCGCCATCGCGTGGGTCGGGCGCGGCGATTTTGACGGCGCGCCGACTTCGCAAGCGCCCGCACCCTCGCCCAGGAGCGCCACCGGCGCGATTCCTCGCCCTATCTCACCGGAATGCCGGCACTCGGCGACTATCTGGAGGAAGGGCTGGCGGAGCTCGGTTATTCCTGCGAGGACATCGAGAAGGACCGGCTCTGACGGCCTCCCCGGTTTGTGCGATCCGGACCTTCACACCCTAGTCCGGCAGTCCCGCCAGCTTCAGCCCCTTCGTGAACTTCTCGATGTTCTTTTCGTCCATGTCGGGCTGCCTGTGCGTCCATTCCTCGACGGAGAACTTCGGAGCGATCAGAAGCACGTCCTCCGCCGCGCGGCGGGCCTCCTCCTCCCTTCCCAACAACGCGAAGCTCGCTGCCGTCAGCCGGCATGCAAGCAGCGGATTGCGCATCTGCTGAACCGTGGCAATGACGTCCTCGAGCCGGTCCAGCACAAAATAAATGTCCGCTAGAATCCAGAGATACCAGTCCGGATAGTAGGGATTGAGCGCCATGGCGCGACGCATCAGATCGAGCGCCTCATCCGCGCGGCCTGAATAGTGGAGCGTATCGGCGTATTCCGCGATGATGTCGGCGTCATTCGGGTTGATGGAAAGCGCCCGCTCGTGCGCCTTGAGCGCCTGCGCATGCAGGTGCTGGTACAGGAGCACCTGGCTAAGCTCGGTGTGGGCGCGCCCGTCGCTCACGTCGAGTGCAATCGCCTTGCGCGCAGCCGCCTCCGCCTCCCGCATCGCCCCGGCGGTATCCTCGCTCCAGCCGAAGAGCCAGCGCGTGTTGCAGATGCGCGAGAGCAGCGACCAAGCGCTGGCATAGAGCGGATCGTCGGCGATGCACTTGCGGCAGATACGCTCCGACTCGTCGAGCGCCGCCCGGTCGCCCTGCCAATAGAACTGGCGGGCGCGCGCGACGGCTTCATAGGACGTGCTTGAGGGGTGCGGCCGGCGAATGCGCTGTTCCTCCGCCACCTCGATACGGCCGACGAGATGGCCGACCACGGCTTCGCTGATCGCATCCTGCAGCGAGAACACATCGTCGAGGTCGCCCACGAAACTGTCCGACCAGACGTGGCGGTCGGCCTTGGAATCGATGAGCTGCGCGGTCAAGCGAACCTGCGAGCCGGCGGTCCGAATGCTCCCTTCCAGGATGTAGGCCGCATGCAGCTCCTCCGCGATGCGTCCGATGCTCCAGCTATTGCCGCGGATCGCGAACACGGAGTTCCGCGATATGACCGGGATCTCGCGAAACTTGCTCGTGCGAAGAATGATCTCCTCGGTGATGCAGTCGCAGAGCCAGGACTTGTCCTTGTTCTCGCTGAAATCGTCGATCGGCAGGACGGCGAGCACCGGCCGTCCGAGATCGAGCCCGTCGGCGGCGGGCGCGCGCGGCGACGGCGAGCGCGCCGCCGCTTCCAATGTGGGAACGAGGCGGTAGACGGCGATTCGCCGCGGAATGTTCTTGAGCTCTTTTTCGCCGAGATATTCGAAGCCCGCCGCCGTCCGTCCGACCGCGTGCTGGTATAGGCTTTCCGACACCCAGGTCTGACCGGGCTGCGCCGCCTGCTCCAGTCGCTTGGCGATATTGACCGCTTCCCCGAACGCGCTCTCGTCGCGGACGATGATCTCGCCGAGGCACATCCCCGTGCGAAACTCCAGATGGCTGTCGTCCAGCGGGTAGCGCTCGCCGGCAACGAGCTCCGCCAGCTTGGTGGCACACTCGACGCTCTTCGTGGCGCTATCGAAGATCGCGATGAACCCGTCGCCCTGCAGCGAGATGATATGGCCGCGGAACTGCTCGACGATTCCTTCCATGTCGTCGAGCGCTTGCCGCACGACCGCGTCGGTCCGCGCTTCGTCCATACTCATGAGCTGCGAGTAAGCGACGACGTCAGTGCTCAGGATTGCCGCCAGTTGCCGCGCATTCTCCGACATGCAATCTTGTGCTCCAGCATCGACGGCGTGGGGGCGCCTTTGGCGGCCCGGTGTTGGATCGACGCTTGGCTTGCGATCGTATCCGACCTTGGGGGGCGCGCCAAACTCGGGAGGAAGTTCGATGGCCGACTATGAAAAGGGCGGTGACGACCGGGTGCCGGGCATTCTGCTCTCGATAAACCACAAGACGTATTTTATCGAGGGCGATCCCGAAGCGGTCATGAACAAAATCCTGGACTTTCTACGGGGCGAGGGACTGATCGAGGAGGGTAACCTGATCAACCCAGACGAGTTGTTCCGCTTCACCCGGGAGGAGATCGAGGAGCTCCTCGGCGGCGGTGTCGTCATCACGCGGGGTAAGCGCTAGCACGAAGCGGGTCTGATCCCGGCGTTGGATGGCGTTGCGAAACCCTGTCTCGAACGGCGGCACGCTTTCGCCGGCGCCTTATCTTCGCGAGACGCACCGCACCGCCTCGGCGGACGAGACGCTTGAGCGGCTCTCCCCTGTTGCGGAGCGCATCGGCATCACGCGCGTCGCCGTCCTGACCGGGCTCGACCGGATCGGCGTTCCGGTCGTCGCGGTATGCCGACCGTGCAGCCGCTCGCTTTCCGTCTATCAGGGGAAGGGCGTCACGCTTGCCGGTGCGAAAGCCTCCGGCATCATGGAATTGATCGAGCGTTTCAGCGCGGAGTATATGCGCCCGCCGGAGCGGATCGCGTCGCAAAGGGTCGCGTCGCGAAGCTTCGCAACGCTCGACCCCGGCATCTGGCCGCTTCCAGCCGATGCCAAGCCCGACGCAGAGATGGATATCGGCTGGATCACCGGCTTCGATGTCATGGCGGAAGCGGAAGTCCATGTGCCCTACCCCGTCGTGCATTTCGACCGCCGCATACCGGGGCCGGCGGGGAGCCACCTCTACGTCAACACGAGCACCGGTCTTGCCTGCGGAAACACCGACGCGGAGGCGGTGCTTCACGCATTGTGCGAGATCGTGGAACGCGATGCGCTGACGCTGTGGCGGCTCCTCCCGCAGCTTCACCAGGCGATGCGGCGCGTCGCCCTCGACACGATCGCCGATGCTGCGAATTGCGCGTTGATCGCCGCCATCCGCGCCGCCGGCCTTCATTGCGCGGTCTTCGACATCCGCAGCGAGATCGACGTGCCGGTCTTCGTCTGCCGCATCGTCGAGCCGCTTGAGCATGCAGACCGGACGGCCGCCATCGTCGATGGCGCCGGATGCCACCCGAACCGCGAAGTCGCTCTGATACGTGCTGTCACGGAGGCGATCCAAATTCGCGCCACCTCCATCTCCGGCGCCCGCAACGATCTTTTTCGGCGCTTCTACGCGCACCCCGACCCTGCAGAGGCGCGCCGCCTCATCGCGGAAGTCGCCGCCTCCGATGTCGGCCATCCCTTCACGAGCATCCCCTCATGGCGGGGCGCTTCTCCCGCCGAGGATTTCGCGCATATTCTTGAGCGCCTCCGCCGTCACTTGAAGCACGTCGTCACCATAGACCTGACGCATCCGGAGACCGGCATACCGGCCGTACGCGTGCTCGTCCCGGAGCTTGAGGACGGCGAAGAGATGCCAGAATACCAGCCGCGTGAGCGTGCGCTCCGCGCCTATCTCGGCCGCCGATGAAGACCTTTGTCTTCCTTGGGCCCTCGTTGCCTCTGGCTGCCGCGGAAGCGCTTCTCCCCGCGCGCTACCTGCCGCCCGCCGGCCAGGGGGACCTGCTGCGGGTGCTGCCTGAGCGTCCCGATCTCGTCGTCGTCCTCGACGGGGAATTCGAGAGCGGCCCTGCCATCTGGCACAACGAGATTCTGCTCGCCCTCGAAGAGGGCGCGACCGTGATCGGCGCGGCGAGCATGGGGGCGCTCCGCGCCGCCGAGCTTGCCCGCTACGGCATGCTCGGCGTCGGATGCATCTATCAGGCGTATCGGCGCGGCTGGATCGAGGACGACGCGGAGGTCGCGGTCCTGCACGCTCCGCATGAGCTCGGCGCCTTCGTTCTGACCGAAGCGCTGGTGAATGTCCGGGCGACGTGCCGACTGGCCGTGCGCCGAGGCGTCCTTTCACCGCGGGAGGCGGCCGGCTTCGCGGCGTTCGCCGAAAGCGTCCACTACAAGGAGCGCACGTGGAAAGCGCTGCTCGCCGCCGGCGGCGATCACACGCTCTCCCCCGCGAGGCTGGCGGCGTTCGCCACCTGGGTTAAGGCGAACCGGGTCGACCTGAAAGCGCGCGATGCAAGGGCCGCTCTCGTCCGCGCCCGCATCCTTGCGAAGGCAGGAACGCGGCGATCGTCGCGAGGCGAACGGATCGCCGTCGAGCCGACCGCGGCGTGGCTGGAACTCCTGGAGGATTTCGGCTGATCAATCCGCGACGGGAAAGTCGCTGAGGATCGCGCGTACCTCGTCATCGGTGAGCTGGCCGAAATCGGTGTAGTACATGCCGATCGCCATGAAGGGCTCGTGCTCCTCCAGGCAGACAATCTCGTCCGCCTCGTCTTGGAGCGATCTGAGCGTGGTTGCCGGCGCGACCGGTACCGCGAGGATCAACCGCCGCGGGGAGTGAGCCCTGACGGCGCGGAGTGCTGCGCGCGTCGTCGCGCCCGTCGCCACGCCGTCGTCGATGACGATGGCGATATGGTCCTTCAACGTGGGATGCGGGCGCTCGCCCAGATAGGCGCGGCGGCGCCGTCCGATCTCCGCCAGCTCGAGGTCGCGGATCGCCGCGAACTGGTCGCTCGAAACCCCCGCCTCGCGGATCACGTCCTCGTTGCGCACGACGAGCGGCCGCGCACCGTCCACGACCGCGCCCATGGCAAGCTCCGGCTGATAGGGCACGCCGATCTTGCGCACCAGGACGAGGTCGAGCGGCGCGCCGAGCGCGCGCGCCACCTCGGCCGCGACCGGCACGCCGCCGCGCGGCAAGGCAAGCACGACGATGTCCTGCCCGCGATACTGTGGCAAGCGCCGCGGCGAGCCGCTTGCCCGCTTCGGTGCGATCGTGAAAGGGCATGTGTCACCGGGATACGAAATTTCGCCGCGCGCGTCTTCCGTTCAATGTTGGGAGGGCGCGTCCTACGAGTGGCACGATCGACCGGAACGACTACACCGCCCTTGATGCACCGCAATATGACATCGGTCCTCGGCTACCCCGACCGACTGCGTCACCGCTGCGCTCGACTGGAGGCGGCGCCTCGTCTAGATGGCGAGCGGTATTGGCCTGTTCCCACCGGTGGCTTGCGTGCCCGTCCCTTCGGAGTCCGAGAAAAAGCGGCGGGGACTTACCGACACGCTGCGCGAAAGCACGACCGCGCTTCAGAATCGGGCCGAACGCTCCGGCATCGTCTCCGACATCTTGCGCGGAAAGGCGAACCTACCCGGCTACGCGCTCTTCCTGCGGAACCTGCTTCCGGCCTATGCGGCGCTCGAGGCGGGATTTGCGCGCCAGAAACATCCCCTCCTTCGCGCCGCCGCACCACCCGAGCTCGCCCGCGTCCAGGCGATCGAGGCCGATCTCGACGCGCTTTGCCCCGATTGGCGCGAAACGCTGCCGTTGCTCCCGGCAGGCGATGCCTATCAGCGTCGCGTCGCGAAGGCCGTCACCGGCAATGGGCGGCGGCTCCTCAGCCATGCTTACGTTCGCTATTTCGGGGACATCAATGGCGGCCAGGCGCTTCGCCGCGTCTTGCAGCGCTCGCTCGACCTGCCGTTGGCGGCGCTCACCTTCTACCGCTACCCGCAGATCGAGGCGCTCGACATCTTCAAGCCGAAATACCGGCTGGCCTTCGACGCGGCGTTCGACGGCGGCAGCGACATGGACCTGCTGATCGCCGAGGCGGTCACTGCCTTCGGACTCAATATCGCGGTTTCAGAAGCAGTTCGGACAGCCGCAGCCGATTGTTCCGGCCAGCCGCGCGCGGGCTAGGGCTAGGGCCAGCCGCGCCGTTCAGGCCGCGGCGAGCCGGACGTATTTGCCGTCCGCCACCGGGCAGCGCGCCCAGAGATCGGTCAGCGCCTGTACCAGGTCCTGCATCATCGCGTCGTCATGCAGCGGCGTCGGCGTCAGCCGCATCCGCTCGGTGCCCCGCGCGACGGTCGGATAGTTGATCGGCTGCACGTAGATCGCATAGCGGTCGAGCAGCACGTCGGTGACCGTCTTGCAGTGCACCGGATTGCCCACCATCACCGGCACGATGTGGCTCGGATTCTGCATCACCGGGAGGCCGACCTCGGCGAGCATGCCCTTCAGCGTGCCCACCCGCTCCTGATGCCGTTCGCGTTCCGCATTGCTTGTCTTCAGGTGGCGCACCGCGGCAAGCGCACCCGCCGCGATCGCCGGCGCGAGCGCGGTGGTGAAGATGAAGCCGGGCGCGCAGGAGCGGATCGCGTCGCAGCAATTGCGGCTTGCCGCAATGTAGCCGCCCATCACGCCGAAGCCCTTCGCCAGCGTGCCGTTGATCACGTCGACTCGGGTCGCCACGCCGTCGCGCTCCGAGATGCCGCCGCCGCGCGGGCCGTAGAGCCCGACCGCGTGCACCTCGTCGAGATAGGTGAGCGCACCGTATTTCTCGGCAAGATCGCAGATCGCACCGACCGGGGCGATGTCGCCGTCCATCGAATAGACGCTCTCGAACGCGATGATCTTCGGCGTCCCGCTCGGATATTTCTTGAGCCGCTCTTCCAGGTCGTCGAGATCGTTATGGCGCCAGACCTCCTTGACGCCGCCTCCGTGCCGGATGCCGGCGATCATCGAGGCATGGTTCATCGCGTCGGAGAAGACGACGGCGCCGGGGATCATCTTCACCAGGGTGGAGAGCGTGGCGTCGTTGGCGACGAAAGCGGACGTGAAAAGAAGCGCCGCTTCCTTGCCGTGCAGGTCGGCGAGCTCGCGCTCAAGCAGCACATGATAGTGGTTGGTCCCGGCGATGTTGCGCGTACCCCCGGTGCCGGCCCCACAGCGCTCGATCGCCTCGTGCATGGCGGAAAGCACCACCGGGTGCTGACCCATTCCGAGATAGTCGTTGGAGCACCAGACGGTCACGTCGCGCTCGCCGAGTTCGCGATGATGCCGCGCGCGCGGAAAGGAGCCGGCGTTCCGCTCCAGATCGGCGAAGACCCGATAGCGCCCTTCCTTTCGCAGACCGTCGATCTGCGCGACAAAGGCGGCGTCGTAGTTCATTGGTCTCTCTCCAGCAGCGTTTGGAGGCCGTGCCGACCAGACTGAAATATTCCCGACCGCGGCGGATGCGCTGGATATGAGGCGTCGCCGACGGTCATGAAGGACTCAAAAACCTATAACCTGACCGACTGCGCAAAGTCGCCCCGGCCACAGGGGCGTATTGCCACAGGCCGACACCATACAGTGGCACCGCAAATCAGTCGCCGGGAACGTTGGCGTCGAGCTCTTCAAGCCAGATGCGGGCATTGCCGTCGGAGGGCGCGCGCCAGTCCCCGCGCGGCGAGAGCGCGCCGCCGGCCGAGACCTTCGGCCCGTTCGGCAGCGCGGAGCGTTTGAACTGGCTGAAGCCGAAGAAGCGCTGCAGGAACACGCGCAGCCAGCTCTTGATGGTCTTTAGATCGTAGGCGCGGCGGCGGTCCTCGGGAAAGCCCGCGGGCCACGCCCCGTGATCCGCGTTGCCCCAGGCGTGCTCAGCCAGGAAGGCGATCTTCGACGGGCGGAAGCCGTAGCGCGCCGTATAGTAGAGATTGAAATCCTGCAATTCGTACGGCCCGACCTTGGCCTCCGTGCTTTGCGGCGTCTCTCCCGCAACGACCGGCACAAGCTCCGGCGTGATTTCTGTGGAAAGGATCGAGTCGAGCGTCTCGCCCACGCTCTCGTCGAACTGACGCGAGGCGATCACCCAGCGGATCAGGTGCTGGATCAGCGTCTTCGGCACGCCGGAATTGACGTTGTAATGGGACATCTGGTCGCCGACGCCGTAGGTGCACCAGCCGAGCGCCAGCTCCGAAAGGTCGCCGGTGCCGATGACGATGCCGCCATGCTGGTTGGCGAGGCGGAAGAGGTAGTCGGTGCGAAGCCCCGCCTGCACGTTCTCGAAGGTGACGTCGTAGACCTCCTCGCCGCGCGCGAAGGGATGCTCCATGTCGGCGAGCATCTGGCGCGCCGCGGGACGGATATCGAGCTCCTGCCAGGTGACGCCGAGCGCCTGCATCAGGCGGAGCGCGTTCGCCTTGGTCTCGTCGCTCGTGGCGAAGCCCGGCATCGTGTAGGCGAGGATGTCGGTGCGCGGCAGGCCGAGACGGTCGAAGGCTTTCGCGGTGACGATCAGCGCCTGGGTGGAATCGAGGCCGCCGGAGATGCCGATGACGGCGCGCTTCACGCCGATCGCTTCCAGCCGCTGCGCCAGCCCCGCGACCTGGATGTTGTAGGCTTCGTAGCAGTCGAGCGCGAGGCGGTCGGGATCGTCCGGCACGAAAGGGAAGCGCTCGACGCGGCGAAGGAGCCCGATATCGCCGGCTGGCGGGTCGAGGCGGAAGGACACGCGGCGGAAGGCGTCGCTTCGCGCCTGATGGCGACGGCGATTGTCGTCGAACGTCCCCATGCGCGCGCGCTCCTGGCGCAGGAGGTCGAGGTCCAGGTCAGCGACAGTAAATTGCGCGCCGGTCGGAAAGCGCTCCGTCTCGGCGAGGAGAACGCCGTTCTCGAAGATTTCCGCCTGCCCGTCCCAGGCGAGGTCGGTCGTCGATTCCCCTGCCCCCGCCGCGGCGTAGAGATAGGCGGAGAGGCAGCGTGCAGATTGCGACTGCGACAGGAGCCGGCGCGTCTCCGCCTTGCCGATCGTGATGTTGGACGCGGAGAGATTGGCGAGCACTGTCGCGCCCGCAAGCGCAGCCTCCGAAGAAACAGGAATTGGCACCCAGAAATCCTCGCAGATCTCCGCGTGAAGGATAAAGCCCGGGACGTCCTCCGCCTCGAAGAGAAGGTCGGGGCCGAACGGCGCGATCGTCCCGGCAAGCGCGATCGTTCCGCCTTCCGTTCCGGCGCCCGAAGCGAAGTGCCGGCGCTCGTAGAACTCGCGGTAGTTCGGCAGATGCGCCTTCGGGACGACGCCGAGGAGCCGCCCGCGATGGACCGCGACGGCGCAATTATAGAGCCGGCCCTGATGGCGGAGCGGCGCGCCGAAGAGGATAAGCGGCATCAAGTCTCGCGAGCCTGCGACGATGTCCGCGACGCCCGCCTCCACCGCTTCCAGCAGCGCGTCCTGCAAGAGAAGATCGTCGATCGAGTAGGCGGAAAGCGACAGCTCCGGCAGCACCACCAGCGCCGCGCCGCGCTCGTGGCAGCTCTCGCGCAACGTCGAGAATGGCGCGCGCATTGGCCGCCGGGTCGGCAAGCCCGACCTTGATGGTGGCGGCGGCGACGCGCGCGAAGCCGTGGCGATAGATGGAGCGGAACGACATGATTGGAATGGGCTCGGAACGTCTTCGCCGGCAGAGACTAGCGTAAAACGCGGGATATGCGCGCGCCTTCCTGAGCTGGCGTTAAGGCGCCCGCGCGGCTAGCCCGGCGCTTCCCCTGCCGCTGCGCGCGGCTCGACCGCGACGCCGTTCTCGATCTGGTCGCTCGGATGCAGGATGACGACGTCGCCGGGCTGAAGTCCGTCGGTCACCTCCGCCAGCCGGCTGTCGCGGTGGTCGATCGTGACCGGCGTCGTCACCGCCCGCCCGTCCACCACCTTGAAGACGGCCCATTGCTCTCCCTGGCGAAAGAGCGCCGCCAGCGGAACCCGCACGATGTCCTCGCCGCGCCAGACGCGGATCCTGACGAGCACACGGTATTCATGGCCGAGCGCTTCCCAGGCGCTACGCGGGTCGATCAGGTCGAGGATGACGTTCACCCGCTGCTCCTCGATGCCGAGCGCGGAAACCTTGGTGAAGGCGGAGGGCTCGATCCGCCGCACGCGCGCGGAGAGCACCTTGCCGCCGCCCCAGCCCTCGATATAGGCAGCCGCCCCGCGCTTCACGCGCACCGCGTCGGTGGAGAGAAGATCGACCTCCACCTCCATGTCGGACGGATCGCCGATCTCCGCGATCAATGCGCCCGCGGGAACCACCTGCGCGCTCTCCGCGTGGACCTTCAGGACGACGCCGTCGACCGGCGCGCGGATCAGCATGCAGCAGCTTCCGGGACTGGAGCCGTCTTCGCCGCTCGGCTGAATGAGGCGCGCTTCGGCGCTTGCGAGCTCACTGCGCCTGAGCTCCAGGCTCGCTTCCGCCTGACGCACCTGCGCGCGCCCGGCATCCGCGCCGCTTACCGCCTGATCCATGGCGCGTGCCGATATCGTCCCGCTCATCGAGAGACGGCGGGCGCGATCGAGCTCCGACTCGGCAAGCCGCTGGTCGGCTTCGGCGCGGGCAAGCTCCGCCTCGGCAAGCTGGACAGAGGCGCGGGCGGCGCCGACCGACGCCTGCAGCTCGCGGCTCGTGCGCTCATCGAGAAAGGCAGGTGCGCTCGGCCTGATCTCGGTGATCACCGTCACGTTGCGCTTGACCGAATCGCCGACTTCCAGCGGGAAGCGATCGAGGTAGCCGCCGACCGTCGCGGAGACCTTGTAGATGTCGCGGATGCGGGCCACGCCCTCATCGTCGATCGTCACTTCGATGGTCCCACGATCGACCGTGGCGAGATCGGCCGGCACCGGCTGCGGCATCAGCGCGTAGACGATCCCGCCGACGACGAGCGCGACGAAGAGGAGCATGATCCCACGTCTGATCCAGACCATTCGCTACTCCCGCGTCTTCAAGACCTGCACCAAGTCGAATCGGTCGACGCGCTCGCGCACGATGAACGCCGACACCAATGCGGCCGCAAGCACGACCCCGCTCGAATACGCCATCGTCGCGCGCGACACGACGAGCGGCACGCGAAAGAGGTCGCTTTCCAGGCCGGCGATGACCAGTGCGGAAAAGCCGTAGCCGATCAGCCAGCCGAGCGGCTGCGCCAGCGCCACGATCACGCCGATCTCGGTCAGAAGCACCTGCGAGACCTCCGCGCGCGTGAACCCGAGGACGCGCAGCGTCGCAAGCTCGCGCGCCCGCTCCGAAAGCTGGATGCGAGCGGAATTGTAGACGACGCCGAAAGCGATGATCACGCTCAGCGTCGCGTAGACGACGATGCCGATCAGCATGTTCTCCCTGATCGTCTCCTTGAAGCGCTCGCGCGAGACCGTCTGCAGCGCAACACCACCGATCGCCGGCGTGTCCTTGACGGTCTGGTAGAGCTCGTCGAGCCGTGCCATGTCGATCGAGATGTTGGCGCCGGTGACGCGCGGCCCAATCCCCGCGAGGCGGTCGAGCGCATCGATATCCATGTAGACCATAAGCCCGAGATAGCTCTGGATGATCTCCGTGACCGGGACTTCGACCGTGCGGCGGTCGTCTTGGAGAAGCTCCACTTCGACGAGATCGCCGCGCTTCAGATCGAGAAGCTTTGCCACCCGCTCCGAGATCGCCAGCCCGGTCTCCGGCAGTGGCACCGGTTCAAGGTCGAGATTGAGGACGCGGCTCAGATCCGCGGTCCGGGGCTTTCCGATGATCGAGAGGCGCCGCTCGCGCGGACCGTTCCTGAGCATCACGGCCACGGCGCGGTAAGGCTCCGCGCGGAGCACGGCGGGGAGATGGTCGACGGCGGCCATGACCTCCGGCGCGCGCTCGGCGGAGAAGTTCAACGTCGCGTCCTGCCGGTCGGACTGAAAATAGATGACGTCGATCATGTAGTTGATGGAGTCCAGGCTGAACAAGGCGACGATCAGGAGCGCGACCGAAAGCGCGGTCCCGATCAGGCTCATCCCGGCGCGCACCGGCCAGCGCAGCATGTGGCGAAGCGCCATGACGGTGAGCTGCGAAAGCAGCCTGACGCGCCCAAGGATGCCGCCGAGGAACTGCCGGAAGACCGGCGGAGCGGGCGGGCGCATGGCAACCGCCGGCGCCAGCTTGAGTGTCGCATAGACCGCCCGCGCCGCGCCCAGAGCGGCGGAGGCGACCGAGACGCCGGCGGCAATGGCGTAAATGTCGGGGTTGGAGCGGAAGATCAGGAATGGAAAGGAGTAGAACTCCGAATACATCCGCGTCATGCCGCGCCCGAGCCATGTCCCGGCGACGAAGCCGACAATGATCCCGACCGCGGATATCAGGAGCACGAGCTTCAGATAATGCCAGGCGATGGTGAGCCCGCGATAGCCGAGCGCCTTGAAGAGCCCGATCTGCTCGCGTTCAAGCGCGATCAGGCGCGACAGGATCATGTTGATCAGGAAGGAGGAGACGAGGAGAAAGATCGGCGGGATGACGCGCGCCATCGCAGCAAGCTGCGTCAGCTCGCCGTCGAGGAAAGCATGGGACATCTGGTCCTTGCGCGCATAGGCGCCGGTGCCGCCGTAGGGGGCCAGGATGCGGTCGACGTCGTCGATGACCGCCGCTTCGCTCGCCCCGCGCATGAGTCTCAGGCTGAGCGAGTTGAACGCGCCGTCGAGGTCGAAGAGCGAGGCGAGGCTCTCCTCCCGCATCCACAGGACGCCGAAGCGCTTGTCGTCGGGCATCAGGTCGCCCGGCCCAAGCGCGTAGATATATTCCGGCGAAAGCGCGATGCCGACAACGCGCAGGTCGACACGCGCCCCGTCCATGACCGCCCGGAATGTCGAGCCGACCTCGAAGTGGTGGGCCGCGGCGAAATCCTCGTTGATCGCGACCTCCAGCTGGCGGCCCGGCTCTGGCAGCCTGCCCTGCCGCAGAAAGATCGCGTTAACCGCCGGCTCGCCATGCTCGGGCAGCGACACGACGATACCGGTCGCCGGCTCGCGCGTGTCGGCGATGTCGAGAAGCACCGACTTGACGATCCGAAGCTCGGCGGCGGCGACGCCCGGGATTGAACGGATACGCTCGTCGAGCGTTTTCGGAGCGCGCGTCGCGGAGACGAAGATATCGCCGAAGCGGTAGCGCTCGTAATAGGCACGGCGGGTCTCGTCCAACGAGCGATAGGCGCCGATCGCGAGAATGAGCGTCGCCACCCCGCAGGCGAGCACCATCGCTACTGCCAGCGACTGCGCCCAAAGACGGCGGAAATCGCGCAAGAGTTTGAGGTCGAGCGCCCGCATCCCGCGCTACCACTCGATGTCGGAGGGGAGGACACGCTCGGCGTTCTCCTCCATCTGGGCGATGCGCCCGTCGGAAAAATAGAAGACGCGATGCGCGATCCGCCGGATCGCAGCGTTGTGGGTGATGATCGCGGTCGACGTGCCGAACTCGGCGTTGACGGCGGTCAGCGCTTCCAGAACCAAGACGCCGGTCTTTGAATCGAGCGCCCCTGTCGGCTCGTCGCAAAGCAGGATCTCAGGCCGCTTCGCGATGGCGCGCGCGATCGCCACCCGCTGCTGTTCGCCTCCGGAAAGCTGCGCGGGGAAATGCGATATGCGGTCCTTCAGCCCGACCATGGCAAGCGCGTCCTCCGGCGTCATCGGCCGCCGCGCGATCTCAGTCACCAGCGCCACGTTCTCGCGCGCCGTCAGGCTCGGGACGAGGTTGTAGAACTGGAACACGAACCCGACGTGATTGCGCCGATAGAGCGTCAGCTCGCGGTCGGAAAGCCGCGTCAGCTCTTCGCCGCGAAAGTTGACCGAGCCCGCGCTCGCGCTGTCGAGGCCGCCGAGAATATTGAGGAGCGTGGATTTGCCGCTTCCCGACGGCCCGAGCATGACAGCGAGCTCGCCTTCGTAAAGCGTGGCGTCGACGCCGCGCAGCGCATGGATCGACACCTCGCCGCTGCCATAGACCTTGGTCACGCCACGGACGGTGAAAAGCGGCGCGGCGGAAGGTACCACCGGCGCGGAGGCAGGAGCGGCGCTCATCGACGTTTCAGCGTCCCGCCTTCGGTGCGAGCGCGTCCCCGATCGGCGCGTCGGAACCGCATGCCCTCATGAATCCCTCTTTGCCGACGCCCGCCTGTCGCACGGCAAAAGGTTGAGGCCAAGCCGCGCCGCCCGAATTGATCTGAAACAAGGCGGGTGGCGCGGATGCCGTCCCACTTGACGCAGGTCAAAGCCAACAGCGCGGCCCGATTATATTCATAAACTTGAATATGAATACGCCAGGGAGGTTATCGTGGCACACGTAGTTGTCCTCGGAGCGGGGCTCGGCGGCATCATCATGGCCTACGAAATGAAGGCCAAGCTCGGCGCCGGCGACAGCCTGACGGTCGTCAATCAGGGGGGTACGTATTCTTTCGTTCCCTCCAATCCCTGGGTTGCCGTCGGCTGGCGCGAGGAGAAGGACATCTCCGTCGAGCTTCAGCCGGTGCTGTCGAAGCGGGGGATCGCCCTGAAACCGCAAGGCGCGAAGCGCGTGCATCCAGCGGAGAACCGCATCGAGCTGAACGACGGCTCGGAGCTCACCTACGACTATCTCATCATCGCCACCGGCCCCGCCCTCGCCTTCGACGAAATCGCCGGGCTCGGCCCCGCCGCCAATACCCAGTCGATCTGCCAGATCGACCACGCGGTGCAGGCGCGGCAGGCCTTCGATGCGTTGGTCAAGAAGCCCGGCCCGGTGGTGATCGGCGCCGTCCAAGGCGCCTCCTGCTATGGGCCTGCCTATGAATTCGCCTTCATCGTGGAGACCGCGCTGCGCCAGAAGAAGAAGCGCGACCAGGTGCCGATGACCTTCGTCACGGCCGAGCCCTATATCGGGCATCTCGGCCTCGACGGCGTCGGCGACACCAAGGGTCTCTTGGAAAGCGCCATGCGCGAGCGCCACATCAAGTGGATCACCAATGCCAAGGTGACCAAGGTCGAGCCCGATAAGATGTTCGTCGAGGAGGTGAACGAAGACGGCTCGGTGAAGCAGAGCCACGAGCTCCCCTTTGCCTTCTCCATGATGCTGCCTGCCTTCAAGGGCGTTCCCGCCGTGCTCGGCATCGAGGGGCTGACAAACCCGCGCGGCTTCGTCACCATCGACAAGCATCAGCGCAACACGGCCTTCCCGAACGTCTTCGGGATCGGCGTTTGCGTAGCGATCCCACCGGTCGGCAAGACGCCGCTCCCGGTCGGCGTGCCGAAGACCGGCTTCATGATCGAATCCATGGTGACGGCGACGGCGGAGAACATCGCCGCGCTGCTGAAGGGCGAGGAACCGAGAGCCGTCGCGACGTGGAACGCGGTCTGCCTGGCGGATTTCGGCGATGAGGGCATCGCCTTCGTGGCGCAGCCGCAAATCCCGCCACGCAACGTGAACTGGTCGTCGTCGGGCAAGTGGGTCCACATGGCGAAGATCGGCTTCGAGAAATACTTCCTTCGCAAGATCCGGCTCGGTCAAAGCGATACGTTCTACGAAAACCTCGTGCTCGACGTGCTCGGCATCAAGAAGCTGAAGGACATCCATCTGGAGGCCGCGGAATAGCGGCCGGATCACAACAGGAGAACACAATGACAGTCGGTCGTGCCGTGACGGCGTTTGCCGGGTTCATGGTCCTTTTTTCGGTGGCGCTCGGCACGTTCGTCTCGCCCTACTGGTACTGGCTGACGGTTTTCGTCGGAGCCAACCTTCTGCAATCGGCGTTCACGGGCTTCTGCCCAGCGGCTATGATCTTCAAGAAGCTCGGCCTGAAGCCGGGCCTGGCGTTTCAATAGACGAAGCCGCGGGCCGTCCATCGGATGACATCTGAAGAAGTGAGCTCGCGAGAAGGCCCTCCTCCGTTGAGGGGGAGGGCGAACAAGCCGCCGCGACCTATCGCGATGGCGCTCGCGCTCATCGTTTTCGCCTTGCCCGCCTCGGCCGCCGAGATCGTGGCGAAGAGCGAGACCGTAGTCGAAACAAAAGCCGTCTTCGGCCAGGTGGAGACCAGCAACATCGTGCCGGCGCGGGCCCGCATCGGCGGGACGATCACGTCCATTACGGTCGATGAAGGCAGCGAGGTCACGGAAGGCGAGGTCATCGCCGTCGTGGTGGACGAGAAGCTCGCTCTGCAGCGCGAGGCCGCGGAATCCCAGGTGCAGGGGCTGCAATCGCAACTCGACAACGCGACCACCGAGCTCGACCGCGCACAGCAGCTTCTGAAGCGCGGCGCCACGCCGCAAAGCCGCGTCGATACCGCGCGCACACAGGCCGAGGTGTTCACCAATCAGCTCGCCGCCGCGGAATCGAACCGCGCCGTGATCGATCAGCAGTCGCGTGAGGGCGAGGTGCTTGCCCCCGCTTCCGGCCGCGTTCTCTCCGTGCCGGTGACCCCCGGCTCGGTGATCCTCGCGGGCGAGGAGATCGCACGCATCGCCGGTGGCCGTACCTATCTGCGCCTGTCGCTGCCGGAGCGCCACGCCGCCGAGATCGTGGAGGGCGACACGGTGGCGGTCGGCGAACGCGTGCTGACGCCCGACGACAGCGGGGCGGTGGCGACGCGCCAAGGCCGGCTCGCCAAGGTCTATCCGGAAATCCGCGACGGCCGGGTGGAGGCTGACGTCGAGGTCGAAGGGCTCGGCGACTATTTCGTCGGCGAGCGTACGCTCGTTTGGATCCCCGTCGGCCGGCGCTCTGTGATCGCGCTGCCGGCGGCTGCGATCACCACGCGCCACGGCGTCGACACGGTGCGCATCGCGACCGATGCCGGCGAGATCGACGTCGCCGTCGTGCTCGGCGAGACCTTCACCGGCGACAACGGCGAGCGCGTGGAGATCCTGACCGGCATACGCGAAGGCGACCGGATCGTCCTGCCGTGAAGGTCGGCCCATGAAGCTTGGAATTGCTGGGAATCTGACGCGGAGCTTCATCGGCTCGCCGCTGACTCCCCTCTTTCTGCTCGCCGCCTTCGCCCTCGGCATCGTCGCGCTGATCACGCTGCCACGCGAGGAGGAGCCGCAGATCTCCGTGCCGATGGTGGACATCCACGTGCGCGCCGACGGCCTCAAGGCGGAAGACGCGGTGAAGCTCGTCACCGAGCCGCTGGAGACCATCGTCAAGAGCATCGACGGCGTGGAGCACGTCTATTCGCAGACCAAGGACGACGGCGCGCTGGTAACGGCGCGTTTCGTCGTCGGCACTAGCGCCGATTCCGCCATCCTGCGCGTGCATGACAAGATTCGCGCCAATCTCGATCGCATCCCGGTCGGCATACCGGAGCCGCTGATCGTCGGCCGCGGCATCGACGATGTCGCCATCGTGGTGGTCACGTTGACGCCGACCCCGGGGGCGGCTGATCGCTGGACGGCCAACGGCCTGACGCGGCTCGCCCGCGAGCTGCAGGTGGAGATCGCCAAGCTCCCCGATATCGGCCTCACCTATATCGTTGGCCAGCAACCGGAGGAGATCCAGGTCGAGCCCGACCCGGAGAAGCTCTCGCTCTACGGTATCACGCTGGCGCAGCTTGCCGGCAAGATCGAGGGCGCCAACCGCTCCTTTCAAGCCGGGCTTATCCGCGAGGACGGCGAGCAGCGCGTGCTTGTCGGCGGACAGACGCTGCAGACTCTGACGGAGATCGGCAATCTGCTCCTGACCGCGCGTGACGGACGCCCGGTCTATGTGCGCGACGTGGCGAATATCGTGCTCGCCACCGACCCGAACGAGACGCGTGTCGATTCCATCGTGAAGACCGACACGGGGCTGGAGCGCGCGCCCGCAGTGTCGCTGGCGATCGCCAAGCGCCCCGGCACCAACGCCGTTGTCATTGCCGATGAGATCGTGAAGCGGTTGGAAGCCGTGCGCGGCCAGATCTTCCCCGACGACGTGGAGATGACGGTCACCCGCAACTACGGGGAAACGGCGAACGAGAAGGCCAACGAGCTGCTCTTCCATCTCGGGCTCGCCACGATCTCCATCGTCGTTCTCGTCGCCGTGGCGATCGGCTGGCGCGAGGCGCTGGTCGTCGCGGTGGTGATCCCGACGACGATCCTGCTCACCCTGTTCGCCTCGCGGCTGATGGGCTACACGCTGAACCGCGTCAGCCTCTTCGCGCTGATCTTCTCCATCGGCATCCTCGTCGACGACGCGATCGTGGTGATCGAGAACATCGCCCGCCACTGGGCGATGCGGGACGGCCGCTCGCGCCGACAAGCGGCGATCGAGGCGGTGGCGGAGGTCGGCAACCCCACCATCGTGGCGACGCTGACGGTGGTCGCCGCCCTCCTTCCGATGCTCTTCGTCTCGGGCATGATGGGCCCTTACATGAGCCCGATCCCGGCGAATGCCTCCGCCGCGATGCTGTTCTCGTTCTTCGTCGCGGTGATGCTGACACCGTGGCTGATGATGCGGCTCGTCAGCCGCGGCGAGGCCACGCACGTGGCCCACGATCAGGAAACGATCGGCTGGCTCGGACGCGCCTATATCGCGGTCGCGCGGCCGATCCTGATCTCCAGGCGCCGTGCCTGGACCTTCCTGATCGTCGTCGGGATCGCGACGCTCGCTTCCCTGTCGCTGCTCTACACCAAGAGCGTCACCGTCAAGCTCCTCCCTTTCGACAACAAGGCGGAGCTGCAGGTCGTCGCCGACCTGAAGGAGGGCGCGTCGGTTGAGGACACCGACCGCGCGCTGCAGATGATCGTCGACCGCCTTGCGGACGTACCGGAGATCATCTCGTTCGAGACCTATGCGGGGACGGCCGCGCCATTCAACTTCAACGGGCTCGTCCGCCACTACTATCTTCGCTCGGCCCCCGAGCTTGGCGACGTGCAGGTCAACCTGACGCCGAAAGGCGACCGCGACCGCAACAGTCATGCAATCGCGCTGGAGCTGCGCGAACGCCTCGCCGACCTCCAACTGCCGGAAGGAACGGTATTGAAGGTGGTGGAACCTCCGCCCGGCCCGCCGGTCCTTTCCACGCTGCTCGCCGAGGTCTACGGACCCGACGCAGACACGCGGCGCGCCGTCGCCGCCAAGGTGCGCGAGAGCTTCGAGCGGGTGCCCTTCGTCGTCGACATCGACGATTCCTTCGGCGAACGCGGAACGCGGGTCCGCCTCGCCATCGACCAGGACAACCTCGAATACTACAAGGTCGAGGAGAGCGACGTTTACGACACGATCGGCGCGCTCTACGGCGGCAAAACCGTCGGTTACTCGCATCGCGGCGGAGGGCGGCGTCCGATCCCGATCCGCCTGGCGCTGTCGAAGTCCGACATGACGATCGGCGACGCGGCGCTGGCGACGCCGGTGGCGGCGAATGCGATTCCTGGCGAGCGCGCGGTGGTGGAGCTTGGCGATATCGTCTCCGTCACGCGCGAGCCCGCCTCCTTCCCGATCTTCCGCCATAACGGCCGCTCCGTGGAGATGGTCACGGCGGAGCTTGCCGGCGCATACGAGGCGCCGATCTACGGCATGATCGCCGTCGGCGACGAGATGAACGCCATCGACTGGGGCGACGTGCCGAAACCGACGGTGAAGCTGCACGGCCAGCCCGACGACGAGACGCATCCGACGCTTCTATGGGACGGCGAGTGGGAAGTGACCTGGGTCACCTTCCGCGACATGGGCGCCGCTTTCATGGTCGCGATCCTCGGTATCTACATCCTGGTCGTGGCGCAGTTCGGCTCCTTCAAGCTGCCGCTCGTGATCCTGACTCCGATCCCGCTCACCTTTATCGGCATCATGATCGGGCACTGGCTGTTCAGCGCTCCGTTCACCGCGACATCGATGATCGGCTTCATCGCGCTTGCCGGGATCATCGTCAGGAACTCCATCCTGCTCGCCGACTTCATCCGCCATGCGAAGACGCCCGAGCGGCCGCTGATCGACGTACTGCTCGAGGCCGGCGCGATCCGCTTCAAGCCAATCCTGTTGACGGCGCTCGCCGCGATGATCGGCGCCGCGGTGATCCTTGCCGACCCGATCTTCCAGGGGCTCGCGATCTCGCTGCTGTTCGGCCTCGCCTCCTCCACCGCGCTGACGGTGCTGGTGATCCCGGCGATCTACGTGGCGCTGCGCGGCGAGCGCCCGGCGGCTTAGGACTGCGACTCAATTCGTAGTTTCTCACCCAACCTTGTCGTCATGCCCGGACCTGATCCGGGCATCCATTCCGGAACCGTCGAGGCGGGCTTCCGGCGTCACGGAATGGATTGCCGGGTCAAGCCCGGCAATGACGACAGCTGTGAGGGCCTAGGACCCAAGCGCGGCAACGCGAATCTGCGCCGTCAGACGGCGGTGCTGTGGCGCGCCTTGCCCTGCGCGAAGTAGGGATCGAGCGCCGCGCAGATGGACCGCACGAAGGGGCGGCCACGCTCCGTCACGCGGATCGTGTCGCTCTCCCTAAAAAGGAGTCCGTCGAGATCGCCGGAGGCGAAGCGCTCCGCTTCGGCGATGAGAGGCTCGGCGTCGGCGCCGAATCGGCGGCGGATGTCGGCGCCGCTCAAGCGGAAATCGCACATCAGCCGCTCGATCGCGTAGCTGCGCACGCGATCCTCACGATCGAGCGCAATGCCGCGCGTCACCGGCAGCTCGCCCTCAGTGACGCGGCGCGCATAGTCCTCGACCGGAACGGCGTTCTGCACATAACCCTGCGGCAGGCGGCTGATCGCGGAGGCGCCAAGCTCCGATCAGCGCGTCGCATTCGTCGTCCGTATATCCCTGGAAATTCCTGTGCAGGCGCCCTGCCCGCGCGGCGATCGCCAGCGAATCGTCCGGCAGCGCGAAATGGTCGATGCCGATCGGCTGGTATCCCCAGGCTCTGATCAGCTCCGCCGCCAGTTGCGAGGCGCGAAAGCGCTCCTCGGTGCCGGGAAGCGCGCTCTCGTCGATCATGCGCTGATGCCGCTTCAGCCAGGGCACGTGCGCATAGCCGAAGAGCGCGATGCGGTTCGGCTCAAGCCGCAGCACCTTCAGGAGCGTCTCCACCAAAATACGAGTCGATTGGTGCGGCAGGCCGTAGAGCACGTCGACATTGATCGCCTGGACGCCGGCATTGCGGAAGGTGTCGATCACAGCCTTGGTCAGCGCCGGCGACTGCTCCCGGTTGATCGCCTTCTGCACGGTGGGATTGAAGTCCTGAACGCCGAAGCTCGCGCGTGTGACACCGGCCAGCACCAGCGCCGAGATCCGATCGGGCGTCAGGCCGCGCGGATCGATCTCGACGGAGAATTCCGCGTCGGACGCAACGTCGAAAGCCGTGTGCAGTGAGGTCGCGAGCATCGAGATGTCGCCGCTCGTCAGCATCGTCGGCGAGCCGCCGCCCCAATGGATGGAGCGCACGCTGCACCCCTTCGGAAGCGCGGCCTTGACCAGTTCGATCTCGTTCAGGAGTTGCTGGAGATAGGCGCCGACCGGCGCATATTGGCGCGTCGCCTTGGTATGGCACCCGCAGAACCAGCAGAGCGATTCGCAATAGGGGATGTGCACGTAGAGCGAGACGCGCGAGCCAACAGGGAGCTCGCCAAGCCATGCGCGATAGCGCTCCGCATCGATCCCGCTGTGGAAATTGGGAGCGGTGGGGAAGCTCGTATAACGCGGCGCGGCGGCCGCATATTTCTCAAGAAGGACGGTCTCCACGCGCGTGCCCCTCGTGCTGCTGCCAATGGTCGCGAGCAGTCGGCATTCGCGGCATCTCCTCCTTGATCTGGGTCAAACGCGCGTCTGTCACCGTGAGCTAGCAACCTGTGCGTCCGCCGCTTCTTCGCGGCTGCTGGGGGTGCTGCATGTCGATGATGCAAGCCTGGGTCTTTGGCGCCTTGGCGCTTGTGACGGTCTTCGCTACGGCCAAGGCTCACGATCCGCTCTTCGCCGTTCATATGGGACTGGTCACGCTGATCCTGCTCGGCGCGATGGTCTGGCGGCTCCGAACGATGAACGTCTCGGCGGACGCGGCGATTCCGTTCAAGGAAAAGCCTGACGGCTACATGGACGATGTGGTCCGCGCCGGCGTGATCGCGACGGTATTTTGGGGCCTCGCCGGATTCCTGGTCGGCCTCTATATCGCGCTGGAGCTCGCCTATCCGGTCCTGAACCTCGACCTTCCGTGGACCACCTTCGGGCGGCTGCGCCCGCTTCATACCTCCGCGGTGATCTTCGCCTTCGGCGGCAACGCGCTTATCGCGACGAGCTTCTACGTCGTTCAGCGCACGACCGGCGCACGGCTCTTCGGCGGCAAGCTCGCCTGGTTCGTGTTCTGGGGCTACCAGCTCTTCATCGTGCTCGCGGCAACCGGCTACCTCCTCGGCATCACCCAATCGAAGGAATACGCCGAGCCGGAATGGTACGTGGACCTGTGGCTGACCGTCGTCTGGGTGGCCTACCTGCTCGTGTTCCTCGGCACGCTCTTCAAGCGCAAGGAACCGCACATCTACGTCGCCAACTGGTTCTACCTGTCCTTCATCGTCACCATCGCCATGCTGCACGTGGTGAACAACCTGGCGATCCCGGTCTCCTTCCTCGGATCGAAGAGCTACTCCGTCTATGCCGGCGTGCAGGATGCGCTGATCCAGTGGTGGTACGGCCACAACGCCGTCGGATTCTTCCTGACAGCAGGCTTTCTCGGCATGATGTACTACTTCGTGCCGAAACAGGCGAACCGCCCGATCTACTCCTACCGGCTGTCGATCGTGCACTTCTGGTCGCTGATCTTCCTCTACATCTGGGCCGGCCCGCATCACCTGCATTACACCGCGCTGCCCGACTGGGCGCAGACGCTCGGCATGGTGTTCTCCATCATGCTGTGGATGCCCTCGTGGGGCGGCATGATCAACGGCCTGATGACGCTCTCCGGCGCCTGGGACAAGCTCAGAACCGACCCGATCTTGCGCATGATGGTGATCGCCGTCGCCTTCTATGGCATGTCGACCTTCGAAGGTCCGATGATGTCGATCCGGGCGGTGAACTCGCTCTCCCATTACACCGACTGGACCATCGGCCATGTCCATTCCGGCGCGCTCGGCTGGGTCGGCATGATCTCCTTCGGCGCGGTTTATTTTCTGACCCCGCGCCTTTGGAACCGCGAGCGCCTCTACAGCCTGCGCCTCGTCAACTGGCACTTCTGGCTCGCGACGATCGGCATCGTGCTCTACGCCTCGGCGATGTGGGTGTCCGGCATCATGCAGGGCCTGATGTGGCGCGAATACGATAACCTCGGCTTCCTGGTCTATTCCTTCGTGGAGACCGTCGCGGCCATGCATCCCTACTATCTGATCCGCGCGCTCGGCGGCCTCTTCTACCTGACCGGCGCGCTGCTCATGGCCTTCAATGTCTGGAAGACGATCCAGGGAGACCTCCGCCAGGAGGTTCCCATGGGCGCCATCCAGCCGGCGGAGTGAACGAAGATGTCGAATGCCGAAACCAATACCGCCGTTCCACCCCGCCGTTCGCTGCTGCGCCACGAGACGATCGAGAAAAGCGCCACGCTTCTCCTCGTCCTCTCGCTGCTCGTCGTGACCGTCGGCGGCATCGTGGAGATCGTGCCGCTCTTCTATCTGCAGAACACGATCGAGCACGTGGAGGGCATGCGGCCCTACACGCCTTTGGAGCTTATCGGACGCAACATCTACGTCCGCGAGGGCTGCTATCTCTGCCATAGCCAGATGATCCGCCCGATGCGCGACGAGGTGGAGCGCTACGGCCACTACTCGCTCGCCGCGGAGTCGATGTACGACCACCCCTTCCAGTGGGGGTCGAAGCGCACCGGCCCGGATTTGGCGCGCGTCGGCGGCCGCTATTCGGATGAGTGGCACGTCGAGCATCTGATGAACCCGCGCGCGGTCGTGCCTGCCTCGATCATGCCGGGCTACCCGCACCTCTTCAACACGGAGCTCAGGTCCGCGACCGTCGCCGACGATTTGAAGGCCAACGCCACGGTCGGCGTTCCCTACAGCCCGGAGATGATCGAGAATGCGGTTTCCGACCTGCGCACGCAGGTCGATCCGAACGCCGATTCCACCGGTCTCCTGGAGCGCTACGGCGACAAGGTCACGGTCCGCGATTTCGACGGCGACCCGACCCGCATCACCGAGATGGACGCGCTCGTCTCCTATCTGCAGATGCTCGGCACGCTGGTCGACTTCACCAGCTACGAGCCGCGCTCCGAAGCCAACATGAGGTAACGGCGGTGCATCACTACGATCAATTGCGGCACTTCGCCGACAGCTGGGCGCTTCTGGCGCTGACGGTCATCTTCGCCGGGGTCATCTTCTGGGTGCTCCGGCCGGGCGCCGGCCGGAGCTACCGGGAGCAGGCGGAGATACCCTTCAAGCATGACGACGAGGGAATGAGAGATGGCTGATCTCGACAAGGGCGACGCCGCGAAGCACGGCGGGGGCAGCGGAGTCGAAGTCGACCAGCCGACCGGCCAGGAGACGACCGGCCACGTCTGGGACGGCATCAAGGAACTCAACACGCCGCTCCCGCGCTGGTGGCTGTGGACCTTCTACGGCACGATCGCGTGGGCGCTCGTCTATGTCGTGCTCTATCCGGCGATCCCCCTCGTGCATTCCGCAACGCGGGGCATGCTCGGCTATTCGACGCGCGACGTCGTGGAGAACTCGCTCGTCGCCGCGCAGGAGGCGCAGGCCGGAAATCTGGAGCGCGTCGCATCGACGTCGCTTGAGGATATCGCAAAAGACGACGAGCTGGACCGTTTCGCCGTCGCCGGCGGGCGTTCAGCCTTCCTGGTGAACTGCGTGCAGTGTCACGGCTCCGGCGCGGCCGGCTCGCGCGGCTACCCGAACCTGAACGACGACGACTGGCTTTGGGGCGGCACGCTGGAGGATATCCACACGACCATCACCCACGGCATCCGCTACGAGCAGGACCCCGATACGCGCATCTCCGAGATGCCGGCTTTCGGCGCCGATGGCATTCTCACGCCCGAGCAGATCAAGGCGACGGCGAACTACGTGCTCTCGCTTTCCGGCTCCGACCACGACGCCGCTCTCGCCGCCGACGGCAAGCAGATCTTCGCGGACAATTGCGCCGCCTGCCACGGCGAGAACGGCGCAGGCGACCGCACGCTCGGCGCCCCCCGGCTGAACGACGCCGTCTGGCTCTACGGCAGCGACGAGGCGTCGATCGAGGCGCAGATCACCAAGCCACGACATGGCGTGATGCCGGCCTGGGCGAACCGCCTGAGCCCAACGACGATCAAGGAGCTCACGCTCTTCGTCTACTCGCTCGGCGGCGGCGAAGCGACGACGGCGGCCGTCGCTCCGGAAACGGAGATGGCGAAGGAATAGACCGTGGCGACTCCCCTCCCCCTTGTGGGGAGGGGTTGGGGGCGGGGACTCTGCGCCCCACGCTACGTTTGACACCCCCTCCCCACAAGGGGGAGGGGCTTCACGCTTCGCGTCGCCAGATCGTCAGCGTCACCTCGGCTTCCGGGTCGAGCATGGCCTCACCGTCCGCAACGAGGCCGCCTGCCGCAAGAATCGCTGCTGCCGGCACGCCGCGCTCGCACGCTGCGAACAGCCCGCGACCGCCGGCGAGGCGCACACGACGCGCACGCGCCAGGTGAAAGGCGGCAAAGCCGCCCGCACCGACAAGCTCGAAGACCCCCTGCCCGCCGACGACCGCCACCTCCCCGCCGTCCGGCAGGGCAAGGCCGAGCGCATCGGCAAGCGGCATTTCGGCCGGGTTGAGCCAGAGCCCGTCGGCACGGTCCTCCAGGCCAGAGGCGCTGCCCGACACGATGAGCCGCCGACGTTTCTTGCGGTTCGGCGTTACGTCGTGGCTGGCCCGCCCGATCAGCGTGATCGAAGCCCGGTCGAGCGCCGCCTGAAAGAGCGCCCAATCCGCCTCGTTATGGAGCGCCGCGGGCATGCGTCCCTCGGAATCGGCGATTCTGTCGTCCGCCGAGACGATCGCGTGCCCGATCAGCCGATGCATGCTCCACCCCTCCTCGCCGGCCCCGCCGATACCACGGAAACCCGCGGATAAGCGGGCCCTTGCGCCAGATCAAAGCGTTTCCGGCGACCGGGTGCGACCTCTCCCCTATGCTGCGCGGTGGTGCGTGAGGTCGCGGACGTGGACATGAACGAGCAAAGCTTTGCGGGCGGCGGCGCCGACCTCGTCCGCCACGACGTCGAGCCTGTCAACGCACGCGTCCGCCAGAAGCTCTACCAAGCTCGCGTCAAGATCTTCCCCAAGCGGACCTGGGGAACCTTCCGCAAGCTGAAATGGTGGATCATGGCCGTGACCCTCGGCATCTACTGGGTCACGCCGTGGATCAGATGGGACCGCGGGCCGAGCGCGCCCGACCAGGCCGTGCTCGTCGACCTCGCCAACCGCCGCTTCTATTTCTTCTTCATCGAGATCTGGCCGCAGGAATTCTACTACATAGCCGGCCTCTTGATCATGGCCGGGCTCGGGCTCTTCCTCGTCACCTCGGTCGCCGGTCGCGCCTGGTGCGGCTATACCTGCCCGCAGACGGTGTGGACCGATCTCTACATCTGGGTGGAACGCCTCGTCGAAGGCGACCGCAACGCGCGCATGCGTCTCGATAAGGGACCATGGGGCCTGGAGAAGATTTCGAAGCGCGCCACCGTCTACGCGGCGTGGCTCATCATCGCCGTGTGCACGGGCGGCGCCTGGGTCTTCTATTTCGCCGACGCGCCCACTCTCTTCCGCGAACTCTTCACGCTGCAGGCCGCACCCATCGCCTACATCACCGTCGGCGTGTTGACCGCCACGACGTTCACCTTCGCCGGCTTCATGCGCGAGCAGGTGTGCACCTATATGTGCCCCTGGCCGCGCATCCAGGGCGCGATGCTCGATGAGGATTCGCTCCTCGTCACCTACAATGGCTGGCGCGGCGAGCCGCGCTCGCACGGCAAGAAGCGCGCGCTTGCGGACGGCATGGAGGCCGGCGATTGCATCGACTGCAACGCCTGCGTCGTCGTCTGCCCGATGGGAATCGACATCCGCGACGGCAACCAGCTGGAATGCATCACCTGCGCGCTTTGTATCGACGCCTGCAACGACATCATGCGCAAGGTCGACAGACCCGAAGGCCTGATCTCCTACACGACGCTGCGCGACTACAACGCCCACTCGGCGGAGGCCGCGACCGCCGGCCGCGCCGCCGCGACCTCGCATCAGCGCGTTGTCGGCGTTTCCCATATCGTGCGCCCGCGCACGCTCATCTATGCCGGCCTCTGGTCGCTGATCGGCGTCCTCATGCTGGTCGCGCTCCTCACCCGCGACCGCCTCGACATCAACGTGCTGCCCGACCGCAATCCGCTCTTCGTCACGCTCTCCGACGGCTCGATCCGCAACGGCTACACGGTCAAGCTGCTCAACATGCTGCCGGAGCCGCGACGCTTTACCGTCTCGCTCGAAGGCCTGCCGGACGCCACGCTGTGGCACGCGGGGACGGAGGCCGACGGCGCCAAGAGCCTCGACGTCGAGGTCGAGGCGGACCGGCTGAAGGAGATCAAGGTTTTCGTCAGCCAGCCGCGCCAGGCGGTGAAGCCGGGCAGAACGCCGTTCTCCTTCATCGCCGACGCGGCCCCCGGCGGCGAGACGACGAGCGAATCGACCGAATTCTTCGCGCCGGAGCGATAAGATGCGCCTGCTTCGCCTGAACGACGAGAACCCCTTCACCGGCTGGCACATGCTGAGCGTGGTGATCCTCTTCTTCGGCACCATCATCGCGGTCAACCTGGTGATGGCTTTCGCCGCCACCGGCACCTTCCCGGGCCTCGTCGTGGAGAACAGCTACGTGGCGAGCCAGCACTACGACGAGCTCCTCGCCAAGGCGCGCGCACAGGAGAAGCACGGCTGGAAGCCGACCTTGACGGCGGAAGGCGGAACACTCCGCTTCGCGCTCGCCGATGCCGAAGGCCGGCCCGTCTCCAGCCTTCTCGTCGGCGCGCATGTCGGCCGCCCGTCGACGACGCGCGAGGACCGCAGCATCGCCTTCACATCCGCGGGCGACGGCTACACGGCGACTCGAGCCGCTGCCGCCCGGTCTCTGGGAGGTCGACCTGGAGGCGACGCGATTGGGCGAGACCGTCTTCCGGCAGACGCAGGAGGTCTTCGTCAAGCCGCAGGAGCAAGGCCAGTGACCTGCTGCGGCGCATCGGCCTCCGGCGCCGCGATCGAGATCGCGCAGGCCGCGAGCGCGCCTGTCGGCCGCGTCGATTCGACCTTTGTGCGCGAGGTCGCGCCGGGCCGCAGCCATGTCGATTTCCTCGTGCCGGACATGCATTGCGCCGGCTGCATCTCGGCGATCGAGCGCTCGCTTGCAAAGCAGGCGGGCGTTGCGGCGGCGCGCGCCAATCTCACCTCGCGTCGCGTCGGCATCGACTTCGACCCCCGCGCCGGCTCGCCCGATGCGATGCTCGGCGCCATCGAGGCGCTCGGCTATTCAGCGCGGCCCTTCGACGCCGATGCACTCGCCGCCGCCGACAGCGACGAAACGGGAAAGGGATTGCTCCGCGCCATGGCCGTCGCCGGCTTCGCCGCCGGCAACATTATGCTCTTGTCCGTTTCGGTGTGGTCGGGAGCGGACGCCGCGACGCGCGACCTCTTCCACTGGATCTCGGCGCTGATCGCGCTGCCGGCGATCGTCTATGCGGGCCAGCCCTTCTTCCGCTCCGCGGCGCGCGCGCTGAAGGGCCGCGCGCTCAACATGGACGTGCCGATTTCGCTCGCCGTGATCCTCGCCGCCGCGATGAGCCTTTTTGAGACCGCCACGCACGGCGAGCACGCCTGGTTCGACGCCTCCGTCGGCCTGCTCTTCTTCCTCCTGGTCGGGCGCTATCTCGACCACCGCATGCGCGGCGTGGCGCGCTCAGCCGCGGCACGCCTGCTCTCGCTTTCGGCGAGAAGCGCGATGCGGGTGGAGGCGGACGGCACCGCTCTTCACGTGCCGGTCGGCGAGATCGCGCCGGGCGACCGCGTGCGCGTCGCCGTCGGCGAGCGCGTGCCGGTCGACGCGACGGTCCTGGAAGGCGCCAGCGACGTCGACCGCTCTATGCTGACCGGGGAGACCGATCCGGAGCCGGTCGCAATCGGCGCACGGGTCTTCGCCGGCACGCTGAACCTGACCGGGCCGCTCCTCGTAGAGGTGACGGCGAAGTCGGGTGACACGCTGCTCGCCGATATCGCGCGGCTGATGGACGCGGCGGAGCGCGGCGGCAGCCGCTTCGTCAGGATCGCCGACCGCGCCTCGCGCATCTATGCGCCGACGGTGCATATCCTGGCGGCCGTGACCTTCCTCGGCTGGCTTCTGGCCGGCGGAGGATGGCACCAGGCGCTGACCGCCGCCGTCGCCGTGCTCATCATCACCTGTCCCTGCGCGCTCGGCCTTGCCGTCCCCGCCGTGCAGGTCGTCGCAAGCGGCCTTCTCATGCGCCGCGGCATCATGCTGAAGGACGGCACGGCGCTTGAGCGTCTCGCCGGGGTCGACACCGTCGCCTTCGACAAGACCGGCACGCTGACCGAGGGCCGTCCGGAGCTGGTCGAAAGCCCGATCGCCGACGTGAACGTCTGGGCGATCGCCGCCGCGCTCGGCCAGGCGAGCCGCCATCCCCTGGCGCAGAGCCTCGCGGCCGCGGCGATGGCGCGTGGCATCGCTCCGGCGGCGTTGACCCATGTCGCGGAGCGCGCCGGCTCCGGCATGGAGGCCGTCTGGAACGGCGCCTCAGTCCGCCTCGGCCGGCGCGAATGGGCCGGCGCCACGCCGGAGACCGAATCGCCGCGCCGCTCCGAGATCTGGCTGAAGGTCGGCGATGCGCCGGCCGTCGCCTTCCGGTTCGACGATGCGCTTCGCGCCGACGCCGCCGAGACAGTCGCGGCACTGAAGGAGCGCGGCCTTCACGTCCTTCTCCTTTCCGGCGACCATCCGGAGGCTGTGGCGCGCGCAGCCAAGCGCGCCGGCATCGACGACTGGCGCGCCCACTGCCTGCCGACCGACAAGGCCGGCGCGCTTACCGCGCTGCGCAACAGCGGCAGGCGGGTGTTGATGGTGGGCGACGGCATCAACGACGCACCGGCGCTTGCCTCCGCCGACGTTTCCATGTCGCCCGCTTCCGCCGCCGACATCAGCCAGATTGCGGCGAGCCTCGTTTTCACCGGCCAGAAGCTTAAGCCGGTTCTCACGGCGCTGACGCTGGCGCGGTCGGCGCGGCGCACGATCCTTGAAAATATCGGCCTCGCGGTCGCCTACAATCTCGTTGCCATCCCGGTCGCGATGCTCGGCCACGCGACGCCGCTCATCGCGGCGGTCGCCATGTCCGCATCCTCCATCGTGGTCACAGCCAACGCGCTCCGCCTCTCGCTCGCCTTCCGCGCGAACTCGCAGCCGACGCGCCAGACGGCATCGTCGACGCGTGAGGCCGTCGCATGACGGCGCTCCTGATCCTCATCCCGGCCGCGCTGCTCCTGGGCGGTCTCGGCCTCTTTGCGTTCCTGTGGACGCTCCGCTCCGGCCAGTACCGACGATCTCGACGGCGCCGCCGTGCGCATCCTTTCCGACGACGACGACATGCCGCGGGATAAGACCGGCTCTGAAAAGGCCCGCTGAAGCCCCTGCCCGGCCGTATCGGCACGGGCGCGGCAATCCGCCGTACCGCTTCCCCAGCATCGCCTTCTTCGTTTTCTAAGCGGTTGCCCTAAACCAGGGTGCGCCCATGTGCCGATTCGGCGCTGTGGCGGCGGAGTGGAGAATCGTTCGATGACCTCCGAACCTCGTCTGACGCAGGCAATGACCGGCGGGCGGCTGGAACTAAACGCCGCCGGGTCGTGGACAGCGGCCCATGCGGAGGCGGCCGACAGACTGATTGCCGAACAGGCGGCCGCCGCCCCCCGCGCACGCGTCGTCAACGTCGCCGACGTCACCGCGCTCGACACCTTCGGCGCCTGGCTGATCGAACGCCTCGCCCGTACGAGCGCCGCGCATGGCGGCGAGACCGAGATCGTCGGCGTGCCGGACCGCTTTCGCGGCCTCTTCGACAAGGTGCACGACGCCAACCGCCACGAACGACACCCAGCGCGGCGACGGGGCCTGCTTGCGCACGCAGACGACGCGGCCGCCAGGCTTCAGGCCGACGCCCTCTCGTTCTTCGCCATGCTCGGCGCGCTTGGCGTCGCGCTCGCCCGCGTGGCGGTTCGCCCGAAGAGCTTTCGCCTGACGTCCGCCGTCCATCACCTCGACCGCGTCGGTTGGCAGGCGGTCCCGATCATCCTGCTCATCACCTTCCTGATCGGCGGCATCATCGCCCAGCAGGGCATCTTCCACTTCCGCCGTTTCGGTGCCGGCGACTATGTCGTCGATCTCGTCGGGATCCTGACCCTTCGCGAGTTCGGCGTCTTGATCGTCGCCATCATGGTGGCCGGCCGCTCCGGCAGCTCCTACACCGCCGAGCTCGGCTCCATGAAGATGCGCGAGGAGATCGACGCGCTTCGCACGATGGGCCTCGATCCGGTCGAGATCCTGATCCTGCCGCGCATCGTCGCGCTTGTCGTGGCGCTGCCGGTCCTGACCTTCCTCGGCTCGATGGCGGCGCTTTATGGCGGCGAGCTGGTCGCGTGGATTTACGGCGGCATGAGCCCGGCGGTGTTCGTCGCGCGGCTCCACGACGCGATCTCGGTCACGCATTTCGAGGTCGGCATGTGGAAGGCCCCGTTCATGGCCCTGGTCATCGGCATCGTTTCATGCGCGGAAGGTCTGCGCGTGGAAGGGAGCGCTGAATCGCTTGGCTTGAGGACGACGACCTCGGTGGTGAAATCGATCTTCCTTGTCATCGTGCTCGACGGCGCCTTCGCCATCTTCTTCGCCTCAATCGGGATGTGACCGGATGTCGGAAGCGGGCCAGGACATCGTCATCCGGGTTGCCGATCTCGTCGTCGGGTTCGGCGAGCGGAACGTGCTCGACGGCCTGTCGCTGGAAGTGCGGCGAGGCGAGGTCCTTGGACTCGTCGGCGGCTCCGGCAGCGGCAAGTCGGTGTTGCTCAGGACCATCATCGGGCTCCTGCCGAAGCGGGCCGGGACGATCGAGGTGTTCGGCATCGATCTTGCGCGCGCCGGCGACGCCGGACGGCGCGCCGCGGAGCGCCGCTGGGGCGTGCTCTACCAGCAGGGCGCGCTCTTCTCCTCGCTCTCCGTCGCGGAGAACGTGAAATTCCCGATGCGCGAGTTCCTCGATCTCCCCGATACGCTGATGACGGAGGTCGCGATGGCGAAGCTCGAAATGGTCGGCCTCGATCCTGACGACGCCGACAAGCTTCCCTCCGAGCTTTCCGGCGGCATGGTGAAGCGCGTGGCGCTTGCCCGCGCGCTGGCGCTCGACCCGGAGATCGTCTTCCTCGACGAGCCCACCTCCGGGCTCGATCCGATCACGGCGGGCGAACTCGATTCCCTGATCCAGACGCTGCAGGAGACGCTGGGGCTGACCGTCTTCATGGTCACCCACGACCTCGACAGCCTCTACACGATCTGCACCCGCATCGCGGCGCTGGCGGAAGGCCGCATCGTGGCGGAAGGACCGATCGCGGCGATGCTTGAGTCCGAGCACC
Source organism: uncultured Alphaproteobacteria bacterium (assembly GCA_963814905.1). Taxonomy (GTDB): domain Bacteria; phylum Pseudomonadota; class Alphaproteobacteria; order Rhizobiales; family Afifellaceae; genus DASWJZ01. The sequence goes on along the minus strand of CAWFEM010000011.1, from coordinate 561,484 downwards.
CCTGGGTCAGGGCCTATTTCCATGGAAAGCGAGCGCAGCTTGGCGCTGTCGCGGCACAAGAGACGAGGGTCGGCTGATGGAAATCCGAGCGCGCTTCGTGTTGATCGGCGTCTTCGTCCTCGCGGTGATCGCCGCCGGTTTCGGCTTCGTCTACTGGATGGAGAACACCGCCGGCCTCGGCAAGCGGACGTCCTACCGCGTCCGCTTCGAGCAATCGGTCTCCGGACTCCTCCTCGGTGCGCCGGTGCAGTTCAACGGCATCCGGGTCGGCGAGGTCACTGACCTGAAGCTCGTGCCGGACGATCCGGCGGGCGTGCTCGTCACGATCGCCGTCGCGACCGACACGCCAATCCGCGCCGACACCAAGGTCGGCCTTGTCTTCGGTGGCCTGACCGGCGTGCCTGAAATCGCCCTGACCGGCGGCACTGCTTCCGCACCGCCGCCCGCCGCGCCCGACGGAGGACTTCCGACGCTGGATGCCGGCGCGGAGGCCGGCATCGATTGGACGACGGCCGCGCGTGGGGCCTTCACGCAGATCCAGTCGATCCTCTCGGACAATTCCAGCGCGTTGACCGATGCGATCTCCAATATCGATGCCTTCGCGCAGGCGCTCGGCAAGAATTCCGGCAAGCTCGACGGCATCGTCGACGGCTTGTCGCGCCTGACCGGTGCCGGCACGCAAAAGCCGGCCGGCAACGTGATCCTTGCCGCGCCGACGGAGTTCCCCAAGCTCGCCTCGCCGCCGACGAAGCAGCTGGTCATCGCGCGGCCGAGCGACGTCGTCGCGCTCGAGACCCAGCGGATGCTTATGCAGACCGGATCGACCATCGCCCCAGCCTTTCCCGACGTGCAGTGGAGCGACAGCACGCCCCTCCTCCTGCAGTCGAAGCTGGTCGAGAGCTTCGAAAACGCCGGCTTTCCGAAGGTCGCCAACGATACGGCGGGACTCGCCGCCGACTACACGCTGCTGATCGAGCTTCGCGCCTTCCAGATCGTCTCTGGCGACAATCCGACGGCGGAGATCGATTTCACCGCCAAGCTGACGGACACGGGCGGCGCGATCGTCGCGACGAAGCGCTTCCAGGAAAGCGCACCGCTCGCCGCGATGAACCCGGACGATGCGGCCGCGGCCTTCAGCACGGCGTTCGGCAAGGCCGCGACCGCGCTCGTGGGCTGGACATTGCCGCTGATGTCGTGAAGCTCCGCCTTGCTTGTGCAAGGACGAGGGCCGATGCGAGTCCTGATCTGCGGCGGCGGCGCGATCGGTGCGTCGATCGCCTATTTCCTCAGCCTTCGCGGCGCGGAGCCGGTCGTCGTGGAGCGCACGGGCGTCGCCTGCGCAGCGTCGGGCAAGTCCGGCGGCTTTCTGGCGCTCGACTGGTGCGACGGCGGCGCGCTCCAATCCCTCGCACGCCGCAGCTTCGTGCTTCACGCTGAACTTGCCGAGAAGATCGACGACGATTGGGGCTACCGCCGCATGACCACGCATGGCGGCTTTGCGATCGCCGGCCGCGGCCAGGGCGACGCGGAACATGCCGGGCTTGACTGGCTCGCCGCCGGCACGACGCTCGACCGCCGACTCGGCACGACGGAGACGACGGCGCAGGTGCATCCAGGACTTTATACGAAGGCGATGATGCGTGCCGCGGAGGCGAACGGCGCGAAGCTCGTGCTCGGCGCGGTCGCCGGCATTGAGCCGACGACGAAGGGCTGGCGGCTTGAGGGCGTCGAGGTGGACGGCGAGCCGCTCGTCGGCGACGCCGTGGTGATCGCGATGGGACCGTGGTCGATCCTCGCAGCGCAATGGCTGCCGCTGCCGGCCGTGTTCGGCCTGAAGGGCCACAGCCTCGTCTTTCAGACCGGTAGCACCATCTCCGCCGACGCGCTCTTCCTTGAATTCCAGGAGAAGAGCGGCGCGCTGACGACGCCGGAGGTCTTTCCGCGCGCCGACGGCACGACCTATGTCTGCGCCATCTCCAGCGAGAGCCCGGTTCCGCTCGATCCGGCCGCCGTCCAGCCCGACCCCGGCGCGATCGAACGGCTGGAAGCGATCTGCCGCGACATCTCGCCGACACTTCGCGACGCCCCGATCCTCGCGCGCCAAGCCTGCTACCGCCCGGTGACAGAGGACGGCCTCCCGCTGATCGGCGAGGTGCCGGGGCATGCGGGCGCCTATGTCGCGACCGGCCACAATGTCTGGGGCATCCTGAACGCGCCTGCGACCGGCGAAGCGATGGCGGAACTCATCCTCCACGGCGTGGCGAGGACGGTCGACATCGCGGCCTTCGCGCCCGCGCGGCGACGCGCGCTCGACCCGGCCCTGATCCGCACCGGAACCGCGTAGCCGCCGGCCGGAAACCACGTCGGCGCCCGCACAACGACAGTCACAAAACCAGGTCTTAATATCGGCGGGGCGGGAGGCGCACCATGAAGCCGGCTTTGGGGGTCTGCTACTATCCGGAACAATGGCCGGAAACGATGTGGCCGTCCGACGTGCGCCGCATGGCGGAAGCCGGCATCACCTATGTCCGCATCGGCGAGTTCGCCTGGAGCCGCATCGAGCCGGAGCCCGGCAAGCTGCGCTTCGACTGGCTGACGCGCGTGCTCGACCTTTTCGAGCAGAACGGGTTGAAGGCGGTCGTCGGCACGCCGACCGCGACGCCGCCACGCTGGCTCGTCGCGAAGATGCCCGACATGCTGCAGGTCGACGCGGAGGGGCGGACGCGGAGCTTCGGCTCGCGCCGCCACTATTGCTTTTCGCACAAGGGCTATCGACTGGAATGCGTGCGCATCGCGACGCTGGTGGCAAAAGCGGTGAAGGACCATCCTGCGCTCGCGGCGTGGCAGATCGACAATGAATATGGCTGCCACGACACGACGCTTTCCTATTCGCAGGCCGCGCTCGCCGGCTTTCGCGAATGGCTCGCCGCGCGCTACGGCGCGATCGAGGCGCTGAACAGCGCCTGGGGCACGGTTTTCTGGTCGATGGACTATCGCGACTTCGACGAGATCGAACTGCCGAACCGCACCCCGGCCGAGGCGAGCCCAACGCATTGGCTAGACTTCCGCCGCTATTCCTCCGACCAGGTCGTCGCCTTCAACAAGGCGCAAGTCGACGTGCTGAAGTCGATCACGCCGAACGTGCCGGTCTCGACCAACTTCATGGCCGGCATGACCGCTTTCGATCACTTCCGGCTGGGGCAGGACATCGACATCGCCACCTGGGATTCCTATCCGGTCGGCCAGATCATGGGACGCGGCGGGTCGCCGGCGCGCAAGGCGCGCTACGCGCGGCAAGGCGACCCCGACCTGCAGGCCTTCCACCACGATCTCTACCGGTCGGTCGGCAATGGTCGTGCCTGGGTGATGGAGCAGCAGCCCGGGCCGGTGAACTGGGCGGCGCACAACCCCGATCCCCTCCCCGGCATGGTGCGGCTTTGGACTTGGGAGGCGTTCGCGCACGGCCTGGCGACCGTCTCCTATTTCCGCTGGCGGCAAGCGCCATTCGCGCAGGAGCAGATGCATGCCGGCCTGATCCGGCCCGACGACAGACCGGCGCCGGGACTTGCCGAAGCGCGGCAGGTGGCGGACGAGCTGGCATTGATGGACGTGCGGTCCGCGGGAAAGGCCGATTGTGCGATCGTCTTTGACTATGAGAGCGCCTGGGCGTGGGCGATCGAGCCGCAGGCGGAGGGCTTCAGTCACTTTCAAGCCGCGGCGCTCCAGTACCGCCAATTGCGCCGGCTCGGGCTCAACGTCGACATCGTCTCAGCCGAGGCCGATTTTTCCGGCTACAAGCTCGTCTTCGTGCCGGCGCTCTTTTCGTGGACGCCAACGCTCACCGAAGCGCTGTCACGCGCCGACGGGCTTGTCGTGGTCGGTCCGCGCTCCGGCTCAAAGACGAAAGATTTCCACATCCCGGCCGGCCTGCCGCCCGATCTCCCCTCGCAGCTCCTCGACGTGAAGGTGGTGCGCGTCGATTCCCTGCCCGACGAATTGCCCCTGCCGGTCAAGGGCGGCGGCCATGTCCACAAATGGCGCGACAAGATCGAGACGAGCGCGGAGGTGCTCCTCGAAGCGGAGGATGGGTGGCCGGTGCTCGTCGGGCGCGAGCGCTTCTTCTATCTGGCCGCGCTTCTCGACGACGACGCACATCAGAAGGTGACGCGAATGCTGGTCGAGCGCGCGGGGCTCAGCACGATCGATCTTCCGTCCGGCGTGCGGACGCGGCGGACGGACGACGTCATCTTCATTTTCAACTATGGGCCGGAGACGCACGATCTTGCGGCGCTCGGCTTCAAGGGCCCCTTCGGGCTCGACGGCGCGACTCTTGGGGGCGCCGGCGTCGCAACGGCGCTCGGCCTGCGCTCGCGAAATCGCTCAGGCGAGAAGCCGCTGCATCACGGCGCGAAAACGCTCACGGATCGGATCGCGGCGATAATGGTAGCCGCCCTCCACCAGCTTCTCCCCGCGCACCCAGACACAATCGACCGCCGGCTGGCGCGCCGTGAAAATCCAGGCGTCGAGGATCCGGTCGCCGAGACGCCCTTCGAGTGCGGCGTGATCACCGGAGAGCGACACGATGTCGGCCGGGGCGCCGACCGCAATCCCCGTCCGGCCCTGGCCGAGCGCCTGCGCGCCGCCGGACATTGCCGCGTCGTAGAGCGTTCGCCCGGTGGACTTGTCCGGACCGCTCACGCGATTGCGCGCGCGGTCGCGAAGACGCTGCGAATATTCAAGCTGGCGAAGCTCCGCCGCCGGATCGATCAGCACGTTGGAATCGGTGCCGACACCGAACGACCCGCCCGTCTCCAGGAACAGCCGGCCGTTGAACATGCCGTCACCGAGATTGGCCTCGGTGATCGGGCACAGGCCGACCGCCGCGCCGCTCGCGGTGAGCGCCGTCGTCTCCGCATCCGTCATGTGCGTGGCGTGGATCAGGCACCAGCGCGCGTCGACATCGGCGTTGTCGAGAAGCCATTCCACCGGGCGCTTTCCGAGGACCGCGAGAGAGGCTTCGACCTCCTTCACCTGCTCCGCCGCGTGGATATGGAGCGGCGCGCCGCCCGGCGCGAGTGCGGCGAGCCATTCCAGCTCTTCCGGCGTGACGGCGCGCAGGCTGTGCGGGGCCACGCCGACATTGGCGCCATCGAGAGTATCAGCCGCCGCGCGGCTTGCGGCGAAGAGGCGGGCAAAGCCGTCGCGATCGCTCACGAAGCGCCGCTGACCTGCGTTCGGCGGCGCGCCGCCGAAATCCGAGTGCGCATAGAGGACCGGGAGCAGCGTCATGCCGATGCCGGTCGCGTCGGCCGCCGAAAGCACGCGGATCGCCATCTCGGCGAGGTCGTCATAGGGCGCGCCGTCGATATCGTGATGCAGGTAGTGGAATTCGCCGACGCGCGTGAAACCGGATTCGAGCATCTCGGCGTAAAGCTGCGCGGCGATGGCTTCCACGTCGTCGGGCGTCACGGAAAGCGCCACGCGATACATCGCCTCGCGCCACGTCCAGAAATCGTCAGCGCCGCCATCTGCATCTTTGCCCGTGTGCTCCGCCAAGCCGGCCATCGCGCGCTGGAAGGCGTGGCTGTGGACGTTCGGCATGCCGGGGAGCCCGATCGCGTGCCGCTCCTCGGCGCTATAGGGCGGAGCGCCGTGCGCGACCGCCGTGACCATGCCGTCGGCGACCTGGATGCGAACGTTGTCGCACCAGCCTTCCGGCAGGAGCGCCGTCCCGAAATGCAGGACGGTCTGCGCCATCTTCAGCCGAGGATGCCGGGCAGGTCGAGCCCGTTGTCGCGTGCGCAGTCGAGCGCGATGTCATAGCCCGCATCGGCGTGGCGCATGACGCCGGTCGCGGGATCGTTCCACAGCACACGCTCGATCCGCCGCGCCGCCTCCGGCGTGCCGTCGCACACGATCACCATGCCGGAATGCTGCGAGAAGCCCATCCCCACGCCGCCGCCATGATGCAGCGACACCCAGGTCGCGCCGGACGCGCAGTTCAGGAGCGCGTTCAGGAGCGGCCAGTCGGAAACCGCGTCGGAGCCGTCGGCCATCGCCTCGGTCTCGCGGTTGGGCGAGGCGACCGAACCGGAATCGAGATGGTCGCGGCCGATGACGATCGGCGCCTTCACCTCGCCCGACGCCACCATCTCGTTGAAAGCAAGGCCGAGCCGATGCCGATCGCCGAGCCCGACCCAGCAGATGCGCGCCGGCAGGCCCTGGAACTTGATGCGCGCCTTCGCCATGTCGAGCCAATGGTGCAGATGCGGGTTGTCCGGCATCAGCTCCTTCACGCGCGCGTCGGTCCTGAAAATATCCTCCGGGTCGCCGGAGAGCGCCGCCCAGCGGAACGGTCCGATGCCGCGGCAGAAGAGCGGGCGGATGTAGGCCGGCACGAAGCCCGGGAAATCGAAAGCGTCGGCAACGCCCTCCTCCTTTGCCACCTGGCGGATGTTGTTGCCGTAGTCGAGCGTCGGCACGCCGGCATGATGGAAGTCGAGCATCGCGCGCACATGTTCCGCCATCGAATGCTTGGCCGCTTTCTCCACCGCCGCCGGATCGCTCTCGCGGCGCGAGAACCACTGATCGAGCGTCCAGCCCTTCGGCAGATAACCGTTCAAGGGATCGTGGGCGGAGGTCTGGTCGGTGACGACGTCGGGCTTCACGCCACGGCGGACAAGCTCTGGGAAAATCTCCGCCGCGTTGCCGAGAACGCCGACGGAAAGCGGCTTCTTCTCCTTGCACGAGCGCGCGATCATCTCGAGCGCATCGTCGAGGTCCTTCGCCTCCCGATCGAGGTACCCCGTCTTAAGCCGCATTTCGATGCGGCTCGGCTGGCATTCGACGGCGAGCATCGAGGCGCCGGCCATGGTCGCGGCGAGCGGCTGCGCGCCGCCCATGCCGCCGAGCCCCGCCGTCAGGATCCATTTGCCGGATAGGTCGCCGCCAAAGTGCCGGCGCCCAACCTCGACGAACGTCTCGTAGGTGCCCTGAACGATCCCCTGGCTGCCGATATAGATCCACGAGCCGGCGGTCATCTGTCCGTACATCATCAGCCCGAGGCGATCGAGCTTGTGGAAATGCTCCCAGGTCGCCCAGTGCGGCACGAGGTTGGAATTGGCGATCAAGCACGCGCGGCGCGTCAGCGTGGGTGCGGAAGACGCCGACCGGCTTGCCCGACTGCACGAGCAGCGTCTGATCCGCCTCAAGCCGCTTCAGCGTCGCGACGATGCGGTCGAAGCTCTCCCAGTCGCGCGCCGCGCGCCCGATCCCGCCATAGACGACGAGCTCGCCCGGCCGCTCCGCCACTTCCGGATCGAGGTTGTTCATGAGCATGCGCATCGGCGCTTCGGTGAGCCAGCTTTTGGCGCTGATTTCTGTGCCGCGCGGGGCGCGGATGACGCGGGCATTGTCGATACGGGTCATGCGCTAGAACTCGCCGTGGAAGGGATCGATGGCCGAGACGCCGAGCGGCAGGAAATGGCGGAGGTTCCGGGTAAGCACGGTAAGTCCTCGGCTCGCGGCGCAGGCCGCGATGATGATGTCGGCCAAACCGGGATGACGTCCGGCCGTCAGCGCCTCCGCCTCCATGCGACCGGCAATAAGCGCCGCCTCGCGATCGAAGGCGATCAAGCGGTCGCCGAATTGCTCGATCAGCCCGGTCAGCCACGTCGAAAGCTGCGCGCGCTGCCGAGCCGCCCCGACGCGGGAGAGCCGCGCAATACCACTTTCGATTTCCATGACGGTCATCGCAGAAAAATGAAGCGCCGGCTCGTGCGCTCTCAGCCGCTCGATCACGTGTTCGGCCCCGCGCACACGCCGATCCGGAGCGAGCACTGACGCCACATTCGTATCCAGGAGATACACGTCAGAACTTCACAGCGCGCGGGCGCGAACGACTTCTCTTGATCGGGATGTCGGCCGGCATCGACATCAGATAGTCCACCAGGCTGGGCTTCTGCGCCCGCGCATCCCTGTCGTCCACTGCTGGCACAATCCGAGCTGCCGGTCGGCCGTGCTTCGTGATGACAGTCGTCTCTCCCTTCTCTGCCGCTTCGACGAGCGCGGAAAACCTCGCCTTGGCCTCACGCAATTGCATCGTCTTCATCGCGGCCTCCAGATGTGACTACATGTAGTCACATCTATCCTTTCGCGCTCGACGTTTCAACGTGCGCGCGACGTGCGAAGGAAAGGCATGCCTTGAGCGCGGTCTCCAGTGTATGGCGCATTTTCGCCGCGTATGCCTCGTCGTAGGCCGGCGGCCAGTTCGCCTCGCTCGGCTTGGCGAGCGGCTCGACAAGATAGCCCCGGCAGGCGAGCTCCATCTGGATCGCGTGAACGCCAAGCGCCGGCTGTCCGTAATGGCGCGTGATCCAGCCGCCCTTGAAGCGCTGGTTGACAACCCAGGAGAAGTCGGACGCGTCGCACACCGCCTGGATCACATGTGCGAACGAAGAATCGCAGCTCGCGCCGGAATTCGTGCCGATGTTCATGATCGGCAGCTCGCCGCCGAAGAGCCGCGGAACGATGGAGCGGATCGAGTGGCAATCGTAGAGGACAAGCGTCGAATGCATCCGGCTCAGGCGCGCCGTCTCGCCGAGAAGCGCGGCATGATAGGGCTCGAAATAGAGCTTCCGCCGGCGCGCGATCTCCGCTTCGTCAGGCGCGCGGCCGGGCTTGTAGAGCGGCTCGCCGTCAAACGTCTCGATCGGGCAAAGGCCCGTCGTCGTCTGCCCTGGATAGAGCGATGCGCCGGAGGGATCGCGATTGACATCGATGACGGTTCTGGAATGCGTTGCCCGCAGCACCGTCGCGCCCATCTCCGCGGCGAAATCGTAAAGCCGTTCGATATGCCAGTCCGTATCCTTGCGCGCGAGCCATGGCGAAACGAGATCGGCCTCGATCTCCGGCGGGACGATCGTGCCCGTATGCGGGATCGAGAGGATGAGCGGCGCCTCTCCGCGCGTGACCTCGACCACGTCGCTCATCGGCGGCTCATGCGAGCGCCGGCAGCAGGTCGGCGCCTGCCGCTTCCACGATCGCGCCGTGCCGGACGAGCGCGATGGCAGCTTCAATGTCGGGCGCCAGATGGCGGTCCTCCGCAAGCTTCGGCACCTCGCGGCGCAACGTCGCGCGCACCGCTTCCAGCGGGCTGCTGGAAAGAAGCGGCGCATGGAAATCGCAGCCTTGCGCAGCCGTCAGAAGCTCGATGCCGATGACGGCGAAGAGGTTCTCCGCCATCGGAAGAAGCCGCCGCGCGCCGTGCGCCGCCATCGACACGTGATCCTCCTGGTTTGCCGAGGTCGGGATCGTATCGACGCTTGCCGGGAAGGCGCACTGCTTGTTCTCAGAGACAAGCGCGGCCGCCGTCACCTGCGCCATCATGAAGCCGGAGTTGAGGCCGGGCTTTGGCGTCAGGAAAGCGGGCATGCCGGAAAGCGCCGGATCGACCAGCATCGCAACCCGACGCTCCGCGAGCGAGCCGATCTCGCAAAGCGCGATCGCAATAATGTCGGCGGCGAACGCGACGGGCTCGGCGTGAAAATTGCCGCCGGAGAGAGCCACGCCGTCTTCCGGAAAGATGAGCGGATTGTCGGAGACGCCGTTCGCTTCCGTGCCGAGAGTCGCGGCGGTGTTGCGCAGAAGATCGAGTGCCGCCCCCATCACCTGCGGCTGGCAGCGGATGCAGTAGGGGTCCTGCACGCGCTCGTCGCCCACGCGGTGCGATTCGCGAATCGCGCTCCCCGCCATCAATTCGCGCAGCGCGTCGGCTGCCTCGATCTGCCCCCGGTGGCGGCGGAGACGGTGGATGCGCGGATCGAACGGCGCATCGGAGCCGCGCGCCGCATCGGTCGCCAACGCACCGGTAACGAGCGCGGAGCGGAATGCGAGCTCCACCTCGAAAAGCGCGGCGAGCGCGTAGGCGTTGGAGAATTGCGTGCCGTTCAGGAGCGCCAGCCCCTCCTTGGGCCCGAGCGCGATCGGCGTGAGGCCGGCCGTTGCGAGGGCCTCTGCCGCCGGCTGCCGCACGCCCGCGACGAAGACGTCCCCGACGCCCAGCATCGCCGCCGTCATATGGGCAAGCGGCGCAAGGTCGCCGGACGCGCCGACGGAACCCTGTGCCGGCACGACGGGGACGATGTCCTGCGCCAGCATCGCCGCCAGAAGGTCGAGCGTTTCGAGCCGCACGCCGGAAGCGCCCTGCGCCAGGCTCGCAAGCTTCAACGCCATCATCAGCCGCGCGACCGGCTCAGGCGTGGGTTCTCCGACACCCGCCGCGTGCGAAAGCACGATATTGGTCTGCAGCTTAGCGAGATCCGCCAACTCGATGCGCACCGTCGCGAGCTTCCCGAACCCGGTATTGATGCCGTAGACAGGCTCGCCCTTCTCCACGATCGCGGCGACCGTCTCCGCGGCCGCGGCCACGCCGGGGCGGCAGGCAGGGTCGAGCGAAACCGCCGCGCCGCGATAGATGGCGCGCCAGTCCTGAAGCGGCACAGACCCGGGCTTGAGCTCTACGGCGTTCATTATTCCTTTCGACGCCCCTTAATGGGCTCCCCGATAGCGGCGATGAAGCGGATTGGAGCCGATCGGATAGACGAGCTCGGCCGTCCGCTCCGCATCCCACACCGCGATGTCGCACCGCTTGCCGGCTTCAAGCGTGCCTGTTTCCGACAGTAACCCGAGCGCTCGTGCCGCATTCCGCGTGACGCCGAGGAGACATTCTTCCACCGTCAGCCCGAACAAGGTCGCCGCCATGTTCGTGGCGAGAAGCAGCGAGGTGAGCGGCGAGGAGCCGGGATTGCAATCGGTGGCAACCGCGATCGGCACGCCCGCATTGCGCAGCGCCACGACCGGCGGCTTCTGCGTCTCCTTCAGAAAATAGAAGGCGCCGGGCAGGAGCACCGCGACGGTCCCCGCCTCCGCCATCGCTTCGACGCCAGGCGCGTCGAGGTATTCCAGGTGATCGGCGGAGAGCGCCCCGTGCTCCGCCGCGAGCTTCGCGCCGCCGAGATTGGAAAGCTGCTCGGCGTGGAGCTTCACGGGCAGGCCAAGACCCCGCGCGGCATCGAACACGCGCGCCATCTGGTCGGGCGAAAACGCGATCGTTTCGCAGAAGCCGTCAACCGAGTCGGCGAGTCCCTCCGCGGCCACGGCAGGGAGCTGTTCCTTACACACCTGATCGATGTAGCGGTCCTTGTCGCCGTCCGCCTCCGGCGGCAGCGCATGCGCGCCGAGAAAAGTGCGCAGGATCGTGACGTCCCGCACCGCGCCGAGCCGCGTCGCGGCGCGCAGCATCTTCGCCTCGCTCTCAGGATCGAGCCCATAGCCGGACTTCACCTCGATCGTCGTCACGCCTTCGGCGATCATCGCGTCGAGGCGCGGCAGCGCCGCTTCAACCAGCGCGTCCTCGCTTGCTGCGCGTGTCGCGTTGACCGTTGAAAGGATGCCGCCGCCGGCGCGCGCGATCTCCTCATAGGTGGCGCCTTGCTGGCGCATCTCCCACTCCGCCGCCCGGTCGCCGGCGAAGACGATGTGGGTATGACAATCGATCAGGCCGGGCGTCACGAGCCGCCCGTCGCAATCGATCACTTCGGGCGCGGACGAGAGGAAGGCAGGAAGTTCCGCCTCAGGACCGGCGTAGAGGATGCGCCCGTCGCGGGCGGCAATCGCCCCGCCCTCGACAATGCCGAGTCCGGCACGTGCGGGGTCGCATGTGACCAGCCTGGCGTTGCGGAAGATCCTGTCGCCGGTTGCTCCGGCCGTGCCCGCTCCGCCCATCCCTGCCGCTGCCATCGCCGCACCCTCGAACCTTGCGCGAGCCTACCGAGCGGACGCGGCCTCCGAAACAGGCTTCACCTGACAATGACGGCACAGTTTGGCTTTGTCGGTCGCAGCAAACCGATTAGCGGAGTCGCGAAAAGAGGTTGCCTTCCATACTAGTTTGGGCCACATTTCCGCTGGTCGACGGTATGCCAGATGCAAGAGTCGGGCTAAACGGTTAGTTGGTGCGAAGATGCCTACCATTCGGGATGTCGCGCGCCGGGCGCGGGTTTCGACGGCGACGGTTTCCGCCACGCTCAACAACACGGCCTATGTCAGCCCGGATCTGAAGGCGCGCGTGCACGCGGCCGTGGAGTCGCTCGGCTACGCGCCGTCGGGGATCGCGAAGAGCTTGAAAACCGGCAAGACGCGGCTCATCGCGCTTGTCGTCTCCGACATCTCCAACCCCTTCTTCACCGAGCTCGTCGACGCGGTGGAATCGGCGGCCTTCGACTGGGGCTACTCGCTCATCGTCGGCAACAGCGACGAGAAATTCGAGCGTGAGCGCCACCATCTCAATCTCATCCGAACGCAGCGTTGCGACGGGATGATCCTGACGCCGACCGGCGACCAGGAGGACTATCGCATAGCCGGGCTGCAATCGTTTCCGGTGCCGACGGTCCTCGTCGACCGCTCGCTTCCCACGTGGGATGTCGATTCCGTCACGCTCGACAACGTGTCGGCGGCGCAGCAGGCCGCGAACTACATCGTCGACCTCGGTCATCGCCGCATCGGCACGATTTCCGGCCCCTCGCAGGTTTCCACCGGTGCCGACCGTCTTGCCGGATTCCGCAAGGCGCTTGCCACGCATGGCCTGTCGCTCAAGCCGAGCCATGCGCGTTCCGGCGATTTCCGCGAGGACATGGCCTATTCGGCGACGCGCGAGATTCTGGCGTTGCCGGACCGGCCGACCGCGCTCTACGTCGCCAATAATCTGATGCTCGTCGGCGTCATGCGCGCCATCGCCGAGGCAGGTCTCGTCTGCCCGGCCGACGTCTCGGTGGTGTCAACGGACGATTTCAGCTGGTCGACCGCGTTCCGTCCGCGCCTTACGACGGTCCGTCAACCGACGCGTGAGATCGGGCTTGAAGCGGTGCGCCTTCTCGTAGATCGGATCGCGCGGCCGTCGCAGGAGCCTGCGAAGCGGATCGTGATGCAGCCGACCCTGATCGTGCGCGAATCCTGTTCGCCTCTTCCCCACCCGCTCACGCATTGAGCGTCGGAAGATCGCTGCCGCGCCACCGCAATTCCAGACAACGTCCGCCCGGCCTTACGGGGGCGGGACCCGAATGCTAGGGCCGATCGCGACCGGCCGCGCACAGTTGGCGCGACCGAAATCAGCTCAGCGCTTTTGCCCGAATTGCGAAGCGACAACCGCCAGCCGCCGCTCGGCGTTCGGCGCGCCCGGGCGCGGACTGCCGCCAACGAGATGTTGCATCCCAACCTGCGCGAAGAGCGAGGTGATCTGATCGTCCGCGCTCCCGGCATCGCCGAGGCGAATCTCGCCTTCACTATCCTGGATCGCGTCCGCTACCGCCCGCAACAACATTGCGGCCGGCGGACTAGCGGGCTCGACGTCGCAGGCAAGGTAGAAAATCCTGGCCCTCACGACATCGAGCGAGAGTGGGGAACTTGCTTCAGCGGTCACGACTACCCCTCCAACTCCGTTCGGCTCTTTTTGCCATGCGGCCGCGGGAGTTATTCAACTCGGCAAGGCGTGACAAAAGCGTGACACGCGCTTCTCAGCTGGGCCGCCGCCTGCCAGGCCAGACCGGGGCGCTTCCGCCGACTTCGAGCGAGATCGGCTCAAACGCCGCGCGCCGCATCCCCTCCCCGAGCCACGCCATCTCCGCGGCCTCGAGCGGCTCCGGCGGCGGCGGGTTGACGGCTGCGGGCCGGAGCGAGGCGACGGCCGAACCGTCGAGCGGCGCCGCCACGCGGCCGGCGCCCCGCTCGCCCGGATAGACCTCCAGCGAAAAGCCGTCACGCCTGGCGCTCGCCAGGAGCTTGCCGCGCACCAGCGTGGCGTTTGCCGGCACGCCGGTTTGCCGGATCGCCTGCCACCAGAGCGCTGCGACACCGGCCACATGCGGCGCGGCCGCGCCTGTCCCGCTTTGCGCCTTCAGTCCCCCGCCGGCCGCCGCCGACACGATGCTGCGCCCCGGCGCGGTGATGCCGACGCCGCAATTGGAGAAACCGGCGACCCGGAAGCCGGTGCCGGAGGGCGCCCAATCGAGCGCACCTACCGAAACCACCTTGTCCACACCGCAGGGCGGACAGGCGGCCATCACGAATTCGCGGTCCCGCCCGCGGCTGGAATCGTTGCCGGCCGCCGCGACAATGACCGACCCGCCGGTGAAGGGCTCCTGCATGCGCAGCATATGGAGCAGGCGATCGAGAAGCCTGAGATTGGCGCAATAGGCCTCAAGCGCCGCCGCCGTCGCAGGCGCGTTCGCCCACCCCTCCTCCACGCGCCTGGCAACGGTCGCGGCGAAATCGAGCCCGACCGACAGGCCGATCACATGCGCTCCGCGCTCATGCGCCCATAGGAGGCCGCGGGCGAGCATCTCTGAATTGCCGCCATCGGGGCCGAGCACCTTGCCGATCAGCGCCTGACGCACGCCCGGCGCGACGCCGATCCGCACGCCGTCCACGTTGCGGCCGAAGACAACGCCGGCGGCGTGGGTTCCATGCCCGCTCTCGTCGCCGTTCCCGAGGCCCGTGAAGTCCTTCTCTATGAGATCGACGTCGCGGAAAGCCCGGTGCTCCGAATCAATTCCCGTATCGAGCATGGCAATCGTGACTTCCGCCCCGGAATACTTCGAGCAATCCGCCCCGACCGCGCCGATTCCCCAGGATTGATGTCTTTTTCCCCCGGCAATCGCAGTGATGCCCGGGCCGGACTCTTCGTCCGCGACCGGCGACAAAAGCCGCGTGCACATGACCTCCGCCGCCGCGACGAAATCCGGCTCTTCTGCGAGTTCCTGCAGCTCGGCGGCCGTCAGCCTTTCCCGGTGGATCGCGGGCCGCGGAGGCTCGCTCAAAAATCCTGTAGGGGAATCAAATGGTTGGCCGAACGCGGCATGATCGCGGTGCCAGCGTGTAGCCGATCCGCCTCTACGGTTGAGGAGGATTGTGTAGGTGCGGTCCATTGGGCCTCGTCGCTTTCTATGTTCGCGTTTGACGCGATAAGAAGCGGGACTGCGTGCCTGCAACGTCCCCGAGCGTGGCACTACCGTGACAACAGGGGCCAAAGCTCCCCGGTGAATGAATTTACAGGTGGTTAACGCCTCACTATCGTTTCCTTGGAATATTGCTCGCCGGGGCGCTGTGGATACCACTTGGGGTAAGCTACCGGGCACACGACGAAACGGGAGATCGATCTCTGCATGTCTTGCAGGCTCTCACTCTTCGGCCTTGCCACTTTGCTTGATCGCAAGGGCCGGCCCGTTCCGGTGCCGGCGAAGACGTTTGCGCTTGCAGCCTTCCTGATCCTCTCCGGCGGCCGCGAACCGGCCAAGCGCTCGGCGATCCGCCAGTTCCTGTGGCCGAATGCCGATCCGAAGACGGCCGCCGCCAATCTGCGCAAGTTCCTGGCGCGCGTGCGCGAGCGGCAGGAGCGCTACGGCTTCGAGCTGATCCGCTGCGAGCGCGGCCACGTGGAGGTCGTGGAGTCGGCCTGCATCGATCTCGACCGCTTCCTGAAGATCGTCGCAGCGCGCGCGGCGGGCGACCTTCTCGCGCTTTGTGAGATCTACCGCGGCGATTTGCTCGAAGGTCTCGGCGGAGAAGAAATCGAATCGGGCGACTGGATTGAAGTGCAGCGCACGAAGCTTCGCGACTCCTTCATCAGCACCGTCGCGGGCCTGCTTGAATCGGGACGCGAGACGTTCAGCCCAATGATGCTGCGCGGTGCTGCGCGGCGGCTGATCGAGGTCGATCCCTACAACGAGACCGCCCATCGGGCGCTGATGCAACTTTTTGCGGAGGAGCGTGAGCCGACGCGGGCGCGCGAGATCTACCTCAGCCTTCAGCAGCGCCTGAAGACGGATCTCAACGCGGAGCCCGACGCAACGACGAAGTCTCTCTACAATTCTCTGCTGCCGGCGCGTCCGCAACACGCCCTCGCGCAGTCCTCCGTCTCCGCGCCCAGCGCGCAGCTCCCGCCGCGCGTCATGGCCGCGCCTGCGGCGGAAAGGTCCGGCCGGGCGTCTGAGGGTGACTTCGCCGGCCTCGCCGGAATTCCCAAGGTAACGGTTTTGCCTCCGCCGCCAATCGCGGATCAGAGCTTCCATCACCTCGCCGCCTCGCTGATCGAGGATGTCTCGATCGGCCTTTGCCGGTTCCGCGGCCTCTCCGTGGTCGCGCCCCATACGGCGACGGAACTGAGCATCAACGGCAAGCAGGCGCATTTCCGCGCGTTCAAGATCGACTATGCAGTGGAGACGCATCTGCAAGACCGCGGCGGCGAGATTTGGCTCGCGGTCAAGCTGATTCACGCGCGCAGCCGGAAGATTCTCTGGGCCGACCAGTACCAGTTCAACCGCGACACGATTGCACGACAGTACCGCGAACTCTCGGTGCGCATCGTTCTCTTCCTCATGGAGCGGATCGAGCGGATCGAGCTTGCACGCTACGAAGTCGAGCAAGACGCGACGGCCTACCATCTCTTCCTCAAGGGACAGCGCTATCTGCGCGAGCTCGATCTGCCGAACGTTCGCCGGGCACGGCGCGAGTTCAAGTCGGCGATCGGCGCCTCGCCGGGTTTCCTGCCGGCGATCAGCAGCCTCGCGCGAACCTATCAGCGCGAATGGCTGCTTCTTGCGCGCGGGGAAAGCGAGCTTCTTGCCGAAGCGGAGCGTCTTTCCAGGCTGGCGATCGAGATCGATCCCGACGACGCGCGCGGCTATCGCGAGCTCGGCGCCTGCTCGCTCTATGCCGGGCGCTTCGACGAAAGCCTTGAGGCGATGCGGCAGGCGGAGATTCGCAATCCGCAATTCGCCGACCTGCTTATGGACTATGCGGACGCGCTGACCCACGCCTGCCAGGGCCAGCCGGCACTTGAGAAGATCACGCGAGCGATCGAGCTCAATCCGCTCTGCCCGGATCCGTATTGGTGGACGGCGGCCGGCGCGAACTTCCACCTCCAGCGCTACGCCGAAGCGATCAAATGCATGTCGCGCATGCGCGACCAGAGCCCGGCCTACCGGCTGCTGGCTGCATCGTCGGCCATGCTCGGCGACCGCCAGCAGGCTTCCGACTACGTCCGCAAGGCCAAGGACATACACCCTGATTTCAATGTCAGCGGCTGGCTTTCCATCGTCCCGCTTCAAGATCCGAAATATGCGGCGCACTACGAGACGGCGCTGCGCGAAGCGGGATTCGATTGAGGCGAACCAAGAGAGAGGAGACCTCAACGATCAATCCGCTGGAACGCTTAGACCGGTAGAACGGCGGCTCAAAGCGGTAAGAGGAACGACAAGATAGAGAGGCGGTGCTGCCAGCCTGTTCCTCGACGAAGGCTGCACCCCACCCCCGAAGCAAGCACGGTGTTCGCACTCCAGGCTCAGGACGAGCCTGCGCGTGATGGCGGCTTGTTGCCTGAAAAAGTTGGCGTTGCACACAGAGGTTGCACAGAGAAGGAGATGAGAAATGACAAATATTGTTCTTTTCCGCCTTTCGAAGGACGGTTCGACTTGGCTGGCCGATCTCGATGCCGGTACCGTCGAGCAAACGGAAGCGTTTGACTTCGACCAGGACGGCGCTGGCGTCGACTACGCAGTTGCCGCCACGGCCCGCTCCGACGCGGCATCGCATCAGCTCTATCGCGACGGCGTGGACGTCGCCGTCGCCGCGACTGCCCGCTCCGACGCGGCGTCGCATCAGCTCTATCGCGATGGTGTGGATGTGGCCATCACAGCGACCGCCCGTTCCGATGCGGCGTCGCATCAGCTCTATCGCGACGGTGTGGACGTCGCCGTCGCGGCGACTGCCCGCTCCGACGCGGCGTCGCATCAGCTCTATCGCGATGGTGTGGATGTGGCCATCACAGCGACCGCCCGTTCCGATGCGGCGTCACATCAGCTCTACCGTGACGGCGTGGACGTCGCCGTCGCGGCGACCGCTCGCTCCGATGCGGCGTCGCATCAGCTCTACCGTGACGGCGTGGACGTCATCGCCGCCAGGGCACGCCCCGACGCGGCGTCCCATCAGCTCTATCGGGGTTAGGCGCCGTCGACCACCGCTTGTGCGGGCGCGGGCGGCCTCCGCACCACCTGTTCCCGCGCCGCTGAGGCGCGGGAAGACTGAGAGAACCAAGAGAAAAGGAGAGTCAAACATGCAAAATGTTGTTGTCTTCCGTCTGCACGATGATGGGTCGGTCTGGTTGGCCGATCTTGAGGCGGGCACGGTCGAGCGGGCCGACGCTTCGGCGATCGACTCCGTTGCGACGAGTGACGCCCCCGTCGTGAAGGGTGTCGACTTCGCCCTGGCCGCGCAGACGCGGTCGGGTGCGGCGTCGCACCACTTTTTCCCCAGCCGCTGATTGCGGACGAGGAAAGGCGGAAACTCTGAAATAGCCTAGAATATCAATAGGTTATAACGGGGCGGTGCGGCCGGCCCCAACGGATCGGCCGCACCGAACTGGTGAGGTTTGCTCAAATTTGAGCGCCAGCTCCGAGCGACTCAGGTTCAAGCGGCCCCAAGCGAGACGACAGGAAGCGGAGACGACGGGAAAGCGTCATGCAGGCAGCGGCAATCATGGATCACCTCGCGGCGGAGACCGCGCTTCTGCGCGCCCGCGGGCCGAGCGAGCCCAACTCCGACCGCTATGACCGAGCCGCCGACACCGTCGCGCGCATGCGTCAGAATTTCCGCCGCTTCGGCATCACCCGGCTTGCCGAGGTCACTGGCCTCGACTGCATCGGAATACCGGTATGGATGGCTGTCCGACCGAACTCGAAGACGCTCGCCGTCAGCCAGGGCAAGGGCCTGAACATCTCCTCCGCGCAAGCCTCCGCGGTCATGGAGGCGGCGGAGTTCGCGGTTGCCGAGCGCGCGGCCCTCGCCAAGCGCCTATGCTCGATGCAGGATCTCATCGCAGAAGGCGCGCGCGCGCTTGCGCTCAACAATCTCGTGGCCCGCGGCGAACAGTTCCTCACCGAGACGGACGTGACCGCGTGGGTGGAGGGTTACGATCTTCTCAAGGGCGGCACCGCCTGGGTCCCTGCCGAAGCGATCTCGCTCAACCCGCTCGACGAGAACGGCAAGCTGAGCCGCTTCTGGCAATCGAGCGATGGGCTCGCCTCCGGCAACATTCTGCTGGAAGCGGTGCTGCACGGCCTTTGCGAACGCGTGGAGCGGGACGCAAGCACGCTGTGGCTGTTCCGCTCCGACCAGGAGGTCTTCGATCGCTGCATCGATCCTGCGTCGCTGGAGGACGAGGCCGTCGACGGGCTTGCCGCGCAGATCGACCGCGCCGGCTTTCAGCTCCGCCTCTTCGACATCACCAGCGATATCGGCGTGCCGGTCTCCTTCGCCGTCGTCGCGCCGAAGCTCGATGGCCACGAGAAGCACTGGAAGCATTTCGATCTTTCCAGCGGCATGGGCTGCCACCCCTCGCCGGCGCGCGCGGCGATCCGCGCCATCACCGAGGCGGCGCAGAGCCGCGTCACCTCCATCACCGGCGCGCGCGACGACTTCGATCCCAATCTCTACGCGACCCAGCTCAATGCGGACCTGACGGAATATCTTCGCGCGCCCCCGACCCGGCGCGCCATGCCCAGCGGTCGTGAGGACGGCGATGCGATGGAGAGCGTGGAGTTCATTCTCGCGCGGCTTCGCGAGCGGGCAGTCACCTCAGTCATCGTCGTGCCGCTTGAGGTCAGCGAGGGCTTCGCGGTCGCCAAGGTGGTCGTGCCCGAACTGGAGAACCCGCCGGGCAAGCGTCGGCAGCGCTTCGGCCGCCGTGCGCTCACCATGATGGCGGGTGTTCAATGAAGGTTCTGTTTGCCGGACCAAGCCTGCACGGCACCGATTGGTCGGCCGCGCGGCCGCGCGAGCTTGAGACGGTCGAGTGCCGGGGCCCCGCGGCGCAGGGCGACATCGCGCGCGCCGTCGTGGAAGGCGCGACGGTCATCGGGCTCGTCGACGGCCGCTACGAGGACATCGCGGCGGTCTGGCACAAGGAGATCCTCTACGCGCTTTCGGAGGGGGTGCAGGTGTTCGGCGCCGCGAGCATGGGCGCGCTGCGCGCCGCGGAATGCGCTGATTTCGGCATGATCGGCGTCGGCGCCGTATTCGATCGCTACCGCTCCGGCGCGCTTGAGGACGACGCGGCGGTCGCCCAGCTGCATGCGCCGGAGGAGCTCGCCTACCTCCCGCTGACGGAGGCGCTGGTCAATGTCGAGGCGACGATCGAGCGCTTTCGGAAGCTGCAGGCGGTGAGCGAAAGCGAGGCGGCGCGGCTCGATGCGGCGGCCCGCGCGCTGTTCTTCAAGGAGCGCACCTATCCGCGCATCTTCGCGGAGGCGGGGCTTTCGGAAGGCGAGCGCGGCAAGCGGCTCACGCAGCTCATCAAGCGCTGCCGCGTCGACCAGAAGCGTGACGATGCGCTCGTGCTCTTCACCTATCTCGCCTGCCTGGAACCGGCGCGCCAAGCGCCGCCGGCCGAATGGCGGCTGGAAGAGACCCGCACCTTCCGCCTGACCCTGGAGCGTGCGCGGAAGTTCGCAGGAAAGCCCGGCGCGACGATCGCCGCTTAAGCCACGCGCTCGAAAGCCATCGCGACACCCTGCCCGACCCCGACGCACATCGTGGCGAGAGCATAGCGGGCCTCGCGGCGGCTCATCTCGCGCACCGCGGCGCCGGCGATCCGCGCACCCGACATGCCGAGCGGATGGCCGAGCGCGATCGCACCGCCGTTCGGGTTGACGTGCTCCGCATCGTCAGGGACGCCGAGCTGGCGAAGGCATGCGAGCGCCTGGCTGGCGAATGCCTCGTTCAGCTCGATCACGTCGAACTCCGCTATCCTCCGGTCGAGGCGCGCGACGAGCTTCTCCGTCGCCGGCACCGGACCGATCCCCATAATGCGCGGCGGCACGCCGGCCGACGCCATGCCGAGGACGCGCGCAAGCGGCGTCAGGCCATGCTTCTCCACCGCTTCCGCCGAAGCGAGGATCATCGCCGCGGCGCCATCATTGACGCCCGAGGCGTTGCCTGCGGTCACCGTTCCGCCCTCGCGCACGATAGGCCTGAGCTTGGAAAGCGCCTCCGCCGTCGTGTCGGGGCGCGGATGCTCGTCCGTATCCACCATCGTGGGCGGGCCTCTTCGCGCCGGCACAGTGACCGGGATGAGCGCGTCGTCGAAGCGCCCCGCGGCAACCGCCGTGGCCGTGCGTTCCTGCGAGCGCAACGCGAAGGCGTCCTGATCGGCGCGGCTCACCTGGAACTCCTCCGCCACGTTCTCGCCGGTCTCCGGCATGGAATCGACGCCGTATTGGCTCTTCATCTGAGGGTTGATGAAGCGCCAGCCGATCGTGGTGTCGTAGATCTCGGCCGCGCGCTGAAAGGCCTCCGCCGCCTTGCCCATGACGAAAGGTGCGCGCGACATCGATTCAACGCCGCCGGCGATCGCGAGTTCGATCTCGCCGGCGCGGATTGCGCGCGCCGCCGCACCGACGGCGTCGAGGCCGGAAGCGCAGAGCCGGTTCAGCGTGACGCCGGGCGTGACTTCGGGCAGCCCGGCAAGGAGAAGGGCCATGCGCGCGACGTTGCGATTGTCCTCGCCCGCCTGGTTGGCGCAGCCGAGATAGACCTCGTCGACATGCTCCCGGATCGAGGGATTGCGCTCGATGAGCGCGCGGATCGGCGTCGCGGCGAGGTCGTCCGTCCGCACGCGCGCAAGCGCGCCGCCATAGCGGCCGATCGGCGTTCGCACGGGATCGCAGACGAAGACATCCATGACTTCAGCTTAGGGCAGCGGCTGGCAATTGGGAAAGGGAACGGCCGCGCTCAGTGCCCTCTTCGCGCGGAATCAGAGGGCGGGCTCTGTCTGTTTGTTTGTTGGAGCATGATCTTTTTCGAAAACCGGTACCACTCTTCGGGATCATGCTCAGGGAACGTGCCGCTCCGTCGCGCCGGTATAGAGCTGCCGCGGGCGGCCGATCCGCTGCGTCTCGTCCTCCACCATCTCGTTCCATTGCGCCACCCAGCCGACCGTGCGCGCCACGGCGAAGAGAACCGTCAGCATGTTGTCCGGGAAACCCAGCGCGCGCAGCGTGATGCCGGAATAGAAGTCGACGTTCGGGTAGAGCTTGCGCTCGATGAAATACTCATCGGTCAGCGCGACGTGCTCCAGCTCCATCGCGACTTCCAGGAGCCGATCGTTGACCCCGAGCTCGTCGAGCACCTCGTGACAGGTCTTCTCCATGACCTTCGCCCGCGGATCGTAGCTCTTGTAGACGCGGTGGCCGAAACCGGAGAGGCGGAAGGGATCGTTCTTGTCCTTGGCGCGCTCGATGAAATGCGGGATGCGGTCCTTGCTCCCGATCTCCGCGAAGGTCTGTAGCGCCGCCTCGTTGGCGCCACCATGCGCCGGGCCCCAGAGGCTGGCGATGCCGGCCGCGATGCAGGCGAAGGGATTGGCCCCCGACGAGCTGGCGAGCCGCACGGTGGAGGTGGAGGCGTTCTGCTCGTGATCCGCGTGCAGGATGAAGATGCGGTCCATGGCACGCGCCAGGATCGGGTTGACATCATAGTCCTCGCACGGAACCGCGAAGCACATGTTGAGGAAGTTCGACGCGTAATCGAGGCTGTTCTTCGGATAAACGAAGGGCTGGCCGATCGCGTATTTGAAGGCGGACGCACCGATTGTGGGCGTCTTCGCGATCATCCGGATCGAAGCAACCATACGCTGGTAGGGATCGCTGATGTCGGTAGAGTCGTGGTAGAAGGCGGACATCGCCCCGACCATCCCGCACATGACCGCCATTGGATGCGCGTCGCGCCGGAAGCCGGTGAAAAAGCGCGTCATCTGCTCATGGATCATCGTATGGCGCGTGACGCGGTAGACGAAGTCGTCTTTCTGCTCCGGCGTCGGCAGCTCGCCGTAGAGCAGCAGGTAGGCGACCTCCAGGAAGGTCTTCTTCTCGGCGAGCTCGTCGATCGGATAGCCGCGATAGAGGAGGATACCCTGATCGCCGTCGATATAGGTGATTGAGGACGCGCAGGAGGCGGTCGAGGTGAAGCCGGGATCGTAGGTGAAGCGGCCGGTCTTTTGGTAAAGGCTGCTGATATCGATGACCTGCGGACCCGTCGTGCCGTCCAGCACATCGAAGTCCCAGCTCTCGTTTCCGATCGTGAGCTTCGCCGTTTTATTGTCCATATTCACCTCAGAACGGTTCCCAGGCCGAAGGCCTTTGAACGGGCGGCTGTCGAAAGACGCCCGGAACCGCGGGAGTATCGACGACTGACTGCGATAATATGGCGCCTGTCCGGCACCTCCGCCCCGATCACATATTGTTGCAGCGCACGCAAAACCACAAGCCCATCTCGCGTGTGCGATATATGGGCGTGCGCCGGAGATGCAAGATACAGCGCCTTCGCCGGATCATGACACTTGCTGTCCTCCTGGCGAAGACGAGAAAAACATGCTCCAAACCGAGAAGTGTCGAGGCGACAGCATCTTGCGCCATGCGCTCCGATCAACGAAACATACCGCCGTCTGGCCGACAACGGCATACCGTGATATCCGCCGCGCGGAGCAGCGATCAGCACGCGCTTTTCTGCCAGCAGCTTGACGAAAACCATACAGCCGGAGGCGGCAACGAATCCCATGAGCCTCGGTGACACCACCGAACGACACGCGGCGCGACCGCTCCACATCGCGGAGCCGGACAGCCAGGCGCTTGTCGTCCGATTTGCAGGCGATTCCGGCGACGGCGTTCAGCTCGCCGGCCATCAATTCGCCACCGCCGCCGCCGCGGAAGGCGCGGACCTGATGACGCTGCCGGAATTCCCCGCGGAGATCCGCGCACCGGCCGGCACGACCTTCGGCGTTTCCGCCTACCAGGTGCAGTTCGGCGCCGGTGAGGTGCTGACACCCGGCGACGAGGCCGACGCGCTCGTCGCCTTCAATCCGGCCGCCTTCGTTACCAACATCCAGTTCCTGAAGCCCGGCGGCACCGTCGTCTATGACGAGGGCGCCTTCAACGAGCGCGCCTTTATCAAGGCCGGTCTTGCCGACAATCCGGTCGATCAAAGCGGCGAAGCGCCCTATCGCGCCATTCCCGTCGCGATCACGCAGCGCACGCTCGAAGCAGTCGCCGAGTTCGGTCTCGGCCGTAAGGACGGAACCCGCGCCAAGAACTTCTGGGCGCTCGGCCTGTCGCTGTGGCTGTGCGGGCAATCGCCGGACGCGACGACCGCCTGGATCGAGAAGCGCTTCGCCAAGGATCCGTCGCTGCTCGGCGGCAACCGCGCTGCGCTCAAGGCCGGCTATGCCTACGGCGAGACGATGGAGCTCATCCTCCCGGAGGTCGTGACGCTGGAGAAGGGGCACGGCCGCCCCGACCGCTCGCGCATGGTCTCCGGCACCGACGCGATGGCGCTCGGCGTTGCCGCCGCCGGGGCGCTTGCGGGACGGCCCGTCTTCTACTGCTCCTATCCGATCACGCCGGCCTCCGCGCTGCTTCACGCGCTCGCCAAGATGAAGGCCGGCGTCCGGACCTTCCAGGCGGAGGACGAGATCGCCGCCATCTGCTCCGCGATCGGCGCCGCCTATGCCGGTGGCATCGGCGTGACCGCCTCGTCCGGACCGGGACTGTCGCTGAAGACGGAGGCGCTCGGCCTTGCCGTGACGGCGGAGCTGCCGCTCATCGTGATCGACGTGCAGCGCGCCGGCCCTTCGACCGGCATGCCGACCAAGCCGGAGCAGTCCGATCTCCGCATGGCCGTCTTCGGCCGCCACGGCGAAGCGCCGGTCCCGGTTCTCGCGCCGGCGACGCCGGGTGATTGCTTCGACATTATCGTCGACGCCGCGAAGATCGCGATCGAGGCGATGACGCCGGTCATCGTGCTGTCCGACGCCTATCTCGCCAACGCCGTCAGCGACTGGGAGGCGCCCTCGATCGACGCGCTTCCGGCTTTCCGCGGCCACAGCGACGCCAGCCCGATCACCGCCTTCACCCGCGACCCCGAGACGCTTGGCCGCCAATGGGTGGCGCCGGGAACGCCCGGGCTCGTTCACCGCATCGGCGGCCTGGAGAAGGATTCGGTGACCGGCAACATCTCCTACGACCCCGACAACCACGAGCAGATGGTGCGGCTGAGGGCGGAGAAGATCGCGCGCGTCACGGAACGCAACGACCGCGCCATGATCCACGAGGGCGTGGAGGAAGGCGACCTTCTCGTGATCGGCTGGGGCTCGACCTTCGGGCCGATACGGCAGGCGGCGCGCAATCTCGCCAAGGCCGGCCATGCGGTCGCGCATCTTCATCTGCGCCAGCTCGCGCCGCTTCCCGCCGGCATCGAGGCGATCATGAAGCGCTATAAGAAGGTCGTCTGCGCGGAGATGAATACCGGCCATCTGACGGCCATGCTTCGCGCGACCTATCTCCTTCCGGTCGAGCCGGTGACGCAGATCAGCGGCCGACCGTTCCTGGTCTCCACGCTTGAGGCTGAGTTCTCCGCGCGGCTCAGGGGGCGCGTGCAATGAATATGATCCCGCTTTCGCCGAAGGATTTCACCACCGACCAGGAGGTCCGCTGGTGTCCGGGCTGCGGCGACTATGCGATCCTGAAAGGCGTGCGCGCCGCGCTCGCCGAGATTGGCCGCCCGCCGCACGAGGTCGTCTTCATCTCCGGTATCGGCTGCGCCGCCCGCTTTCCCTATTACGTCGCAAGCTACGGCTTTCACACGATCCACGGCCGCGCACCGGCCGTGGCGACGGGCGTGAAGCTTGCCAACCCGGAGCTCGACGTCTGGGTGGTCGGCGGCGACGGCGACTTCCTTTCGATCGGCGGTAACCATCTGATCCATGCGCTGCGCCGCGACGTGGACCTGACGCTGCTCCTCCTGAACAATGCGATCTACGGGCTGACCAAGGGCCAGTATTCCCCCACCTCGCCGATCGGCACGCGCTCGCCTTCCACCCCCGGCGGATCGATCGAGCGCCCCGTCAACGCCGCGCTCCTCGCTCTGGGCGCGGGCGGCACGTTCATCGCGCGCAGCGTCGATTCCATGCAGGACCACATGCCCGGCATCCTGGTCCGCGCGCATGCGCACAAGGGTGCTGCGCTGGTGGAGATTCTGCAGAACTGCATCATCTACTACGACGGCGCCTTCGGGCCGATCGGCGAAAAGGCGACGGCCGCCGATGCGGGCATCCGGCTTGAGCACGGTGAGCCGATGCTCTTCGGCAAGGCGAAGGACAAGGGCCTCGTCTTCGACGAAGGCGCCTGCCGCTTCCGCGTGGCCGAGGTCGGCGTCGATGCGCCGCTCGAAGCAATCGCCCGCCACGACGAGACCAACCTTCCACGCGCCATCGCGCTCGCAAGCCTGGGCGAGCCTGGCGAGCCGACCGCGCTTGGCGTCATCTATTCGCGCCCGCGCGATACCGTGCATCCGGGCTACGCCGAACTCGCGGCGACACCCGCGATGAGCCGCGACCAGCTCGCCGCCCTCCTCGCCGGCCGGCCCTGA
The DNA here is from genome assembly GCA_963814905.1 of uncultured Alphaproteobacteria bacterium. Taxonomy (GTDB): domain Bacteria; phylum Pseudomonadota; class Alphaproteobacteria; order Rhizobiales; family Afifellaceae; genus DASWJZ01. The sequence goes on along the minus strand of CAWFEM010000011.1, from coordinate 534,958 downwards.
GAAACGCTCGGCGGCCTTACGCCGAGCGCGACGCGGCGCCAATCGCCATGCACGTCGCGCCCCTCGCCATCGACGCGGTGAAGCTGGTCCGTCCGCCGCGGCACGCTGATCCGCGCGGCTACCTGGTCGAGACCTGGAACCGCGAGACGTTCGCCGCCGCCGGAATCACCGTTGATTTCGTGCAGGACAATTCCACCTATTCCGCGCGCGCGGGCACCATCCGCGGCATTCATTACCAGCGGCCGCCGCGGGCGCAGGCGAAGCTCGTGCGCGTGGTGCGCGGCGCGATCTTCGACGTCGCGCTCGACCTGCGGCGCAATTCCGCGACCTACGGCCGCCACGTCGCCGTCGACGCTGACCGCCGAGAGCGGCGAGCAGATCTTCATTCCGGTCGGATTTGCGCACGGCTTCTGCACGCTTCAGCCCGACACCGAGATTGCCTACAAATTGTCGGACTTCCATTCGCCCGAGCACGACGCGGGAATTCTCTGGAACGACCCGGCGCTCGGCATCGAATGGCCGCTTGGCGGCCTGACTCCCACTATGTCGGAGAAAGACCGCGCGCATCCCCTGCTGGCCGAAAGCACGACGGGCTTCTAAAGAAGCCTTGCGGCGGCGATGCGGCCCGCCTGTGGAGGAACAGTTGCGGATATTGGTCACCGGAGGTGCGGGGTTCATCGGCAGTGCGGTCATCCGCCGCCTGATCGCGCACACCGACCATGCCGTCCTCAACATCGACAAGCTGACCTACGCCGCATCGCCGCAATCGCTTGCCTCCGTCGAGGCGTCTCCGCGCTACGAATTCCGCCAGATCGACATTTGCGATGGGCCGACGGTGGCGAAGGCGTTTCGCGATTTTTCGCCCGACGCGGTCCTGCATCTCGCGGCCGAGAGCCATGTCGACCGCTCGATCGACGCGCCGGAGACGTTCGTCGAGACCAATACCATCGGCACGTTCCGCATGCTGGAGGCGACGCGCGCCTATTGGAGCGCGCTTGACGACGCGGCGCGCGCCCGCTTCCGTTTCCATCATGTCTCGACCGACGAGGTGTTCGGCGCGCTTGGCGAAAACGATCCCGCCTTCACAGAGGCCACGCCCTACGCGCCGCGCTCGCCCTATTCGGCGACGAAGGCGGCCGCCGACCACCTGGTGCGCGCCTGGGGGCACACCTACGGGCTGCCGGTTCTGGTCAGCAATTCGAGCAACAATTACGGCCCCTACCAATTCCCCGAAAAGTTGATCCCGCTCACGATCGTGAAGGCGATCCGCGGTCTGCCCCTCCCCGTCTACGGGCGCGGCAAGAATGTGCGCGACTGGCTCAACGTCGACGATCACGCCGAGGCGCTCCTTGCGGTGCTTGAGCGCGGGCGCGCCGGCGAGACCTATTTCGTCGGCGGCGGCGCGGAGCGGCAAAACCTCGACGTGGTGCACCTGATCGCGGCCTTGGTCGACGAGTTGGCGCCGCCGCTCGGCGACGGACGGAGCCGTGCGGGCCTTGTCGCCTTCGTGCCCGACCGGCCGGGTCACGACTTCCGCTATGCGATGGAATCCGGGAAGATCGCGCGCGACCTCGGCTGGCGCCCAAGACGCGACTTCGAAGAGGGCCTGCGCGAGACGGTGGCGTGGTACGTCGACAATTGCGCGTGGTGGGAGCCGCTCCTGAAGCGCTATTCCGGCGACCGGCTCGGTGCGCCGACTGCACCAATGCCGGCGCAAGCGTGACCCGGATGCGTGTCCTCGTCTTCGGTTCAAGCGGACAGGTCGCCGGCGCGCTCGCCGCCGCGCCCTGGCCGCACACGACCGCCCTCACCTTCCTCGACCGCAGTGCCGCAGACTTGGCCGCGCCGGAGCGGCTTACGGCCATCGTGCACCACCACCGGCCCGACGCGGTGGTGATCGCCGCCGGCTACACGCAGGTCGACGCGGCGGAGAAGGACGAGGCGACGGCGCATGCCGTCAACGCCGCGGGGCCGGGCGCGATTGCGCGCGCGGCGGCCGATCTTTCAGCGCCGGTCGTCACTCTTTCCACCGACTACGTGTTCGACGGCGCGAAAGACGGCTTCTACGACGAGAGCGACGCGGTGCGGTCGCTCAACGCCTATGGCCGCTCGAAAGCGGCGGGCGAGGCGGCGATCAGGTCCGCCAACCCAAAACACCTGATCTTGAGAACCGCCTGGCTCTATGGTGCGAGCGGATCGAACTTCCTCTCCACCATGCTGCATCTCGCCAGCGAGCGCAGCGAAGTGCGCGTCGTCGCCGACCAGCGGGGCTCTCCAACCGCGGTTGGTGATCTCGCCGCCGCGATCGCCGCGGTGCTGCCGGCGATCGTCGCGAACGGCGGGCCGTTCGGCACCTTCCATGTCGCGGGCGGTGACGACACGACCTGGCACGGCTTCGCCGAGGCCATTTTTGCCGGCCTTGCCGCGCGCGGTTTCACGCGACCAAATAACGTGCCGATCCCGACCGCCGATTATCCGACGCCAGCACAGCGGCCGCTGAACAGCCGGCTGTCGAGCGCGCGCTTCGAGGACACCTTTGGGATCCGGCTTCCCGGCTATCGCGACTCGCTCCCGGCGATCCTCGACGCTGCGCTGGCGGAGAGAGCGCCGGCCAAGGCGATGGGCCTGGCGCGATGAAGGGGATCGTGCTTGCGGGCGGCAGGGGGACGCGACTTGCTCCGATCACGCGCGCCGTCAGCAAGCAGCTCCTGCCGGTCTATGACAAGCCGATGATCTACTATCCGGTCTCGGTGCTGATGCTCGCCGGCATCCGCGACATCCTCCTTGTCACGACGCCCGAGGACCTGGCGCTCTATAAGCGGCTCTTCGGGGATGGCAAGCACCTCGGCCTGCGCATCGCCTACGCGGAGCAGGCCGCCCCCGAGGGAATCGCGCAGGCGCTCCTGATCGGGCGCGACTTCGTCGGTGCGGAGAATGTGACGCTGGTCCTCGGTGACAACATATTCTTCGGCCATACGCTGCCGACCCTCATCCGCAACGCGACCGCACAGGAGCACGGAGCGACCATCTTCGCGTACGAGGTACAGGACCCGAAACGTTACGGCGTCGTCGAGTTCGATTCCGACTGGCGTCCCCTCGCAATCGTGGAAAAGCCGCAAGACCCGCGAAGCGACTGGGCGGTGACCGGCCTCTACGTCTACGATAATCGCGCGTTCGAAATCGCGGCGGCGCTGAAGCCTTCCGCGCGCGGCGAGCTGGAGATCACCGACGTCAACCGCGCCTATCTCGAATTGGGCGCGCTCCGCGCGGAGCGGCTGGGACGCGGCTTCGCCTGGCTCGATACCGGGACCTGCGACAGCCTGCTGGAAGCGTCTGAATTCGTCCGTTCCGTCCAGCACAGGCAGGCGCTTCCGATCGCCTGCCTGGAGGAAATCGCCTATCGCCAAGGCTGGATCGACGCTGCCGCACTCGCTGCGCTCGCCGCCGAGTATGCGAACACCGGCTACGGCGACTATCTACGCAGCGTCGCGGCGCGAAATGACTTGGATTGACGCCGCATGCTTTTTCCGCTGAACCCGAGCCCTTGAGCCCCGGAAGCGATCTCGATGCAGGAACATGTAAAGTCCGACGCCCCCTTCGCGACGCTGATGCGGCGGATCGCGGATCGCCGCGCGACCGTAGGCGTGATCGGGCTCGGCTATGTCGGGCTGCCGCTTTCGCGTGCACTCGCCGGTACCGGCCATCGCGTCATCGGCTACGACGTCGACCCGGTGAAAGCGGAAAAGCTCAATGCCGGCCATTCCTATATCCGCCACATCACCGACGAGAGCATCCAGGCGATGCGCGACAAGGGCTTCGAGGCGACCGCCGACGTGGCGCGTCTCGCGACGGCCGACGCGATCCTGATCTGCGTTCCGACACCCTTGAGCCGCAATCGCGAGCCGGATCTGAGCTACGTCGAGATGACGGCGGAGAGCCTGGCGCCGTATCTGCGCGCCGGCCAGCTCGTGGTGCTGGAATCGACCACCTATCCCGGAACGACCGCGGAGGTGCTGAAGCCGATCCTGGAGAAGGGCGGGCTCAAGTCGGAGGAGACGCTCTTTATCGCCTATTCGCCGGAGCGCGAGGATCCCGGCAATATCGAGTTCGGCACGACCCGCATTCCAAAGGTCGTCGGCGGCGACGGGCCGAAGGCGGCGGAAGCCGTCGCCGCGCTCTATGGCCAGTTCATCGACAAGCTCGTGCCGGTCTCAAGCACGCAGACGGCGGAAGCGGTAAAGCTCACGGAAAACATCTTCCGCTCCGTCAACATCGCGCTCGTGAACGAGCTGAAGCTCGTCTACGAGGCGATGGGGATCGACATCTGGGAGGTGATCGACGCGGCGAAGACGAAGCCCTTCGGCTTCATGCCGTTCTATCCCGGTCCTGGGCTCGGCGGGCACTGCATCCCGATCGACCCCTTCTATCTCACCTGGAAGGCGCGCGAATTCGAAGTTCCGGTGCGCTTTATCGAGCTTGCCGGCGAGATCAACACCGCAATGCCGAGAATCGTTGTCGACCATGTCGCGGCGGCACTCGACGCTAAGACCGGAAAGGGCCTGAACGGCGCGCGCGTCCTCGTCGTCGGCATCGCCTACAAGAAGAACGTCGACGACATGCGTGAGAGCCCGGCGCTCAGGATCATCGAGCTTCTGGAGGGCCGCGGCGCCGCCACCGACTATCACGACCCGTTCATCCCGGTGATCGGCCTCTCGCGCCAGCACGGCGCGCTTGCAGGTCGCCGCTCCGTGCCGCTTTCCGGGGCGTCGGATTACGACCTCGCGCTCGTCGTCACCGATCACGACGGCATCGACTGGCAGGCGCTGGTCGACGCCGCGCCGCTCGTCGTCGATACGCGCAACGCCACGCGTGACGTTGGCAAAAACCGCGAGCGGATCGTGAAGGCTTGACGGCCTCCTCAAGGCCCTCCCCTCCTGCCTCGCCGCAACCACCATCCTCATCCTGAGGCGCAATGCCGACGCATGTCGGCATTGCCTCGAAGGAGCCGATAGCCACTGGACCGGGGCGTTGCGGGCTTCGAGGCTCCGCTTCGCGGAGCGCCTCAGCATGAGGAAGGTTGGGTGGCCGCCACTTCTTCTCTCACCGTCCCGGCTCGCGCACGGGGAGAAGCAGCACGAGGCCGACCACGAAGAACGCGACGATCGTGGCGATACCGGCGCGCTGGCTGCCGCTCACCGCGGTGACGGATGCCACGAGCGCCGGTCCGAGAAAGGCGGTCGCCCTGCCGGAAAGCGCGTAGAGACCGAAAGCGCCGGCACGCCACTCAGGCTCTGTCAGGCGCGCCATCAGCGAGCGACTTGCCGCCTGCGCCGGTCCGACAAAGGTGCCGATCAGGATGCCGGCGACCCAAAGCATCGCAACGCTTTGCGCAGCGACGGCGAGTACGGAGGCAATGACAAGCCCGAGAAGCGCGATCACGACCACGCGCTTCGAACCAACCCGGTCGTCGAGCCATGCGAAAGCGGCCGCCCCCGCGCCGGCGGCGACGTTCAGGACGATGCCGAAGACGATCACCTCCTGGAGCGACATGCCGAATTGGCCCGCCGCATAGATGCCGCCGATCGCAAAGAGCGTGATCAGCCCATCGGAATAGATCATGTGGGCGATCAGGAAGAGCGCGAGCCTGCGGTTCTGCGGCAGGCCGGCGAGCGTCGCCTTAAGCGTCGTAAGGCCGCTCGAGAGCGCCGTGCCGAGCCCGATGCCGTGCGACGGCCGGTCAGGCGTGAACAGGAAAAGCGGGATGGAGAAGAGCACGAGCCAGACGGCGACGAGCGGCCCCGTCATCCTGACCGGTTCCGCGGTCGAAGCGTCGAGGCCGAAAAGCGGCGGGTCCGGCCAGATGAAAACGAAGAGCGCCACGGAAAGCGCCGCGAGGCCGCCGGCATAGCCAAAGCCCCAGGCCCAGCCGGAGAGCCTTCCGAGCCGCTCCTCCGGTACGATGTCGGGCAGTATCGCGTTGTTGAAGACGATGCCGAACTCAAGCCCGACATTGGCGACGATCACGCAGGCCAGGCTGAAGCCGATCGCGGCGGGCGTGGGCGTGGCGAACCACAGAAGCGCCGCGCCGAGCGCACAGATGCCGGTAAAGACGAGAATCCACGGCTTTCGCCGTCCGGCGGCGTCGGCGACGGCGCCGAGAATCGGCGCCAAGAGCGCGACGATAAGCCCGCTCCCAGCGATCGCGTAGCCCCAAAGCGCCTGGCCGTGCACCCCGTTCTTGACGATCCCGGCCTGGAAATAGGTTGGGAAGATGAAGGTGACGATGAGCGTGGCGAAGGGCGAATTCGCCCAATCGTAAAGCGCCCAGGAAAAGCGTCCGCGCGCGGAATTTGCGTGAGCCATTGCCTGAGCCAAGCGAATCGGACCGGGAGGGCGTTATCGCAATCTTGTCGCTCCGCGGCCTCGCCGCAACCGTTTGCCGCGGCGCTTTCTCCACCCTCCGTGCGGCGTCCGCTTGCACGCCGGGACGCAAGCGTGCATTCGAAGCGCCGAAGAGCGATCTCGTGCTTCGAGAAGCGAGCCTCGAAGCGACGGAATGGAGCACCTCAGCATGAGGGAGGTTGGCGGCTCGACTTGGCAATGACAGGAGCAAGCGATTTGGACAGGAACGAGAAGCGGCTTCGCGAAGCGATCATCGAGAAGGCGCGCTGGATGAACGCCGCCGGTCTGAACCAGGGCACGTCCGGAAACATATCCGCGCGCGCCGGCAAGCGCATGCTGATCACGCCGACCGCGATCCCTTACGACAGCATGAAGCCGGCGATGATCGCGTCCTTCCTGATCGACGGCGAGTACGGCGCCTTCGAAGGCCCGCGGCTTCCCTCCACGGAATGGCGATTCCACCTCGACATCATGCAGGCGCGGCCGGAGGTGGGTGCAATCGTCCACACGCATTCCACCTTCGCGACCGTGCTCGCCATCGCGCGCAAGTCCATCCCCGCCTGCCACTACATGGTCGCCGCTTTCGGCGGCACCGACGTGCGCGTCGCCGATTACGCGACCTACGGCACCAAAGCACTTGCCGAGAACGCGGTGAAAGCGCTTGAGGGCCGCACCGGCTGCCTGCTCGCCAATCATGGGATGATCGCCGTTGGCCGCGACCTCGACGAAGCGATGTGGCGCGCGGTGGAACTGGAGACGATCGCCAAGCAGTATTACCACACGCTGCTCCTGGCCGGCGGACCGGTCATCCTGCCGGACGCGGCGATCGCGGAGACGCTGAAGGCGTTCGGGACCTACGGCGTACCGGGCGCGAAGCGGATCGAGGCGAAGACGGCGAAGCGCAGGCCGGCCACCGCGGTCGCCAAGGCAAAGCCGAAGCCGCGGCGCGCAAAGCGAGCCTGACCGGCCCATCCAGACCTGACAGGCCTCTTATTTCGAAGGAACGGCTCAGGCTCCGCGGCCGAGAACGTGGGAGATCACCTCCGCGGCGTGCTTGACGTCGTCCTTGCGCCTCAGCAAGGGCTCCGGCGTGCGTCCGATAATGGCGATCGCTGCGACCGGAACACCATGAACGAGGATCGGCGCGGCGACGCAGCAGCTTCCCGGTAGGCACTCTCCGCGGTCGACCGCGAAACCGTCGCGCTTGATCTGCGCGAGCTCGCCACGCAGCGTCGTCTCGTCGGTTATCGTGCGTTCGGTATGCCGCACCAGCGTGACTGCCTCAAAGTAGTCCGCAAGCTCCGCCGGGCTCAAATAGGCAAGCAGCGCCTTGCCGATCGCCGAGCAATACGCCGACCCGGTCTCGCCGAAGCGGCTGTAGATGGTAGGAAGCGACGGCTTCTCCACGCCGGCGATGCAAAGCACGTCGTAGCGATGGAGGATGCCGAGGCTCACGCGCTCGTTCACGGTCCTCGCCAAGGCGGTAAGATGCGGCAGCAATTCCACGCGGAGCTGGCTCGTGTCGAGCAGGTTCGATGCAAGCATCAGCACCGAGTAGCCGGGCGCGATGCGGCCGTCCTCGGAGTTCTGGGCAAGATAGCCCTCGGCAATGAGGGTCTGGATGAGGCGGTGCGCGGTCGGGCGGGTAACCTTTGTGCGCAGCGCAACCTCCGCTACGGTCAGCGGGCGCTCTGCGCGGGCAAAGGCGTCTAAGATGGCCAGCGCCTTGCGCAGCGTCTTCACGGCAGAAAGGTCGTGATCGTCGCTCTTTCGGCCGACCGGGCTGGGTGCGAGGGATGTGTTCATGATTGCGGTCGCTTTGTCCGGTTCGTGGACGGGCGAAGGAATTTCTGCATTGCTTGATTGTATAATGTTGCAGGTCCGCTTAGCCAAGGCTGCAAAAATCCTGAACTTCGAATCCTGGTTGTAGCTGCCACGTTCAGTTCGCGAAGTGTGTGTCCGTTTCCTCTCGGAACGAGCCACGAAATGCGTCGGGAACATTGTCCGCGGCGACAATCTGCAAGAAAGTGCCGCAACAAAACAGGGAGGCAGGCATGCTCCGCATCTGGGGCCGCACGAATTCAGCCAACGTACAGAAGGTCTTGTGGTGCTGCGTCGAGCTCGGCCTCGCGTATGACCGGACCGAGGCCGGCCTGGAGCACGGCGTCGTCGACACGCCCGAATACCGGGCGATGAACCCGAACGGGCTCGTCCCGACGATCGACGACGACGGGTTCATCCTGTGGGAATCGAACGTGATCGTCCGCTATCTCGCCACGAAGCATGGCTCCGGCTCGCTATGCCCGACCGACCTGCGCGAGCGCTTCGAGGCGGAGAAATGGATGGAATGGCAGGCGACGACGCTGTTCCCAGCGTTCCGCGCCGCTTTTATGGGGCTCGTCCGCACACCGCCGGAAAAGCGCGACGAAACCGCCATCGCCGCAGCGCAAAACGCAACCGCAAAGCTCCTCGCGGGCTTTGAAACGCAGCTCGGAAAGGCGCCGTTCGCCGCCGGCGCCCGCTTTACGATGGGGGACATTCCCCTCGGCATCACCGTGCACCGCCTGTTCAATCTCGGCATCGACGAAAGCGGCTTTCCCAACGTCTCGCGCTGGTTCAAAGGCCTGATGGAACGGCCGGGCTACCAGGAGCACGTCATGGTGCCGATCACCTGAGCGCGCGCAAACGTCGCGATTTGGCGCGACGGCGCAGCGTGCTATTTTCAGGAAACGAAGGCCGTCGCCGGCTGCGGCGGTTGCCTTAAGAACGGGATCCACGGGAGGAGTTGAAAGATGGTCGCACACGGCGCCACGGCGGCAAAAATGCCGATTGACGAGACGACGCGGAACAAGGCGTCGCTTGCATTCGATTCCGACCGGCTGGACGCGCTCCTCGACGAAGTCGGCATCGACGTCGTCATCGCCTCCTCCAAGCACAACATCCACTATCTGCTCGGCGGCTACACGTTCTTCTTCTTCCACGCGCAGGACGCGGCGGGACTGAGCCGCTACCTGCCGCTCTTCGTCTACTTCAAGGGTCATCCGGAGCTCTCCACCTATGTCGGCCACGACATGGAAACCTGGGAGCGCGACAACCAGACGATCCGCGCGCCGGAGATCGACGCGGCATCGCGCGGGACGCAGGACGCGATGCAGCGCGCCGCGGCGCGTATTCGCGCGGTTTCCGGCAAGGCGCTCACGATCGGCGTGGAGCGCGCATTCCTTCCCGCCGACGCGGAGAGCACGCTCAGGGAAGAGATGCCGGACGCCAAGATCGTCGACGCGATCCTGCCGCTGGAGCGTCTGCGCGCCTGCAAGAGCAAGGCGGAGCTTGAGCTGGTGCGCCAAGCCTCCGACCGCGTCGTCGATTCCATGCTCGCGGTCATCGCAGCGCACGGCGCCGGCGCCACCAAGCATGAAATCGCCGAGGCGCTGAGATGCGAAGAGGTGCAGCGCGGGCTTATTTTCGAGTATTGCCTGATCGCGGCGGGCGCGAGCCTGAACCGCGCGCCGTCCGACCAGGTCTGGCGCGAGGGCGATGTACTGTCGCTCGATTCCGGCGGCAATTATCGCGGCTATATCGGCGACCTCGCGCGCATGGCCGTTCTCGGCGAGCCCGACCAGGAGCTGATCGACCTCCTCGCCGAGGTCGACGCGATCCAACAGGCGACGCGCGTACCGATCGCCGCCGGCGCGATGGGCGGCGAAGTCTACAAGGCGGCCGAAGCGGCGATCGCCAAATCGCCGAACGCGAAGCTCGTCCATTTCGCCGCGCACGGCATGGGCCTGATCCCGCACGAAGCGCCGCGCCTCTCCACCAAGGCACCGGTCCCCTATCCGGCCGAAGGCGCGATGAAGCCACTGGAAACCGGCATGGTGATCTCCATCGAGACGGCGATCCACCATCCGCGCCGCGGCTTCATCAAGCTGGAGGATACGGTCGCAGTGACCGATTCTGGCTGGGAGGCCTATGGCGACCACGGCCGCGGCTGGAATATCGGCGGCACGGCGCTTTAGGAGAGCGCTTCGCCTAGACGAAAGCGACTTCCAGGTGCTTCTCGTCCTGTGAGACGATTTCGCAGGACTTCAGGAAGTGGTCTGCCTTGATCTGCAGATCGAAGTTGCGCGGAACGCCGACTGCGCTGCTGACATCGATGCCCGCGCCGGTGTCGGAGAGGCTGCGGACGGTGCAGTCTATGGTCGACGTACGGTCGTTCAGGAGGATTTTTCCGCCCTTCAGAACCCGCCGGCGTCCCTTGTCGGCCTCCTCGTCGGGCAGGTGCCACGTAACGCATCGATTGCGCCCGGCGGCTTTTGCCTCGCGGGCCGCCTTGTCGGCGTGCTCCAGGAGGGCGTCCGCGTCGCGGGCCCCTGTGTTGAGCGAAGCGATGCCGAAACTCGCGGTAACGGAGATCGGGTCCGGGGCGACGTCGATGCTGAGAGCGCCGATCGCCGTGCGCAGCTTTTCAGCCGTGCGCGCTGCTCCCGCAGTCGATGTGTTCGGCAGGAGAACGACGAACTTGTCCCCGCCCAGGCGGCCGATCAGATCGGTGCTGCGCAATTCACGTGCACACGCCTCCACCACCTTCGCAAGAACCAGGTCACCGGTGGTGTATCCCGACGTGTCGTTGACGGACTTGAAGAGATCGAAGTCGAAGACGATGCAGCTAAGATCGTCGTGGTGCCTGAGCGCCAGCGCCACCGCGCGGCGCGCCTCTTCCTTGAAGGTACGCCGGGTCAGCGCACCCGTCAGGCCGTCGGTCCGCCCGCAAATCCGAAGCTCAAGCTCGTCCATCGCCATTTCGGCGAGATCGGAGAGAAGCTCGATCTGGCTTTCGTCGAAGTCCCGCGGCTTGGTGTCGATGAGGCACAACGTTCCGATGTTGTGCCCATCGTTTGTACGCAGCGGCGCCCCCGCATAGAACCGGATGCCAGGATCCCCGACGACATACGGATTCGACGCGAATCGCGGGTCCTTCGTCGCGTCGCTGACGACGAGGCACTGACGGGTTTCAATGACGTGGCGACAGAAGCTGCCTTCGCGCGGGACCTCTTTGGTCGCGGTGCCTTCGGCCGATTTGTACCATTGCCGGTGCGCGTCAATGAACGATACGAGCGCGATCGGAACGCCGAAGAGCTTTTTCGCCAAACGGGTGATCCGGTCGAAAGCTTCTTCCTGCGGCGTGTCCATTATGTCGAGCGCATGCAGCGCCTCAAGGCGCGCTCTCTCACGCTCAACATCCGTCGCCGGAGCATCGCTGAAACGCCCTACAACGACGAGACTATCGGCAGGCGCTGGGCTGGGGCCCGGTACCGCCTGCTGTGCAGATAAAGCGGCCATGAGGGCGATGTAGCAGCTCGCCCTTATCGCGCAGTTAAGAGTTTGTTGAAATTCTTGCTATTTTACAAAAGCTTGCGTGTCACCGCGGGTGGCCACTAGGCGCTCAGCACGGTCTCCACCAAAAGCGGCGGCTCGTGCAGATAGCGCGTGGCGCTGCGCTTCGACTTGATGTCGCGCCAAACCGATTCCACCTGCTCCGTAGTCAGGCCCGAGCGCGTCGCGACCTTCTCCGCCGCAATGCCGTTCTCCAGGCCGAAGAGGCAGATGTCCATCTCCGCGTAGGGAACGGAGAAGTAAAATTCCTCCTGGCTCTGCGCCAGCGACCAGGTGTCGGTCGTCGGCGGGCGCGAGCGGATTTCTTCCGGCAGTTCGAGATGCGCGGCGAGCGCATAGACTTGAGTCTTGTAGAGATGCGCGATCGGCTTGACGTCGGCGGCGCCGTCGCCGTTCTTCACGAAGAAGCCCTGATCGTATTCGAGCCGGTTCGGCGTGCCGAGCACGGCGTAGTTTAGCCGGTCTGCGTGGTAATATTCGAGCAGCTTGCGGGTGCGCTGCTTCATGTTCGTCGCAGCGACCACGCCGAGATAGACATCGAGCGGCATGCGCAGCGTCTGCCGCTCGCCGAGGGGAGACGCCACCACGAGCTGCGTGATGTTGTAGGCGCCGCTATTGGTCAGAACGACCTTGCAGCCCCAGCCGGCACCGAAATCCGGCACGAGGCGGCGGATGAAACCGTCGCGGCGCTCGTAGCAGCCGGCGGCATAGAGAATCGGCGCGATGTCCTCCGTCACGGTCTCGATGCCGAGCGAGTCTGCGACAAGTCGCCCGAGGCGCAGGCTGTCGGGGTCGGAATCGCGCTCCGGCATCAGCACGCCGAAGACCTTCTCCGATCCCATCGCGGCAACCGCGAGTGCCGCGGAAACGCTGGAATCGATGCCGCCGGAAAGGCCCAGGACGATGCCGCGCCTTCTCAAGCGGCGAAGCACCTGCGTCTGCAACGCGTCCGCGATGCGAGCCACTTCCGCGTCCGCGTCGAGACGCAGCCAGTCGCCGTCGGCGGGCGCCTGCGCCCCATCCTCGAACGTGTCCCGCGGTTGAAGAATGTTCATTGCGCCGCCGCCATTTCCCTTGCGGCGATCTCGCGCCGGTCGATTTTGCCATTCTCCGATTTCGGCAGCGCGGTCTCGAACGCCACGATCTTCGGAACCATGAAATCCTCAAGGTGCTTGGCGCAGTGGCGCACGATGTCCTCGCGCGAAAGCTCAGCGCCGAGCTCAAGCGCCACGACCGCCTTGATGGCCTGGCCGAGCACCGGGTCGTCCACGCCGATGACCGCAGCCTCACTCACGCCAGGAAGCGCGTAGAGGACGTTCTCGACCTCTTTCGGGCTCACCTTCTCGCCGCGCGACTTGATGATGTCGTCCTTGCGCCCGACGAAATAGAGGAAGCCCTCCTCGTCGGTGCGGAAGAGGTCGCCCGTGTGGAGCACCTTTTCCCAAGGCAGCGGACCGGGCTTGAGCGCTTTCTCCGTCGCCGCCTGATCGCCCCAGTAGCCTTGCATGACGTGCGGTCCCCGGATCACCAATTCGCCTGCGACGCCGGGCGCAACGCGCGCCCCATCCTCGTCGACGACATAGGCTTCCGTGTTGGGGATGGCGATGCCGACCGAGCCGGGCCGGCGCTGAAGCTCGGCCGGGGGGAGCCAGGTGCAGCGCTTGCACTCGGTCTGCCCGTACATCGAATAGAGGCGCGTGCGGGGAAACAGCTCCTGCAGCCGCGCGATATGCGCCGGCGGCAATGCCGCGGCGGTGTTGGTGATGTAGCGCAGGTCGGGGAAGCTGCCCGGTGCGAGGTCGCGCATCTGCAGGATCAACGCCGCCATCGTCGGAACGATCGGGAAGCCTGTGACACGCTCGCGGCGCATCGTCTCGAAGATCACCTGCGGGAAAACGAAGGACTTCTCCAAGACCAGCGTCGCGCCGAGCCGCATCGCCATCAGCACCTGGTAGAGCCCGTAGTCGAACGAGATCGGCAGCGCGTTCAGGATGACGTCGTCGGCAGTGTTCTCCAGATACGTGGTGATCGACGCCGCGGCCGCATCGATATTGCGATGCGTCATCATCACGCCCTTGGGAAAGCCGGTGGAGCCGGACGTGTAGATGATCATCGCGAGGTCGACGTCGATGCCGGGAAATGCCGGCGGCGCGGCCTTGATCCCCACCGCTTCGCGCCAGTGGATGGCGTTCGGAAGCGTCGGCGCGCCGGACCCTCCGGCAACGACCGCGAGCTTGACGGCCGGCGCCTCGCTAAGCGCGTCGGCGGCCGTGCCCATTAGCTTATGCTGAGTGAAGAGCGCGGACGCGCCGGAATTCTTGAGGATATAGGCGAGCTTATCGGCCTTGGTGGAGGCGTTGACCGGGGAGAAGATCGCGCCGGCCTTGAGCACGGCGAAAATCGCCACGATTGCTTCGGGCGAATTGTCCATGAAGACGACGACGCGGTCGCCGCGGGTTATTCCCCGGTCGGCGAGCGTCGTTGCCAGCCGCTCGCTGGCGAGGTCGATATCCTTGAAGGTCGGCCGGCCGTTGCCGGCGACGAGCGCCGTCTTGCCGGGCGACTGCCTGGCGCTGGACCGCAGAAACTCCTCGACGCGCATGGCCGCTCCGCTATCTCACGCCGCAATCTGCTGGGCGAGCTTGCGTTCCAGATAGGCGGTGATCGCCGCCACGGAATCGAGATTGTCCGGAACGATCTCCGCGTCGCTCATCTGGATCGCAAACTCGCCTTCCAGGAACGCCACCAGTTCCAGAACGCCGGTCGAATCCATCACGCCATTCTCAAGCAGCGAGTCGGTGTCGGCGAGATCGGAGAGGTCTTCGCGGAAGAGGAAGTTCTCCTCGATGAACGTCCGCACGCGCTTCAAGATATCGTTGTCCATTCTGTTCCCCTTACCCTCACGCCACTTTCTGGCGGGCAAGTGTTGATTCTGTCTTTACGGCGTCGGGTACAAATGCCTCACGCCAAAGCTGGGTCGATAGAATTCCGGTCAGGGCGACATTGTCGCGGAAGCCGCCGGCGCGCCCGGCGCGGGCCTTCTGCGCAAGCTTCTCCACTGCCTGGCGCTCGAAGAGCCCTGAACCGGCGATGGCCGGCGCCGAGGTCAGCCGCGCCGCATAATCGGGGCCCGCGGCGCCGAAGAAGGAGACGCTGTCGGGCGCCCGGTAGGGCTGCTTCGGCCGCGCCGCCATGCTGGCCGGCACGAGATCGCGCGCGGCCTCGCGCAAAATGTGCTTTTCGGTGAGGCCGCGAAGCTTGAGCCGCGGTGGGATCTTCGCCGCCATCTCCACGACCCGGTGATCGAGGAACGGGAAGCGGCCTTCCACCGCATTGGCCATGGCCATGCGGTCGCCCTGCGAGGAGAGGATGTAGCCCGGAAGCAGATAAGCGGTTTCCAGGTACTGCGCCTGCGACAGCGGATGCCAGCGCCCGAAGTCATCGGGCAAGGAAGCGCGCAGCTCGTCGAGCGCATCGTAGCCGGAAAGCGCGCGCTTCAGGTCGCCGGAGAAGAAGAGCTTCGCGCCTGCCGTGGAGCGGAACCGCGGCAGGTGAGAGAATAGCGGATCGTCGACCGCGTCGAGGTCGGTCGCGAAGAACGCCTTCAGATACGCCGCCGACTGCGCCTGCAACTTCGGCAGATAGGGATAGAGCTTGCGGAACAGGAGCGGGCGGCGGAGCGACTGCGGATCGCGCGCGCAGAAGCGGCGGACTTTCGCCTCCTTGAAGATGTCGTAGCCGCCAAAGACCTCGTCGGCCCCCTCGCCCGTCAGCACGACCTTGAAGCCTTCGTCGCGGACGAGCCGGGAAAGGATGTGGAGCGGAGCCGGAGCGGTCCTGAGCACGGGCTTTTCCGCATGTCGGACAACGTCGGGAAAGACCGCGCCGATATCGGAGGGGCGGCAGAGCACGGCGCTGTGGTCGGTCCCGAGAGCGTCCGCCATTTCCTGCTGATAAGCGGTCTCGTCGAACTCCGGGTCGTCGAAACGCACGGAGAATGTCCTGAGGCGATCGGGCGCGAGCCGCGCCGCCATCGCCGCGACGAGCGAGGAGTCGAGCCCGCCGGAGAGATAGGCGCCGACCGGCACGTCGGAGCGGAGCCGGATGCGCGTCGCATCGACGAGCAGGGCGCGCACCTCCTCCGTGATCGCGTCCTCGTCGCAGTCGCTCTTTGCCTCAGAGGCGTCGGGGAAGGAAAGCCGCCAGTAGGGGCGGACGGAGACCTGCCCGTCGCGCGCCAGGAGCATATGCGCGGGGGGCAGCTCCATTACGTTTTTGAAGATCGTGCGCGGCGTGAGCGGGAACCAGAGCGTGAATATCTGGTCGAGCGCGATCGGATCGAGCGCCGCCTCCATGCCCGGCACCTGAAGCAGCGCCTTCACCTCCGAGGCGAAATAGGTCGCCGCGCCATGCCGCGCGTAGAAGAGCGGGCGCACGCCCATGCGGTCGCGCGCCAGCATGAGCTGACGGCGGCGCGTGTCCCAGATGGCAAAGGCAAAGTCGCCGTTCAGCCGCTCGACGCAATCCGGGCCCATCGCCTCATAGAGGCGGATGATCACCTCGGTGTCGGAATGAGTGCGGAAGGCGACGCCCTTGGCGATCAGTTCGTCGCGCAGTTCAACGTAGTTGAAAATTTCGCCGTTGAAGGTGATCCAGACCGTCTCGTCATCATTCGCCATCGGCTGCGCGCCGGCCGCGAGGTCGATGATCGAAAGCCGCGTATGGGCGAAGCCGAAGCCCTCGCCATGCGCGGTCCCCTCGCCGTCGGGGCCGCGATGACGCAGCGACGCGCCCATCCGCCCGAGCAGAATATCTGCCGGGAGGCGTGGGTCGGGGGCCCCGAAATAACCAGCAATGCCGCACATTAGGCGCCTCCGCCTAGGAGACTGAGTTCGCTTTCATATGCCGCGGCATTGCACGCGCGAAGCGCGTGGTAAGAAGATGGTTAGCGCAATAGCTACGATTCAACTGAAGGTGTCGCCGACCAGGCGTGTCCAGCTTTCCCCCGCCAGCCCGGTCACCAGCGCCTCGCCGCCCGCGATTGCGGTCATTATCTCGGCGCGCGCGGAATAGACGACCGTGGAAGCCCGGTGCAGGAAGACACAGTTGCGCGTCAACAGCGTCTGGACGATCGACGAGCCAACACGGCCGCGAAGCCCCGCGAGGCCTTTCTTTTCCGCGTCGCTGAAAAGGCAGTCGACCACGCCGGCGGCGCTCTTCGCCTTGGCGAGCACCTGAAGAACGCGACCGGTTCCACCGGGCCGGCCGTGATAGAGATAGCAGCCCGCGAGGCCGCCTTTCGCGTCGTGCACGATTGCGTGATGCAATGGCCCGTAGCGTTCCTTCCGAGCCGCGTGCGCAAGCAGCCAGACAATATCCCCTGTCGACCAGTCGGGGCGGAACGCGATCGGTTCGGAAAGCGCAAGGATTGCCTCCGCGAAGCCGGCATCGGTCGGTGCGGTGTCCACCATGAGCCGTCTGTCGGGATCCGGCGCAGCCAGGTGGCGGCCGGTCCACGGACGACCGATCAGGTCGCCCAACCGTGCCACCGGTGCAAGCAAGCGCGTGCGGCTATGTCGCTCGGCGAAAACCGATAGCGCCGCCTCGATCGGGCGAAAGGCGCGAAACCAATCGAGGCTGAGCAGCGGGACGACACGGCCGCCGAGCGGCTCCCATAGCGCTTGCGACAGGAGGTTCGTCGTCTCGCTGATGGAGATGTCTTGCGGCCCCTTGATCACCGAGCGCAGGAGCTTCGCGCCGGCGAGCGGCTCGCGCTCGCGGTTCTCCACCATCAGCGTGCCGGCGATCGCCGCGCGAAGGGTCGCATCGCCATAGCGGAAGCGCCCGGGAAAGACGCCCACGAAGCCGGTGACGCGACCGTCGTCGGCGACATTGACCCGCGAAGCGATCTCAGGATCGAACCAGGGGTGCTCAAGGTAGGCTTCGGCAAGATATGACTCGAGCGACGCGCCGGGCGGCGTGTCCGCGTCCCGGAACGTTTTCTGGAAGAGCGCCGCGACCGCTCCCACGTCCGCGCGCGTGAACTGGCGGATCTCGCTCAAGCGACCCACTCTGATGGAATTGGGGGCCGAACGTTACCCGCCGGCGCGGCCCGTGCCAAACGGAAGCCGCTCAAAGGGTTAGCGCAACGCCGCATCATTCGGCGGCTCTCGGCATGGTGGCCTCGTCATCTTCAACGGCCTCCTCCGATGGAATCGCTTCACGCGCCAGCAGGTCAGGCTTCGGCGTACGGCTCCAGACGATCGTCCAAACCGCCGGCCAGCGCGCACCGCGCTTCTCCTCTCGGGCAAAGGTGAAGAGGCCGGCGAAGGTGACAAGCGCGATGCCGGTAAAGGCGGTGGGGTCGGGAAACTCGCCGAAGAACAGAGCGCCGAGTATCACCGCCCAGACGATCTGGCTGTATTGCGCCGGCGCAATCCGGTTGGCGGGCGCTGCGCGTGTCGCCGCGAGAAGGAGCACGTGGCCGGCGCCGCCACAGAGGCCCGCGCCGGCGATGAGCAGGAAATCCACCGCCGTCGGAACGCGGAAATCCGGCAGCATAAGGACGCCGTTGATAACGAGCGATGCGGAGAAAACGACGCCGATCAGCGTGATGCGCTTCTCCGTCGGGCCGAGCGCGCGCAGCACCAGGACGGTGGTCGCCCCGCAAAGCGCGATCCCGGCGGCGGCCAGATGCGCAGGCAGCAGCTCACGGAAGCCTGGGCGCACGACGAGGAGAACGCCGGCGAACCCGATGAGCGTCGCCAGGCCGCGCCGCCAGCCCACGCTCTCGCCCAGGAATGGGATCGACAGGATCGTCACGAAGAGCGGCGCGAGGAAGATCAGGGCATAGACCTCGGCGAGCGGAAGGTGCGTGAAGGAATAGATGCCGAGCATTCCCGCCGAGACGCCTGCCAGCGTGCGCAACAGCACGAGTTTGGGATTGTGCATGCGGAACATGTCCCGCCATCTCTCGCTCGGCCGCCGCACGAAGGGCACGGCGATGAAGGCGAAAAGCGTGGTGAAGAACCCGAGCTCGAAGACGGTGAGCCGGCCGCCGAGCGCCTTGATGCAGGCGTCGCCGCACGAAAAGATCGCGAAGGAGAGAAAGCCGACGAGAATGCCTTTGAACATCCGACGGGCGCGAACCGCCCGCTCCTTTCACGATCGTCCTGGTCCAGCGGAGACGACGCCGCCCGCCCTTCAGACCCGCATCGGATCGCGCTGAAGCTCTTAGCCGAGTCCGCCACGCTTGCAATCGCCGATCCACACAAGCTCGGCCGCGACATGGCGAAGCATCCGCAGTGCGGCTTTTTCGCCGGCCCGGCGCCCCGCCGCCTTGACTTTCGAGCGGCCGGCGGGCGGAACTCACGGCAAAAGCGGGAGGAACGCGAATGGCGGACAGGGTTGCGATCGGGCTGATCGGCTGCGGCTTCTTTTCCAGGAATCACCTGAATTCCTGGAAGGACCTTGCCCCGGAGGGCGCCGATCTCGTCGCCGTCTGCGACATCGATGAGAAGAAGGCGAAAGACACGGCCGCGGCCTTCGGCGTGCCGCACTGGTACACCGACGCGGAGACGATGTTCCGCGAGCGCGATCTCGGGCTGGTTGACATCACGACCCGCATGGACACGCACCGCGCCATTGCCGGGATGGCTTTCAGCCATGGCGTGCCGGCCATCGTGCAGAAACCCTTCGCGCCTGATTGGGAAGACTGCGTCGCCATCGTGAAGGCGGCGGAGAAGGCCGGCCTGTTCCTCGCCGTGCATGAAAACTTCCGCTTCCAGACGCCACTCCAAAAGGTGAAGGAAGTGCTCGACAGCGGCGTGATCGGCGAGCCCTCCTGGGCGCGCATCAGCTTCCGCACCGGCTACGACATCTATTCCGGCCAGCCCTATTTCTACGACGAAGAGCGTTTCGTGATCCTCGACCTCGGCGTGCACGTGGTCGACGTCGCGCGCTACCTGATCGGCGAGGCGGAGCGCGTCTCCTGCGAGACGCAGAAGCGCAATCCGAAGGTCAAGGCGGAGGACACGGCGACGATGCTGATCCGCCATACGTCCGGCGCGGTCTCCATCGTCGAGGCGACCTACGAGGCGAAGAAGCTGCCCGAACTCATTCCCCGAGACGATCCTGGAGATCGAGGGGCCGCGCGGCGCTATCGTGACCAAGCCCGGCTACCGGATGGAGGTCACCGTCGACGGCAAGATGACGGAAAGCGAGTTCGATATCCCCATGCTCCACTGGGCGAAGAAGCCCTGGCACATGATCGAGGAGAGCGTCTACAAGACCTGCAAGCACATGCTTGAGAGCCTGAAGGCGGGACGCGAGGCGGCGACGTCCGGACGCGACAACTTGAAGACCTACGCGATCTGCGAGGCCGCCTACGAATCGAACGCGACCGGGCGCGCGGTGAAGCCCGCCGAGGTCTAGGAGCGGTCAGAATGGCGCATCCGGTTGTCCTCGGGCTCGATGTCGGCACGCAGAGCGCCAAGCTCGTCGCCGTCAACGCCGCGGGCGATATCCTTGCGGAAGAGCGGATCGCGCATGGCGTGTCACGCCCCGCGCCGGGCCATTTCGAGCAGGACGCCGAGGCCGTCTGGTGGCACGACGTGGAGGCGCTCTTGAAGCGCGTCTCTGCACGCGAGGACCTTGAGCCGAAGGCGCTCTGTGTCAGCGCCATCGGGCCGACCGCGCTGCCGGCGACGGCGGAGAATACGCCGCTCAGGCCAGGCATCCTCTACGGCATCGACACACGCGCGCTGGCGGAAATCGCAGCGCTCGACAAGCGCTACGACCGCGACGCGACGATCGCCGCGTGCGGCTCGGCGGTCTCCGTGCAATCGCCGGTCCCAAAACTCCTCTGGCTGAAGACGCACGAGCCGGAGGTCTTCGCGAAGATGCGGCGCTGGTTCACCGCTCATGCCTGGCTGATCGCCCGGCTCTCCGGCGTCTATGCGGTCGACCACCATTCCGCCAGCCAGTTCGTACCGGTCTACGACTGCGCCAACGGCACGTGGCGCGAGGAGGTCTGGAACGCGCTGCTGCCGGGCGTGGAGGCGCCGAAGCTCGTGCTTCCCGGCGAGATCGTCGGCGCGCTCACTCCGGACGCCGCGAAGGCGACCGGCCTCAGCGCCGACCTCCCCGTCGTCATGGGTACGGTCGACGCCTGGTCGGAGGCCTACAGCGCCTTCGCCGATGCGCCGGAAGCCGGCATGATCATGTACGGCTCCACTTATTTCTTCATCGCCAATTCGGCGCATTTCGTCGCCTCCGGCCGCTTCTGGGGGACGCGCTCGGTGCGCCGCGGCACCTTCAGCCTCGCCGGCGGCATGGCGACCGGCGGACTGGTGCTCGACTGGCTGGCGAAGCTCTTCTCCACCGACGTCGGCAGCGTTCTTGACCGCGCGCTTGCCGGCGAGATCGGACCGGAGGCGTTGATCGCGCTCCCCTATTTGACCGGCGAGCGCACGCCCTTCGCGGACCCGGATGTGCGCGCCGTGCTCTTCGGCATGGACCTCGACACCGACGCCGCGTCCGTCTTCCGCGCCTTCGTGCTCGGCCTGGCGCTCGCGTGCCGCGACAACCTCCACGCCATGCACGAGGAGCTCGGCGGGACGCGCGACTATGTGGCGGTCGGCGGCGGGGCGGCTTCGGCGCCGCTGCTGCAGCTCATCTCCGACGTCGCCGGGGTCACGCAATCGGTGCCGAAGCGCACGATCGGCGCCGCACTCGGCGACGCACGGCTCGCGGCGGAGGCTCTTGGCTGGAAAGTATCCGCCGAAAAGTGGAACCCGCTCGATCACACGGTCCGCCCATCCGGCGACACGGGCCGCTACGATGCGATGTTCACCCGCTTCAAGGAGCTGCATCGCGCGACGCGTCATCTGGAAGTGCCGGGCGGCAGGCTATAGCAGGAGCAAATCAAACCAGCGCCGGCAACCGGGATATTCGATGGAGTTCCTGAGAGCGTTCACGCCGATCCTCCTCGACCTGGTCGCCACTCTTGTCTTCGTCGTGACCTATTGGCTGACGGACGACGTCGCCCTCGCGACTCTGGCCGGTGTCGCGGCGGGGATTGTCCGCTTCGCCGTCATTAAGCTGCGCCGGCAGCCGGTCGGGCCGCTGCAATATCTGAGCATCGTTATCGTGCTGGTGACCGGCGGGACGACGCTCGTCACCAAGGATCCGCAATTCGTGATGCTGAAATCGTCGCTGATCTCGCTCGCGGTCGGCGGCGTGATGCTCTCGACGAACTGGATGGCCCCCTACCTCCCGGCAATCGTAACTGAAAACGTCAGCGCGCGTGCAATCGGTTGGACGAGCACCGGTTGGGGCATTCTTCAAATCGTGCTCGCGATTGCGAACGCCATCGTCGCGCTCGCCTTCGGCATCGATGTCTGGTCGGCATACGCCGCGACGGTGCCCAACGCCGCGTTGATCGGCGGCTTCGTCGTCAACTATCTCGCGTTTCGCATGCTGGTTGCCCGCTCCATCCGTGCGCGCCACGCCGCGCAGTCGGAAGAGAAGGCCGATTGAACCCTGTGGCGCCGCCCTCGACCCTTCCATTTGTAATCCCGGTTTGCCGTGCGAGCGGCAAGACCGGGACCTATGACCACGGCAGTTGCAAGGCCGGATCGAGCGCTTGAGGGAAACGTCCTGTCCGGGTGTGGGTCCCGGCCTTGGTCTGCGGCCAAGCCGGGATGACAGAGGAGAAGCGCGTTCTAAGGTCGCGCGCCGAGCGTCGTAACGGCTGCGGAACCGAGCGCGACGCCGCGTTTCAGCGCCGCCTCGATCCCCTCCCCGCGAAGCACGGCCGCCAGGAAGCCGCCGAGGAAGGCGTCGCCCGCCCCCGACGTGTCGACCGCCTCGACCATCGGCGCCGGCATGGACCAGCGTCCGCCGTTCCGATCGCCTGCCACGGCCCCAGCGGTACCGCGCTTGATCGCCACAACCGGATGGACGCGCGTCAGACGATCGAGCTGCGCGTCGGTTGAGGACGCGCCCGCGAGCACTGCGGCCTCATCCTCGTTCGGAAAAAGGAACCGCGCGCCACGCGCCCACTCCAGGAAATTTGCCGCTCCGACTTCTTCAAGAAAGGAATAGGAGGCCGGATCGATCGAAACGGGGATTGCGCGCCGCGCCGCCTCGGCAAGGAGCTCACGCACGGCTTCGCGCGGCCCCGCTTCGAAGAGTGCATAGCCGGAGACGTGCAGGAGATCGACGCCATCAAGCAGCGTGTCAGGGAGATCGGCACGGCGGAGGTTCAAGTTCGCGCCACGGTCGGTCAGGAAGCTCCGCTCGTTGGCGGAAAGGAGCGTGACAAGCGTCCCGGTCGGCAGCGTCTCGTCCGCGCCGAGGAACGGCTCCACGCCGCACGCTTCAAGAAGCGCCGCCTGCTGCTCCCGGTCCTCCGCCCCGACGCGTCCGGCGAAGCGCGTGGTGACGCCCTCCTTCGCCAGCCAGCAGGCCTGGTTCGCGCCGGAGCCGCCGGGCAACACGCGGATCGCCGCACGCGTATCGGCGCCTATCGCGATCGGGCCTTCCGGCCGGACGACGATGTCGTTCATCACATCGCCGACGACGAGGACCTTTTTCATTCGGCCGAGTCAGGCCGCCAGCCGCGACAGCGCGACGGCGACGCGCGCGGCAAGCGCGGCATTGCTCTTGATGAGCGCGATATTCGGGCCGAGCGTCCGTCCGCCGCTCATCGCGTGGAGCTGCTTCAGGAGGAACGGCGTCACTTCCTTCTGCGCGACGCCGGCTTTCGCAGCCTCGCGAAGAGCGACCGCGATCTGAGCTTCCATCTCTTTCGCGTCGAGCGCATCCGCCTCAGGAATCGGGTTGGCGATCAGGATACCGCTCGTCGAGCCAAGCCGCCGCTCCGTGCGGATCACCTCCGCCAGCTCTTCCGGCGTGTCGAAGCGGTGATCGAGCCGAAAGCCGCTCGTGCGCGCGAAGAAGGCGGGAAACTCGTCCGTGCCGTAGCCGACCACCGGAACGCTTTGCGTCTCCAGGACCTCCAGCGTCTTGCCGATGTCGAGGATCGACTTGCAGCCGGCGCAGACGACCGCAACGGGCGTGCGCGCAAGCTCGACAAGGTCGGCGGAGATATCGAAGGTCTCCTCCGCGCCGCGGTGCACGCCGCCAATCCCGCCGGTGGCGAAGACCGGGATGCCGGCGCGCGCCGCGACCGCCATTGTCGCTGCGACCGTGGTGCTGGCGTCGGCCATCGCCACCACGACGGAAGAGAGATCGCGTCGCGACGCCTTGACGACGCCCTTGGCGGTGCCGAGCCGTTCGAGCGCCTCTTCCTCTAGCCCGACTTTGATGCGTCCGCCGAGGACCGCGATCGTTGCCGGCACAGCGCCTTCGGCCCGTACGATCGCCTCCACCGCGCGCGCCGTCTCCACGTTCTGCGGAAAAGGCATTCCGTGCGTGATGATGGTCGATTCCAGCGCCACGACGGCGCGCGCACCGGCAAGCGCATCGGCGACTTCGGCGGCGATGTCGATCAAGTCAGGCATTTCGTCCTTTAGAGCAGTCCGCGGGTTGCGAGATTGCGCATGAGGTCGCCCGCGCCGAACGTCCATGGCTCGGCGTCCTTCGTGCTCGTCATCAGGTTCGTCAGCCGCCCGAGCTTCGGCGATTCGACGCTCACGACGTCGCCGAGATGGTGGGTGAAGCCCTGCCCCGGCGCGCCGCGATCCTGGGTCGGCGCGAACATCGTTCCGAGATAAAGCACGAAGCCGTCCGGGTATTGGTGATTGGCGCCGATCGTCTGGCCGACGATATCCGCCGGGTCGCGGCTGATCTTGCCCATGTCGCTGGTGCCTTCCAGCTTGAAGCCGTCGTCGCCTTCCACCGTCAGGCGCAGCTCCGCGCGGCGCACGTCATCGAGCGAGAAGTCTCTGTCGAAAAGGCGGATGAACGGCCCGACCGTGGCGCTGGCATTATTGTCCTTGGCCTTGCCGAGGAGGAGCGCGGAGCGCCCTTCGACGTCGCGCAGGTTGACGTCGTTGCCGAGCGTCGCGCCGACGATCTTTCCGGCGCTCGACACGACGAGGACGACTTCCGGCTCCGGGTTGTTCCACGACGACATCGGATGGAGCCCGGCCTCTGCGAGATGCCCGACCGCCGACATCGGCTGTGCCTTGGTGAAGACCTCCACGTCCGGCCCGATGCCGACTTCCAGATATTGCGACCAGACGCCTCTCTCGATGAGGAGCGCCTTCAGGGCTTTCGCCTGCTCCGATCCCGGCTTCAGCTTGGCGATGTCCGCGCCGATCGCCGCGTTGATCTCGGCGCGGACGGCGTCGGCGCGCGATGCTTCGCCTCTCGCCTGCTCCTCGATCACCCGCTCCAGCATGGAGATCACGAAGGTCACGCCCGCCGCCTTGATCGCCTGCAGATCGTTCGGCGCGATCAGCCAGGGCTTCGTGGCGTCGCGGCCGGCGCGCGGCGTGTTGGCGAGAATGTCGGCGAGCGGTCCGACCTTCGTGCCGTTCGTCGCGCGGACGAGCGCCGCCGGATCGTCCGCCTCGCATAGGTCGCGCATGGTGGGCGCGGCGGTCGAGATGTCGAACACCGTGCCGTCTGCAACGCGGACGACCGAGGGGCCGCCGACCGCCGGGTTCCATATCCGCCCGACCAGGGTCGCGCGGCCGGAATCCTCCGGCAGCGGATCCGACGTCCAATCCGTGAGCTGCATGTTCCTCCCCCGCGCTGTCGTGCTTCTTACTCGTTCCAAGGCGGGCCTCCTACCAGACCTCGGCCGCGTCGGTAAGCCGGACAAAAGCCTTCGGATAGAGCGCGCCGAGCCTTGACGCCGCCGCGATTGGCGCGTTTCTGGCAGCAGACCGCCCATGACAAGCGCCCATCAAAGAGCCGCCCAGATGCTCGCGGCGGCGGCCGATCTCCTCGACCAGGGGCAACCCGTCAACCGTCTCTCGATCGCATTGACGGCGATCGGGCTTGGCGTGCTGCTCGTTCCAATGGGCCCCGCCACCTTCGCCACGCAGCCGACGGCGGTCGCGGTTGCGATCTTCGGCGTGATCGAGCTCTATCTGGCCGGGCGCGTGGCCTTCCACGCGGCGCAGTTCCATCGGCTTGCCAACGACGCCGCCGCGGAACGCCTCGACATCGCCGCCTTCGACGCGGCGCTGATCGCGCTGAAATTCATCAAGGTGAAACAGGCGGGCCGGACGATCGCCCGCCGCTTCGGACTGGCGCGGCGCTATTTGATCGCGCAGATTCTCGTCTTCGCGCTCCAGGTCGCCGCCACGATCGGCGGCACCGCGCTTGTCTTCAGCAACTTCTGAGCCTCACCCGGACTTTGCCGCGGCGCGCGCAGGCGCGCTCGCATAAAGATCGCGATAGCGCTCGCGCAGTACGTTCTTCTGCACTTTCGCCATCGTGTTGCGCGGCAGCGCATCGACGAAGACCACGCGCTTCGGAAGCTTGTAACCGGCGAGGTCGGATCTCAGCGCCGCGATGATCTCCGCCTCGCTCGGTGTTTTTTCCTTCTCGCCGACGACGACGGCCATCACCGCCTCGCCGAGATCGGGATGCGGCAGGCCGATCACCGCGCTTTCGACGACGCCGGGGAGCGCATCGATCACGAGCTCGACCTCCTTCGGATAGACGTTGAAGCCGCCGGTGATGACGAGGTCCTTGCCGCGCCCGAGCACCGAAACGTAGCCGCGCTCGTCGATCGTGCCGAGGTCGCCGGTGATGAAGAAGCCGTCGGCGCGGAATTCCGCCTTGGTCTTCTCCGGCATCTCCCAATAGCCGGCGAACACGTTCGGACCGCGCACTTCGATCATGCCCGCCTTGCCGGCGGGAAGCGTCTCTCCCGTCTCCGGATCGACGACGCGGATCGTCACGTCCTTCAGCGGGAAGCCGACCGAGCCCGGAACGCGCTCCCCATCGTAGGGGTTCGAGGTGTTCATGCTGGTCTCGGTCATGCCGTAGCGTTCCAGGATCGCGTGGCCGGTGCGTTCGTGGAACTGGCGGTGCGTCTCGGCGAGAAGCGGCGCCGATCCGGAGACGAAGAGGCGCATGTCCGAGGCCGCTCTGCGCGTCAGCTCCGGCCGGTCGAGAAGCCGCGTATAGAAGGTCGGCACGCCCATCAGCGCCGTCGCCTGCGGGAAGAGCGCGATCGCCTCTGCGGGGTCGAACTTCGGCAACAGGATCATCGCCGCGCCGGCCATCAGGATGACGTTGCTGGCGACGAAGAGCCCGTGCGTGTGGAAGATCGGGAGCGCATGGATCAGCACGTCGTCCTTGGTGAAGCGCCAGGTCTCCACCAGCGTCTCCGCGTTGGAGCGGAGATTGGCGTGGGTGAGCATCGCGCCCTTCGAGCGCCCCGTCGTTCCCGACGTGTAGAGGATGGCGGCAAGATCGTCGGGCCCGCGGTCGACGTCCGTCCAATCGTCCGATTGCGCGTCGCACAAAGCCGCGAACGATCCCGAGCCGTCCGCCGCGAGCGTTTCGACACGTGCGACGCCGCCGGCATCGAGCGCTTCTTGCAGCGCGTCCACCCGCGCCGGGTCGGCGACGAAGACGGTCGGCCGCGCATCGCCGACGAAATAGGCCACCTCCGTTGCGGTATAGGCGGTGTTGAGCGGCAGGAAGACCGCGCCCGCGCGGATCGACCCTAGATAGAGGAAGAGCGCTTCCGCCGATTTCTCCACCTGCGCCGCCACCCGGTCGCCCGGCCTGACTCCGCGCGCGGCGAGCGCCGCGGCAGCCCGCGCTGAAAGGCGGCGGACGTCGCCATAGGTGAAGCGCCGCCCCGGGGGTGTCCCATGCGGCGCCACGATGCAGGTCCGGTCGGCGGGATGTTCCGGCGCCAGCAGGCCGGCAGCGAGATGGTTTGTCATCGGCGTCATCTTGGCCCGGACCGCAGCCGGATTCCAGGACCGACGCGGCGGAAGCACGCGCGGATCGGACGCGCAGCGATTCGGGCGTTTCCGGTTGACAGGTGCTCCTATTCCTCGCGACGATTGAGTTGCGAGCAGGTGGGCGATCCCGCCCACCTGCATGCGAGTTCAGAAAAAGGGGGACCTTCAGATGACCGCGCGTTTCTTCATCAACGCGGCCGGAGCAATCGCTCTGTCGGCTGTGTTCGGATTTCCTGCCGCCGCCCAGGAATCCAACGATCCCATCAAGATTGCGCTGTTCGACTGGACCAGCGTGAACATCAACGCGAAGGTGCTCGGCGGCATTCTCGAAAAACTCGGCTACACCGTCGAATACCCGACCGCCGACTATCTCTCCAGCCTCACCACCGGTTTGACCAACGGCGACCTTACGGTCGGTCTGGAATTCTGGGACACGACGGCCGGCGAAGCCATGAAGGCGTCCGATGCCACCGGTGAGACCGAGCGGCTCGGGGCGCTCGGGCCGAAAGCCAAGGAAGAGTGGTGGTATCCGCTCTACATGAAAGAGAAGTGCCCGGGGCTGCCGGACTGGCACGCGCTCCTCGATGCGGCCTGCGCCGAGGCATTCTCCGTGCCTGAAACCGCTCCCAACGGCCGCTATCTCGGCGGGCCCGTCACCTGGGAAGGCTTCGACGACGAACGCGCCGCGGCGCTGAAGCTGCCGTTCACGGTGGTGCATGCCGGCACCGACGGGGCAATGTTCGCCGAACTCGATTCCGCCTATCAGCGTAAAGCGCCGATCATGCTGTGGATCTACTCCCCGCATTGGGCGCCGGCGAAATACGAGGGCGAATGGGTGGAATTCCCCGAATACGAACCCGCTTGCTACACCGATCCGAGTTGGGGCGTGAACCCGGACTCCGCATACGATTGCGGCAAACCGCACGGCGAAATCTGGAAATATGGCTGGGCCGGCATGAAGGACAAATGGCCGGTCGCCTACAAGGTCGCCAAAAACTACACCATCGACACCGCCGAATTGAACAAGATGAGCGGTGAAGTCGATCTCGACGGGAAATCCATCGAAGACGTGGCCGCGGCCTGGGTCGACTCGAACGAGGCGACGTGGAAGGCTTGGGCTCAGTAGCCGACGGAGGCGGCGGGGCGCCGGCATCCCCCGCCGCTCTTGCCGAGGCATCGATGCCGAGGAATGGCGGCACGGCGAGCGTCGCTTCGGACGCGGAGCGGAACGAGACGGGCGCGCTCGGCTTGCGGCCGGTGAAGCTCGCCTGCCGCGGCATCTGGAAGGTGTTCGGCGGGAACGCCGCGCAGTTCCTTGCCACCCACAATGGTAATCCGACATCGGCCCAGCTTGCGGCGGCCGGCCTCGTCGGCGCCGTGCGCAACGCCTCGCTCAGCATCCGCCAGGGCGAGATATTCATTGTCATGGGCCTGTCGGGCTCCGGCAAATCCACTTTGCTCCGCTGTCTTTCCAGGCTGATCGAGCCGACGGGCGGCAGTGTCGAGTTCGAAGGCAAGGATCTGCTCCAGGCGAGCGTCGCCGAGCTCATCGAGATCCGCCGCCACAAGATGGGCATGGTGTTCCAGAATTTTGCGCTGCTGCCGCATCTGACGGTGCTGGAGAACGTCGCCTTCCCGCTTCTGATCCAAGGAGTTAGCCGGGAATCGCAGATCGAGAGAGCGCGCGAGATGATCGAGCTCGTCGGCCTTGGCGGTCGCGAGAGCTTCTATCCGCATGCCCTTTCCGGCGGCCAGCAGCAACGCGTCGGCATTGCGCGAAGCCTCGCCGTGAAGCCGGAAATCTGGTTCCTTGACGAGCCGTTCTCCGCACTCGACCCGCTGATCCGACGGGAGATGCAGGTGGAGCTCCTGCGCCTGCAGGGCGCGCTGCACAAGACGGTGGTGTTCATCACCCACGATTTCGACGAGGCCATCCGGCTCGGCGACCGGATCGCCATCATGCAGGACGGCGAGATCATCCAGACTGGAACGCCGGAGGAGCTCGTGATGCATCCGGCCACGGAATACGTGGCTGAATTCACCCGCGACGTCGCGCGCGCCAAGGTCATGTCAGCGCAGCGACTGATGCGGGCGCCGACGCCGAACCTCGCGCATGGCGGAAGCGTCGCATTCGACGCAAAGATCGCGAGCTTCGCCGCCGACATCGTTGCCGCTGCAACACCGTTCGCCGTCACGGACGGCGACGGCGACGTGGTTGGCGAGGTCACCCCGCAGGCGGTAATCAACCTCCTCGCCGGCAATGACACGCGAAAGGCGGCCGAATGACCTTCGCCGTGGACGCGCCGCTTGGACGCGCCCCCAGCCGCGTCAATACCTGGCTCGTCATCTGGGCCGGTGCGCTGCTGCTCGTCCTCGTGCTCCATCTGGCGCGCAATCAGATTCCCTGGGCGACGAACTACCCGGAGCACGCGATCGTCCCCTTCGCCGCCTGGTTCGGCGCCGCGATGGCCTGGCTCAAGACGAACGTCACCGAGTTCACGCGGCTGCTCGCCGCTATTCTCAACGTGCCGCTGCAGTTCGCCTTCGCATTGCTCGCCAGGGGCTACAAGATCGGCCACGGATTAGATGCGACGGTGCTGCCGACGCTCTCCTGGGTCGGCCTGGTGGCAACTGCCGCGATCGCCGGCCACGCAGTCGGCGGGCGCAGGCTGGCGCTGATCGCCGGCGGATGTTTCCTCTACATCGCCCTCTTCGGCCAGTGGCAGAGCGCCATGCTTACGCTGGCGCTGATCGTTATCGCCGTGCCGCTCTGCGTGATCACCGGACTAGGCTTCGGCATCCTCGCCTGGAGAATGCCGGCGCTCGACCGGGCGCTGGTGACGCCGGTGCTCGACCTGATGCAGACGATCCCGACCTTCGCCTATTTGATCCCGATGCTGATCCTCTTCGGCAACAGCCCGGTCTCGGCGATGCTGGCGACGGGCATCTACGCGACGCCACCGATGGTGCGCGCTACGAAGCTCGCGCTGTCGCGGGTCCCCAAAGACATCGACGAATTCGGCACGATGGCGGGATGTACGCGCCGGCAGAAGCTGTGGCGTGTGCTTGTCCCCTCGGCGCGCCCGACGCTGATGGTCGGCGTCAACCAGGTGATCATGCTCGCCCTCAACATGGTGATCATCTCCTCCATGATCGGCGCCGGCGGGCTTGGCTACGACGTGCTCCTGGCGCTCCGCGCCCTGAAGGTCGGTCAGGCGATGGAATCGGGGCTGGCGATCGTCGCGCTCGCCATTGCGCTCGACCGACTTTCGCAAGCAGCGGCGCGGCATAAGCGGGCCAACGTGGTGGCGACCGGCCCGCTCTTCAACCGCCATCCGGATCTTCTTCTCGCGCTCGGCCTGCTGGCCGCAACAACGCTCCTCAGCCTGGTGGTTCCCGGCTTCGAGAAAGTGCCGGCGGCGATCACTTTCTCGACCGGCCCGGCCTGGAAGGCGGCCGTCGACTGGATCACCGTGAATTTCTTCGACGCGATCGAAATATTCCGCGTCGCGCTCCTCATCTACATCCTCAATCCGCTGCGGGCGTTCTGCGAGGGATTTCCGTGGCTCGGAGCCGTGATCCTCCTGGCGCTCGCCGGGTATCGGCTGGGCGGCGCACGGCTGGCGCTGCTCATCGCCGCCCTCACCGCTTTCTGCGCCGTAACCGGGCTGTGGGAGAAGACGATGGCGACCGTCTATCTCTGCGGCATCGCAACCGTCATCTCGGCGCTGATCGGAATTCCGATAGGCATTCTCGCGTCGAGATCCGAGCTCGCCAACCGGATCGTCAATCCGATCATCGATACGCTGCAGACGCTGCCCTCGTTCTGCTTCATCATCCCCACCGTGATGCTGTTCCGCGTCGGCGACGTGACGGCCCTCATCGCCACCGTGGCCTTCGCGATCGTGCCCTCGATCCGCTACACGAATCACGGCCTGCGCCAGGTGCCGCCGCATCTGATCGAGGCGGCGACAGCCAGCGGGTGTACGCGCTGGCAGATGTTCTGGCGCGTTCAGCTGCCGCTGGCGCTGCCGGAGATCGTGCTCGGCATCAACCAGACGGTGCTGCTCGCACTCAGCATGATCATCATCGCCGCCATGATCGGGACACGCGACCTGGGCCAGGAAGTGTTCATTGCGCTCGCCAAAGCCGATGCGGGCAGAGGCATTGTGGCCGGCCTCGCCGTGGCGTTCATAGGCATCGTGGCCGACCGGCTCATCGGGGGCATCAGCGCCAAGTCACGCGCCCGACTGATTGCACACCCATGATCGCCGACAGCATGACGACCGCGGCCGGCATGGGCGCGAAGCGGAGGCTCGGCCTTGGCTGAAGAAAAGCGCTACGCGCTCGACCGCCGGATCGGAGCGGCGTGGCGCCAGGCCGCCGCACTTCCGGTGTGGAGCGACCCGGTCGAGCCGGACGACCTCCATGGCGGGCTCTCCAACGTCAATTTCGTGGTCGAGGACGCGGGGCGGAAATACGTCGTGCGGATCGGCGGAGACAACGAGGCACATGGCGTGGTGCGCAAGAACGAGGTCGCCGCAAGCCGCGCCGCACACGCAGCCGGCGTTGCGCCGCGCGTCGCCTATGCCGAGCCGGGCGTGCTGGTGATCGACTTCATCGAGGGCCGCACGTTCACGCCGAAGGACGTGCGCGAGCCGAAGAATCTGGTTCGCATCGTTGAAATCATGCGCCGTACGCATCGCGAGATTCCGAAGCACCTGCGCGGACCCGGCGTGCTCTTCTGGGTGTTCCACGTCGTGCGCGACTACGCCCACTCCCTGTCGGAGGTGCCGAGCACCGATCCTGCCCATCTGCGCAGGCTGCTGTCGCAGGCGGAGCGGCTGGAACGCGCCGTCGGGCCGATCGATCTCGTCTTCAGCCACAACGACCTCCTCGCCGCGAATCTCATCGACGACGGCGAGCGGCTGTGGCTGGTGGATTGGGAATATGCCGGTTTCAACTCACCGCTCTTCGATCTCGGCGGCCTCGCTTCGAACAGCGACATGCCGCCTGAGATGCGCGAGACGATGCTCGAATATTACTTCGACAAGCGCGTCACCGACGAGTTGCGCTACCGCTTCGCGGCCATGACCGCCGCCTCGCTTCTGCGCGAGACGATCTGGAGCATGGTCTCGGAGATCCACTCGCAGGTGGATTACGACTTCCAGAAATACACCGCCGAGAACCTGGCGCGATACCAGAAGGCCTTCGCCGCGTTCGCCGAGATGGAGCGCGCGTGAGCCTTCCCTCCTCGGCCAAGGTCGTCATCGTCGGCGGCGGCATCGTTGGCTGCTCGGTCGCCTACCATCTCGGCAAGATGGGGTGGAGCGACGTGCTCCTTCTTGAGCGGGCGAAGCTCTCCTCCGGCTCGACCTGGCACGCCGCCGGCCTCGTCGGGCAGCTCCGCACCAACGCCAACGTCACGCAGCTTCTCGGATATTCCGTCGCGCTCTACGACCGGCTGGAAAAGGAGACCGGGCTCGCCACCGGCTGGAAGATGAACGGCGGGCTGCGTCTGGCATGCACCGCGGAAAGATGGACGGAAGTAAAGCGGCAGGCGACGACGGCGCATTCCTTCGGGCTGGAGATGCACCTGCTCTCGCCCAAGGAGGCGCAGGAGCTTTGGCCGCTGATGACCGTGGACGACGTGGTCGGCGCGGCGTTCCTGCCGACTGACGGGCAAGCGAGCCCGAGCGACATCGTGCAGGCCTTGGCGCGCGGCGCCCGCTCAAGCGGCGTCACCATCAAGGAAGAGACCCCGATCTCCGGCATCCGAGTCGAGAACGGCCGGGTGCGCGGCGTTGAGACGGCGGAGGGCTTCGTCGCCTGCGAGACGCTGGTCGTCGCCTGCGGACAATGGTCGCGCGATGTGGGGGCGATGGCCGGCGTCAATGTGCCGCTCGTCTCCGTGCAGCACCACTACGCCATCACCGAGAAGATCGACGGCGTGACGCCGAACCTGCCGACGCTGCGCGATCCCGACCGCCTCACCTACTACAAGGAGGAGGTCGGCGGGCTGATCATGGGCGGCTACGAGCAAAACCCGGTAGCGTGGGCGGAGAACGGCATCCCCGACGGCTTTCACTTCACGCTGCTCGACCCGGATTGGGATCATTTCGCGCCCGTCATGGAGCTTGCGCTGCCGCGGGTTCCCGCGCTGGAGAACGCCGGCATCAAGGAACTCATCAACGGGCCGGAGAGCTTTACGCCGGACGGCAATTTCATCCTCGGCGAGGCGCCGGAGGTGCGCGGAGTGTTCATTGCGGCGGGCTTCAATGCCTTCGGCATCGCTTCGGGTGGTGGCGCAGGGATGGCGCTCGCGGAATGGGTGGCGCGCGGCGAGCCGCCTTACGACCTCTGGCCGGTCGATATCCGCCGCTTCGGCAAAAACCATGGCGACGTGGACTGGGTCAGGACGCGGACCCTCGAAGCCTATTCCAGGCACTACACGATGGCCTGGCCGTTCGAAGAGTTCTCCTCCGGCCGGCCGCTCCGCCGCTCGCCGCTCTACACGACGCTGAAGGGCGAGGGCGCGGTCTTCGGCGAGAAGCTCGGCTGGGAACGGCCGAACTGGTTTGCCGATCATTCCCAAGGCGAAGGACCGGAGGACGTCTATTCCTACGGCCGGCAGAACTGGTTTCAGGCCGTCGGGCGCGAGCACCAGGCGGCGCGCGAGCGCGTTGCGCTCTTCGACCAGACCTCCTTCGCCAAGTTCCTGATGGTGGGACGCGACGCGGAGGCGGCACTTTCCTGGGTCTGCGCCAATGACGTCGCCAAGGCGCCGGGCCACCTCACCTATACGCAGATGCTGAACGCGCGCGGCGGCATTGAATGCGACCTGACCGTCGCGCGGCTCGCCGAAGACCGCTTCTACATCGTCACCGGCACGGGCTTCGCCACGCACGATTTCGATTGGATTTCGCGCAACATCCCCGACGGGCTCGACGCACGGCTCTCCGACATCACGTCCGAAAACGCCGTCTTCTCGCTGATGGGGCCGCGCGCCCGCGACGTGCTCTCCGGCCTGACGCGCGACGATGTCTCGAATAAGGGCTTCCCCTTCGGCGCATGCCGCAAGATCAACGTTGCCGGCGCGCCGGTGCTGGCGCTGCGCGTCACCTATGTCGGCGAACTCGGCTGGGAGCTGCACATCCCCGTGGAGTTCGCCGCGAATCTTTACGAGCGGCTGATGCAGGCGGGCGCGCCGCACGGCATCGCCAATGCCGGCTACCGCGCCATCGAATCGCTCCGCCTGGAGAAGGCCTATCGCGCCTGGGGCGCCGATATCGGGCCGGACCACAATCCCCTGATGGCAGGCCTCGGCTGGGCGGTGAAAATGCGCAAGAACATCCCGTTTCTCGGTCGCGACGCCATCGAAGCGGCGCGCGACAAGCCCCTCCCCCGGCTGCTCGCCGGCTTCACGGTCGATGATCCCGATATCGTGCTGCTCGGGCGCGAGACGATTTACAGGAGCGGCAAGCGGGTCGGCTGGCTCTCGTCGGCCGGCTGGGGCTACACGGTTCAACGGAATATCGGGCTCGGTTATGTGCGCGACCCGGACGGGGTCGACGCCGACACCGTGATGAGCGGCGACTACGAGCTCGAGGTCGCGACCGAGCGGGTTCCCGCCGAGCCCTTCCTGAAGCCGCTCTACGATCCGGACATGACGCGGATCAAAGCCTGACAACATGGCCGATCAACACGCCCGCATCGTCATCATCGGCGGCGGAGCGATCGGCACCGCGATCGCCTATCACCTCGCCCGCGCCGGCGAGCGCGACGTGTTGCTCATCGAGAAAGAACAGCTCACGCACGGCTCGACCTGGCACGCGGCGGGCCTCGTCGGCCAGCTCCGCTCCAAGAAGAACCTGACGCGGCTGATGCAGAACTCCGTCGCCGTCTTCGACCGGCTCGAAGCGGAATCGGGCCAGGCGATCGACTGGCGCAAAGCCGGCTCGCTCAGGATCGCCTCAAGCAAGGAGCGGCTCGCCGAAATCCGCCGCTCGCTGACGCAGGCCAAGGGCTTCGGCTTCGAGGCTCATGAGGTGAGCACGGCGGAAGCGAAAGCGCGCTTCCCCTGGATGACGACGGAAGGGGTCGTCGGCGCGGCGTGGATTCCGTCGGACGGCTACATCGACCCGTATTCCTTGACGATGGCCTATGCGAAGGCCGCGCGCGCCGGCGGCGTGACCATCCGCGAAGGCGTGCGTGTCACCGGCTTCGAGATCGAAGCGGGCCGCGCCAAATCCGTCGTCACCGACCACGGCACGATCGGCTGCGAAATTGTCGTCAACGCCGCCGGCATCTGGGCGAAGCGCATCGGCGAGATGGCGGGCGTCGCGATCGCCGCCGGCGCAGTGGAGCATCAATACGTCGTCACAGAAAAGAAGCTCGACACCACCAACGCGACGCCTACCTTCCGCGATCCGGACCGCATCTTCTATCTGAAGCCCGACGTCGGCGCCTTCGCCATCGGCGGCTGGGAGAAGAATGCGCCAGCCTGCTGGCGCGAGGGCGTGCCGTTCGACTTCGCGCGCGAGCTCTTCCCGGAGAATTTCGAGCGCTTCGAGCCGATCATGCTCGGCGCGGCGGAGCGACTCCCGGTCCTGAACGAAATCGGCATCAAGACGCTGATCAACGGACCGATCCCGGTCTCCGCCGACGGCGAGCCGGTGATGGGGCTCGCACCGGAGCTCCGGAACTTCTTCGTCGCCTGCGGCTTCACGGCCGGCATCGCGGCCTCCGGCGGCGCGGGCGAGGCAATAGCGCATTGGATCGTCGACGGCGACCCCGGCATGGACCTCTGGCCGTTCGACATCCGCCGCTTCTCCAGGCACCAGGCGAACCGGGATTATCTCGCGGCGCGCAGCTCCGAATCCTACGGCGACTATTATTCGATCCACTGGCCTGCGGCGGAGCTGACAAGCGCCCGCGGCGCGCGGCGAAGCCCGCTTTACGATGCGCTCAAAGCCAACGGCGCGGTCTATGGCTCGAAAGCCGGCTGGGAGCGCCCGCTCTGGTTCGACACCGGCGAAGTCGCCGGGTCCGAAACGCCAAGCTTCGAGGAGAAACCCGGCTGGTTCGATGCGGTTGGCCGCGAGCACAGAGCGGTGCGCGAGGCGGCCGCGCTCTTCGACCAGACCTCGTTCT
This sequence comes from uncultured Alphaproteobacteria bacterium, assembly GCA_963814905.1. Taxonomy (GTDB): domain Bacteria; phylum Pseudomonadota; class Alphaproteobacteria; order Rhizobiales; family Afifellaceae; genus DASWJZ01. The sequence goes on along the minus strand of CAWFEM010000011.1, from coordinate 498,104 downwards.
CGAAATTCGAGGTGACGGGCAAGGGCGCGCTTGCTGCGCTGCAGAAAATCGCCGCGAACGACCTCGACCGCCCCATCGGCGCCTGCGTCTACACGCAGCTCTGCAACGAGAGCGGCGGCATCGAAGCCGACCTCACCATCATGCGGCTCTCAGAAAGCCGCTTCTACGTCGTGACGGGCAGCCAGTTCGGCGTGCGGGATTGCGGCTGGATCGCCGGACTCTTGCCGAAGGACGGCTCGGCGGAAATCCGCGAGGTCACCTCCGCCTATGCGGTTCTCAACATCGTCGGCCCGGCGTCTCGGCAAATCCTGCAAGCAACGACGGACGACGACCTCTCAAACGCCGCCTTCCCTTATCTCACCGTGCGCGAGATCGAGGTCGGACTGGCAACGCGCGTGCGCGCCGCACGCGTCGGCTATGTCGGCGAGCTCGGTTGGGAGCTGCACGTGCCGGCGGAATACGCCGCGCATGTTTACGAACGTCTGATGGAGACGGGCGCCGATCACGGACTGATCGACGCCGGCTATCGCGCCGTCGAATTGCTCAGGCTGGAGAAGGGCTACGTCTATTGGTCCGCGGACGTGACGCCCGACACCAATCCTTACGAGGCCGGGCTTGGCTTCGCGGTGGCGCTCGACAAGGGCGATTTCATCGGCCGCGCGGCGCTTGCGGCGATCAAGGCCGAAGGCCCGGCGCGCAAGCTTGCGACGCTGACCGTCGAGGGCTTCGCGCCGCTTATCGGCGGCGAGACGGTTCTCGCGGACGGCGCGGTGGTCGGCACAACGACCAGCGCCGGCTTTGGCTACACGGTCGAGACAACGATCGCCTTCGGTTATCTTCCGGCGGAGATGCCAAAAGATGCGACGCTTTCGATCGAAGCCTACGGGAAGAGCTACGCGGCGAAGCGTGGTCCGCGCAGCCTCTACGATCCGAAAGGCGAAAGGCTGAGGAGCTGAGAATGACCGACGAGATTGAACGGGCCCGCGAGGCATTCGCCGCGATCCCCGCATTCTCGGCGGCGGCGAGCGCGAAAATTACCCGACTCGGGGGGCTCACCAACCTCGTCTTCGAGGTCGACACCGGTGGAGAGCGCTATTGCCTGCGCCTCCCCGGCAAGGGCACCGAGGACTATATCGACCGCAAAGTCGAGGCGGTGAACGCGCGGGCCGCCGCTGCCGCCGGAGTCTCGCCGGAGGTCGTGCATTTCGGCGATGACGGCGTGATGGCGACGCGCTTTGTAGGCGGCGCCGTCACCATGTCGCCCACCCTTTTCAAGTCCCGCAACGGGGCAGTGGAGCGCGCCGCGCACGCCTTCCGTACGCTCCACGACGACGCGCCGGATTTTTCATTCCATTTCGAGCTCTTTGCGATGATCGACGACTATCTCGGCGTACTCGAGAAACTGGGTGCGGAGCTTCCCGAAGGCTACCACGACGCCGTCGCCGAGGCCGGCAGCGTGCGCGGGGCGCTCGCCGAGTATCCCGTCGAGCTCAGGCCCTGTCACTGCGATCCGCTGGCGGAGAACTTCCTCGACACCGGAGGGCGCATGTGGATCGTCGACTGGGAATATTCCGGCATGAACGATCCGATGTGGGATCTGGGCGATCTCTCGGTCGAGGCGGACTTTGACGCCGCGCAGGACAAGCGCCTGATCGACGCCTATTTCGGTCGGCCCGCGAGCCCCTTCGACCATGGCCGCATGGTGATCTACAAGGCGATGTGCGACCTGCTATGGACACTTTGGGGTCTCATTCAGCACGCCAACAAGAATCCCGCCGACGACTTCTGGGCCTATTCGCTGAACCGCTTCGAGCGCTGCCGGAAGCTCATGCGCTCGCCGGACTTCCCGCGGCATCTCGAAGCCGTCAGCCGGGGCTAGGCCACCAGAAATAGGGAAGAGAGACGCGGAGCGGTCGCCCGCTCCGCTTAAACCCGCGGCTTACTTGCCCCAGATCTTCTTGTATTCGTCACGATAGCCGTTGTCGGGATCGAAGACGTTCCTCGGGCCGCCGTCATAGGCGATGTTTTCCGGCGTCACGAGATGCACGCCCGGCACGTAGCCCGACCAGGCCTCGCCCGCGAGGGCGCGGTTGATCTCGTCGACGAGTTGCCAGCCCTGCATGGTGAGCGGCTCCGGCACGGTCGCCGCCTGGTAGTCCTTGTCGCGGATGCGCGCATAGGCGGACACCGAGCCGTCGCCGGCGGAGATGTTGTAGGGCGCGCCGTCGCCGCTCTTGCCCGCCGCCGTGAGCGACGGCGCCATGAAGTCGTAGTAGAGATCGTTGATCGCCAGCGAATAGGTCCACTTGTCACCGAACTTGGCGAGCAGGCTCGTCGTAAGCTGCGGCACGCGGTTGGCGGTATCGGCGAGCGGCGTGTCCTGGAAGGAGATCACTTCGCAACCGGAACACTGCTTGATCACCGCCTCCATCGCGCGCCCCTTGGCGATGGCGATCGCGTAGGCGGAATTGGCGAAGACGACCACGCCCGCCTTGCCGTCTGATTGCGCGATCGCGTACATCGCCGCGACCTTCGCAACTTCGTTGGAATCGGTAGTGACGTTGGCGACGATGGGTGTCCCCTCCAGCGGGCCGGGGTTCGGTCCGGCGTGCCAGCCGACGACGACAATGCCTTGCGCCTTGGCCTTCTCAAGGTCGTCCTTCTGCTGCAAGGCGTCGCTGCCACCGAGGATGATGGCATCCGGCTTGAGCGCGATCGCCTGGTTGAGCGCGGTCGACTGGCTGGCAATGGAGCCCTGGCCGTCGATGACGCGGGCTTCCCACCCGATCGCCTTGGCCGCTTCCTGCACGCCATCGGCCACGCCCTGGATGCCGCCATTACGCATGTCGCCGGCAACGTAGACGATAGTCTTGCCCTGCGCCGCCTTCGGGCCGGAAGTGGGACCGTCCCACTTGTCGACGCGGCTCGTCGCGGCGGCGACAACCGCCTTCGCCTCGTCGACGAAAGCGTCGGCGGCGGCAATTCCCGTTGTGACGGCAAGCGCCGCCAGGCTGACGCTCGTTGTGAGCAGCCACTTCCTCATTGCGTTTCCTCCTGTGCCCGGCCGCCCGTGTTGCATTCGTTGATTGCGACCGACACTCCGTTTGACAAAAAGCGACACCGGCTTGTCCAGTGAATTCCGCGCGAAAAGGCGAGGCTGAGAGTCGCGACGACAACCGAAGGCCGGCCGCGCACGCTCGGGTTGACCGGCGGTCTCGGTTCCTCAGCGCGGCGGCGAGGCGGTGTCCGACATGAGCCCGCGCGCTTTCGCGAAGAGCGCATCCTTCAACGCGATGGCCGGCGGATTGGGAAGCACCTTCGGCGGGTCCTTCGTCGGCTCCGCGTCGGGACTGACGACGCCGATCGTCAACTCGCCGTCCGTGTAATAGGGATCGCCGCCGCCGTTGCGGCCGAAGAGCGTCGGGCCCACCCCCGTGACCTGGAAAATCTCGGTCAGCATGTTAGCCGCGGAGAGGTCGTGGATCAGGAGGTTGCGCTCCGCGTCGACGTCGGGGCCGATATGATGCGTGATCGCGCCGGTATAGTGGCTGACGCCGACTCCGCGGTCGAAGGTCGCCGAGCCGAGCCAGACGGGCCGCGCATGAAGCCATTCGCCGGGCGTCTCGAAGAAGCGCACATGGTTGCGGCGGTCGGCGCTCTTGCCGACCGGCTTCTCGAAAGCGAAGGCCTGCGCCTTGCCGTCATAGAAGAGCGGGCTCACCGGCGCGTCGTGAAACGGCCGGTCGAAGATGACGCTACCCGCGATCTCGATGCTGGTCCTGAGCGTCACCGCGTCGGCGGGATACCAGCCGGCCGCGACGAGCGCGCGGATCGCCTCCTCCTTCGTGCCTACGAGGCCGACATTCAAAGGGTCGCCGGGAATGCCGTCGCCGGTAACGGTCACCATCGGTCGGCCTTCCAGGCCGGGTTCGTGCTCGTAATGCGACCACAGCCGCGGCAGAGCGATATAGGCGACGAAGACATAGAAACAGAGCAGGATGAACGCCGTCCAGACGATCGCGCGCAGGCGCCCGCGTCTCCGCCGCCGCCTCATACGCCCGCGCCCGGCCCCGCCTTGTCCTCAAGCGTCACAAGGCTGGCATTTCCTCCCGCCGCCGTCGTGTCGGTTGAGACGACCTGCTCGTGCGCGAAGCGCTGGAGGTAGTTCGGCCCGCCCGCCTTCGGGCCGGTGCCGGAAAGCCCCATGCCGCCGAAGGGCTGCGAGCCGACGATGGCGCCGATCGTATTGCGGTTGACGTAGACGTTGCCGACATGGAGCGCCCGCGCGATGCGCTCCGCGCGCCCGCCGACGCGGGTGTGCACGCCGAAGGTCAGCCCGTAGCCGGTCCTGCCGATCCATTCGAGCACGTCGTCGAGGCGGTCCGCCTGCCAGCGCACGACGTGCAGGATCGGCCCGAACACCTCTTTCGTCAGCGCATCCGCAGACTTCAGCGCGACGATATGCGGTGCGACGAAGTTCCCCTCGCTCGGCGCGGTCCCGGCGAAGACGACCGTCTGCTCACGGCGCATTTTATCCAGATGCGCTTCAAGCGCCCGCTTCGCTTCCGCGTCGATCACCGGCCCGATATCCGTCGCCGGATCGGCCGGATCGCCGATCGTCAGCTCCGCTGCGGCACCCGCGATCATCGCGAGTCATGTGATCGGCGACGTCGGCCTGCACGAAGAGGATGCGGCACGCCGAACAGCGCTGGCCGGCGGAGCGGAAAGCCGACGTCACCACGTCGTCGGCGACCTGCTCCGGCAGCGCCGTCGCGTCGGCGATCATGGCGTTGATGCCGCCGGTCTCAGCGACGAGCGGCACGATCGGCCCGTCCTTGGCGGCCAGCGTCCGGTTGATGATCTGGCCGACCTCGGTGGAGCCGGTAAAGACGACGCCGGCGATCCTGGGATCGGCGACAAGTGCCGCGCCGATCGCGCCGTCGCCCGGCACCAGCCGCAGCACGTCTGCCGGGACGCCCGCCGCATGCAGAATTGCGACCGCCTCGCGGGCAATCTTCGGCGTCTGCTCGGCTGGCTTGGCGAGGACGGAATTGCCGGCGGCAAGTGCGGCGGCGACCTGGCCCGTGAAGATCGCGAGCGGGAAATTCCAGGGGCTGATTGCGACGAACGCGCCGCGCCCTCGCAACCGATAGCGGTTCTCCTCGCCGGTCGGACCGGGGAGAAGCGTGTCGCGGGCGAAGAGACGGCGCGCCTCGGCGGCATAGTAGCGGCAGAAATCGACCGCCTCGCGCAGCTCCGCGATGCCGTCGTCAAGCGTCTTGCCGCCCTCGCGGGCAAGGAGTGCGATCAGCCGGTCGCGGTTCTCCTCAAGCGCGTCGGCGGCGCGCTCCAGGATCGCCGCACGCTTTTCCGCCGGCGTCGCCTCCCAGGCGGGATGGGCCGCAACGGCGGCGGTCACCGCCGTTTCCGCGTCCGCGGGCGTTGCATCGGGAACGGGATCCACGTCCGGCGCCGCCGCAACACCTTCGACGAGGGCGGCAAGCGCTGCGCGGCTTCCGAACTCAAGCCCGCGCGAGTTCTTGCGCGCGCCGAAGAGCTTTTCCGGCAGCGCAATGCCGGAATGGCGGGGGGTGCGGCCGGCAAGGCTCTCCGCCGGAGAGATCAGCAGGCTCTCAACCGGCACGGAATGGTCGTTGACGGCATTGACGAAGGAGGAGTTCGCGCCGTTCTCAAGGAGCCGCCGCACCAGATAAGCAAGAAGCTCCTTGTGGCTTCCGACCGGCGCATAGATGCGGCAGTCGAAGCCCTCGCGCGCATGCACCTCCGCATAAAGCGCTTCGCCCATGCCGTGCAGCCGCTGGAACTCGAAGGCCTTGGCGCCCCCTCTTCCATCGACGCCCATCTCGGCGATCGCCGCGACCGTCAGCGCATTGTGGGTGGCGAATTGCGGATAGAGCGTGGGGCGCGCGGCGAGCAGCCGCCGGGCGCAGGCGAGATAGCAGAGATCGGTCGCCGGCTTGCGCGTGAAGACAGGGAAGTCGGGCAGCCCGCGCTCCTGCGCGCGCTTGATCTCCGTGTCCCAGTAGGCGCCCTTGACGAGCCGCACCATGATGCGCCGCCCGGCCGCGGCGGAAGCCTCGGCAAGCCAATCGACAACCGCCGGCGCGCGCTTCTGGTAGGCTTGGACGGCGAGTCCCAGTCCCTCCCACCCGGCGAGCGACGGCTCCTTCAGAAGCATCGCGAAGACGTCGAGCGAGATCTCGAGCCGATCCGCTTCCTCCGCATCGACCGTCATATTGAGGTCATGCGCCTTGGCGGCGCGCGCGAGATCGATCAGCCGCGGCACGAGCTCGGCAAGCACGCGCGCTTCCTGCCGCGCGACGTAGCGCGGATGGAGCGCGGAGAGTTTGACGGAGATGCCCGGCCGTCCCGGCAGCGCGCCTGAGGCCGATCTGCCGATCGCTTCGATAGCGTGCGCATAGGACTGGAAGTAGCGCTCCGCATCGTCGCCCGTGCGCGCGCCCTCGCCCAGCATGTCGAAGGAATGGCGGTAGCCCTTCTTCCGCGCCTCCTTGCCGCGGTCGAGCGCGTCCTCGATCGTTTCGCCGAGCACGAACTGATGCCCGAGGATGCGCATCGCCTGGCGCCCCGCCGTCCTGACGGTCGGCATTCCGAGCCGCTGTCCGAGCCGCGCGATGATCCCTTCCGGCGTCTCGCCGGGATGCACGAGGCGAACCGTCAGGCCGAGTGCCCAGGTGGTGGCTGAGACGAGCCAGCTTTCGCTCTCGCGCGCCGCGGCGTGCTCCCAATCGCCGGCCGCGAGCTTGTCCTCGATCAGGCGGTCCTGCGTCGCCGCGTCGGGCACGCGCAGAAGCGCTTCCGCAAGCGACATCAGCGCCAGCCCCTCCTTCGTGGAGAGGCTGTACTCGTGCATGAAATCCTCAAGCCCGCCGATCCCGCCGCGCGCATGGCGGATCGCCTCAATGTAGCGCTTGGCGCGTTCGCCGATGCGCGAATCGAGTGCCGCGTCGTGCGCGGTCTCCTCAAGAAGCCGCGGGATCAGCGCCTCGTCGGCGGGCGCGTAGGCGGCCTCAAAGCGCGAAATGCCGCCGCTTTCGACCGAAGAATGATAAAGCGCGCCTGCCGCCATCGCGATCTCGTCCTGCCGCTGCCGGAGTGTGACGCCGGAAGCGGAAACGGTCGAGTCCCCCGCTTTCGCAGGGGAAGGATCGGGTATGGTCCCGCCCATGGACGATACGGCGAACAGGCAGACCGGCGAGACGGCGGAGGCACGACGCCTGCTCGCCACGATTCCGGGATTTTCAGCAGGCGCAGCGAAGTCGGCGCGGATCGAGCGTCTCCCCGGCCTCACCAACCGCGTCTATGCGGTCACGCTCGACGAGGGGCGCTTCGTCCTGCGCATCCCCGGCGACGGGACATCGGCCATCATCGACCGGCGCGCCGAGGAGACCAATGCGCGCGCCGCGGCCGAAGCCGGCATCGCGCCGGAGGTGCTCTATTTCGGCGCCGACGGATTGATGCTGACCCGCTTCATCGAAGGCGCGGAGCCGCTGTCGCCGGAACGCCTCCGCGGCGAACCGGAGACGCTGAAGCGCGTCGGGGTGGCGCTGAGGCGGCTGCACGAAGACGTCCCGGCCTTCGCCTCGCGGCTCGGCCCGTTCGCCACCATCGACGCCTATAAGCGCGTGCTCGTCGAGCGCGGCATCCGCCTGACGATGCGGCAGCAGGCGGTCCTCGCCGGCGCCGACCGCCTGCGCGATGAGATTGACGCGAGCGCGGACACCTTCGCCTCGTGCCATTGCGATCCGACAGGACGCAACCTGCTCGACACCGGCGAACGGGTCTGGCTGGTGGACTGGGAGTATTCCGGCATGAACGATCCCTGGTGGGACCTTTCCTACTGCTCCTTCCAGGCTGGCCTGCCGGATGACGCCGACGCGACGCTCCTTGCGGCCTATCTCGACCGTGCGCCGACGGCACGGGAAGCGGCGCGCATGGCCGTGATGAAGGTACCGGTCGAGCTGATGTCGGCGCTCTGGGCGCTGATCCAGGATTTGCAGGGGAACCAGGCTGCCGATTTCCGCGCTTACGCGGAGCGCGTCTTCGAGGAGAGCGCAGCGCGGATGCGCGCGCCGGAATTCGCCGCGGCGGTCGCCGCACTCGGCAAACCCTAGGTTCGCGGGGCGTTGAGACAAATGTCGCGCGCGCGTGTTACCCCTTCGCCGACCTCGTCCATGTCTTCGTGAAGAGCATCGCCGCCATGCCCGATCCGACACCTGCCGAGCTTCTCCACGCCGCGCTGCAGATCAGCGAAGAGGCGGCCACGATCTCGATGCGTTATTTCCGTGCTGGGATCGCCATTGAGGACAAGCCCGACGAAAGCCCCGTCACCGCCGCCGACAAGGAGACGGAAGCGGCGATCCGCAAGGCGATCGAGACGCGCTTTCCCGGCCACGGCATTTTCGGCGAGGAATACGGCAAGAGCGACGCGGACGCGAAATTCACCTGGATCATCGACCCGATCGACGGCACCCGTTCCTTCATCTGCGGCGTGCCGCTCTTCGGCATGCTGCTCGGCGTGCTGCGGGACGGCGAGGCGGTTGCGGGCGTGATCCGCATGCCGGCATTGGGCGAGACCTTCGGCGGCTGCCGCGGCGGCGGCGCGACCATGAACGGCGCGCCGATCTCATGCCGCAAGGTCGGGCCGGACAAGGCGCGCATCTTCCTGAACGAAGCGAACCGCATGGTCGCGCGCGAGCCGGAGAGGCTGAAGCGGCTGATGGCCTTCGGTCACGTGCAGCGCTTCTTCAACGACTGCTATCCCTTCGGTCTTCTCGCCATGGGCCAGATCGACGCCGTCGTCGACTTCGACCTGCAACCTTACGACTACCTCCCGGTCGTCGGGGTCGTAGAGGCAGCGGGCGGGATCATCACCGACTGGCAGGGCGGAAAGCTCGGGCTCGGCTCCGACGGCACCGTCGTCGCGGCAGCAACACCGGAGCTGCATGCGGCGGCGATGGCGCTCTTGCGGTAGGGCCTCCTTGGCCCGGCGCTGATTTCAATCGACCGACTTGATCCAGCCGGCGGTCGCCTGCGCCGGGATCGGCTCCGCGGGCGATTCGAAATCGGCCGGGCCGGTCGTCTTCAGGATCTCGATCGGCTCGCCGCCATCGCCATATTCGTCGATATGGGCGAAGGCATCGCGGATCGCTTCCGACCACGCCGCCGAGAGCTTGCGGAAATAGGGGTCGCCCTCGTCGATCCGCCGCTGCTCGCCGACCTTCAGCTCGTCCTTGCGGTAGATCAGGAGGTCGATCGGCATGCCGACGGAGAGATTGGAGCGCAGCGTCGAATCGAAGGAAATGAGGATCAGCTTCGCTGCCACGCCCATGCGCATGTCGGGCTTGGCGACGCGGTCCAGGATCGGCTTGCCGTATTTGTGCTCGCCGATCTGGAAATAAGCGTTGTCCTTGGTCGCCTCGATGAAATTACCTTCCTGGTAGATTTGGAAGAGACGCGGCGCGTCGCCCGCGATCTGGCCGCCGAGGATGAAGGAGGCGCCGAACAGAGACGGATTTTCGTCGATCACTTCCTTTTCGTTGCGCCTGAGCTCACGCACCGTTTCGCCCACGATCCGCGCCGCCTGGAACATGGTGCTGACATTGCCGAGAGAGGTGTGATCGGCCCCGAGATCGATGTTCTCGTTCAGGAGCGAGACCACCGATTGCGTAAAAGCGAGGTTCCCCGCCGACATCAGCACCAGGACACGGTCCCCGATCCGCTCCCAGACATGCATCTTGGAGAAGGTCGCGACGTTGTCGAACCCGGCGTTTGTGCGCGTGTCCGACGCGAAAATAATCCCACGGTCCAGCCGCAAACCGACGCAATAGGTCATCCTTGCGAATCTCCTGAGCCGCCGCGCGCCTATTGCTGCTGCTGACGCACGACGACGTCAACCGTAAGCGATTCCGTCCCCCCGCCGCGGCGGGCGCCGACGATCGGCGCGGCGGAAGCCGCGTCGAAGCCGCAGGCGAGCCGGACGTAACGTTCCGTCGGGCAGATGTGGTTCGCCGGATCGAAGCCGACCCAGCCGAGATCGTCTACGAAAGCCTCCGCCCAGGCGTGGTGGGCGACCGCGGTCTCCTCACCGTCGACGTGCAGGTAGCCGGTGACGTAACGGGCCGGGATGCCGAGACGCCGGGCAGCCGCGATCAGAATATGGGCATGGTCCTGGCACACCCCCTGCCCCGCCGCGAACGCGTCCGCCGCGGTGGTTTCCGAATGCGTAGAGTCGGTGACGTAGACGACGCGGGTGGCGATCGATTCCAGAAGATGGTGCAGCCGGTCGAGCTGCCTCTTGTCGTGCACCTCGTCGGCGAGCGCGTCGATCCCCGGCGAGGAGTCGGTGCGCGGCGTCGCCCTCAGGAAGACACGCGGATTGGCCGCCTCGCCGATATACCCGACGACGCCGTCGCGATCGAAGGTCTCCACCTCGCCGCCGGCGACGATGCTCATCGTCTCGTAGGGCTTGGTCTGCGTGATCAAATGGATCGGGTTGCCGAAGCCGTCGACATAGGTCGCGGCGTTCTCGATCCCCTCCGCCTCGATCGACCACGAGAGAACCTTTTGCGACTGGTTGTCGGACGGCGTGAGCCGCAGCCGCTGCACGGTATAGCCGCCGACGGCGTCGTAGCTGTAGTGCGTGGCGTGGCGGATCGAGACGAGCATCGGATCTCAGCCGAAATTGTAGTCGGACGAAACGGCCGCGGTCAGCCGGTTGTTGCGCGCGATGAAGCCGCTCAGGAACTCGTGCAGGCCGGCCTGGAAGATCGTGTCCATGCTCATCGTCATCAGCATGGTGCGCGTCTCCGCGACGAGGTCGGCGGAAGGCTTGCGCTCGCCGTAGAGCGTGCAGAGCCCCTCCATCGCGATACCGAGCCAATCATAGCAGAAGCGCAGCGAGCGCGGCATCGCCGAATGCAGGATGAGGAATTCCGCCACGTGCCACGGGCGGTAGGTCTCGTGGAAGACGTGGCGATAGGCGCGATGCCCGGAGACGGAGCGCAGGATCGTTTCCCATTGGTAGGTGTCGACCTCCCCGCCGATCATCTGGTTGCTCGGCAGGAGGATGAAATATTTCACGTCGAGAATGCGCGCTGTGTTGTCGGCGCGCTCCACGAAGGCGCCGAGCTGGCTGAAGAAATAACCGTCGTCGCGCAGGATCGTTCCAAGCAGCGCGCCGCGGAAGAGCGCCGTCCGCTGCCGTATCCAGTCGATCAGCTCCGGCAGGCGCGCGCCGTTCGCCGCCGACCGGTCCATGGCGTCGAACTCCAGCCACGTGGAGTTCATCGCCTCCCACATGTCGCGCGTGATCTTGGTGCGCACGAAGCGCGCATTCGTGCGCGCGCTTCTTAGGCACGAGCGCACCGAGGACACGTTGTCGTCGTCGAAGAGCAGGAAATTGATCGCCTTGCCGAAGTCGTCGCCGTATTTCTCGATGAACTGGTCGATGACGCCGGCGCTGCGGAGCGTCGAGTGCCACTCCTCGCGGTGTCCGTCGCCGCCATCGGCGGTGATGAGCGAGATACGGAAGCCGACCTCCGCAAGCCGCGCCATGTTCTCGGCGCGCTCGATATGCCGCGACATCCAGAACATGCTTTCCGCGGTGCGGCCAAGCATGGCTAGAGCCGCTCCCGATCTGCTCGAATCGAGGTCGCGGCGCCCTGTCCGAGCATGAGGTCTGAATGCCGGCTTTTCTGGATCATGCTCAGTCCTGCAGCACCCAGGTGTCCTTAGTACCCCCGCCTTGCGAGGAATTCACGACGAGCGAGCCTTTCTTCAGGGCAACACGCGTCAACCCGCCGGGGACGAGGCGCACGCGGTCGCCGACAAGCACGTAGGGACGAAGGTCGACGTGGCGCGGCGCGATGCCGCTTTGCGTCACCGACGGGCAGGCGGAGAGCGCCAGCGTCGGCTGTGCGATGTAATTATGCGGCCGTGCCTTGAGCTTGGCGCGGAAGGCTTCGATCTCTCGCCGGCTCGCCGCCGGACCGACCAGCATGCCGTAGCCGCCGGAACCGTGCACCTCCTTCACGACCAGTTCGGGGAGATGCGCGAGAACATGGTCCAGCTCCTCCGGGATCGAGCAGCGCCAGGTCGGGACGTTCTTCAGGATCGGACGCTGACCGGTGTAGAACTGGATGATCTCCGGGACGTAGGCGTAGACCGCCTTGTCGTCGGCGATGCCGCCGCCCGGTGCGTTGACGATGGTGACGCGCCCGGCGCGATAGAGATCCATCAGCCCGGGTACCCCGAGCGTGGAATCGGGACGGAAGGTCAGCGGATCCAGGAAGTCGTCGTCGAGGCGACGGTAGACCACATCGAGCCGCTCACGGCCCTGCGTGGTGCGCATGTAGAGGAAACCGTCCTCCACGAAGAGGTCGCGCCCCTCGACCAGCTCCACGCCCATCTGGTCGGCGAGGAAGGAGTGCTCGAAGAAGGCGGAGTTGTAGATGCCCGGCGTCAGCACCGCGACCTTCGGGTCACCCTCGCAGGCGGGCGGCGCCACCGCCTGCAGCGTGCGCAGGAGAAGCTCGGGATACTGCCCGACGGGCGCCACCCGGTGCCGGGCGAAGAGCTCCGGGAAGAGATGCATCATCGTCTCGCGGTTCTCCAGCATGTAGGAGACCCCCGACGGCGTGCGCAGATTGTCCTCAAGCACGAAGAACTCGTTTTCCGCGACGCGCACGATATCGACGCCGATGATGTGGGCGTAGACGTTGAGCGCCGGCGAGTGGCCGATCATCTCCGGCAGGTAGGCGTCGTTCGCCAGCACCAGGTCGGCGGGGACGCGCCCGGCGCGGATGATCTCCTGCCGATGGTAGATGTCATAGAGGAAGGCGTTGAGCGCCCTGACCCGCTGCTCGATGCCCCGCTCCAGGTGCCGCCATTCCGCTGCGGAGATGATGCGCGGGATGAGGTCGAACGGGATCAGCCGCTCCAGCGCATTCTCGCTGCCATAGACGGAGAAGGTGATGCCGAGCCGGCGGAACAGCGTCTCCGCCTCATGCTGCTTTCGCTTGAGGCCGGGGCGCGACTGACCCTCCAGCCATATCGCCACCTCTTGATAGGTCGGCCGGATCGCTCCGTCGGCGTCCAACATCTCGTTGAACGCTTCCGTCGCCGAAACTTCGCCTTCCTGAACGTTCACGACACCCGTCTGCCCCTTTTGAGGGCGAGGTTAAAGACTGCCGCTTATCTGGTCACGCCCGAATCTCATGCGCAAGTTGCCTATCCGCTGAGCACGCGGGAAACCGGCCGATCCGCGTCGGCGAGCACGCGCGTTTGACCGGAAAAGGCCGATTGGCTTGGAGGCGCAAGGAGGTTTGGGGAGGACGGCGCAGTCGAAGCAGACCTGCCCCAGGGACGCGAATCCGGAGCGGCGCCGCCCTCATTTCCGACGATGCAAAAGGCTTGCCAAAACGTCGCAGACGGAGGGGCGACGCGTCGATCTTTCTCCAGCTCAGAGACTGTCTACCCGGACCCAGGCCCGTGCCTCCGAGGCGGCAAGCACCGCCGTGACGACGCGCTGGATCTCGTAGGCTTCCGAAAAATCCGGGCTCGCCTGCTCCTTCCCGGCGATCGCCTGGATAAGGTGCGCGGCCTCGATCGTCTTCAGGTCGTTGAAACCGAGCTGGTGGCCGGGCGCCGGGCAGAAATTGCCGTAAGGCGGCGTGTCCGGCCCGGAGAGCAGCGTCTTGAAGCCCTGGCGCCCCTTCCCCATCACGAAAAGCTTCAGCTCGTTGAAGCGCTCCTGGGTGAAGGCCAGCGAGCCGCGCGTCCCGATCAGCTCGAAGTCGAGCTGCATCTTGCGCCCCGGCGTGACCCAGCTCGCCGAAATCGTGCCGAGCGCGCCGTTCTGGAAGCGCGCGACGAAGTGGCCGTGATCGTCGACCGCGACCGGCTTCGCGCCGCCCTCCGCCGGCCGCGTCTTGTGCACCGTCGAGGCCGCCGCCGCCACTTCCTCGATCGGCCCGACAAGATGACGGGCGAGCGAGACGATGTGGCTGCCGAGATCCATCAGCACGCCGCCTCCGCCTTCCGGGTCGGTGCGGAAGGAGTGCGGCGCGGCCGGGTCGCACATGTAGTCCTCGGCATGGATGCCGCGGAAGGCGACGATCTCACCGATCTCGCCGGACATCGCAATGTCGCGCGCAAGCCCGATGATGGGATTCCTCAAATAGTTGAAGCCGACGAGCGTCACCCCGCCGGAAGCCCGCGCCGCTTCCGCCATCGCCTTGGCGTCGGCGAGCGTCGCGGCGAGCGGCTTCTCGCAATAGACCGCCTTTCCGGCCGCAAGTGCTGCCAGCGCGATCGGCTTGTGCAGGCGGTTCGGGGTGGTGATCGAGACGACCGCGACCTCCGGGTCCGCCACCAGCGCTTTCCAGTCGCCGACCGATCGCGCAAAGCCCAGCCGGCGCGCCGCCTCCGCCGCCTGCGCCTCGTTCAGGTCGGCAAGCACCGTCAGCTCCGGCCTGAGCGGCAGGTCGAAAATCTGCGACACCGAATGAAACGCGAAGGCGTGCGCGCGGCCCATGAAGCCGCTTCCCACCAGCCCGATACCGATCCGCCCGATGTTGTTGCCCATTGCGGACGCCTCCTCCCAACTTGGGGAGACGTGTAGCTGGTCTCGCAGGGCCCCGGCAAATCGGCGGACGTCAGTCGAACACGACGATTTCGGCGCCCTCCACCGCATAGCGGGCATGGTAGAAGTCGCGGATCGCAATAATACCGTCGTCGGACCAGGCGAGCAGCACAAAATAGGTGGGAGTGTGCCCCGAATCGCGGGGATCGCTCGCAATAATGGCTGGTCGTCCGTCGACCAGGCCGGCGGCGAACCGCCAATCCACCGCCTTCGCATAGTTCGTGAAGTAAGTGCCGACCTCGGCCTTTCCGTGCAGGCGCAAGCGCGTCACGAGGTCGAGACGCACCTCCGCGGCCAGCATGTCGCGCACGGCGTCGAAGTCGCGCGCATTGAACCGATCGACATAGGCAGCGAGACGCGTACGTTGGGGTGCGGCAAGGACCGGAAGGGGCCTGTCGTCGGGCTCGGTGGCAAGCGCGCGCAGGCGCGCGCGGCCCCGATGCAGCGACGCTTTCACCGCCGGGACCGACAATCCCAGAATCTCGCCGATCTCTTTGAGCGAATATCCGAGAACGTCCATCAGGATGACGCAGCCGCGCTGGACCGCGGGAAGCGCCATGAAGGTTCTAAGTGCGGCGGCCGCCGCCTCACGGGACTCAACCGGCGATTCCGGGTCCGTCAGTACGTCGGGATCGTCCGCTTCCCGCCCGGCGTCTCGCCGGCCACGACGCCGGACGAGATCGACGGCGGAATTGTGGGCGATGCGGAAGAGCCAGCCCTCCGGATGCGCGATCGGCTGTGCGCGCGGAAAGGCTTCGACGGCTTTCTCCAGAGCCTGCTGCAGAGCGTCTTCGCCGTCGATAGCGGAACCCGTCATGCGGGCGCAGTAGCGATACAGCTTCGGCCGAAGATCGCGGATTAGCCGATCGAGGTCCGGGCGACCGTCGTTTCCCGCTGCTGCCGGCGCATCCTGCGTTTCACTCATGGCGCAATTCCCTACCGCCCGAACAGTAGACGTTTTTGCGCGCCAAAAGGATTCGCCGCGAAATCCTTCGCCGCAAGAATCTTTCGCACCCCACCGTTCGTCTCAGCAACATGGATCGAATCCGATCCGCATCTCTGGCCGCGCCGCGGCCTCAGGAGGAAGACCATGGAACTTCATACATTCGTCGGCTCGCCCAACGGCCGGAAGGTGGAAGCCGTCATCGCGCATCTGGGCCTGAAGGTCGAAATCGTCCACATCGAATTTCCGACGGGACTTCGCGCGCCGCAGTACCTGGCGCTCAATCCGAACGCGATGTCCCCCGCTTTCACCGACGGAGACTTCACGCTGACGGAGTCGAACGCCATCATGCAGTACCTGGCGGAGAAGGGCGGCGATGACTCGTTCTTTCCGCGCAGGCCCCGGGCGCGCGCCGACATCGTCCGGTGGCAGTTCTGGGAGACCGCCCACTTCAATCGAGCGTTCGGGACGCTTGCTTTCGAGGCCTTCGCCAAGCCGCGCCTCGGCATCGGACCGACCGACGATGACTTGGTGCGAAGAGCGCAGGAGAGCCTCGAGCGGTTCGCGCCCGTTCTGGACGGCCACATGAAGAACCGTCGCTTCGTCGCTGGAGATACCGTCACCGTGGCCGACTATTCGGTCGCGACCTTCGAAGGCTATCGGGGCACTGTTCCCTTCGACTGGTCCCGCTACCCCCGCATCAACGCCTACTTCGACCGGGTCCACGCGCTCGAACCGTGGGCCAAGACCGCCCCGATCCGCGCGACGCAGGCGGAGATCGAAGAAGCCGCGTAGAACGCTCACGCAACATCCGGGTCGCCGCCCCGCCAGTGGCGGCCCGGTTCCCGCGACATCTGCACTCCCCCAAAGCCGCTTTGGCAATTCCGCTCTCTCGCCCATCGCTTTCCGATTGGGTAGAAGGAACGAAAATCGTCGGCGATTCTGGGGAGGAAGAAATGAAGACCGTCCGTCTGACCATGGCCCAGGCCCTGGTCCGCTACCTGATCGCGCAGAAGACCGAGATCGACGGGGACGTCGTGCCCCTCTTCCCCGGCGTTTTCGCCATCTTCGGGCACGGCAACGTGACCTGCCTGTCGGAGGCGCTGGAGGCGGTGAAGGACGAGTTCCCGACCTGGCGCGGACAGAACGAGCAGTCGATGGCGCTCGCCGCAGTCGGCTTCGCCAAGGCCAAGCGCCGGCGCCAGATCATGGTGGCGCTTTCCTCCATCGGACCGGGCGCCGCCAACATGGTGACCGCCGCCGGCTGCGCCATGGCGAACCGGCTGCCGATCCTGATCCTCGCCGGCGACGTCTTCGCCAACCGCCGCCCCGACCCGGTGCTGCAGCAGGTGGAGCATTTCGGCAATCCGACGACGACGGTGAACGATGCCTTCAGGGCGGTGACGCGCTATTGGGACCGCATCACCCATCCGGAGCAGATCATCTCCTCCTTGCCGCAGGCGGTGGCGACGATGCTCGATCCCGCAGAATGCGGCCCAGCCTTCCTCAGCCTCTGCCAGGACACGCAGGAGCTCGCCTTCGACTATCCGGAATCCTTCTTCGAGCCGCGCGTCCACCATATCCGCCGGCAGCGTCCCGACCGCGGCGAGCTTCTGCGCGCGGCCGCGCTCCTGAAGAAGGCGAAGAAGCCGCTCGTCATCGCCGGTGGCGGGGTCCGCTACTCGCTCGCCGAGGGGGCGCTCACGGACTTCGCCGAGCGCCACAATCTGCCCGTCGCCGAGACGATCGCCGGCCGCGCCTCGCTGGTCCACGATCACAAGAACAATGTCGGGGCGATCGGCGTGATCGGGGCGGCTTCGGCCAATGCGCTTGCCGGCGACGCCGACGTGATCGTGGCGATCGGCACGCGGCTGCAGGATTTTACCACCGGCTCGTGGACCGCGTTCGCGCCGGAAGCGCGCTTCATCGCCATCAACGCCGGACGCTTCGACGCCACCAAGCACCGCGCACTCTCCGTCGTCGCCGATGCGCGCGAGGCGATTGCCGAGCTCGGCGTCGCGCTCGGCGACTGGAAGGCGGACAAGGCCTGGATGCGCCGCGCGGCGAAGGAATACCAGGGCTGGAACGCCATGGTGGCGAAGGCGACGAAGCCGACCAACACCAGTGTGCCAAGCTATGCGCAGGTGGTGGGCGCGGTGAACCGCGTCGCCGACGATACCGACCTGGCGCTTACCGCCTCCGGCGGCTTCCCCGGCGAGCTTTGCAAGAACTGGCAGGTGAAGACACCGGGCACGTTCGACTGCGAGTTCGGCTTCTCCACCATGGGCTATGAGATCGCCGGCGCCTGGGGTGCGAAGATGGCCGATCCCGATCGCGAGGTGCTCGTCTTCATCGGCGACGGCGCCTACCTGATGATGAACTCCGACATCTATTCGACCGTGCTCACCGGCCATAAGCTCATCGTCATCCTTTGCGACAATGGCGGCTTCGCCGTCATCAACCGGCTGCAGAACTTCAAGGGCGTGCCCTCGTTCAACAACCAGATCGAGGACTGCAAGATCGTTGAGGAGTTCCGCGTCGACTTCGCAGCGCACGCCGCCTCGATGGGAGCGCTGACCCGCAAGGTTGAAAGCCTGACCGATCTTCAGGATGCGATCCGCTGGGCCAAGAAGAACGACCGCACGACGCTGATCGAGGTCAAGACGGACGCCTATCAGTGGACGCCGGGCGATGCCTGGTGGGATGTCGGCGTGCCGGAAGTCTCTACCCGTCCCGCCGTCAAGAAGGCGCGCAAGGACCACGCCGCGGGCCGCAAGAAACAGCGCGTGGGGGTCTAGGGGATGAAAGCGCGTCTCGGCATTGCGCCGATTGCCTGGACCAATGACGACCTGCCGCAACTCGGCGGCGACACGCCGCTCGAAGTCTGCCTCTCCGAAAGCCGCGAGGCGGGCTTTTCCGGCACGGAGACCGGCGGAAAATTTCCCAAGACGCCGCGCGAGCTGAAAGAGGTGCTCGCCGCGCACGACCTGAAGCTCGTCTCCGGCTGGTATTCCGGCCGCGTGCTTGAGAACGACCTTGCGGCGGAAAAAGATCGCGCGCACGCGCAGCTTGAGCTCTTCCGCGAGAACGGCGCGAGCGTCATCGTCTATGGCGAGACGACGGGCACGGTGCAGAACCAGCAACACGTGCCGCTCGCCAGGCGCCCGCGCCTCGACGACGAGCAGATGCGCGCCTACGGGCGGAAGTTGACGGCTTTCGCCGAGCATTGCCACGAGGCGAAGGTCCCCCTCTCCTTCCATCACCACATGGGGACGGCGGTGGAGACGGAGAACGATGTCGACCGGCTGATGAATTTTTCCGGTGAGGCGGTCGGGCTCCTCTTCGATACCGGCCACATCACCTTCGCCGGAGGCGACGCGCTCGGAATGGCGAAGCGGCACGGCGCCCGCATCAACCACGTCCACACCAAGGACATCCGCGCGAGCGTGCTGAAGTCGGTCGACTTCGAAAAGACCTCGTTCCTCGACGCGGTGCTCGCCGGCGTCTTCACCGTGCCCGGCGACGGCATGATCGACTTCAAGGCCGTCGCCCGCGTCTGCGCCGAGATCGGCTACGAGGGCTGGTTCGTAGTGGAGGCGGAACAGGATCCGAAGAAGGCGAACCCGCTGAAATACGCCAAGATCGGCCATGAAGCGCTGTCGGAAGCGCTCACCGAGGCAGGCTACGTGATCGAGGCGTGAGAGCCCGCCTCTAGCGGCGGAGCCTCCGCTTGTTGGCGCGCACGGCTTTTCTGTAGGTGTTCGAGGCGGCGGTGACCGCCGCAGCGTCGCCGCCGTGCTGCCACGCAAAGGCGGCGTTCCAGGTTGCTGCCACCGCGGTCGTCGCTTTCTCGGCGATCATCCGCTGCGTCTCCCGCATGGCGAGGGCGTCTCCCCGTGCGAGACGCGGGAGACGCCGCAGTATCACTTCCTGGCAATCGAGGCCGAACGCGAAGGCGTCGGAAAAGCCGCGCCAGGGGTTCGGCCCCGAACCTGAGCGCCTACTTGCCACGCAGCGCGTCCTTGAAGCCGCCAACTGCGTTCTGCACCTTGCCGGCCGCCTTGTCGGCCTTGCCCTCGGCTTGCAGCTTGGCATCGCCCGTAACCTTGCCGGCGACTTCCTTGACGGCGCCCTTGGCCTCTTTTGCCGAACCCTTGATCCGATCCCTGTCCATGACGCACCTCTTTGTGAGCGCTCCCCGATCGGGAGCCCACTGAAAGCGCGGCCGCCGCGAAAAGGTTCCACCAGGCTGTGCGCTCATGATCTGGGACGTGCGGGGCCGGCCGGAAGCGCGGCGCGTCGTTCCTGAAGAAACCGGCGGACGGCCGGGTCGGCTTCCAGTCCGATCGCCATTTCGTAGGCCTTGTCCGCCTGCCCGATCTCACCGACGTGGGCCAGAAGACCCGCGCGGGCGGCCCAATAAGGCTGATATTCGGCAAGCCGCGCATCGCCGGAAAGCGCATCGAGCGCGGCAAGACCAGCGGCCGGACCGCGTGTTTCAGCGATAGCGACCGCGCGGTTGATCGCCACCACCGGTGAGCCGGTCAGCGACGCGAGAGCGTCATAGAGCCGCACGATGGCGTCCCAGTCCGCGCGACCGGTCGCGCGGCGGACGACGTGCGCCGACTGAATGGCCGCCTCGAGCTGGAAGCGGCCGATCCTTGCCATGTCGCCGGCGCGAAAAAGCAACGCTTCCGCTTCGTCGATCAATGTGCGGTCCCAGAGAGCCGGGTCCTGCGCGGCGAGCGGAACGTAATCGCCGGCCGCATCGCGGCGCGCGCCGCGCCGCGCTTCCGCGAAGAGCATCAGGGCAAGAAGGCCGAGCGCTTCCGGTTCGCCGGGCATCAGCGAGACGACGAGCCGCCCGAGCCAGATTCCCTCCTCGGCGAGATTTCGCCGGCGCGCTTCAATGCCGGCAGGATCGGACCAGCCCTCCGCGAACACCGCATAGATCGCGTCGAGCACAGAATCGAGACGCTCCGGAAGGTCGCCGCGCTCAGGCAGCCGGAACGGAACGCTCGCCTGCTTGATCTTCGTCTTGGCGCGCACCAGGCGCTGGCCCATCGTCGCGGGCGCCACCAGGAACGCGGAGCCGATCGTCGCGGCATCGAAGCCGAGAACGGTTTGCAAGATCAGCGGCGCGCGAATCCCCGGTTCGATCGCCGGGTGGGCGCAGGCGAACATCAGCCGCAGGCGATGGTCAGGAATCTCTGCCTGGTCATCGGTCGCCGCCTCCAGCTCCTCCGCGACCAATCGAAGATGCGGGACTGCCTCGGTTCCTGTTCTTCGTCTGCGCACGGAATCGGTCTGCCTGCGTCGCGCCACGGTCAGAAGCCACGCCTCGGGGTTTTCGGGAACGCCGGCCCTCGGCCAGCCATCGAGCGCCGCCGTGAACGCCTCCGAAAGGGCGTCCTCGGCGCCGCCGACGTCGTTGGTGCGCGCCGCGAGGAAGGCGACGAGCTTGCCGTAGCTCCGGCGTGCGACCGCCTCGGCGATCCGGCGTGGGAGCTCGTCGTCCTCTGCGCGAAGGCTCGCGTCTACATCATCGGCCAAATCGGACGCACCTCGATCGCGCCGTGCGCCGCGCCGGGGCAGCGCGATGCCCAGGAAAGGGCGGCATCGAGGTCAGCCGCCTCGATCATGTAATAGCCGCCGAGCTGCTCCTTCGTCTCCGCATACGGCCCGTTCAGCACCTGGGCTTTTCCGTTCGGATTGCGCACGGTCGTCGCGTCGCCCGTCGGCCGCAGCCGCTCACCGCCGAGGAGCACCCCGGCCTTTTTCATCGCCTCCGTGTAGGACTCGTAGGCGGCGCTCATCCGCGTGACGGCTTCTTTCGGCGCGGCTTGCATCGCATCCTCGCTTCCGTAGATCAGCAGCATGTATCTCATCGCGGTCTCCCTGATGCATCAAGGCGAGGCACCGTGCCTGCGCCGAACAGTGTCGCGCGAGACGCGCCGATTTCGACATGGCCATCGAAAAATAGGCGATCCCTGCATCCGGCGCAGCGGCCCCCTCCCGGCCGTGGAAAATGACGCGAAGACTCGGCCTCTCTCCGCCGTGGACAGGCGACCGTAGGCACGCGATAGACACCCGGAAAGGAGCTTCCGACATGCCCGACGCCATTGATCTCGCCGCCAAGCTCGCGCTCTTCGACGATCATTTCGCGCCGCGCACGGTTACCACGTTCAACGGCCACGACGTGATGGTGACGAAGCTTGAGGGCCCGTTCCACTGGCACAGCCACGCGGATACCGACGATTTCTTCCTCGTGCTGAAAGGCAGGCTCGACATCGAGCTGCGCGACCGCACGGTCACGCTCGGCCCGGGACAGCTCTTCGTCGTGCCGAAAGGCGTGGAGCACAAGCCGGTCGCTCACGGCGAGGTGCATCTCCTTCTGATCGAGCCGACCGGCACGCCGAACACCGGCGACGCCGCGACCGCCGCCCCACGCCGTGAGATCTGAGGGAGCGTGCGATCAACCCCGCGTGCCTAGAGCCAGCCGCCGTCAACGACGAAGTTCTGCGAGGTGCACATCGCGCTGTCGTCGGAGGCGAGGAAGAGCACCGTGCGCGCCAGATCGTCGGGCTGCAGACGATCGGGCAGGCACTGGCGCTCCTTGATCATGAGGTCGGCGCTCTCGTCCACCCACAGCTCAAGCTGGCGCTTCGTCATGACCCAGCCCGGCAGCACGCAATTGACGCGGATTCGATGCGGCCCAAGATCGCGCGCGAAGGATCGCGTCAGCGCCTCGATCGCCGCTTTCGACGCGGTATAGCCGGGCATGCCGCCCATGCCGATCCGCCACGAGATCGAGCCGAAATTGACGATCGACCCGCTGCCCGCTTCGATCATGCCCGGCGCAACCGCCTGGATGGCGAAGAACTGGTGCTTCAAATTGACGGCGAGCCGTTGCTCGAAGCTCTCCGGCGTCTCGCCCTGCCATTCGTGGCGCGTATCCTCGGCCGCGTTGTTGACGAGAATCGTGATCGGCCCGAGCGCCTCAGCGATTTGGCCGATCGCCGCCCGGTAGGCGGGAATATCGGTGACGTCCGCGGGTTCGAAGCGGATCGTCGCTCCCGACTTCTGCAGTTCCGCCGCGAGCGCCGCGCCTTCCGCCTGAAGGATGTCGACGAACCCGACCTTTGCGCCCTGCGCCGCGAAGGCGCGCACGATCGCCTCCCCGATGCCGCTCGCTCCGCCGGAGACGAGAACGGTTTTCCCGGCAAGGCTCGGATAGGTGGCGGTGGCGCGTTTCGTCGCTGGCTCGGTCACTGGGAGGCCTCGCTGAAAGGTGATCGGGAGGGTGCGGCGGGTGTTCTAGGAGAGCGGCAATGGCGTGACAATGGGCCGCCGGACGCCGCAATTCATATGATCATTGCCGATATTGATCCGCGCAATCCGGCGGCTCCCGGAAAAAAACGTATCGCCAAGCGGATTGAGAAGGCGCGAGACAGGCTCTAATAATATGATTATTGCGAGGGACAAGGGGATGCCTGGGTCGCCCATGAGCGTCGCGCGCGGAAAGAACGTGGTCGCCGAGACCCTGACGCTGCGCATCCTCGGCGGCGAATATCTGGCTGCGCGCCCGCTCCCCAACGAAGCGACGCTGCTCGGCGAGTTCGGGGTAAGCCGCACCTGCCTGCGCGAGGCGCTGCAGATGCTCTCGGCCAAGGGGCTGGTTCGTTCCCGTCCAAAGCTCGGCACCTTCGTGCGCGAGCCGCATGACTGGAATTTCCTCGACGCCGACGTGCTGCGGCTGCGCCAGCGCGTCGTGCCGCGGTCGGTCTTCCTGCGCGAGCTCTTCACGGTACGGCGCATTGTCGAGCCTGAGACGGCGGCGCTTTCCGCCGTCAATGCAACGCCGGATATGCTCGCCAAGATGCAGATCGCGGTCCTGGCAATGGCGCGCGGCAAGGGCAAGCGTACCGAGGAGATCGCGGAAGCCGACGTGACCTTTCACCGCCTGCTCCTTGCCGCAAGCGGCAACGCGCTCCTCTCCGGTCTCGGCGCCTGCATCGAGGAAGCGCTGCGCGCCTCGATCAGCATCACCTCCGACCCGCATGTCGGAAGCCCCTTCGCCCTCGACAAGCATCTCGACGTGTTCGAGGCCGTATGCGACGGCAACGCCGCCGCCGCCCGCCACAACATGATTGCGCTCCTCGACATGACGGAGGAGGTGCTGGAACGTGCCGGCTATGGGGAGCGCCTGGCGGATGCAGCCCATGCTTGACCGGCTGATGTAAACGATTACGGATTGGTGAACTAGGCAGCGCGCCCAACGACGCTGCCAAAGGGAGGAAGGGTTGGAGCAGACGGGCGGCAACACCGCGATAGCCGCGGCCGCGACGGCAAACTACGCCTCCATCGTGCGGCTGGAGCACGTGGAGAAATATTTCGGCGCGGTACACGCGCTGCGCGACATCTCGCTCACCATTGGCCGCAACGAGATCGTCGGGCTCATCGGCGACAACGGCGCCGGCAAGTCGACGCTGATCAAGGTCATGACGGGCGTGATGCCGCCGACGACCGGCCGCATCTTCGTACGTGACCGCGAGATCGACCCCTCCGACTACTCGGTCAGGATGGCGCATGACCTCTCCATCGAGACCGTCTACCAGGACCGCTCGCTCGCCGACAAACAGCCGCTGTGGCGCAACTTCTTCGTCGGCCGCCAGATCACCAACCGCTTCGGCTTCATCGACATCAAGCGCGAGAAGGAGATCGCCCGACGCATCCTTCTGGAATCGATCGGCTTCCGCGGCGTCGGCATTACCGTCGATTCCACCGTCGCCCAGCTTTCCGGCGGTGAACGGCAGGGCATCGCAATCGGCCGCGCCATGCACTACGACGCCGACCTGATCGTGCTCGACGAGCCCACCGCCGCGCTCGGCGTCGCGGAAGTGAAGAAGGTTCTCGACTTCGTTCGCCGCATCAAGGAATCCGGCCGGGCCTGCATCTATATCGAGCACAATCTCGCGCACGTTCACGAGGTCGCCGACCGCCTCATCATCCTCGACCGCGGCCAGATCGTCACCGAGATCACGCCGAAAGACATGACGGTGGCGGAGCTCACCGACTATCTGATCGCGCTGCAGCACGCACCGAAGAGCTGACCCGCATGGCCGACCGCACGCAATTGCCTATCACGCGCCGGATCGAGGGCCTGCCGATCATCGTGGTCTTCGCCGTCCTGCTCGGACTGGTCATGTACACCGCGCCTACCGTGTTTCTGGCGCCCTTCATCTACACGACCTTCCTGTCGACGCTGCCGCCGCTGATCCTGCTCGCCATCGGGCTCACCTTCGTGATCGGAGCCGGCGAGATCGACCTGTCCTTTCCGGCAGTCATCGGCTTCGCCGGCTTCGTCTTCGCCATCTTTTTCAAGGAATACGACCTCGGCTGGCTGGCGGTCGTCGCGGGTCTGGCCGCCGGCATCGGCGTCGGCTTCATCAACGGCCTGCTGATCGCCAAGGTCGGCATCCCCTCCTTCATCACCACGCTCGGCACGCAGTTCTTCTGGTTCGGCATGGCCACCGTGCTCTCCGGCGGCAAGTCCTATGCGCTGCGCGGCGCGGAGGAATCCTCGGTCTGGGCGGTCATCGTCGGACGTCCCTTCGACGGCATGGGCGGCCCGCTGTGGCTCGATCAAGTGCCGATGCAGGCATTCTGGACAGCCGCCGCCGTCGTGTTCCTCTGGTTCATCATGACGCGCCATCGCTTCGGCGAGCATGCGATGTTCATCGGCGATTCCAACGACGTGAGCCGCGTTCTCGGCATCGACGTCGATCGCGAGAAGATCAAGATCTTCACGCTTATGGGCTTCCTCGCCAGCATCGCAGCGATCATGCTGACCTTGGAGAACAAGAACTATTTCGGCAATCAGGGCCAAGGTTATCTGCTGACCGCCATTGCCTCGGTGCTGATCGGCGGCACTTCGATCTTCGGCGGCCGGGCGACGATTGTCGGTACCGTCTTCGGCTGTCTCATCATCGGCATGATCGAGGCGGGCCTCGTCGCCAGCGGCCTGACCGGCGCCTGGGTACGAACGATCCAGGGCCTCGTCTTCCTGATCGCCATCATCTCCTACCTGCATGTCGACGAGCCGCAGAAGCGGAAGGAATTTTTCGCCCGGTTCTCGGCACGACGGAATTTCGGCCGCGCGCGCGCGGTCGAAAAACAGGTGACCGCCTCCGCAAGCGAGGGGAAAGGCGGCGCCAGCTGAAGCAAAGGGAGGACGAAATGAAAGTGACGAAGCTATTTCTCGCAGGGGCGGCCGCCGCCGCGCTTCTCGGCGGAGCCGGCACGGCTTCCGCCGACATGATCGGCGAGGGCATCACCATGTACATGCAGATGGGCGGCAATGCCGGCGACGGCGCGACGCTCGCCCGTCAGACCGGCGCGGCGCAGGCCGCCGCCGCCTTCGGCGTCGACCTGAAGGAGCAGTTCTCCGCCTGGGCGCCGGAGACGATGATCAACCAGTTCAAGGAAGCGGTTGCCGCCAACCCGACCTGCATCGAGATCATGGGGCATCCGGGTTCGACCGCCTTCCACGACCTCGTCAAGAGCGCGGTCGACCAGGGCATCGTCGTCACAAGCGGCAACTCGCCGATGACCGATCTGCAGAACGAATTCGGCTCCAAGGGATTCGGCTATGCCGGCGTCGATCTTTATGTCGGCGGCCAGATCACGGCCAATTACATGCTCGCCCAGGGCCTGAAGTCGGGGGACGAGGCGATGGTCTACGGCGTGTTCAGCCAGGCTGAGCGCGGCCTCTCGGAGAAGGGCCTCGCCGACACGCTGGAGAAGGCCGGCCTCACGGTGGACCGCCTGGAGATCACGCAGGAAGCCAACAGCGACGCGACGCTCGCGGTCCCGGTTCTCGCCGCCTACGTGCAGGCGCATCCGAACCTGAAGGCGATCGGCACGCAGCACGGCGGTGTGACGAGCGTGCTCGCCGACATGCTGAAGAAGGCCGGCAAGAAGCCCGGCGACATCATCGTCGGCGGTATCGACCTCGCTCCGGCGACGATCGACGGCTTGAAGTCGGGCTACGTCTCCGCGACGCTCGATCAGCTCCTCTATCTGCAGGGCTTCCTGCCGGTGCTGCAGTGCGTGATGACGGCGAAATACAAGATGCCGGGGCTCAGCGTGAATACCGGCGCCGGCGCCGTCACGCCGCAGTCGATCGACGCGCTCGTCGACCTGATCGACCAGGGCATTCGCTAGACGCGGTCGTTCGAGACTGAAGCGCGCCGGTCCGCCGGCGCGCTCTTTCTTTAGCCCCGCGCCAGCTCCGAGAGAAGACTTGCGGCGACAGTGACCTTGGCCATCGACGGACGGCGGTCGGAGAGGATCTTCTGCACCTGTTCGGCGGTCGCGCCGATGCGCTCGCCGCCGGCCGCCTCCCATGCGGCCACGTCGCCGCCCGCGCCGTTGGCGATCACGTTCTGCGCGAGATCGCGATGCGCGGCCTCCAGGCTGTCGCGCGCCTTTTGCAGCGCCAGGCCTTCGTAATAGTCGCCGACCGTCACCTCTTCCGTCATCTGGTCGATGCGGTCGAAGCCGAAGCGGTCGGAGACTGAGAAATAGGTCTTCGCCGCCTCCGCGATGCTGCGTCCCGTCCGGTCGGCGATCGGCACTACGCTTGCCGCATGCGCCAATGTCGGAAGAAGCACGAGCTGCTTCGCCAGGCTCTCCGGAACGCCGGCTGCTTTCAGGCGATGCTCCGCATCATGCATGAACTTCGACTGTTCGCGCGCAAGCAGGGTGGGGAGCACTTCGGCAAGCGCATCGAACGAGGTGCGGTAATGCGCGACGATGCCCTCCAGCCCGTCGGCCGGATCGATATTGCGGGTGAACCAGCTCATGCGGTCGACGAGCACATCCTGCACCGTCGCATAGAGATCGAGCTGCAAACGGCCGGAAATCTTCGTGTCGAGCGCGTCGATCTCCGTGTTTAGCGCCCTCAAGCCGAAACTGTCGCGTACCGCCGCATAGGCGCGGGTCAGCTCCGCCACCGAAGCGCCGGTGCGGTCGCGCGCCGCCTCAAGAAGCGTCGGGCCGCCGCGATTGATGAGCGAGTTGGAAAGCTGCGTGGCGATGATCTCGCGCCGGAGCCGGTGGCCCTCGATACCGACGGCGTAACGCTTGCGCATCTCCTCCGGGAAATAGCGGAAGAGCTCGCGACCGAGATAGGTGTCGTCGGGTACGGCGCTGCCGACGAGATCGTTGAAGAGCGCGATCTTGGCGAAGGCCAGAAGGACGCCGATCTCCGCCCGCGTCAGCCCGCGGCCGGCGGCAGCGCGAGTCTCGAGCACGGCGTTGGAGGGCAGGTCTTCGACCGCGCGATCGAGCAGCCCGCGCTCCTCAAGCTCCGCCATCAGCCGCATCTGGTTTCCCAGATTTTCCACGCCGCGCTTCTGCTCAAGCGAAATCGCGAGCGTCTGCTGATAGTTGTTGCGCAGAACCAGGTGGGCGACCTCGTCCGTCATCGACTGGAGCAGCGCGAGCCGCTTCGCTTCCGGAAGTTTTCCGGCGCGCACAGCAGGCGTCAGCGCGATCTTGATGTTGACCTCCACGTCGGAGGTGTTGACGCCGGCGGAATTGTCGATGGCGTCGGAATTGCAGCGCCCGCCCTTCAGCCCATAGGCGATGCGAGCCTTCTGCGTCATGCCGAGATTGGCGCCCTCGCCCACCACCTTCGCGCCGACGTCGAGCGCGGTGACGCGGATGGCGTCGTTGGCCTTGTCGCCGACCTCCGCATCGGTCTGGTCTGGGCCGCGGACATAGGTGCCGATGCCGCCGAACCAAAGAAGATCGACCTGGGTCTTCAGGATCGCCGACAGGATCTCGTTCGGGCGCGCGCTGGCCTTGTTAAGCCGCAGCAGCTTCTTCGCCTCCGACGAAAGCGCGATCTGCTTTTCGGAACGCGAGAACACGCCGCCGCCTTTGGAGATCAGCGCGCGGTCGTAGTCCTGCCAACTCGTGCGCGGCAGATCGAAGAGGCGCTGGCGCTCAGCCAGCGAACGCGCCGGGTTGGGATTGGGATCGATGAAGATGTCGCGATGGTCGAAGGCCGCCACGAGTTTGATCGCGGGCGAAAGCAGCATGCCGTTGCCGAAGACGTCGCCCGACATGTCGCCGACGCCGACGACGGTGAACGGCTCCTTCTGGATATCGACGTCCATCTCGCGGAAATGTCGCTTCACCGCCTCCCAGGCGCCGCGCGCGGTGATGCCCATCGCCTTGTGGTCGTAACCCGCCGAGCCTCCGGAGGCGAAGGCGTCGCCGAGCCAGAAGCCGCGCCGTAGCGCGATGCCGTTCGCCGTATCGGAGAAGGTCGCGGTGCCCTTGTCCGCGGCGACGACAAGATAGGGGTCGTCGGGGTCATGGCGCACGACATCCTTCGGCGGCACCACCGCGTCGCCCTCGATGTCGTCGGTGACCGAAAGAAGGCGATCGACGAAATGAATGTAGGCGTTGCGCCCCGCCTCGAAGATCTGATCGCGCCCCCCCGCAGGGAGCCGCCCTGGCACAAAGCCGCCCTTCGCCCCGACCGGCACGATGACGGCGTTCTTGACCTGCTGCGCCTTGACCAGTCCGAGCACCTCGGTGCGGAAATCCTGCGGCCGGTCCGACCATCTGAGGCCCCCGCGCGCCACAGGCCCGAAGCGCAAGTGCACGCCTTCGACAAGCGGCGAATGCACGAAGATCTCGCGGAACGGCCGCGGGGCCGGCACGAAGGGCAGCGAGCGGGGCTCGATCTTGAGCGTGATCGCGTCCGGCTCTTCGGCGTCCGCCGCAGCGAAGAAATCGGTGCGCTGCGCCGCATCGATCACCTGCTGGAAGGCGCGCAGGATCGTGTCGTCGTCGAGGCTCGCGACCTTCTGAAGCGCGGTCTCGATTCTGCGCCCGATCCGCGCAGCCGTTCGTTCGCGATTCTCCGTCTCCGGCCGGAAGCGGGTTTCGAAGGCGTCGGTCAGAAGCGTCGCGATATCGGGATAGCGGCCGAGCGCGCGCCAGATATAGTCGATCGAATAAGGAATCGCCGTCTGGCGGAGATAGCGTGCGATCGTGCGAAGCAGCGCCGCGCGGCGCCAATCAAGACCGGCGGAGAGGACGAGAGCATTGAACCCGTCGTTCATCGCCTTGTCGCGCCACACGGCGAGCACCGCGTCGTGCAGCCGGTCCGCCGCGGTCAGATCGATAGCCTGGCCGTCGATTCTGACCAGCGCCATGTCGTGGCGGTAGAGCGGAAGGCCGCTTTTCCGTCCGATGCGGTAGGTGCGCTCGTTCACGACGGAGAAGCCGAAGTTCTCCAGAAGCGGCACCCGCCGCGACAGCGGGATCGGATCGCCAAGGTGATGAAAGCACATCACCGCCTGCGTTTCGGGCATGTCGTCACGGCGGAGGAACCTGACCTCGATGTCCTCCGGCGCCAGCCGCTCGGCGACCGCCATATCCTTGACGGCGTCCTCGGCCGTGAATGCCGCGCGGTAGTCGGGCGCGAAGGCGTCGGCGTAGTCCTGCCGAAGCTCCGCCACGCGTTCCGCGGAGAACGCGGCGTTCAGCGCTTCGTCCAGGTCGTCATCGAAATTGCGGACGATGCCGCGAATACGCGCTTCCACCGTCTCCTGCGACGGGTCCGGCCCCTCGGTCGGATTGCGCCCGATGATGAACTGTACGCGCGTCAGATGCGGCAGCGAGAAATCCGGAAAGAACGCGGAGACGCGCCCGTCATAGAGATCCGCCAGCCCCTCTCCGATCCGCTCGCGCAGATCGGAGGCGTAGCGGTCGCGGGGCACGAAGACGAGCACGGAGACGAAGCGGTCGAAGCGATCGCGGCGCGGCAAGGCGCGGATGCGCGGACGCTCCTCCAGCCGCAGGATCGCCATGGCGGACTCGTAGAGCTCCTCGATCTCCGCCTGGAAAAGCTCCGTGCGCGGATAGTTTTCGAGAATGTTGAGAAGCGCCTTGCCGGAATGGCTCAGCGGGTCGAGGCCGGCAAGCTTGACGATGTCGGCGACCTTGCGCCGGATCAGCGGGATGCTTTCCGCCGACTGCGTGAACGCCGTCGACGTGAACAGGCCAACGATGCGGAGCTCGCCCTTGACCTTGCCGCCTTCGAAAACCTTTACGCCGACATAATCCATGTAGTCGCGCCGATGGATGCGCGTCTTGACGTTCGCCTTGGTGACGATGAGCGGTTCGGGGGCAAGCAGGAACGCGCGGATTTCCGGTGTGAGGGTCACCACCTCGGCGCCGCGGCGCAGCACCGTCACCTTCGGGTCGCGCAGCAGCCCGAGCCCGCGCCCCTCCGGCGATTCCAGCGAGTCCCCCGCGCTCACGTCGTAGGTGTATTCGCGCATGCCGAGGAAGACGAAATTGCCCTCGTCGAGCCATTCCAGGAACGCGATCGTCTCGTTCATCGCCTCCCGGGGAAGGTTCGGATGATCGAGGTCGAGTTCCCCCATCGCTTCCTTGATGCGCGCGCGCATCGCCGCCCAATCGTCCGTGGCGAGCCGCACCTCCTTGAGAAGCGAGGTCATGTCTTCCGCGAGCTGCACCTGGGCGGCCGGATCGCGCATCAGCGGCACATGCACATGCACGAAGCTCTCGCGCTTGGCCCCGGCGGTCGGTTCGCGCGAACCGGAGCCGAAACTCACCACTTCGCCGGCGTCGTCGCGCTCGACGTTCATGATCGGATGCACGACGAGGCGCACCGGATGGCCGAGCGCCTGCAACTCGCCGAGAACGGAATTGAAGATGAAAGGACGGTTCAGCGTCGAGAGCTCGATCGCCGTATGCGCCCGGCCCTTGAGATCGAGATCGGCGATGTCCGCGACACGGACGGCGGTTGGCTTCGCGCGGCGGCGGAAGAACGCAAAGGCGTCGCGCGTGATCCCCGCGAGCGCTTCCGGTTCGTATTCGACGATGTCCTCACCGGCGGCATACTCGAAGAGGAGATCGGCGAAGGCGGAGAGCCTCTTGCCCTCGCGGCCGGTTGAAAGCAGCCTGCGCGCAGCGGCGATGCGTTTCTTCTTCTCCGCGTCGAACCGGTTCGGCACGGCCCCCTCCCAAGCATTCCCGGCCGTCGCGCCCCTGGCCCACGTGTCGGAGCGCCTTCATAAGGCCCGCACCGCGACGGCTCGACGACGAGACTAACGCGGAATGCCCTGCCATGCACCGACGAAGGCGGCGGCGCGTGCCGCAAGCTCGGCAACGCCGATTCCCGGTTTGTAGAGTGCCGAGCCGATCCCGAACCCGTTCGCGCCGGCCGCTACGTATTCCGCCATCCGCTCCGGCGTGATCCCTCCGACCGGAAGCAGCGCGACATCGGCCGGAAAGACCGCGCGCCACGCCTTGACGGCGACCGGCGGCAAGGTCTCGGCGGGAAAGAGCTTGAGACCGTCGGCGCCTGCTGAGCGCGCCGCGAAGCCTTCCGTCGGCGTCGCAACGCCGGGCAGACACCAGGCACCCGCGTGCTTCGCGGCCCCGATCACCGCCGTGTCCGAATGCGGCATGACGACGATGCGTCCGCCGGCATCGACCGTCCACCGCGCCGCCTCGGGCGACATGACAGTACCGGCGCCGATCACCGCCTGATCACCGAGGCGCTCTGCGAGCGTCTCGATCGAACGGAAGGGATCGGGAGAATTGAGCGGGACTTCGATGATCCGGAAGCCGGCCTCCACCAGCGTCGCGCCGATTGCCGGCGCTTCCTCAGGCGTCATCCCGCGCAGAATCGCGACGA
Organism: uncultured Alphaproteobacteria bacterium; assembly: GCA_963814905.1. Taxonomy (GTDB): domain Bacteria; phylum Pseudomonadota; class Alphaproteobacteria; order Rhizobiales; family Afifellaceae; genus DASWJZ01. The sequence continues at coordinate 465,722 of CAWFEM010000011.1, read as the reverse complement.
GCGGCAGCATCTGCATCGCGTCCTTGAGATCGAGAGCCATGGCCGTGCTCCTACGCCCGCATCAAACCGGCTGCGCGCGCGATCGCCACGTAGCCCGCCGCGATGCAGTCGGAGGGAACGACGTCGGCGCGCACGCCGAGCATGTCCGCGGCGACGTGATAACGCTCCGCCAACGCGTCCGACGCGATGACGCCGACGGCGTGGCGGTCCGCGGTCGCCGCGTCGGCGATCTCAGCGCCGATCAGGAGCCCGCTTAGATAGTCCGACAGCTCGTCCGCCTGAAACATTGAAAAGAGCCCGGCGGTTCGCACGGCGAAGAGGCGGCTCAGAAGCGCGCCCGGGCCTCCCGGCCAAGCGCCGAGCGCGACGCCCTTCGCGAAGGCCGCATCGCTTTGTCGGGAATCCTGCATCATCCGGCCGAGGATCGTATGGTCGCGAACCGCGGCGAAAATCTCGCCGGTCATGTAGGTGGCGAAGCGCACGACCTTCCCGTGCTCGACCACGACCCATTTCGAATGCGTCCCGGGAAGCAGGAAGCGTCCGCTCTCCATGCCGAGATGCGCCAGCGCGCCGAATATCTGTGTCTCCTCGCCACGGATCACGTCGGCGCGGTCGTCATGCTCGGTCCTGAGCCCCGGCACGATGCGCACGTCCGTCGCCTCGAAGGGAACGGGCGCGAGCCCGGCGGCGAGATCGGAAAGTGCCGCGGGCGTCGCCGCGTACGGTGCTTCGACCCAACCCTGACGGCTGCCGATCATCCCCGACATCAGGATCGGGAGCGGCCCGTCCGCCAGCCACTCGCCGACCCGCGCCTCCAGCACGCGCTCGAACCTGCCCTCGACGACGGTCAGGATGCCGTGCGGGCCGGCGCGGCGGTCGAGGATTTCGCCGCCGCCGCCGAGCAGGAATGCGCGGAAATTACTCGTTCCCCAGTCGACCCCGATCAGCGCCGCTTCGCCCACCTGCCTGCCCCGCTTCAAGCGGCTCAGAGCGGCAGCGTGTAGGCGGTCTTCACGAGCGTGTAGAACTCGGCGGCGTAGCGGCCCTGCTCGCGCGGCCCGTAGGAGGAGCCTTTGCGGCCGCCGAACGGAACATGATAGTCGACGCCCGCCGTCGGCAGGTTCACCATCACCATCCCGGCCTCGCTGTTCCTGCGGAAGTCGGACGCGTATTTGAGGCTCGTCGTGCAAACGCCGGCGGACAGCCCGAACGGCGTGTCGTTGGCGACGTGAAGCGCCTCGTCGTAGTCCTTGACGCGAATGACGGTCGCGACAGGGCCGAATATCTCCTCGCGATTGATGCGCATGTCGTTCTTCGTCTCGGTGAAGAGCGCCGGCTGCAGGTAGAAGCCGGGCGTCGCCCGGTTCAGCCTCTCGCCGCCCCAGGCGAGCTTGGCGCCTTCCTTGCGGCCGATATCGATATAGTCCTCGTCCTGCTTCAATTGATTGGCGTCGACCACCGGACCGATATGCGTCCCCTCCTTCACCGCGTCGTCGACGTTCAAGCCCTTGATGCGCTCCACCAGCGCATCGACGAACTTGTCGTGGATGCCTTGCGTGACGATCAGGCGTGAGGACGCCGTGCAGCGCTGGCCGGTGGAGAAGAAGGCGCCGTTGGCGGCGCACTCCACCGCATTCTTCAGATCGGCGTCGTCGAGCACGACGAGCGGGTTCTTGCCGCCCATCTCAAGCTGGAAGCGGCGCATATGCTGAACCGACGCCTCTGCCACGCGCTTGCCGGTCTCCACCGATCCCGTGAAGGAGATGGCGTTCACATCGGGATTGTCGAGGATCGCCTGTCCGACGACGGACCCGCGCCCCATGACGAGGTTCAACACGCCCTTCGGCAGGCCGGCGCGGTCGAGGATGTCGGCGAGCGCCCAGGCGCAGCCGGGCACCAGGTCCGCCGGCTTCATCACCACCGTGTTTCCGAAGGCAAGCGCCGGCGCGAGCTTCCATGCTGGGATCGCGATCGGGAAGTTCCACGGCGTGATCAGACCGACGACCCCCACCGGTTCGCGCTCGATCGTCACCTCAACGCCCGGCCTGACGCTCGGCACCAGCTCGCCGGCGAGCCGCAGCGCCTCACCGGCGAAGAAGGCGAATATCTGTCCGGCGCGAACCGTCTCGCCGATCCCCTCCGCGAGCGTCTTTCCCTCTTCCGACGAGAGCAGCATGCCGAGTTCGTCCTTGCGGGCGAGGATCTCGTCGGAGGCCTTCTTCAGGATCTCGTAGCGCTGCTGCACGCCGGAGCGCGACCAGGCCGGAAAGGCCGCCTTCGCCGCGGCGATGGCGCGCTCCGCGTCCGCCTTGGAGCCGCGCGCATAGCGGCCGACCACCGCGTCCGTGTTCGACGGATTGATGTCGTCGGTCGCGTCCTCGCCTTCGATCCATTCGCCGGCAACAAGATTGCGATGGAGATCGGTCATACCTGGGCCTCGTGACTTTGGAAAATTTCGGGTGGGTGGTTCAGAGGGTCGCGACCGATATAGGCTTATGCGCCTCTCCCGCAACAAGCGGATTGCGAAGCGGCCGGCCGAAGACGGGCACATCCACCTCGAAGATATCGCCGGGCTTTGTCGCAAACCCGGCGGTGCAGGAAAGCCCGCTCGCGCCGTAATAGTAGACATGTACGTCGCCCGGCCGCCGAAAGTTGGGATACTTGAAATGATGCTGCTCGAGATTGGCGACCGAGTGGCACATGTTCTCCTCGCCGGAGAGGAACTCGCCGCGCCACGCTTCCTTGCCGTCCCGGAGGATGCGGATCGCGCCCTTCACCTCTCCCGGAAGCTCTCCGACGAAGAGCTCCGGCCCGTAGGAGGACTGGCGAAGCTTGGAATGCGCGAGAAAGAGGTAGTTCCGCCGCTCCATCACATGGTCGGAATATTCGTTGCCGATCGCGAAGCCGGCGCGCAGCACCGCGCCGTCGTCGCCGATGACGTAGAGGCCGACGACCTCGCCCTCCTCGCCGCCGTCTTCGGCGTAGCCGGGAAGCTCAAGCGGACGCTCCGGCGCGACGAGCCATGATGCATCGCCCTTGTAGGCCCATTCCGGCTGCACGCCGATCTTGCCCTTCGCAGGCTTGCCGCCCTCAAGTCCGAGCTTGAACATCTTCATGGAGTCGCTCAAATCGTCGCCCTGCAGCTTTGCGTGCATGGAATCGCGCGACTGCGCGCTGCCGAGATGCGTCAGGCCGGTGAGCGCCACGACGACGCGCGACGGCTCCGGGTGGTCGAGCGGCAGGAGCAGCCGCTTCTCCGCGATCAGCTTGTCGTAGTCGACCGTCTCCCCGAGCCCGTGTGTCTCAACGGTCGCGGCAAGCGAACGCTTGGCGCGATGCGCTTCGAGCGCCAGATCGCGAACGCTCGTGGCGCCCTTCACGACGCGCGGCGGATCTTCGCCGACGATCGCGGCAACGCAGCGGGCTCCGTCCGGAGCCACGAATTGAATAAGACGCATCTTTCCTCCCAGGCTCGTCCGCCCGCCGCCTGCTTGTTACGGATCGGAATACGCAGGCCTTCCGGATCGATTGGTTGGCAGCGGGACGTCGTCGGCTTCGTGCGGCGAATCCGGTGATGAAACGCGTTCCCCGATGCGCCTGCTCTATTAGTGTGATTTAATTCGAGCGTCTAATCCTGCGTCAAGAGAGACCCGAAAAAAGGGGGAGAGAATGGCCGAGCGTATCACGATGGAGACCGACGAGGCCGTGGTCGAGATCGTTCCGCGCCTCGGCGGGTCGCTCGCCGCTTTCGACTTCAAGAGCGGCTCCGGAACCGTTCCGATCCTGCGGCGCTGGACGGGCGAGTCGGAGAGCCCGCGCACCCTTGCCTCAAGCCCCATGGTGCCGTGGTTCAACCGCATCTCCGGTGGCGGAATCACCTATGGTGGAAAGTTCTATCCGATCGAGCCGAACGATCCGGAAGATCCGTTTCCGCTGCACGGCGACGGTTGGACCTCGCCGTGGGATATCGTGGAGGAGACGCCGAAGCGCGTCGTGCTGCGGCTCAGGAGCAAGGCGATCCCGCCGTTCGACTACGAGGCGACACAGGTCATCAGCCTGATCGGCGGGACGCTCGAGCTGGAATTGTCGATTCGTCACCTCGGCCCGACGCCCTTCCCCTACGGAATGGGTCACCATCCGTGGTTCGTGCGCACCCCCGGCGTGACGGTCGAGGCCAAGGCCGCCGGCATGTGGTTGGAGCAGCCGCCGGACTTTCCGACGACGACCGAGCCCGCGCCGATGCCGGAAAAATGGAACTTCAACACGGCGCGGAAGCTTCCAGACGACTTCTTCGACAACGGCTACGCGGGATGGGACGGCCGCGCCAAGATCGTCTGGAACGACCGTCGCGTCGCAGTCGACGTGGAGGCGGATTCCGGCACGCGCTTCTTCCATATGTATTCGTTGGGCGAGGATTGCCCGATCTTCTGCTTCGAGCCGGTGACAAACCCGAACAACGCGTTCGCCAAGCCGGGGACGCCGGAGGCGAACGGCCTGCGCGTGCTAGCTCCGGGCGCTGCGACATCGATGCGCGCACGCTTCACCGCACGCTCCGAATAACCTTAAGGCCGCGCCGGAGGGACGCCGCCGGGACGCAGCGAGCCCCGCCGTCAACCAAACCGGGCAACTTGCGTGGACATTGGCCGCGCGGGCGTGCGTTATGGCGCGCGGCGGACCGGGCAGGAGAAGATCGTGCTGCTCGACTGGGCTTGGCTCGACCGCCGATCGCCTGCGCATCCGACCCGTCTTGGCGTGCGCATCGGGTGTTCGGCGCAGCGTACATTGATTGGGGGATTGGCGTGACCGCCAGGATCGTGCTTCGGCCCGGAAGGATGCCGCTCGCCGATTGGCATGCGATTCTCGCGGGCGACGCCGTGGAGGTCGACGCCTTCGCGCGCATCGACGTGGAAGCCGGCAGAGCCGCGCTCGCCGAGATCCTTTCCGGCAACGGGAGTGTACCGCCGCTCGACATGGCCGGCGCCTCGCCTTCCGTCGCCGACCTGATCGAAGCGCGCGGCAAGCTCCTGCCGGAAGGCGAGCTCCGGCTTTTCGTCGCGCTCAAGATCGCCGCGCTCGGACAAGGCGTGTCGGGCGCCCGCTGGGAGGTCGTGGAGGCGCTTGCCGACCTTCTCGACCGCAATCTCCTCCCCGCCGTGCCGGAATCCGCCGACGATCGCATGGCGCTGTCGCATCTCTTTGCGGCTTTGACCGGGGCCGGCGAAATATTCGATCGGGGACGCCTCCGCCCCGCGGGCGACGCTCTGCGGCAGGCCGGCATGCGGCCGTTCGCTCTCAATCCGCGCGAGCGCGCATCCCTCCTTTCGGGAAACGAGCTGACGCTGGCGACGACCATCGGCGCGCTCTTTTCAGCCGAACGCATCCTGACGGGCGCAATCGCCGGTGCAGGGTTTCTCACCCGCGCCGGCGGCCATTCCATGGTGGCGCTGCATCCGAGCGTCCACCGGCTCAACCGGCAGCGCGGCCAGGCGGAGGTCGCGACCGCACTTCGCATGCTCCTGCACGAGGACGCGGAGCCCGGGGGCGAGGCTGCCAGCGGGAACGGCGACAGCAGCGTCGTCTTTCGCATCGGCGCCGCCCTCGACCTGCTGCGCCATGCCGGCGCCCTGCTGGAGCGCGCCGGAAATGGCGTCTCGGAGGACCGCATGGTCCTGTGGCAGAGCGAGGAGGTGGTGCCCGGCACGCAGGACATGACCGCAGTCGCGATGGCCGCCGATTTCATCGCAATGGCGCTGACAACGCTCGCGGAAACCGCTGCGAGCGCGAGCCCCGAGGAAGCCGCTGCAAAGGCGGCGACGTTGCTCGCAACATGCCGCGAACAGGCCGGCGCGCCGGCGCTCGATCCGGCCAGGATCGGGCGGCTTCGCCCGCTTCTGACCACCGTCTCCGAAATCGTCGCGCTGCAGTTCCTCGCCGCGGCGCGCATGGCCGCGGGCGGGCCCGCCGAGGAAGACGACTTCGCGGCGGTGCGCCGGCACATTGCCGATGCGGCACCCGACCTCGCGGAAGAAGGAATCGGCGACGAGGCCGTCGCCGCGGTTGCCGATCGCGTCCGCTCCGGCGTTCTCGCCGACGCCTCCGGAGCGGCGCTTCCCGCTATCGCACCGAAGCCGCGCGAGGGCGCCCACCGCTAGCGAAACCCGGTTCCCTCCAGGTAACCGCCACTGGCGGTGACGTTTGCCAGCGCATACATTCCTGCGATGCTCGACAAACCCACCCAGACCCGCATCGCGGAGACCGCGCTCGATCGTCCGATCGACCCCGGCACGCGGATCGGTCACGTTCACCTCAAGGTCGCCGATCTCGACCGCGCGCTCGCGTTCTATTGCGGCGTGCTCGGTTTCGAGCTGAAGCTGCGCCACGGCGAAAGCGCCGCCTTCATCTCGGCAGGCGGCTATCACCACCATATCGGCCTGAACACGTGGGAGAGCAAAGGCGGCTCGCCGCCCGCTCCCGGCACGACCGGGCTCTACCATACCGCCGTCCTCTACCCGACCCGCGCCGCGCTTGCCGATGCGCTCAGGCGACTCGCGAAAGCCGGCATCGCGCTCGATGGCGCCAGCGACCATGGCGTCTCCGAGGCGCTTTACCTGCGCGATCCCGACCAGAACGGCGTGGAGCTCTATCGCGACCGGCCCAAGGAGGAATGGCCGCGAAACGACGACGGATCGCTGGCGATGTTCACCAAGCGCCTGGATCTGGAAGACCTTCTTAAGGCTTAGGGCGGAAGCCCCTACCCTGGGCCTGTGGCAGCGCGATGGTTCGCCCGCGGCGGCGGGGAGCACGGCTTTTCCCTTGTGCGGCTCTTAAGGGCAATTCTTGTCCTGGCGAGGCCGGCGGACTGGCGTTAGGTTGCGCCTGTGGCGGCCTCGGTCCCACTCGGCTGACGGAGGGAACCGGTGCCGCCGGGAGGGCGTTTCCTCTTGTCCTGGCGGCGCGCGGCAATCGGGGGAAAACCGGTCGATGAAGGTGGCGGACGTAATGACGCGCGGCATCGATTTCGTCGATCCGTCGGCGACCGTGCAGGCGGCCGCCACGCAGATGGCGGAGCTCGACGTGGGCGCGGTCCTCGTTGGAAGCGAGACGGACGGCGTGCGCGGTATCCTGACGGATCGCGACATTCTTGTGCGCGTCGTCGTGGAAGCGAAGAACCCCTCCTATGTGACGGTCGCGGAAGTCATGTCGCCCGACGTCATCGGCTGCGCGGCCGACGATCCCATCGAGGCAGCGTTCGTCACGATGCGCGAGCGGCAGTTCCGTCGCATGCCGGTCCATGACGACGACGGCAAGCCCATCGGCATCGTCACGCTTGGCGATCTCGCCAATCATATCGAAGGACCGGAAGCGATCGCGGAGAAGCTGCGCGCGATCTCAGAGCCGCATCGAAGCCGCACCGCGCCGGACAAATCAGAGACCGAAGCGGGCGCCGAAGCCGAGCCGACAGCGGCGCAGGCGTAGACTGCCGCCGCCGCCGCACTTACACGTCTCTCGATGACGCTTCCCCAGATCCTCGCCTTCGCGGTGATCGTCGGAATGATGGGCCTCTTCGTCTGGGGCCGTCTTCGCTACGACGTGGTCGGCATGCTGGCGCTCTTCGCCTCCGTGGTGGTGGGCATCGTGCCGGCGGGAGAAGCCTTCAAGGGCTTCGGCGACGACATCGTCATCATCGTCGGATCGGCGCTTATCGTCAGCACCGCCGTGGCCCGTTCAGGGATCGTGGAGGCGGTGCTTCAAAAGGTCGGGCCTTACCTCACCTCGCCGCGCAAGGTGATCGTTCTTCTCGTCGGCTCGGTGACGCTGATGGCCGGCTTCGTGAAGAACATCGGCGCGCTCGCCATGCTGATGCCGGTCGCCTTCCAACTGGCGCGGCGGACGAAGACGTCGCCCTCCTATTTTCTCATGCCGATGGCGTTCGGGTCGCTGCTCGGCGGAACGATGACGCTGATCGGGACCTCGCCCAACGTCATCGTCTCGCGCCTTCGCGAGGACCTGGTCGGCGAGCCGTTCCACATGTTCGATTTCATGCCGGTGGGACTGTCGATCGCCGTCATCGGCGTGATCTTCCTCGCTTTCGGCTACAAGCTGCTTCCGGCCGACCGCAAGGGCGCGGCCTCGCTCGACGCCGCGCTCTCCATCCAAAGCTATACGACGGAGGCGAAGGTTCCGGAGGACTCGCCGCTGGTCGGCAAGACGGTCGCCGACCTGGAGAAGCGCGCCGAGGGCGAGGTGCAGGTCGTGACGATCATCCGCGAGCGCTTCCGCCGCTTCACCCCGTCGCCCAACTGGACGCTGCTCGCCAACGACACGCTGCTTCTGGAGGGCGAGTCCAACGGCCCTGGAACAGGTGGTGTCGGGAGGCAAGCTGAAGCTTTCCGGCGGCGAGGAACAGGAGACGGAGACCGACACGAGCGCCGAGGATTTCGGCGTCATGGAAGCCGTGGTCACCCGCGATTCCAGTCTCGTCGACCGCACGCCGACGCAGGCGCGGCTGGCGGAGCGCTTCCAGATCGCGGTGCTCGCGGTAAGCCGCAGCGGCGAGCGGCTGACGCGACGGCTTAGGACGACGCGCTTCCAGCCGGGCGACGTCGTCGTGGTTCAGGGCAACCTGACGCAGATGGCGGAAGCGTTCGGAGAATTGCGACTCCTGCCGCTCGCCGGGCGGAATATCGGGCTCGGCCGCGATCGCTGGCGCTATGCTCCGATCGCCATCCTCGCCGTCGCGATGCTGCTTGTGGCGCTGCAGATCGTGCCGGTCGCTTTCGGCTTCTTCAGTGCGGCGCTTGCCGTGGTTCTCGTTCGCTCCATCAGCCTGCGCGAGGCGTATGAGGCAATCGACTGGCCGCTCCTGATCCTGATCGGCTCGCTCATCCCGGTCAGCGAGGCAATGCAGACGACCGGCGCGACCGACCTCCTCGCCGCTTGGCTCTCCGCGGTCGCCGCGCCGCTTCCGCCGCACGGCGCGCTCGCCGTCATTCTGATCGCCGGCATGCTGGTGACACCGTTTCTGAACAACGCGGCAACAGTGCTGGTGATGGCGCCTATCGCGGCGCAATTCGCGGCCGGGCTCGGTTACAATCCAGATCCCTTCCTGATGGCGGTGGCGCTCGGCGCCGCGTCCGACTTCCTGACCCCGATCGGCCACCAGTCGAACACACTGGTGATGGGCCCGGGCGGCTACCGCTTCGGCGATTATTGGCGGCTCGGCCTGCCGCTCTCCATCCTCGTCGTCCTGGTCGGCGTGCCGATGATCGCGCTCGTCTTCCCCTTCAAGCCGGGCTGATCGCGCCGACGCCCCGATGCGCGTTACAGCGCTCGTCGCGCCGGTCCAGGAGCCTTTTCGCCGTTTCCGCATTCTCCCCCTGAATGGGGGCGGCCCCGATGGAGGCTGCTATGGACATAACCGGATTTCTGGAGGCGTTCCTGGTCATGATCGCCTCGCTTCTCGTCTTCATGGTCCTGTGGACGGATCGGACAACTCAGGAGCCGCTGCGCCGCGCCGTCTCCACGTCTTCGCTGAGCGGGATCGAGGGCTGGGCGCCGGACCGCGTGCACGCGAGCGCACCGGCGGCACACGCCACCTGAAGCGCCTCGTCGAGTCCCGTTCCCTCTGAAAGTGCGGCGGCGAGATAGCCGCAGAACGTATCGCCTGCGCCGACTGTGTCGATCGCCTCAACGGCAAGCGAGGCGGCCTTCGCAAGCGTGCCCTCACCCTTCCCTGCTTCCGCCGCGACGACGCCCTCGCGCCCGAGCGTAACAATCACCGTCGTTGCAAGTCGTCGCGCCATCGCAAGCGCCAGCTCTTCGATCGCTCCCGTCTCGATTCCGAGCGCCTTTGCCACCAGCGCACATTCCGTCTCGTTCACGATGAGATGCGTTGCGAGCGCCACGAGATCGAGCGCCTCGGGGCGGAACGGCGCGAAGTTCAGGAGCACTTGCGCGCCCGCCCCGCGCGCGCGCCGCGCCGCCGCTTCGATCCCTGCCACCGGCACTTCGAGCTGGAGCAAAAGGACGTCGCCCGGCGAAAAAGCGAGCGTCGCGGCGTCCGCCTCGCCGACCGCGCCGTTCGCACCCGGGATCACGACGATGACGTTCTCGCCGGCCTTGTCGACCAGGATCAGCGCCACGCCGGTCGGCTCCTCGACGGTCCTGACGCCGCCGAGATCGACGTCGCCGGAGCTGAGCAGCGCCAGCGCGGACGTTGCGAAGCCGTCCTTTCCGACCGCGCCGATCATCCTGACCGGCGCGCCCGCACGCCGGGCGGCGAGCGCCTGGTTGGCGCCCTTACCGCCGGGCGCTGTCGCGAAGGCCGAGCCCGGCACCGTCTCGCCGGGACCCGGCAGCCGGTCGACCCCGCCGATCAGGTCGAGATTGATCGAACCGAAGACCGTAATCACCCTTGGACGCCTCCCTGCCCGCAAATCCTGCCACCAGGCAGCCTATGGCGGACCGCACGACTGTCATAGTTCAAGGACAGAATTGTCACGGGACGCTGCGGCCCCGGCAGCCTAAAGTGAATCTTATGGCGAGACGGCGTTTGAGAGTATCAATTCTGGCTTTCCTCGGCCTCGGCGCGCTGCTCGGCGCCGCGTCTAGCGCCTTTGCCGTCACGGAGCTTGAGTTCTGGTTCGGCCTGAGCGGCGCCAACGCCAGGGTGGTTCAGGACCTGGCGCGCGATTTCAACGCCAGCCAGGCCGATTACCGGGTCGTGCCCGTCTTCAAAGGAACCTATCCGGAGACGCTGCGCGCCGGGCTCGACGCCTACGCGGCCGGGCGACAGCCCCACATCATCCAGGTCTTCGACGTCGGCACCGGCGTGATGATGCATGCCGAGGGAGCCTTCGTGCCGGTCGCCGAAGTGCTGGAGAAAGGCGGGAATACCTTCGACAAGAGCCAGTACCTGCCCGGCATCGTCTCCTATTACTCGCAGCCGGACGGGAAGATGCTCTCCTTCCCGTTCAACTCCTCCTCGCCGATCCTCTTCATCAACAAGAGCATCTACCGGCGCGCCGGCCTCGACGTCGAGCATCCGCCGCGCACTTGGCCGGAGGTGTGGGCGGCGGCACGGCAGATCGTGCGAAGGCGCGCCGCCTCGTGCGGCTACACCACCGCGTGGCCAACCTGGATCCACCTGGAGAATTTCGCCGCGTGGAACGACGTCCCCTACGCCACCGAGGAGAACGGGCTCGCCGGCTCCGACATCGAGCTGGAGATCAACGCGCCTATCTTTGTGCGGCATTTCCAGGACTTGGCGCGGCTCGCGGCAGAGGACGTGTTCCGCTACGCCGGGCGCACGTCGGAAGCAAAACAGCTCTTCCTTTCCGGCGAATGCGCGATGCTGACCGATTCCTCCGCCGGGCTCGGCGACATCGTGCAATCGGGAATCGACTTTGGGACGGGCCCCCTTCCCTATGATCCCTCCGCGCCCGGCGCGCCGCAGAACACCATCCCCGGCGGCGCCAGCCTCTGGGTCTTCGCCGGACATCCGGCAAGCGACTATGTCGGCGTTGCCGCGTTCTTCGCGTTTCTCTCGCAGATCGATATCCAGTCGCGTCTGCACCAGGTTTCCGGCTACCTGCCGGTGACCATGGCGGCCTACGAGGCGACCAAACGCTCCGGCTTCTATGACCGGAACCCCGGCCGCGAGCAGCCGATCCTGCAGATGATCGGCAAGCCGCCGACTGAGAACTCGCGCGGCGTGCGCGCCGTTAACCTTCCGGAACTGCGCGACATCGAGAACGAGGAGATCGAAGCGCTTCTGATCGGCCAGAAGAGCGCGCGCCAGGCGCTCGACGATGCCGTCAAGCGCGGAAACGCGGCGATTCGAGCTGCGCTTCAGCGCTAGGTGGTGCGGCCCAGGGGCCGACACCTGCACGAAGTTTGGAAACCACGTTCGCAGAAGCGGCCCCGTTGAAGCGAAGTGCCGCTATCTTGCCGCATTGCCGGCCCGATGCCGTCACGTCAGTCGACTCTACACCGCGTTAGCCGGGGGGCGCGGAAACACATCCTTGCGACGACGCAATCTGCGAACGGGATCGCTACTGCGATTCCGGCGTTTACCTCGCGAGGAATCTGAGGAGTAAGATATGCGCTTTCCCACGCCGCGACTTGCGGCCATCGTTCTTGCCGTCGCGACAATGTCCATGGCGGTTCCCAGTAATGCCGCCGAATGGGACTATCTGAGCCGCTTTGAGGGCTCTTTCTCCGGCAGCGGCCTCGTGCAGCGCAACGCTGCGGAACGCCCCAACCAGGTGACCTGCACCCTGACCGGCCAACCGTCGCATACCGGCGTTTCGATGAGCGGCAAGTGCGGCGCGTTCATCTTCTCGCGCAACATCCACGCCGACATCCGCTACGACGCAGCCTCCGGCCGCTACACCGGCGTCTATGAGGGCTCGGCAATCGGCCCGGCCCGGCTTTCCGGAAAGCGCAGCGGCGACTCGGTCGTGCTGACCATCACCTGGCCGAAGCCCGTCAACGGCGACACCAAGGCGACGATGACGATCCGCAACGACGGCAACGGGCAACTCGCCATCACCGTAACCGACAAGGTGTCGCCCGGCGGCCCCTCCGCTCACGTTACCCAGCTGGCGCTCAATCAGTCCTGAGCAACGGGACCGGAATGAAACGAGGTCCGCGCGAGCGGGCCTTTTTCATTTCGCCCTTTCGCCTCCGGGCCGCGATCACACCGTCATCGCCTTCGAAGGCCACACCGACGACTCCGCTGAGCCGAGCACCTGCTGATCGAGGTCGACGATCGAACCGGTCATCATGCCGGACTCCTCGCTTACAAGGAACGCGACGGCACGCGCCACTTCCGTCGGCTTCAGGAGCCGCTTGAACGGCGCGTCCGCCTCCGCCTTCTTCAGCCAGCCGTCCGACGCCCCGTGATAGAGCTTCTGGATGCGATCCTCGCCGGGGGTATCCATCCAGCCGATATTCAGGCCATTGATGCGGATATTGTTGCGCATCAGCGAGAAGGCGGCGTTCTTGGTGAGCGTCGCGAGCGCGCCCTTCGATCCGCAATATGCGCTGATGAACGGCTGGCCGCCGTGACCCGACATCGACAGGATGTTGACCATGGCGCCCTTGATCTTCTTCGCGACCATGAGCTTCGCGGCATCCTGCATCAGGAAGAAAGGCGCGCGCACGTTCACCGCGAACATCGCGTCGAAAAGCTCCGGGCTCGTGTCGAGGATGGTTCCACGATCGGAAATGCCCGCGGCATTGACGAGAATGTCGACGCGCCCGAAAGCCTTCTTCGCCGCCGGCACGATCTTTCGCACCGAGGGGAGATCGGCGAGGTCGGCCGCGACGAAGACGGTTTCGCAGCCCTTCCTGGTCAGGTCCGCGGCGACCGCCTTGCCGCGCTTCTTGTCGCGCCCGACGACGACGAGGCCGGCCGCACCGCGCTCGGCGAGAAGCCGTGCGATCGCCTCGCCGAGCCCCTGCGTGCCGCCGGTGACAATCGCGACCTTGCCGGAAAACTGTTTCGCCATGTCTTCGCTCCTCCCAACGCGCCGCGTTCTCATGCTACGGCTCGGCGCCCGGCCCGTGCCGGAGCGCACGCGACCCTAGTGAAACGGCAAGGCTGAAAGCAAGATGGCGCGCAGGAAGCTCATTTTGGACGTCGACACCGGCACCGACGACGCCGTCGCGATCATGCTCGCGGCGCTCAATCCGGCGCTCGATCTCGTCGCCTGCACGACCGTCAACGGCAACGTGGAGGTCGAGCACTGCACCGACAACACGCTGCGCGTGCTCGATCACATCGGCCGCAGCGACATCCCCGTCTACGAAGGGCTTTCGCGGCCGCTCGTCCGCGCCGATTTCCCGATCCCGCGTTCCGTCGACGACCGTGCCGGAAAGATCCACGGCAAGACGCTGCCGCTTCCGGAAACAAAACGCGCCAAGGCGGACCAGGGCGCCGTCGAATTCCTGATCGAGACCTACCGCAACACGACGGACGAGATCACGCTTGTCCCGGTCGCGCCGCTCACCAACATCGCCGCCACGCTGGCGCTTTATCCGAAGCTCATCGATCGCGTGCCGGAGGTGGTGATCATGGGCGGCGGACACGAAATCGGCAATGTCACGCCTTCGGCGGAATTCAACATCTGGGGCGATCCGGAGGCCGCGGCCTGCGTCTTCGCCGCAGGTTTCCGCAAGATCACGCTGTTGCCGCTCGACGCGACGCATCGCGCGCTCGTCACGCGCGACGACTGCGACAGGCTCGAAGCGCTCGGCACGCCGGCCGGACGCGCCGCCGCCCAGCTGACCGGACAGCGCATCGTGGCGCACGACAAGTCGCAGCCGATGAAGGTTCCGCATGCGACGCCCGTTCACGATGCGCTCTGCGTCGGCTTCCTGATCGAGCCGTCATTGATCACGACCCGCCGCTACCACGTCGCGGTGGAGACGACGGGCGCGCTCACCGTCGGCCGCACGGTGATCGACACGCATTTTCGTGGGCACGGCAAGCCGCAATGCGACGTCGCCTTCGACGCAGACGCGAAAGGTTTCGTGGAGCTGCTTCTGAAGACGTTCGCCGCGGCGTGACCGCCCGCTCACCAACTCCGTGCAATCGCCTTTTTCAGAACTTCGTCGATCCGGCGCTGCCAGCCAGGTCCTAACTCGCGGAAGTGTTCCACGACCTCCGCGCTCAGCCTGATCGATACGGGTACTTTCTTCGAAGCCCTCTGGGGCCCGCGCGTCTTCTTGAAAACCGACAGGACATCGGGAGGGAGAATTTCATGCGCGGGCCGGGCGCGAGAAAAGTCCTCCTCGGTCCATTCCGGATTCTCTTCCTCGAAACCCTCGGCTCTACTCTTCCTTCTTGCGGGCATAGCGCCGCATCTCCTTTAGGTGCGCACGGCGAAGGCTTATCGCCCGTACCGTGTCGCCACGCGTCGAAAAGACGAGGCAGTGCGCGATGCCATCGACATAACCGAAGGCCCGATAACGCCGCTCGCCATAGTCAAACCGGTTGTCCGCGACAACGGCGACAATATCGATGTCCTTTGCCCGCTTAAGAGAGACGCCGTGCTTGGACTGGTTGGTCCGGTCCTTGGCCGGATCGAAGACAAGGTCCATCACATAGGGTTTTTCGCGCGTCAGTCAAGTATATTGTATATACAATCACCCCTTCAACAGCCACTCGTGCGCCCGCTCGTTGTGGAACTTCCAGGTCCTGACCGGACCGGCCATCACGTTCAGATAGTAAAGGTCGTAGCCGTGCAGCGTCGCGCACGGATGATAGCCGCGCGGCACCAGCGTCACGTCCCCGTCTTCCACCGTCATCGTCTCGTCGAGCGAGCGGTCGCCATTTCTGTCGGCGTCCGTGTAGACGCGCTGGAAAGCGTATCCCTGCGGCGGGTTGATGCGGTGGTAGTAGACCTCCTCAAGCAGCGATTCGATCGGCAGGTTGTTGGTGTCGTGCTTGTGCGGCGGATAGGAGGAGGTGTTGCCGCCGGGCGTGATGACCTCCACGACGAGCAGGCTCTCCGCCGGCTCCCATTCCGGCAGGATGTTGGTCACGTGGCGGACGTTCGAGCCCTTGCCGCGCGTTTCCTGATGCAGGCCGTCGGGCGGGATGGCGCGCGACGGCTCACGGCCCGGCTCGCCGGGCGCGGAGCAGATCGCAAGCTCTACGTCGGTCGCCGCCGTCACCAGCCATTCCCCACCGGCCGGCACGTAGACCGACCACGGCTTTCCCTCGAATGGATTCATCCGCTCGCCGATCACGCCGAAATACTGCCCGTCCGCCCCGACCGCCGCTTTGCCGGAGACGAGAACGAGGCAGACCTCGCGCTCCTTGGTCTGCGCGCGCGCGCTCTCGCCGGCTTTCAAGCGGCAGAGATCGAAGCCCACATAGTGCCAGCCGGCGCGCGCCGGCGTGACATGGATCACGCGACTTTTCGAATCGGGCTCGCTCGGCCTGATCTTCAGATTTGTCATTGCCGCCCCCTTTAGGCCGCGCGAACCGAGCGCGCAGCCTCAAATAGCCGCACCAGCCGCCCGAACCGCTCCGCCATTTCCCCCGTCGCCGCCTCGTCGTCAATGGCTCCGCCGAGCCACGCCTTCGCCGGCTCGGCGAAGACGGTGCGGCCGACCGCGAAACCGCGCACGACCGGCGCCTCGGAGGCAGTGCGGAAGGCGCGCTCAAGCTCCGCTTCCGGCGCTTCCAGACCGAGAAGCAGGACCCCTCGGCACCAGGAATCTTCTTTTGCGATCACCTCGCCGATCGCGGCCCAACCCTCGCGCGACTCCTGCGGTTCGA
This sequence comes from uncultured Alphaproteobacteria bacterium, assembly GCA_963814905.1. Classification (GTDB taxonomy): domain Bacteria; phylum Pseudomonadota; class Alphaproteobacteria; order Rhizobiales; family Afifellaceae; genus DASWJZ01. Next base: position 449,428 of record CAWFEM010000011.1, on the reverse strand, counting down.
GCTTCCACCAGTCCGGCTTGATGCCGGCGGCATAAAGATCGCCGAGCGAACGCGCCGCGGTATCGGCGTCGACGGATCCGTGCCGGCTCGCGATCAGCTCGATCATGAGCTCGCGGTTCAGCCGCCGCGCCGCGTCGTAGAGTCCGCGAAGCGTCCGCAGCTGCTCCTCCTTCAGCGCCGCCGCGTCGTCCGGATGATAGAAGCAGAGGCACTTGATCGTATGCGCCGTCGGCCATTCGACGAGACGGGATCCGATGTCGGATCCCCCCTCAAACCGCAGCGGACGCGAGCCCGGCTCCTCCACCGGTCGGCCAATCCAGAACGGCAGCTTCGCCGCATCGAAGAGCGCCGCGCGGCCATAGGTCTCGTCGAGGAGCATGCCGAAGCCAGGCCGGACAGTTCCCGACTTTGCGGCGGCGACCTTCGCGGCGGCCTTCACGGCGAGACGCTTGAAGGCGGCGATCTTGTCGCGCGATGCGCCAACGTCGTCGGCGATCTTCTCCAGTTGCGCGCGATGATCGATGGCGAGCGCGAAGATCGTCTCCGGCTCCTTGCGCCGCGTCGTCGCCCAATGGATGTGATTAAGGCCTTCGTCGTGGCGAAGCGCGCGCTGCGGGCTGCCCTTTGCCAGAAACGTCTGCAACTCGTCAAAGGTCGGATATTCCGGCGAGCAGAGGAGCCGCGACACCGCGAAGGCGCCGCAGGCATTCGCCCAGGTAGCGCAGGTCTCGATCGGCTCGCCTTTGAGCCAGCCGCGCAGGAAGCCGCCCATGAAGGCGTCGCCCGCGCCGAGAACGTTATAGACCTCGATCGGAAAGCCGCGCCCGACGATGCCGCCTTCGATCGTATCGGGGATGTCGCCGGGGAAGACGACGCAGCCCATCGGGCCGCGCTTCAGGACGATCGTCGCATTGGAGAGGGAGCGGATTTTCCGCAGCGCTGCAAGGTCCTCCTCCTCGCCGGCTGCGATGTGGATTTCCTCCTCCGTCCCCACGATCAGGTCGCAGTCGGGAAGCACCTCCTGCAGGTGCTCCGAGACCCGGTGCGAGGGAATGTAGCGGTTCTCCCCCGCAGCATGCCCGGCAAGACCCCAGAGATTCGGCCGGTAGTCGATGTCGAAGGCCACGCGGCGCCCGGCCGACCGTGCGATCCGCATCGCCTTTTTCTGCGCCGCCGCGGGACCGGCCTGCGAGAAATGCGTGCCGGTTACGACGACCGCGCCGGCGGAAAGGATGAAGCGCTCGTCGATGTCGGCTTCGGTGAGCCCCATGTCGGCGCAGTTCTCGCGGTAGAAGAGGAGCGGGAAGGTGCGGTCGTCCTCCACGGAAAGGATGGCGAGCGCCGTCAGTCGCGTGGGATCGATCTTCACGCCTTTGAGCGAAACCCCTTCGCGCTCGAATTGCTCGCGGATGAAGCGGCCGAACTGCTCATCGCCCACGGCCGTGATCAGCCCCGCCTTCAGGCCGAGCCGAGCCGAACCGATGGCGATATTCGACGGCGAGCCGCCGACCGACTTCGCGAAGCTCGCCACGTCCTCCAGCCGCGACCCGATCTGCTGCCCGTAAAGGTCGACGGATGCGCGTCCGATGGCGATCAGATCGAGTGCAAGCGTGTCTGCGTCGCTTTGAGCCATTCCTCCCTTCCTTGTTGTTGGTCTTCGTGTATGCCGGAAACTATCATGCGGATCAGGGACCGGACCAATCCGAAGCGTCCGGCCAGCGAGGGGGGAATAGCATGCTCCGTTTCGGCCTTCTCGGCGCCGGGCGCATCGGACAAATTCACGGGACGAACATCGCGGCGTCGCCCGATGCGACGCTGGTGGCGCTCGCCGACGTCGACACGAAAGCGGCCCGCAAGCTCGCCAAGGCGACAGGCGCGCAAGTGCGCGACGCCAAGGCGATCGTCGCGGCCGGCGACATCGACGCGATTCTGATCGGCACGCCTACCGACACCCATGCCGACCTGATCGAAGCCGGCGCCAGGGCCGGCAAGGCGGTGTTCTGCGAAAAGCCCGTCGCACTTGTGTCGAAACGGGTCGAGCGCTGCATTAAGCTCGTGGAAGCGGCCGGTACGCCGCTGATGATCGGCTTCAACCGCCGCTTCGACCCGAATTTCGCGGCGCTCAAGGAGCGGATCGCCAAGGGCGCCATCGGCAAGGTGGAGATCGTCACCGTCTTCTCGCGCGATCCCGGGCCGCCCCCAATCTCCTATATCGAGCGCTCCGGCGGGCTCTATCGCGACATGATGATCCACGATTTCGATATCGCCCGCTTCATGCTCGCCGACGAGCCGGTGGAAGTGACCGCCTATGGCTCCTCGCTCGTCGATGCGGCGATCGGCAAGGCCGGCGACGTCGACACGGCCGTCGTCATCATGAAGACCGCGTCGGGAAAGCTTGCGCAGATCTCCAACTCGCGCCGCGCCACCTATGGCTACGACCAGCGGATCGAGGTGCACGGCTCGACCGGCATGGCGCGCGCCGACAACATCCTGGAATCGACGGTGGAGATCGCCGGCGCCGGCGGCTTTGCCAAGGACCCGGCGCAGCATTTCTTCCTGGAGCGCTACGCGGAGGCGTATCGGCGCGAGCTTGCCGCCTTCATCGCGGCGGTGACGAAGGGGAAGGCGCCCTCGCCCTCCGGTCGCGACGGATTGCAGGCGCAGCGTCTCGCCGACGCGGCGTCGAAGTCGCGCGAGACCGGCAAGCCGGTCGCGGTGAAGGTGGATTGAGGGGAGTTGGCTGCGGCCTCCACTTCCTCCGTCGTCATGCCCGGACTTGACCCGGGCATCCATTCCCGAACGGTTGAGCAGCGGAACGGCTCGGGAATGGATTGCCGGGTCAAGCCCGGCAATGACGACAACAGAAGATGAAAGCGGAGTCACAATCCCTCACCCGCCCCGCCGGCTTTCCGCCACGGCGACAGTGAGCGTCATCGCCAGAGCGAAGCTCGCCGATAGCGAGCGGAAGCCCTCCACGTCCGCTTCCACGATCTCGAACCACACGGCCGCGTTCTTGGCCAATGGACTGAACGGGCTGTCGGTGATGGCGACCAGCGGCACGCCGCGTTCCGCCGCCGTCCCGGCAAGCGTCACCGTCTCGCTCGCATAGGGCGCGAAGCTGATTCCGAAAACGGCATCGGCGTCGGTGGCGAAGCTGATCTCCTCGGTCGCAAGCCCCCCGACGGAATCGATGAGCACGTTCCGGATGCCGAGCTTGCCGAAGGCATAGGCCATGTACCCGACGACCGGAAAGGAGCGGCGCAGCCCGATCAGATAGATCGCGTCGGCGCGCGACAGCGTCTCCACCGCCGTTTCGAGCGTCGCAAGATCGAGGCTGCGGCGAAACGCGGCGATCGAGCGTTCCCCCGCGTCGCAGAAGTTCTCGAAGAGCGCGGCGAGCTTGGAATCGGAGCCGGTGCCGGAGAGCGCCTGAAGCCGCGTCTCGTAGTCCGGCACGCGTTCGCGGAAGTGCTGGCGGAACACCGCCTGCAGGTCGGAGAAGCCCTGATAGCCCATGGCCTGCGAGAAGCGCACCAGCGTCGACGGCTGCACCTCCGCCTTGGCCGCGATCGACGCGGCGGTGCCGAACGCGATCTCGTCGGGATGCCCCACGGCGAAGGTTGCCACCTGCGCCAGACGCTTCGGCAGGCGCTCGCGGCGTGAGACGATTTCCGCCCGCAGTCCCGGAAAATCGCGCGGAATCTCCGCTTCTATCGGCAAACCGCGTCCCTCCCGCGTCTTATTTTTCGTGCTTGACGGATGCTGCACGAAATGGAATAAAAATTCCAACATAAAATAATTTTGGCTCGCCTATTCCGAAAATTGGCGGCCGATGGGAGGAGGATCCATGGCTGCTTCCGCCAATGGTCCGCAGTCCGCGCCGCTTTTGGAGGCGCGCGGCATATCGAAATATTTTGGGTCGATCACCGCGCTCGCGGATGTGAATTTCGAGCTGCAACGCGGTGAGGTGCTGGGTGTCGTCGGCGACAACGGCGCCGGCAAGTCCACCTTGATGAAGATCCTCTCCGGTCTCTACGTGCCGAGCGAGGGCCAGATCGTCTTCGACGACCGACCGGTGCGTTTCGGCAGCCCACGCGACGCGCGCGCCATCGGTATCGAGATGGTCTACCAGGACCTGGCGCTCGCCGGGAACATGCCGATCCACGAGAACATCTATCTCGGCCGCGAGCCCGGCTCGAAAATGGCCGGCATGACCATCCTCGACGCGAAGAAGAGCCGCGCCATGGCGAGCGAGCATCTCGACCGCCTGCACATCGAGGTGAAGTCCGTCGACCAGAACGTGGAGGAGCTGTCGGGCGGACAACAGCAAGCGGTCGCCATCGCCCGCGCCACCGCCTTCGACGCACGTGTCGTCATCATGGACGAGCCCACCGCCGCGCTGGCGGTGAAGGAGGTCGGCAAGGTGCTCGACCTCATCAAGCGCCTCAAGGAGCACGGCGTCGGCGTGATCCTCATCAGCCACCGCATGGACGACGTGTTCTACGTCTGCGACCGCGTGATGGCGCTCTTCCACGGACGCAATTTCGCCGATGCGCCGATTCGCGATACCAACCGCAACGAAGTCATCGGTTGGATCATGGGCACCAAGGGCCACACCGAGTCGCTCGCCCACGACCGGGTCAACTGAGATGGCCGCGACCGAAATCACGGCCCGGCAGAACAACCTCGCCCGCTTCCTCGAGCGCTACGGCATCCTGCTCGTCGTCATCGCGATGATGCTGCTCCTCTATGCGCTGCAGCCGGAATACTTCCTGTCGGCACGCAACATAACGAACATCCTGAAGCAGATCGCGATGAACGCGCTGCTTTCCATCGGCATGTTCCTGGTCATCGTGACCGCCGGCATCGACCTTTCCGTCGGATCGGTCATGGCGCTTGCGATGATGTCGCTGACGATGGCCGACGTCGCCGGCTGGCCGTGGCCGATCGTGATCCTGCTCGGGCCGCTGGTCGGTCTTGCGATGGGCGTCATCAACGGACTGGGGCTCACGCTCCTGCGCCTTCCCCACCCGTTCATCATGACGCTCGGCACGCTGAACGTCGCCCGCGGCCTGACCAACCTCATCTCCGGCGGACGACCGATCTCCGGGCTCTCCGAGCCGATAAAATTCCTCGGCTCGGCGCAGATTCCGGTCCCGTTTCTCGGTCAGTTCGGCGCGATTCCCGTCAGCGCGCTCGTGCTCCTCGTCGTCTATGGCAGCGTCGCGTTCTTCCTGCGCAAGACCAATGTCGGCCGCCACGTCGTGGCGGTCGGTGGAAACCCGCAGGCGGCGCGCGTCAGCGGCATCTCGGTCGACGGCATCCTGGTGCTGGTCTACGCGCTCTCCGGCTTTTTCGCCGGCCTCGCTGCGCTGCTTCTTGCAGGGCGCACGAATTCCGGCTTTCCCAATGCCGGCATCGGCGCCGAGCTTGATGCGATCGCGGCCGTCATCATCGGCGGAGCGAGCTTCTTCGGCGGGCGCGGCACGGTGCTCGGCGTCTTCGCCGGCGTGCTCATCATGGGGCTGCTCAGGAACGGGCTGAACCTCATGAATGTCAGCGTTTTCTGGCAGCAGCTACTGATCGGGCTGATCATCATCCTTGCCGTCTATATCGACGTGCTGAGGCGGCGAGCGGCGGTGCGCAAATAGAGCTTGGGGGACTGCATCCGGCGGATGTCTCCGCCACCGGGTGCCGCTATCGAACGCGGAGACCGTGACTGGAATATCCAAGGAGGAAGCAATGAAGAGAGTACTCACCCTCGCGGCGGCGCTGATGCTGTCGACCGCGTTCGCGCATGCCGAGACCGTCGTGGTAGCGATGAAGGGCCCCGGCGCCGGCAACCCCTTCTGGGCCGCCGTCGAAGAAGGCGCGCGCGAGAAGGCGAAAGAGATGGGCGTCGACATCGTCGTCGTAGCGCCGCCGCAGGAGAGCGACATCCAGGGCCAGATCGCCCTGGTGGAGGACCAACTCGCCAAGAACATCGACGGCCTCGCCATAGCGCCGACCGACCCGAACGCGCTCGCGCCGGTCATCGAGGAAGCGCGCAAGCAGGGCGTCGGCGTCGTCTTCATCGATACCAAGGGCATCAACGACGGCGTGACCTTCATCGGCACCAACAACGAGGTCGGCGCCGCGCTCGCCGCCGACTACATCTGCAAGACCGTCGACAAGGGCAGCAACGTCGCGATCCTGCAGGGCATCATCACGCAGTCGACCGGCCAGGCACGCGCCAAGGGCGCCCATGACGGGCTCTCCGCCTGCGGCCTGAACGTCGTTGCCGAGCAGCCTGCCGACTGGGATACCGCCAAGGCGCAGACCGCCATGGAGAACATCCTGACCGGCAACCCGGACCTGAAGGCCGTCTTCGCATCGAACGACAACATGGCGCTCGGCGCCGTGCAGGCGATCGAGTCGGCCGGTATGACGGGTAAGATCGTCGTCGTCGGCTTCGACGCCAACCCGAACGCCGCGCAGGCGGTCCTCGACGGCACGATGGCCGCGACGGTCGCGCAGAACCCGCACAACATGGGCGCGCTCGGCGTAGAGAACGCGCTGAAGGTCAAGCACGGGGAGACGATCGATCCGATCATCGACACCGGCACGGTGCTCGTCACCAAGGACAACGCGGCCGACTACAAATAATCCGCGCCTGACGCCCTATGCATGCCGGCGCGCCCCACGCGCCGGCATGCATTTTTCCACAGCCGCCAGAGGACGGCCGCCGGCTTTTCTCCGGCGCGGATTCGTGCAAGGTCCGGCGACGCTGCTTCGCGGCGGCTGACCGGACGCGCCATGAACCGCCACCAGACATCAAAGGAACCGCTCGCCGGAGATTTCGCGCACGATCTCGTCGCCTTCGACGACGCCAAGGCCGCCGTCGCGCGCATCACGGATATCTACGAGAAGAACGTCGCGCTGATCCGCTCCACCTTCGCTTCCGCCGCCCACGGCGTGAAGGCGCAAAAGATCGACGCCAACTATCCCTACCTGGTCGTGCCCATCAAGCGCTCCGACCTGCATATCGACGCGCGGCTCTCCTGGGGCGTGCTGCTTGAAGCGGGCATCTACGGCACCACGCTCACCCGCCCCGACCTCTTCGCCCGCTATTACGAAGAGCAGATCAGCTATCTCCTGAAGCACCACGAAGTGCCGGTGCATGTCGGGGTGAGCAAGAGGCCGATCCCGCTCCCCTTCGTGATCGAGGAAAGCGTCACCGACATCACCGAGGCTGACCTGCGCGCCTTGCAGACACATTTCGCGCTGCCCGACCTCTCCGCCACCGACAATTCCATCGCCAACGGCACGTTCGTGGCGGCGCCGGGCGAGCCGCGTCCGCTCGCCCTCTTCACCGCCGAGCGCGTCGATTATTCGCTGGCGCGGCTCCAGCATTACAGCGGCACGTCACCGGAGCATTTCCAGAACTTCGTGCTCCTCACCAACTACCAGCGCTACGTCGACGAGTTCGTGGAGTTCGGCCGCGAGCAGGTCGGCAAGGACGGCTATACCGGCTTCGTCGCGCCGGGGAACCTGATCTTCCCCGCCACGCCGCGCGCCTCCGGCGGACCGGAGCCGAAGTCGCCGCGCTACCTCCCGCAGATGCCGGCCTATCATCTGAAGCGCGACAACGGCGACGGCATCACGCTGGTCAATATCGGCGTCGGCCCGTCGAACGCGAAGACGATCACCGACCATATCGCGGTGCTGCGCCCCGATTGCTGGCTGATGCTCGGCCATTGCGCCGGCTTGCGGCGCAGCCAGCTTCTCGGCGACTACGTGCTGGCGCACGGCTATGTGCGCGACGACCACGTGCTCGACCAGGACCTGCCGGGCTGGGTGCCGGTGCCGCCGATCGCCGAGGTGCAGGTAGCGCTGCAGCAGGCCACCGCGACCGTCACCGGGCTGCGCGACCAGGATCTGAAGACGCGGCTTCGGACCGGCACCGTCGCCACCACCGACAACCGCAACTGGGAGCTTCGCTTCGACGAGCTCTTCAGCCGGCTGAACCTCTCACGCGCCATCGCCATCGACATGGAATCGGCGACCGTGGCGTCGAACGGGCTGCGCTTCCGCGTGCCCTACGGAACGCTCCTCTGCGTCTCCGACAAGCCGCTGCACGGCGAACTGAAGCTCTCCGGCATGGCCAACGCGTTTTATCGCGAGCGCGTCAGCCAGCATCTGAAGGTGGGGCTTGAGACGATGCGGCTCTTGCGCGAGCAGGGCGTCGACCGGCTTCATTCCAGAAAGCTCCGCGGCTTCGACGAGCCGGCGTTTCGGTAGGGCATATCAGAGGGGCGCAAACCGGCCTCACTCTACTTGTCGTCATTGCCGGGCCTGACGACAGCGGGTGGACATCCATCGCGGGCTACGTCGGCTGCTCCTCCCCATCGATCGAGGTGGCGCGAACGCTCAGCGAGTCGTCCATCAGGACGAAGCTCGCGCAATGGCCGGGGGCGATCCTTCCGAGCGCGCCCTCCAGCCTAAGAAACGTCGCCGGCACCAGCGACGCCATGCGCAGCGCGGCGGGAACGTCGACGCCGAGATGCGCCACGGTGTTCCGGACGGCCGTCGCCATGTCGAGATCGGAGCCGGCAAGCGTGCCGTCTTCGGTCGTCAGCCGTCCGCCCGCGCGCAGGATCGTGCGGCCTTGCAGATCGAAGGATGTGATGTCGGTGCCGACGGTCGACATCGCGTCGGTGATGAGCATGAAGCGCTCCGCGCCCTTCGCACGAAGCGCGATTCGGAGCGCCGACGCCGACACATGGTGCAGGTCGGCAATGATCCCGCACCAGGTCTCGCCGTCGTCGAGCGCCGCGCCGACCGGGCCGGGCACGCGGCCCTGAAGCGGCGGCATGGCGTTGTAAAGATGCGTGTAGCCGCGAAGGCCGTTCCGGTGCGCCTCCTGCAATGTCTCGAAATCCGCCTCCGTATGCCCGGCGGAGACGATGACGCCCGCCTCGCTGAGCCGTGCGATCGCCTGCATCGGCACCATCTCCGGCGCCAGCGTCACGAGCGTGCGACCGACGCCGAGCGAGGTCATGATGCGGATATCCTCGTCCTCGATCGGCCGCATGAACTTCGGGTCGTGCACGCCCTTCCGCGCGGGATTGAGGAACGGCCCCTCGATATGGATGCCGAGCAGGCCCGGAACGCCCGCCGCGATCCCGGCGCGCACGGCTTCGATCGCCGCCGCCATCCTCTCGCGCGTGTCGCTGATCAGCGTCGGCAGGAACCCGGTCGTGCCGAAGCGCCGATGCGCGGCGCCGATGGTGCGAATGCCTTCCACCGTGGGCTGGTCGTTGAAGAGCACGCCGCCGCCGCCATTCACCTGCACGTCGATGAAGCCCGGCGCGAGCGTGCCGGCGATCTCGCGCCGCTCGATCCCGGCAGGCAGTTTCTCAATCTCGCAGATCTCGCGCACGTGTCCGCCGTCGACCACGACCGCGCATCCGTCGCGCATCTGCGCGCCGTCGAAGATGCGGGCACCGACAAGGGCGAACGCCGTCACGCGCCGATCCCCTGCCGCGTGGACGCGTCTCCGGCCGCTTCCGCAGCACGCCGCGCCATCAGGATCGCACCTTCAAGCGCGTCGGCCTTCGGCTTTGAGAGATGCGCGCGCACCGTCTCCGGCAGCCATCGGGCGAGCGGCTCCGCGAACCCGCCGATCAGACAGACGGAAGGCGCACCGACCTCCACCAGCCGCTCGATGATCCTGACCGCGTCGGCCGCCGCCTCGCTGATGAGCGCGACGCCGAGCGGATCGCCCTTTGTCGCGTATTCCAGCACGAGCGGAACGATGCGCCCGTAATCGGCGGGCCGCGCGGTTGTGGCAAAATCGATGATCGCCTCCGTGCTTTCCTTGAAGCGTAAGAGTATCGCCTGCGCGAGCGGGGTCACGGCGGCGCGCCCGTCATGCGCCCAGAGCGCACGCCGGATCGCCTGCCGTCCGACCCACTGGCCGCTTGCCTCGTCGGAAACCTCCGCACCGTAGCCGCTCACATAAAATTGCCGCCCACCGACCACGGCAAGGCCGCACGAGCCCGTGCCGAGGATCAGAATCGCGCCGTCAGCGCCCTGATGCGCGCCGAGCCAGGCCGTATAGGCATCCGTCTCGATCGCCACCGATTTGAACGGGTGCGGCTCGGCGAGAAGCCGGGCATTCGCCGCCTTCAACGCCGCCCCGGCGAGCCCGAAGCCGGCGTCCGCGCGCTTCAGGTCCGCTTCGGATAGGCCGGCATTCCGCGCCGCCTCGCGGCTCGCCGTCAGGATCGACTGCATGACGAGGCCGGGATCAAGCCGCACGTTGGCCGGCCCGCCGACGCCTTCGCCGACGAGTGAGCCGCTTGCGTCGCGGATTCGGGCGCGACAAGAAGTCCCGCCGCCGTCTATGCCGATCATGAGGCGCTCTGGCATAAGGATCGCCTCATATCAGCAAGGATCGGGCGCGGCCAATGGGCGACATCGAAACGAAGGGCTCCTACTGGGACTTCCCCTACCCTTCCCGCCGCATGCCGGTGCTGGCGCGAAACTGCGTGGCAACGACGCAGCCGCTTGCCGCGCAGGCCGGACTTTCGATGCTCGCGAAAGGCGGCAACGCCATCGACGCGGCGATCGCAACCGCGATCGCGCTGACCGTGGTGGAGCCGGTCAATAACGGCCTCGGCAGCGACCTCTTCGCGATTCTCTGGGACGGCACCAGGCTGCACGGGGTGAACGCCTCCGGCCGCGCGCCGGCGGCGTGGCATCCGGAGCACTTCACAGAGCCCGCGATGCCGCACGAAGGGTGGAACTCCGCCACCACCCCAGGCGCGGTCTCCGCCTGGGCGGCGCTCAGCCGACGTTTCGGTCGGCTCCCCTTCGCAACGCTCTTCGAGCCGGCGATCCGCTATGCGAGCGACGGCTTTCTCGTCTCACCGGTCGTCGCGCAGATCTGGAAGAACCAGGTCGAGCGGCTGAAGAACCAGCCGGGCTTCGCCGAAACCTTCCTGCCCAAAGGACGCGCGCCTGAGCCGGGTGAGCATTTCACGCCGCCCGACCAGGCAAAGACGCTGACCAGGATCGCGGAGAGCGAGGGTGAGGATTTCTATCGCGGCGAGATCGCGGCGACGATCGCCCGCGCCGCGAAGGACGGCGGCGGCTTCATGAGCGAGGGGGACCTCGCGGAACACACCGTCGACTTCGTCGATCCGATCGACGTGACCTTCCGCGGTCATCGCGTCCACGAAATCCCGCCGAACGGACAGGGTATCGCTGCGCTCATCGCGCTCGGCGTGCTGGAGCGCTGCGACATCCAGGATTTGACACCCGACAGCGCCGAGATGCTGCATTTCCAGATCGAGGCGCTGAAGCTCGGAGTCGCCGATGTGCGCGAACACGTGGCCGACCCCGGTGCAATGAGGGTCACGCCGGAGGCGCTTCTCGCTCCGGCGCGGCTCGACGAACTGGCGCGCGGCATCGCCCGCGACCACATCGCCGTGCCCGCGCCGCGCTCCATGCATCGCGGCGCCACCGTCTATCTCGCCGCGGCCGACGCGGACGGCATGATGGTCTCGCTGATCCAGTCGAACTACCACGGCTTCGGCTCCGGCGTCGTGGTGCCCGGCACCGGCATCGCACTCAACAACCGCGCATCCTGCTTCGTCACGACGCCCGGCCATCCGAACCGCGTCGGCCCGCGGAAGCGGCCGCTCAACACGATCATCCCCGGTTTCATCTCGAAGGACGGTGCGCCCGTCGCGGCTTTCGGCGTGATGGGCGGCACCATGCAGCCGCAAGGCCATACGCAGATGGCGGTCCGCCTGCTCCTCTGCGGCCAGAACCCGCAGACGGCGATCGACGCGCCGCGCTGGCGGGTGGAGGGCGACGACGTCTGGGTGGAGGCCGCGATGACGGCGCGGGCGGTGGAGGGCCTCGAGGCGCGCGGGCATCGTCTCGCGGTTGGAACGCTGCTCGATTTCGGCGCCGCGCAGACGATCTGGCGCACCGGTCACGGCTACATCGCCGCCTCTGAAAGCCGCCGCGACGGCTGCGCCGTGGGATTCTAAATGCACCCCTAGCTTTGTCGTCATTGCCGGGCCTGACCCGGCAATCCATTCCGTTGCGGTCGGGGTTAGCAGCAGCGTCAGGGAATGGATGCCCGGATCAAGTCCAGGCATGACGACAATGAATGCGGTTACCCTACCCCCGCCTCCAACAGCTCCGCGTCGACCTGCTGCAGCGCGAGCGCCACGCCGCCCATCGGCACGGCATCAGCGCCAAGCGGCGAGAGCGCGATGTCGAGACGCGCGGCAAGCGGCTCCAGCGCCGCGCGCGCCAGCGCATTCCTGAGACCCGCGAGCATCCACGGCGCCACCGCCGCGACGTTCCCTCCGATCACCAGATGGCTCGGATTGAGCGCATTGACGCTGCCGGCGAGCGCACGCCCGAGAAGATCGCCGGTCTCCGCAAGGAGCGCCACCACCTTGCGGTCGCCCGCTTCCGCCCGCATCGCCACCTCGGCGATGTCGGCGGCCGCGCCGCCACGCTCTTCAAGGCTATTCAGAAGCCCCGGCACGGAAGCGTAGCCTTCCAGGCATCCGTGTCCGCCGCACGCGCAGGCGCGCCCGTTCGGCACGACCCGGTTGTGGCCGAACTCGCCCGCCAGCCCCTCCGCGCCGCGATAGAGACTGCCCGCCGCAAAGATCGCGCCGCCGACGCCAGAATGACAGCTCACATAGATGAAGTCGTCGACCCCGACGCAGCTTCCGAACTCGCGCTCCGCGATCGCCGCGGCGTTGGCGTCGTTCTCAATCAGCACCGGCGCCGGCAGAATGTCGGCGGCGATCTCGGCGAGCGGCACGTCGCGCCAGCCGAGATTGGGCGCGAGCAGCAGGTGCCCGCTGCGATCGATCAGCGCCGGCACGCCGATGCCGACCGCCCTCAGCGCAATCCCGCCGAGCCGCTGGCGAAGCTTGCCGACCGCGACGTCGAGCGAGCGCATGGCGTCGCGCGGCGCGCGCGCGCCAGGGCGCGATTCGCGGTCGAGGATGCGCCCGCCGAGATCGGCCGCGACCACTTCGATCCGGTCGGGCTCTAGCCGCGCGCCGAGCACGAAGCCGGCCGTGCTTGGGATCGAGAGCGCCACAGCCGGCCGCCCGAGACGGCGCACGCCGGGACTGGCGGCGAAGCGCGCGACAAGCCCCGCTGCCACGAGCTGCGAGGTGACGGCGGAGACGGTCGCCTTGTCGAGACCGGTCAGGACGGCGAGCTCGCGCTGCGAGCTTCCGGGGTGGCGGCGCAGCGCCTGCATCAGGAGCACCGCGTTCACGCGGCGCACCCAAGCGGAATTGACGCCGCGCCCCGCCGGTCGCGGCTGGAGCGGCGGTAGCGCAGACGGCGAGATTGCGGCGCTCTTGACGCTCATGGGCCGGCAAAGATAGCGTTGAATTAGTTCGGGGGTCTACACAAAAGCCGGAAAACTGATGGACGGCAGCGCGCGATGCGTTTGCGATGCTGCCGCGGTTACGGCTATTTGTGTGATCACACCGTCCCGCAGCGGACGGACCGAAAAGCGGCCGAGGGAGGAACGAGTGCGATGAAGACCATGAAGGGGCCGGCGATCTTTCTTGCCCAGTTCGCCGGTGACAAGAAGCCGTTCAATTCGTTGAAGGCGATGGCCGAATGGGCCGCCTCGCTCGGCTACGAGGGCATCCAGATCCCGACCTGGGACGGCCGTCTCTTCGACCTCGCCAAGGCCGCCAGCTCCAAGACCTATTGCGAGGAATTGAAGGGCGTCTGCCGCGAGGCGGGCGTGGAGATCACCGAGCTCTCGACGCATCTCCAGGGACAGCTCGTCGCGGTGCATCCCGCCTTCGACACGGGCTTCGACGCGTTCGCCCCGAAGGAGGTGCACGGCAATCCGAAGGCGCGGCAGCGTTGGGCCGTCGACCAGATGAAGAAAGGCGCGAAGGCTTCGAAGAATCTCGGGCTCGTCGCTTCCGTCTCCTTCACCGGCGCACTCGCCTGGCCCTATCTCTATCCGTGGCCGCCGCGCTCGCCGGGCCTGATCGAGACGGCGTTCGACGAGCTCGCCAAGCGCTGGAAGCCGATCCTCGACGTCTATGAGGATAATGGCGTCGACGTCGGCTTCGAGCTCCATCCCGGCGAGGACGTGATGGACGGCGCGACCTTCGAGATGTTCCTGGAGCGCCTCGACAACCATCCGCGCTGCGGCATCAACTACGACCCTTCGCACTTCGTCCTGCAGCAGCTCGATTATGTCGAGTTCATCGACTTCTACCACGAGCGCATCTTCGCCTTCCACGTGAAGGACGCGGAGTTCAACCCGACCGGCAAACAGGGCGTCTATTCCGGCTTCCAGAGCTGGGTAAAGCGCGCCGGCCGCTTCCGCTCGCTCGGCGACGGGCAGGTCGATTTCTCGGCGATCTTCTCAAAGCTCGCCGAATACGATTACGACCGCTGGGCGGTGCTTGAATGGGAATGCGCGCTGAAGGACGCGGCGACCGGCGCGGCGGAAGGCGCCCCCTTCATCGCCGCCCACATCATCGAAGTGACGGCGCACGCCTTCGACGATTTCGCCGGCGGCACGATGGACGTGAAGGCGAACAGGAAAGCGCTCGGGATATAGCTGGCTGCGCGTTTGTGACTAACGTGCAGGCTTGAAGACTTCCTCTCCCCACCGGGGAGAGGTGGGCCGAGTGAAGCCGCCTCAACCAAGTCCAGACGGCGTGGATCGCGCAACTGAATCAGGGGAGGAATAAATGGCGATCACGGGACGCAGCGAGAAGTTTTCGGGACGGATCCGCCTCGGCATGGTGGGTGGCGGACAGGGCGCCTTTATCGGCGCAGTGCATCGGATCGCCTCGCGCATCGACGACCAGTACGAGCTCGTCGCCGGCGCGCTTTCTTCCGACCCGGCGCGCGCCAAAGCGTCGGGCCTTGAGCTCGGGCTGCGCGAAGACCGCTGTTACGGCAGCTTCGAGGAGATGGCGCGGCGCGAGGCGCGGCTCAAGGACGGCATCGAGGCGGTCGCGATCGTCACGCCGAACCACATGCACTTCCCCGTCGCCAAGGCCTTCCTGCAGAAGGGCATCCACGTCATCTGCGACAAGCCGCTGACCGCGACCTTGCGCGAAGCGAAGAAGCTCGCCGATCTCGTCAAGAAATCCGGAAAGATCTTCGCCCTGACCCACAATTACACCGGCTACCCGATGGTCAGGCAGGCGCGCGAGATGGTTGAGAAGGGCGAGCTCGGCACGATCCAGCTCATCCACGCCGAATACGTCCAGGACTGGCTCACCACGAAGATCGAGGCGTCCGGCCAGAAGCAGGCCGAATGGCGCACCGATCCCGCGCGCTCCGGCGTCGGCGGCGCGGTCGGCGACATCGGCACGCACGCCTACAACCTCGCCTGCTTCGTCTCCGGCACAGATGCGGCGGAAATCTCCGCCGACCTGACGAGCTTCGTGAAGGGCCGCAAGCTCGACGACAACGTCCACGTGATGCTGCGCTTCAAGAACGGCGCGCGTGGGATGATCTGGGCGAGCCAGGTCGCGCCGGGCAACGAGAACCGCCTCGTCCTGCGCGTGCACGGCACCAAGGGCGGCATCGAATGGGCGCAGGAGGATCCGAACTATCTCTGGTTCGCGCCCTTCGGCGAGCCGAAGCGGCTGATCACGCGTGGCGGCGCGGGCGCAGGCGCCGCGGCCGGACGCGTCACCCGCGTCCCGCCGGGTCATCCTGAGGGCTACCTGGAAGGCTTCGCCAACATCTACCAGGAGGCGGCGCGCGCCATCCTCGCCGCGCGGAACGGCAAGAAGCCGGACAAGGCCGTCATCTTCCCGACCGTGGAGGACGGCGTGAAGGGCGTCGCCTTCGTCGATGCCTGCGTCAGGTCGTCGAAGAAGAACGCCGGCTGGGTGACGCTTTAGGTCTGCTCTAGGCCGCCGCGGCGACGTCGAAACGCACCGTGACGCTTGTCCCCGGCTTCCGCTCGGCAATCCTCACCTCGCCACCGATCTGCCGGGCAAGGCCGTCGATGATGCGGTAGCCGAGCGAAGCTTGGCGCCGCTCCGAGAATCCTTCCGGCAGACCGACGCCCGCATCCGCGACGGTGAGGCTCACGCGTCCTTCCTTCTCGCTCGCAAGCGTCACCTTGATCGTCCCGCGCCGCTCCGGGTAGGCGTATTTGATGGCGTTGGTCAGGAGCTCGTTCAGGATGAGCGCGATCGGCACCGCGCGGTCGTTGGCGACGGTCACAGGCTCCGCCGCGACCTCGACCGAAATCGCGTCCTCGTCGTCCGCCACGCTTTCCTCCAGATCGCGGCAAAGCGTCTCCAGGAAGACGTCGAGATCGACGGAACGGAGGTCCTGGCTGCGGTAGAGCCGCTCGTGCACGCTCGCCACCGCATGCACGCGATACTGCGCCTCCTGGATCAGTGCGCGCATTTCCGGATCGTCGAGCCGCGCGCTTTGCAGCGACAGCATCGAGGAGACGAGCTGCAGGCTGTTCTTGACCCGGTGATTGACCTCGCGGAGCAGAATCTCCTGCCCTTCCAGCGCGCGCCTCAGCGCCTCCTCCGCCCGCTTCCGCCGCGTAATGTCGAGCACCGTTCCGATCAGGCGGAGTGGCTTGCCTGTCGCCTCGTCGTAGACCATGCGGCCGTGCGAGGAGATCCAGCGCACCGCGCCGCTCGGGCGGACGATGCGGTGCTCCTGCGCCTGGTCGCCGCCGGAGCTTCTGTCGAGCGTGCGCTCAAGCCGGCCCAACACCGCTTCACGGTCCTCCGGATGGATGCTGGCGCGCCAATATTCGTAGGAGGCCGGATGCTCCGGATCGAGGCCCCAGATCGCCTTCTGCCGGTCCGACCAGATGGTCTCGCCGGTCTCCACGTTCCACTCCCAGACGCCGAGCGCGGTCGCCTCGATGGCAAGCTCCAGGCGGGCGCGGTTGAGCGCAGCTTCCTCGGCTCGTTTCCGATCCGTCTCCGCCCCAGACTGCACGACTACCCCACCCCCCGGAACTAAGGCTGCAACTGCGTCGCGGACCATCCGCCAGCGGCCTCGCGCGCATAGCAGGTGCGATGGTGCAGGCGGAAGGCGCCATCCTTCCAGAACTCGATCTCCCGCGGCGCGATGCGGAAGCCCGACCAATGCGGCGGGCGCGGGATGTCGCCGACGGCGAATTTCGCGGTGTAGAGCGCCACCGCCTTTTCCAGGACGAGGCGGCTCTCCATGGGCGCCGATTGCCGGCTCGCCCAGGCGCCGATCCGCGCCAGCCGCGGACGAGTGGCGAAATACGCATCGGCCTCCGCCTCGGAGACCGGCGTCACGGGGCCGCGCACCCGCACCTGGCGGCGCAGCGACTTCCAGTGGAAGAGAAGGGCGGCTTTCGGATGCGCTGCAAGCTCGCGGCCCTTGGCGCTCTCCAGATTGGTGTAGAAGACGAAACCCGCCTCGTCGAAGCCCTTCAGGAGCACCATGCGCACGTTCGGCAGGCCATCGGCGTCGACGGTGGCCAGCGCCATCGCGTTCGGATCGTTGGGCTCGCCCTTCTCGGCATCCGCAAGCCATTCAGAAAAAAGCCGAAACGGGTCCGCCGCATTAGCGGATTCATGGCTTGTTAACCCCTCGCCGCCATGGTCTTCTGTGGCGGTGCTTTCTCCGTCGGTCATCAGTGGTTCCGCGTTGGTGTGCCTTTCTCCTTATATCCGAAGCCTTGGCGCCGCTAGGCGGATACCCGCCGGCTTTGCCCTCTGCCTCGCGCTCGCAGGCTGCTCGCTTTCGCCCTTCGGCGGCGGCAAGGAAACGCAGATCACGACGGGCTCCATCCAGCCCTCCGTCGAGGTGCAGCGGCCGTTGCCGCAGACACTGGCATTTTCCGACGCAGCGATGATCGGCGAGGCCGCCAAGGCGGCGCTGATGCTGACGGCGGGCGACGGCGATTGGGTGAACTCGGCGACCGGATCCTCCGGCACGGTGGAGACCGCGGACCTGCCCAACCCGCCGGGCAAGGACGGCTGCAAGCCTTTCTCCACGACTGTCACCTCGATCGGCGGCGTGCACGAATATGCCGGCGCGATCTGCGGTACGGCCTCCCGCGCCCGCGTGACGATCGACGAGCGCAGCGCGGCCGACCGGACCTGAGCCGCGCGCGCCTCAGGGCAAGAATGGGAACGACGGGGGCGAATGAATGCCCCGCGCTCGACAAAGCCGGTGCAATCCCCGCGCCCAGACTGGCATTTCGGTGAAAATCCTCCCATATCTCGGCTGCACCCGTTTTCACGTAGCCGCCGGATTTTAAGCCTTCATGCGCGACCCCTATGACGTGCTCGGCGTAGGCCGCTCCGCCAACGAGGCGGAGGTGAAGCGCGCCTATAGAAAGCTCGCCAAGCAGTACCATCCCGACAAGCACGCCGGGGACAAGAAGGCGCAGACGAAATTCTCCGAAATCAACGCCGCCTACGAGATCGTCGGCGACAAGGAGAAGCGCGGGAAATTCGACCGCGGCGAGATCGACGCGGATGGCAAGCCCAAGTTCCAGGGTTTTGAGGGCTTCCGCACCGGACCGGGGGGCGGACCCGGGGGCGGCGGCTTCGAGAATGTCGACCCGGCGGCCTTCGAGGATATCTTCGAGGCGCTCCGCCGCGGGCAGGCCGGCACGGCCGGTCCGGGCGGGCCCGGCGGCACGCGCACCTTCCGCTTCACGACCGGTCCAGGGGGCGGCGGACCCGGCGGCGGGCGCACCTTCGAGGCGGGCGGCGCCGACGATGACATTTTGAGCTCCATCTTCGGCGGATTGGGCGGCGGGCGCGGGCGCGCGCGCCCCGAGGCGCCGCGGGCGGGCGCCGACGTGCGCGGCGAGGTCGCCGTCACGCTGGAGGACATCGCAACAGGCAAGAAGCCGAAGGTGAGCCTGCCGAGCGGCAAGACCGTGGCGCTGACGCTCCCTGTCGGCGTGCAGGACGGCCAGGTGATCCGCCTTCAGGGCCAGGGGCAGGCGTCGCCCACCGGCGGCAAGGCCGGCGACGCGCTCGTCACCGTGCGCTTCGTGCCGCATCCGCTCTTCAAGGCGGAGGGGGCGGACCTGCGCCTCGATCTGCCGATCAGCCTCGACGAGGCGGTGCTCGGCGCGAAGATCCCCGTGCCGACGCTCTCCGGAAAAGTTCAGGTGACGATCCCGCCCCACTCCTCAAGCGGCCGGACGCTCAGGCTCAAGGGCAAGGGCCTGCCCAAGGCGGGCGGCCACGGCGACCTTCTCGTCACCCCGCGCATCGTTCTGCCGGAAGGGGCCGACGGGGAACTTGAGGCGCTGATGAAGAAGTGGCGCGAGGCTGGGGGAAAGAGCGTGCGGGGGAGCGGGTTTGAGTAGGGAGACCGAGCCGCGACGCTCCTCTCGGAGCGGGCCCCTCCCGTCCCGATCCTCAAACCATATTTCCGTCTCAACACCTTCGACCCGCCCGCCTCTCGGGACAATCAAATCCCACCCTCGCCCCCGTTTGCATGTTACCGGGGGTCTTCGCGGGCGCTCACTTCAGGCGGACGCCGCACGAACTCCAGGAAAGACAACCAATGCCGGGGCTGAAGGACAAGGGACGCGGGAGGATCGACAAGGAGCGGCTCGATCTCTCCGAGCGGCAGGCGGTCGAACATTGGATGAAGCGTTGGGGCGTGACGCGCGACCAGATCGTGACCGCGCATCGAAAAGTGGGCCGGATGGTGAAGGACATCGCCGCCGAGCTCGGCAAGAGGCGCTGAGGCGATCCCCTCCACTGCGTTCCTCGTTCAACCGTCAATCCGCTCGCGCCGCGCCTACGAAGCCATACTCCGCTTGAAGACACACGCATCCGGGAGGCACTTCTCCTCCTGCCAGTCGGGCGCGGCGCTGAGGCGCTCCTTGAGGGCGTCGAAGGTCTCCGGCTCAAGCGCGCGGCTTAGATAGATCAGGTCGTAGTCTCCCGCCGGTAGCGGCGCGCCGCCTGCGAAGAAGGCTTTGGCCTCTTCGGTGCGCGGTTCGTGCCGGCGCCAATGCGTCGCGCGCGGTGAGGTGAAGACCACCCGGCCGCCGATGACGGGCACCCAGATGCCCGCGCCGGCGCTCAAATACGGAAACACCGGGTCCTGCAGCACGATCGTGTCGGGCGCGCTGGTCTCGCGGATATGGGCGAGGATCGCGAGGTCGTCTTTAGGCACTCTGACCTGCCAGCGCTTCGACGAGGCGCTGTGCCAGATCGCGTCGAGGATCGGCGTGGGCAGGCCGATCAAGAGGAAGATGAGCGCCGCGATGCCCGGCAGCGTCGTGATCCGTGCCGCGCCGGCACCGGCGGGCACCAGACGCGCGAGCCCAAGAACGAGGCCGAGACCTCCGAGCAGGCTCGCCCTGAGCTGCATCTCCTTGGCGACGCGGAGCGTGTCGAGCAGCGTTGACCCGAGGAGAATGACGAAGCCGACGACGACCAGCGCCGTCGCGAAGGCGCGCATGCGCGCCGCCTGTCCTTTCCCCTCCCCGTTGCGCCACATGAGGACGATGCCGATCAGGCCGATCAGGAAGAAGCCGTAGATGAAGCAGAGGCCCGGTATCGCGACGAGGAAGCGGAGGCCGGCGGAGAAGATCGCCGGATCGTCGGCGAAGACCGGGCTGCCGAGCCCGCTTCCTTGCGACGGCCCGGCGATGCCGAAGGCGAGCGGCACCGCGAGCGCCAGGACGCCCACCGCCACGACCCATGCGGCGCGGCGAAGGAACGGCGTCTTCCGGTCCAGGAGCTGCGTCAGACCGAAGACGCCGAGGCAACCGACGCCGAGAAGCGTCGATATGGCGCCGGCGGCAACAAGCGGCGCGACGCTGAGGCAGGCCATCGCCCCGCCGCGCGGCGCGTCCTCCGTCGCGTAGAGCAGCCCCCACGCCATCAGGCCCGCGATCATGAATTGATGCTGCGGGATATAAAGGGAAAGGCGGAAGAAGGACGAAGCGTTTAGGAAGACGTCGTTCATCGATTCGATGTCGATCGCGGTTGCGGCGAGCCGCAGGTTCCAATGCGCCGCCGAAAGAGCCGCGAGCCCGTCGGGCGTCGGAGAGAGCCAGGCGACGAGGGTGATCGCGGCGGCCCACCCGGCGCCGACGCCCACGGTCCTGACGAGCCCAAAGACGAGAACCCAGAACCCGAAGGTCTGAACCAGTCCGGCCGCGATGAGCGCGCGCGCCGGGTCACCCGTCGCCGACGTCCCGATCGCCGGGATCACATACCAGAACCAGTAATAAGCGAGCCTGTCGCCGCCCCCGAAGATATCGCGCGCCGGCAGCCCGAAGGCGGCGAGGGATTGCACGTGGCCCATGTGCTTGAAGCCGTCGGAGTTGAACCAGGCGCGCACGACCAGCTCGCCATCCTCGACCCTGATGGCGGCATTGGTGATCAGGGCGGCGACGATCACCGCGATTGCGGGGACCGCCAGCGACCAGAGCTCAAGCGAGGGGGCATGCAGTCCGGGAGAAGATCGCCGCAACGCGAAGGCCACCGCAGAGAGACCGAGGGCGACGGCGAGCGCGGTCGCCGCGGGAAGTCCGGGAAGGAGAAGCCCAAGAAGCGCCGTCAGCAGGATGGCCGCGGCCTGCGCCGAGAACCCGGCCGCGACCCAGATCCAGAGCGGCCGTTTCCGGTCCGACGCCAGGATCCAGCCGGGTAGGCTCAGGATCGCGAAGACCGCGATGGCGACGATGCAAGCGACGATCATGCCCCAGGCCAGGTGTTGGCGTTTCTTCTGCGCGCATCCCGCGCCGCCTTCACGCCTCCGGCACGAAGAAATCCGGCTGCAAGGGCACGCTCGGGTCAACTCGGTACTTCTCCAAGTCCGTAACGCCTTCCGCCTTCAAAAACGTGTCGTCGATGAGGAAATTCCCGGAAAAATCCCGCGCCGGCTTGTTGAAGATCAGCCACGCCGCATCGGCGAGGATGTCCGGCGTGCGCGAGGCGCGCATCACCGCCTCGCCGCCGAGCAGGTTCTTGATCGCCGCGGTCGCAATCGTCGTCCGCGGCCAGAGCGCGTTGACCGCGATGCCGCGCGCCCGGAATTCCTCCGCGAAACCGAGGACGCAGAAGCTCATGCCGAACTTCGCCATCGTATAGGCGAGGTGCGGCGCGAACCATTTCGCCCGCATGTCGAGCGGCGGCGAGAGCATCAGCACGTGCGGGTTCTCAGCCTTTTCCAGATGCGGCAGCGCCAGCTTGGTCACGAGGAAGCTGCCGCGCGCATTGATCTGCTGCATCAGGTCGAAGCGCTTCATGTCGATATCGGGCGTGCTCGCGAGATTGATCGCCGAGGCGTTGTTGACGACGATATCGATGCCGCCGAATTCGTCCGCGGTCGCGGCGATTGCAGCGGCAACAGCCGCGTCGTCGCGAATGTCGACCTGAAGGGGAAGCGCGTTACCGCCTGCGCGCTCTATCGCCTCCGCAGCAGTGTAGATGGTGCCTTCGAGCTTCGGATGCGGGGTCACGGTCTTCGCGGCGATGGCGACATTGGCGCCGTCCTTTGCTGCGCGGAGTGCGATCGCGAGCCCGATCCCGCGCGACGCGCCGGTGATGAAGAGGGTCTTGCCGGCGAGGCTCATGCAGTCCGGCCTTTGTCGAAGATGGCGCCCGCCCACCCTCCCTCATGCTGAGGTGCTCCATTCCGCCCCTTCGAGGCTCGCTCCGCTCGCACCTCAGGATGAAGGCGGAATGGAGCCTCGAAGCACGCGCTGCCCACGCCCACGGCCGTCACCCCGACAGCAGCGCGGCGTCGACGCCGACAACCGCCTCCGCGCCTTCCGTCACGGCGAGTTTCAGTGCGGCGGTCTCAGGAAGAAGCTGCTCGGCCATGAAGCGCGCCGTGGCGATGCGGAGCTTTCCGCGCGGCGTCGCGTCGTCGAGCGAGGCAAGCGCGCCCTTCGCCAGATACGCGCCGCCTGCCGCAAGCCCGAAGAGCCGGAGATAGAGCGTCGCGCCGGCAAGCGCCTCGCTCGTCTTGCCGGCCTTGAGCGCCTCCTGAAGATGCCGGGTCGCCGCTTCGAGGTCGTCGAGGCTTGCGGCAAGCCGCGCCCCCATGCGGCCGAAATCCTCACGGTTGGCGCCGCGCGCGCGCTCCGCGATGCCGCGCAGCTCGGCGATCAGGCCATGCACGCATTCCCCGTCCTCAAGCGGCAGCTTGCGCATTACGAGGTCGATCGCCTGGATGCCGTTGGTGCCCTCGTAGATCGGCGCGATGCGCGCGTCGCGGAGCGTCTGCGCCGCGCCCGTCTCCTCGATGTAACCGGCGCCGCCGAAGACCTGCACGCCGAGCGAGGCCGCCTCCACACCGATGTCGGTGGAGAACGCCTTGGCGACGGGCGTCAGGAGATCGACGCGGGCCTGCTGGCCGAGATCGGCCGCGATCGCACAGGAATAGCAGAGGCCGCGCGCCGCTTCCGCCAGCGCCCGCATGGTCATCAGCGTGCGGCGAATATCGGGATGCTCGACGATGAGGCTCATGCCGTCGCCCTTCGCGCCCGGTGCCCTCCCCTGCCGCCGCTCCAGCGCATAGGCGCTCGCCTGCTGCAGTGCGAGCTCCGCCTGCGCGACACCCTGGATGCCGACCGTCAGCCGTGCATTGTTCATCATCGTGAACATGCACATGAGCCCGCGATGCTCCTCGCCGACGAGCCAGGCGACGGCGCCGGGCTCCTCGCCGAAGCGGCCGTCGCCATAATGCATCGTGCAGGTCGGCGCGCCGTGGATGCCGAGCTTCTTTTCAAGGCCGGCGCAGACGACGTCGTTGCGCGCGCCGAGCGCGCCGTCCTCGCCGACCAGGACTTTCGGCACCAGGAAGAGCGAGATGCCTCTGGAGCCCGGCGGCGCGTCGGGGAGCCGTGCGAGCACCAGATGCACGATGTTCTCGGCAAGATCGTGCTCGCCATAGGTGATGAAGATCTTCTGCCCGAAGACGCGGTAGGTGCCGTCGTCGCGCCGCTCCGCGCGGGTGGTGAGCGCGCCGAGATCGGAACCCGCCTGCGGCTCCGTCAGGTTCATGGTCGCGGTCCATTCGCCCGAAACGAGGCGCGGCAGATAGCGCGCCTTCAGCGCGTCGCTGCCGTGCTTCGTCAGCGCCTCCACCGCGCCGGCAGTCAAGAGCGGACAGAGCGCGAAGGACATGCAGGCGCTGTTCCAGATTTCCTGCACCGCGGCGGAAAGGACGAGCGGCAGCCCCTGCCCGCCAAAAGCTTCCTCCGCGAGAATGCCGTTCCAGCCGCCGGCGATCCATTCCGCGTAGACCTCCCGCCAGCCATCCGGCGTCGCGACCGCGCCGTCCGTGAGGCGCACACCTTGGCGGTCGCCGACCCGGTTGAGCGGCGCCATCGCATCGGAGGCGAACCGGCCGGCCTCCGCCAGCACCGCATCCACGACATCGGTGGTGAGTTCCCCGAGCGCGCCTGATTCGATGGCGTCGCCCAGCCCGGCGACGTGCGTCAGCGTAAACGCGATCTCCGAAACCGGCGCACGATACATGAGCGTCTCTCCCGACCGCCTTTATGCGCCGCCGGGCGGTGGTCTGTCATCCCGGCGCGCGCATAGCGCAGGACCCTTTGCGCAAATCACTGTCGTCATGCCCGGGCTTGACCCGGGCATCCATTCCGTGACGGTCGTGGGTTTCACGTTACGGAATGGATTCCATGGCCAAGCCATGGAATGACGACTTCGAATCAAAGGCTACGATCCCTTGCAGCACCTCGTTCTTGCCGACGCCAAGAGTTCCTCCGCCGCAATCGCCGCGGCGGTCGACGCGCTTCGCGCCGGCCGGCTCGTCGCGCTGCCGACGGAGACGGTTTACGGCCTTGCCGCGGACGCGGCGAACGGCGAAGCGGTGGCGAGCGTCTTCGCCGCCAAGGGCCGTCCGCGCTTCAATCCGCTGATCTGCCACGTGAGCGACATTGCAATGGCGCGGCGCTACGGCAGGCTCGACGCGCGCGCGCAGAAGCTCGCCGAGAAATTCTGGCCAGGGCCGCTGACGCTTGTCGTGCCGCTTGCGACGGACGCGCCGGCCCATCCGCTTGCGTCGGCGGGGCTTCAGACGATCGCGCTTCGCGCCCCGCGTGGGCCAGCGCACGACGTGATCGCCGCCCTTGGGGGCGCGCTGGCCGCACCCTCGGCAAACCGTTCCGGCCGGCTCAGCCCGACGCGCGCGGAGCATGTGATCGAACAACTCGGCGACGCAGTAGCGCTTGTCCTCGACGCGGGGCCGTGCGCGGTGGGGCTTGAATCGACAATCGTCTCGCTCGCCGGCGACACGCCCATCCTGCTCCGCCCCGGCGGCATAGCGGCGGAGGCGGTCGAGGCGGTGCTCGGCATGAAGCTCGGCCGCGCCGCCATCGGCGATCCGGTGACGGCGCCGGGCATGCTTCAAAGCCACTACGCGCCGAGGCTTCCGCTTCGCACAGATGCGGAATCGGTAGCGCCGAGCGAGGCGCTCCTCGCCTTCGGACCCGCGGCCGTGCCCGGCGCGGACCAAGCCGCCGCGGTCAGGAACCTCAGCCCCACGGGCGATCTCATCGAGGCGGCGGCGAACCTCTTCGCCGACCTCGCAGCACTCGACGAAAGCGACGCCTCGGCCATCGCCGTCGCGCCTGTGCCGAATGACGGGCTTGGCGAGGCGATCAACGATCGGCTCGTCCGCGCCGCCGCGCCGCGGGAAACAAAAAGGAGCGACAGGAGATTCAGGGACAGCTGATGAGATCGGTGGCGGGATCGGTCCGAGGATCGACCGTGAACTCCGATCGAAGGGGAACGGTCTCCACAACGCACGCATCACCGCTGTCATGCACGCGGACAAGTAGCTTGTCGGCGAAGCGGTCGGCGGATGCCGCGCCGCCACGCTTCAGTTCCCAGATCGCAAAGAGCCAGGCGTGGCTCGCCGCGCGATACCACCAGTCCTGGACGGCGCTCGTCAGATAGGTCGCGCCGGCCTTGCCCGGTGACGGCTGGCGCCGGGACCCGACGCGCAGAAGATATGGCGCATCGGCAAGCCGGAACGCTTCGGCGAGCGCATCCTCGTAGCGAAGCGCGCCCGGCTTGTAGTCCACGGCGCCGGAAACCGTCACGCGGGGGACGGCGATGCCGATATCGTTCACCGTGTCTTTCGGGGCGCATGCCGTGAGGACGCCGGAGAAAGGCGGTGCCAGGTCGAATGCGGCGCAGTAACCGGCATCCGTCCGCCGCACGTGCTGCCGAAGGTCGAGGCGCCCGGCGATGAAGTTGTCTCCCGGCCCCGGCGACCTCCGCCCAACGGCCGCCGATCGGAGGAAGCTGCTCGCCCGTCCGCGCATCCACGGGAGCAGCCGATCCAGGTTTGGCTCGCCGACGATGCGCAGCGGCAGCGAGAGCGTCGACGCCACGACCGAAGCCCGCGGCTTGTCAGATAGTCCGAGGATGCCGGCATCCGCCCGATCGTAGATCGTTGCCCGCAGGCGATAGCGGCCGACCTCAACATCGTCGCACAAGGTGGGAACGTCGGTTGGCGCGCAACCGACTTCGCGGCCGTTCCAGGTGAAGGCGAAAGAGCCGCTGCCTGCGATCTCCCGCGGCGCAAGCATGAGCGGCCCGTCGGAACCGAGATAGGTGCGATTTCTTCCCTTCGGCGCGTCGCGAACGAGGTCGAGCACCAGGCCCGATCCGGGCGGGATGTCGCGATGGCGCATTTCGATCGTGAGCGGCTCGCCCTTCTCGATCTGCCAGCCTTCCGGAAAGGCAATCGCGACCGCGGGCCTGCTTTCCGCGCTCTGCGCCTCCTGAGCCGTCGCACGGTCGCCAGGAATTGTCAGCGCGGCCGCGAGCGACGCGACGGCGGTAAGGACGATCCTGCGGCGGTCTCGATAGGCGAACATGGGGATGAGCCTAGCCCTCCGGGCGGCTGCCGCAACGCGCTCCGGCCGGAAAGGTCAACGGCGGCCCACGCCGATCGGCCCACGGCGTGGCACGGCGAGCGGAAACGCCGGGATTGACGCGCGCGGCGCGAGCGGCCACACCCCTTTGCGAATGCGCGGGCCTGACGTTTGACCACTCTTCTCCTGCACCATGCCGCCTTCCTGGAGCACCTGACGCCGATCGGGCATCCGGAGCGTCCGGACCGCCTGCGCGCGATCCACGCGGTGCTCGATACATCGGAATTCGCGGCGCTCATGCGAGTTGAGGCGCCGCTCGCGGAATCGGAGCGGGCGCTGCTTTGCCATTCCGAGCGCTACGTGGAGGCGATCCACAGGGCGATCCCCGAAGAGGGGATCGTGCGCATCGACCCCGACACCGTCGTCTCGCCGGGCTCATGGGAATTGGCGATGCGCGGGATCGGCGCGGGCCTCCATGCAGTGGACGCCGTCGTCGCCGGCACTGCGAACAATGCCTTCTGCGCCGTCCGCCCGCCCGGCCATCACGCCGAGACCGAGCGCGCCATGGGTTTCTGCCTCTTCGACAATATCGCGATCGCGGCGCGCTATGCGCAGACAGAGCACGGCATCGAGAGGGTCGCGATCGTCGATTGGGACGTGCACCACGGCAACGGCACGCAGGAGATCTTCTGGTCCGACCCCACCGTGCTCTATGCCTCGACGCACCAGATGCCGCTCTTTCCCGGCACCGGTGCCGCCTCGGAGACGGGGGTCGGAAACATCTTCAACGCGCCGCTCGCGCCGGGCGACGGCAGCGCGGAGTTCAAGACGGCCTTCCGCGACGTGGTCCTGCCGGCGGTGCGGGATTTCCAGGCCGGCCTGATCCTGATCTCCGCCGGCTTCGACGCACATCGCCGCGACCCTCTCGCGGAGATCAATCTGGAAGAGGCGGATTTCGCCTGGGCGACGCAGGAGCTGATGGCGATCGCCGACGAGACCGCGGGCGGGCGGGTCGTCTCGCTCTTGGAAGGCGGCTATGATCTGAACGGGCTGGCGTCCTCGGCCGCCGCCCATATCCGCCAGCTCATGGCGGTCTGAGGAGAACGACTTGGCGGAGCCGACCGCATCCGACGTGAACGCGCTTCCCTTCGAGGCGGCGTTGAAGCAGCTCGAGGAGATCGTGACCAAGCTTGAGCGCGGCGACGTGCCGCTTGAGGAATTGATCGCGATCTACGAGCGCGGCGAGGCGCTGAAGAAGCGCTGCGAGGCGCTGCTCAAGGCGGCGGAGGAGCGGGTGGAAAAAATCCGCGCCCAGGAAGGCAAGGCCGTCGGCACCGAGCCCTTCGACGCGAAGTAAGGCGTGTCCTACTCCGCCCATGGCGGCGTGAAGGCCGGGGCGTCGCCCATCCGCGCCTTACCACCGACCGGAAGAACGGCGACAGCTTCGAACGGCGCGTCGTTCGGATTGAAGAGAGCGAAGTCGGTGTCCTTCGGCACGATCACCGCGCCGCCGGCCGCGACGTCGAATTCCTCCGCGCCGATCCTGAAGCGCGCCTTCCCGGCAATCGCGACAAAGATCTCCTCACGCGTCAGGCTATGCGTGAAAGGCCCCGTGGCGGGCGCCATCGAAAGGCGCCAGACGGCGGTTTCCCGCGCACCGCGGCTGGGCGAAGCAAGGCCGGTGAAGCGGACTCCGGGAATGTCGAAGCTTGGGGCGTCTGAAGCGGGGATGACGGGCATGGCAGTCCTTTGTCTGGGATGGAGTAATGACGTTGCGCGCGGCGGCGGCGTCGGATAGTCCGGTTTCTTGACTATACGGTCCGTCGAGAATGGTCAAGCGACTTGACGAAATTCAACCGGCGCTGCTCGACCATGTCGGCTGGCGGCTCTGGCGAATAAGCCGGCAATGGAAAGAGGCGTTCGACGCCGGAATGCGCGCCCGCGGTTATTCCTGGTTCGGCGAAGCGCGATCGAACGTCATCGCTCATCTGGACCGCGGCGGGACTCGCCAGAAAGAGCTTGTGAGGCGCATGGGGCTCAGCAAGCAGGCTGTACAGCAGCTCGTCGATGAACTGGTCGCGGGCGGCATCGTGGAACGGCGGCCCGACCCGGCCGACAACCGCGGTAATATCGTCGTTTTCACGCGGATCGGGCTGTCGATGCTTGCCGACGCCAATATCGTGAAGGTTGCGCTTGAGAGCACCTACCGAGACAAGCTCGGCGGCACGGGATTCCGCGACCTGATGGCTGCGCTTCGCACGCTTGATGAAGACGGCGGCAGCTAGAAGCGCGCCGGGCGCACTCATCAAGATCGGCTTCGGCGGGCTTCGCACCCGTCTTACGCGGTCCACGGCGGCAGCGTAGGATCGCCGCCGCGGGCCAGCGTCAATCGGTCGGTTCCGACCTCGCTGCGGCCCGGCGCAAGAATGTGGAGGAAAAGATGTTTCGCAAAGAAGCGGGTTTCGGGATGCTCGCCGCCGTCGTGATGGTGGCTTCGCTGCTTTCGGCTCCCGCCCGAGCCGACGACGCGGAAATCGCGCGCGGCAAATACCTCGTCACGATCGCCGGGTGTAACGACTGCCACACGCCCGGATATTTCTTCGGCCAGCCGGATATGGCGCGCTATCTCGGCGGCTCGGACGTGGCGTTCGAAATCCCCGGCCTCGGCGCCTTTGCCGGTCCGAACCTGACGCCCGATCCCGAAACCGGCATCGGCAAGTGGAGCACCGAGGAGATCGTCACCGCGCTACAGACCGGAAAGCGGCCCGACGGGCGCGAGCTCGCCCCGATCATGCCCTGGCATGCCTTCGCCAATCTGACAGCGGAAGACGTGGCCTCGGTCGCGGCCTTTCTGAAGAGCCTGACGCCGGTGGACCATAAAGTCCCCGATCCGGTCGGGCCTGGTAAGACCGTGACGACGTTCCTCTTCCGGATTCTGCCCCCGGGAGAGACCGCCGCGGCCGCGCCGAAATAAGACGGGCTGGATTCCTCTCGTCGCTGGACTAGAAGTGCGGGCCATGGACACGGCCCGCACTGAGACCGCCGCCAAGAGCCGCCACGTCGTTGCCTGCGCCGGCGGCGAGAAGACGGCGCTTGAGACTCGTCCACTGCCTTTGGCGGGGCCGGGCGAGATGCTCATCAAGCTCCGCGTCGTCGGCTTCTGCGGGACCGACCTCTTCAAGCTGAAGACGGGAATCGCGGCGCCGGGAACGGTGCTCGGCCACGAGCTCGTCGGCGAGGCGATCGCACTTGGCGAGGGCGTCGCCGATTTCGCCATCGGCGACCGTGTCGTCGTTCCCCATCACGTGCCGTGCGGCGAATGCGTCTATTGCCGGCGCGGCAACGAGACGATGTGCGCCGTCTTCAAGGAAAATCTGATGGAGCCCGGCGGCTTCGCCGACATAGTTCTGATTCGCGAGCGCGCCGTCAGCCTAGCCGCGCGCAAAGTGCCGGACTCGCTCTGCGACAAGGCGGCGGTGTTCATGGAGCCCGCGGCCTGCGTGCTGCGCGGCATCGAGCGCTCTGGGCTTGGCGACGAGGGCATCGTGGTCGTGCTCGGCTGCGGCAGCATGGGGCTCCTGCATCTCCTCGGTACTGAAGGCCATCGCGCCGAAGGTCGACGTCGCGATGGTCGACTTCGACGCCGACCGGCTGGCGCTTGCGGTCGAGCTCGGTGCAACCCGAACCTCAGAGCCCGGCGAGGAGGCAACTGCGGCCGTCCGCGCGCTCTCCGACGGCATCGGCGCCGACGCGGTCTTCGACACGGTGGGCGGCGAAAAGGCGCTCGCCTCCGGCATCGACCTGACGCGCGCCGGCGGATCGGTCGTGCTCTTCGCGCACGCGCCGGAGGGGCAAAGCGCGGCGATCGATCTGAACGCGGTCTTCAAGAACGAGCGCCGCGTCGTCGCCACCTATTCCGGCGCGCTCCGCGAGCAGCAGGCGATCTTCGATCTCCTTGTCGCGGGAAAGCTCGATCCGACGCCTCTGGTCACCCACACGATGCCGCTCGACGATTTCCAGAAGGGCGTGGACCTGGTCGTGGCGCGGAAAGCGCTCAAGGTGCTCTTCACGCCGTCGCGCGCGGGCGGCGCATGAGCATGGGCCTCCCCACCACCATGCAGGGCGCGATGCTCCTTGGGCCGGAGGAGATCGAGATCCGAGACGTGCCGGTGCCGCGTCCCGGCCCCGGCGAAGTTCTTCTGAAGATCGAGGCGGCGACGACCTGCGGCACGGACGTGAAGGTCTTCCGCCGCGGCGGGCATCCCCGCATGCTCAAGGCCCCGACGCTGTTCGGCCACGAGATGGCGGGCATCGTCGCCACGATCGGCGCGGGCGTGACGGCGGTGAAGGAGGGTGACGCCATCGTCGTCGCCAATTCCGCGCCGTGCGGGACATGCGAGCCGTGCCGGCGCGGGCGCGAGAACCTCTGCGAGGACCTGCACTATCTGAACGGCGCCTTCGCTGAATACATGCTGGTGCCGAAGCGCTTCGTGGAGCGCAACATCCATCCGATCCCGGCCGGCCTTTCCTTCGAGCGCGCCGCGCTCGCCGAGCCGCTCGCCTGCGTACTGCACGGCATCGACGCCTGCGATCTCGACCGCTACGCGGCCGGCGGGCCGTTCGAGATCCTGCTTTTCGGCGGCGGACCGATCGGGCTCCTCTTCGTCGCGGCGCTCTCCCGGATGGGGCACAAGGTCGTACTCGCCGATCCGAATCCGAGCCGCCTCGAAGTGGGAATGAAGCTCGGCGCTGTACGCACCATCGAGATCGCCCGCGGCGGCGGCCAGGCGGAGCGCGTGCGCGCCGAATCAGACGGCGGCAAAGGCTACTGGATCACCATCGACGCGACCGGCCAGCCGGGCGTCTGGTCGGACGCGATCGAGGCGCTCCGCCCCGGCGGGCTCGTCAACCTCTTCGGCGGCTGCGCGCCCGGCACTTCGATCCCGCTCGACACGCACCTCGTGCACTATAGCGAGCTGACCCTGAAAGGCGTCTACCATCACCGCCCGGAGGTCTTCCGCCGCGCCGTAGCGCTGCTCGCCGATCCGGCCTTCGAGGCGGACTTTCTCATCTCCGGCACGAGGCCGATCGCAGGCGTGGTCGAGGCGCTGCGCTCAATGATGCGCAAGGAAGCGCTCAAGGTCGTCATCAAGAACGGCGGTTGACCACCACCGCGTGACGATTGAACGCAGCGCACGCGGCGATTTGCGCAATCCGACGTTGCGGCGCGTGGCGCGATAAGCCGAGACCATGAAGATGCGGAATCTCCTGCCAGCCGTGCTCGCGATCGCGTTGACGGTCGTCGCCGGCTTCTACGTGCTGCGGCAAAACACACCGATTGACGACACTCACGCCAACGCCGACGCGGTGGCAGGGGTGCAATAAAGCAGCTTCCGTCCTATCTGGAGCGATGTCACCACTGGAGGCCACGTGAAGAACTTCCGCATCGCCCTTTGGATCGCTGTTGCCGTCGCGCTCTTCGCGCTCGGCGCGCTCGTCGTCGAGAGCCCTTGGTTCACGAAGCGCGAATCGGCGGCGGCGCTCACGCCGGGCGCGCCGCTCGGCGGATCGTTCGCGCTCGTCGACGACAAGGGCGAACCGGTCACCGAGGCGATCTTTCGCGGCAAGCCCTCCATCACGCTCTTCGGCTATACGCATTGCCCGGACATCTGTCCGACGAGCCTCTCCGAAATGACCCGCTGGGCGGACGAACTCGGGCCCGACGCAGACAAGCTCAGCTTCGTCTTCGTGACCGTCGACCCGGAGCGCGATACGCCCCAGACGATGCATGAATACGTCACCGCCTTCACCGACCGCATCATCGGCATATCCGGCGACCCTGCGAAGGTCCATGCCATGGTGAAGGACTACAAGATCTATAGCCGCAAGGTTCCCCTCGACGACGGCGACTACACGATGGACCACACCGCCTCGATGATCCTGCAGGATGCCGAAGGGAACTTCGTCGGCACGGTGGACAGCGCCGAATCTGCACGATGCCGGATTGGCCAAGCTGAGGCGTCTTGTGGCAGGATAGAGCCATGCAGGGGCTCGACCCGATCGCCAAGACCGCGCTCGTCGGCGCGGGCGTGCTGTTCTTCCTCGCCGGCGCGGGCTGGGCCTATTGGGGCACCGACATTTTTCTAGCCGGCATCATGTCGGGCCTTTCCTATTGCGGGCTCTGACGGCCGGGATTCTTCTATGAGCGACGCGGAGCGGGTGCGCCTCGACCAGGCGCTGGTGGAGCGCGGGCTCGCGCCGACGCGCGCGCGCGCCCGCGACGCGATTCTGCGCGGCGCGGTGACGGTCGACGGTGAAACGGAGAGGAAGCCGGCGCGGGCCGTGGCGGCCGATGTGGCGATCGCGATCGACGATCCCGCCGACGGCTACGTCTCGCGCGCCGCTTTGAAGCTGATCGCGGCGCTCGACGCCTTCCACTTCGATCCAGCGGGGGTCACCGCGCTCGATCTTGGTGCGTCGACCGGCGGATTCACGCAGGTGCTGCTTCAATGTGGCGCGGCGCACGTGATCGCGATCGATGTCGGCCACGACCAGCTCGACGCATCGCTCGCCGCCGATCCGCGCATCACGCTTATTGAAAGGCTGAACGCGCGCGACCTCGAAGCGCGGCATCTCGGCGGACGCAAGATCGGCGCGATCGTCGCCGATATGAGCTTCATCTCGTTGAAGCTGGCACTGCCGCCGGCCCTTGCCCTGGCGGAGCCTGACGCGTGGGGCGTTTTCCTGGTGAAGCCGCAATTCGAGGTCGGGCGCGAGGCTCTCGGCAAGGGCGGGATCGTGCGCGATGGAACGGTTGCAGAGGAAGCCGCCAGCAACATCGCCGCCTGGCTGGAGAGTGAACAAAGCTGGCGCGTGGTCGAAACGATCCCCTCACCCATCGAAGGCGGCTCCGGCAACCGCGAATTCCTGATCGGCGCCCGGAAACAACGAAGCCATGAATGAAGCCGTGCGTGAGACCGTCATGATCGACTCGCTCGGGCATCGCGGCGACGGCGTCGTCGCGACGCCCAACGGCCCGCTCTACGTGCCGTTCACGCTGCCGGGCGAGACGGTCCAGATCGAGCGGGAGGGCGACCGCGCGCGCATCGTGGAGATTCTCAAGCCGAGCCCTGAGCGCGTCGCTCCGATCTGCCGACATTTCGGCACCTGCGGCGGCTGCTCGCTGCAGATGATGCCGCTTGCGGCGACGCGAAGGCTGAAGCGCGACTTCGTCGCGACGGCGCTTAAGCAGCGTGCGCTCGACGTCCAGGTCGAGACGATCACGGATTTGCCGACCGCCAGCCGCCGCCGCACGGTGCTGACCGCGCTTCGCGCAGGCAGGCGGCTCGTCCTCGGCTACCACGAACGCCTCTCGCACCGGGTCGTCGATATCGAGGAATGTCCGGTGCTCGCGCCGCCGCTTGCAGCCCGGCTCGATGACATCCGCGCTCTGGTGGAGCCGCTCGTGACGGGGAAGAAGCCCGCGCGCGTCACCGTGCTTCTCACGCACAGCGGGCTCGATATCGAGATAAGCGGCGTGTCGCCCCCATCGTCGCGCGCGATCGCAAAGCTCGGCGAGGACGCTTCGGCGCATGGCCTGGCACGCCTTTCCGTCGGCGGTGAGCCGCTGCTGACGCTCGCCGAGCCGACGCTCACCATCGCCGGCGTGACGCTGACGCCGCCGCCCGGCGCTTTCGTGCAGGCGTCCGCGGAGGCGGAAGGAGCGATGGCGGCGCTCGTGACGGAGCATCTTGCCGGCGCGACACGCGTCGCCGACCTTTTCTCCGGCGTCGGCACGTTCGCACTGGCGCTCGCGCGCAATGCGCAGGTTCGTGCGGTCGAAGCGAATAAGGCGGCGCTCGAAGCCCTCTCGCAAGCTGCCCGCCGCGCATCGGGCTTAAAGCCCGTCGAGACGGAAACCCGCGACCTCTTCGCCGATCCTCTGTCGCCGAAAGAGCTTGAGCAGTTCGACGCCGTTGTCTTCGACCCACCCCACGCGGGCGCGAAAGCCCAAGCCGAGGCGCTCGCCGCGTCCAAGGTGCGGACTGTCGCCGCGGTCTCGTGCAACCCGGCGACCTTCGCCCGCGACGCGAGAATCCTGGTCAGTGGCGGCTATGCGCTGGACCGCGTCATCCCCGTCGACCAGTTCGTCTACTCGGCGGAGACGGAGGTCGTCGGGCTTTTCCGCCGCGACTGAAAGCGCGCTTGCCGGGAAAGCCGGGTCGTAGGACCATTCGGCAAAGGACATTTCCGATGCCCGAGACACCGCTCGAACGCCTCGCGAGCCGCGCCGCCTTCGCCGCGCGCCAGACGAGCCGCGTCGCGTGGTATGCCGGGCACGGCGCCGTCATGCGCCGCATCGTCAGGCGGCTTGAGTCCGCTCCCGACGCGCCAAAGCGCACGCCGGTGAAACCGTCGAAGCCCGTTCCCGGCATGCGCCGGCTCCTCGCCGACGTGGCGGCGCTGCTTCAGCGCGACCTCGCCAACGCCGAAGCCGGCTACTATCCCGTGCCCGAAAACGAGGACGGAAGCCTCGCCGGCGTTCTTGCGCGCAGCCGCGAGTTCTTCCGCGACGTGCCGGAGGTCGTTCGGCGCAGGGGTGAAAAGATCTCGCGCGAACTGCCCGAGGCAAACGGCAAGCGGCCGGATTATTATTTGCAGAACTTCCACTTCCAGTCCGGCGGCTGGATGACGGAGGAATCCGCGCGCCTCTACGACATGCAGGTGGAGGTGCTCTTCTCAGGCGCCGCGAGTGCCATGCGCCGGCAGGCGCTGGTGCCGATGGCGAAAGCGCTGAAGGGCCGCGACCAGCGCCGCCTCGCCTATGCCGATATCGCCTGCGGGACCGGCGCGTTCCTGCGCCAGGTCCGGCAGGCGTTCCCTCGCCTCCCCGCTTTCGCAGTCGATCTCTCCGACGCCTATGTCGCGGAGACGATGCACCGGCTCGGCCGGCGTCCGAAGATCCAGCCGGTCGTCGCCAAGGCGGAGGCGCTGCCGCTCGGCGATGCGAGCCTCGACCTCGCGACCTGCATCTTCCTCTTCCACGAGCTGCCGCCCGACGTGCGCCGCGCCGTGGCGTGCGAGATCGCCCGCGTCATGAAGCCCGGCGGCCTCTTCGTCTTCGTGGAATCGCTCCAGCCCGGCGACGACCCTGACTATGACGGGCTCTTGGAGCTTTTCCCCGCGCTCTTCCACGAGCCCTACTTCGCGGGCTACCTGGAAGAAAATCTGGAAGCACTCTTCGGCGAAGCGGGGCTCATGCTCGAAAGCACGATGAACGCGTTCTTCGCGAAGGTGATGGCGCTGAGGAAGCTGTGAGACGAAAGGCGCCCCTTTTTCCGCTGTCGTCATTGCCGTGCTTGACCCGGCAATCCATTCCGTGGCCGTCGCGGTTGGCCGAGGCGTGACGGAATGGATGCCCCGATCAAGTCCGGGCATGACGACGCTGGAAAAGCGCCCCGCTATTTCGTCCCGTACATCCGGTCGCCGGCGTCGCCCAGACCCGGCACGATGTAGCCGTGGTCGTTCAGGTGGTCGTCGATGGCCGCGGTGAAGACCGGTACGTCGGGATGCGCTTCGCGGAAACGCTTGATCCCCTCCGGCACGGCGAGCAGGCAGACGAAGCGGATGTCCTTCGCACCCCTCCCCTTCAGCCTGTCGATCGCGGCGACGGCGGAGTTGGCGGTCGCCAGCATCGGATCGACGCAGATCACCGTGCGCTCCGACAGGTCCTCCGGCGCCTTGAAGTAATATTCCACCGGCTGCAGCGTCTCGGGATCGCGGTAGAGCCCGATATGGGCGACGCGCGCCGACGGCACGAGATCGAGCATGCCCTCAAGCAGCCCGTTCCCGGCGCGCAGGATGGAGGCGAAGACGAGCTTCTTGCCAGCGATCTTCCGCCCGGTCATCGCGGTGAGCGGTGTCTCGATCTGGACTTCTTCGAGCGGCAGGTCGCGCGTCGCCTCATAGCAGATCAGCCCGGCGATCTCGCGCAGGAGCTGGCGGAAGCCGCGGGTGGACGTCTCCTTGTGGCGCATGATGGTGAGCTTGTGCTCCACCAGCGGGTGGTCGATGACCGTGACACCTTCGTAACTCCGAGCCATGCGCCGCGCCTCCTGTTGCGGAAAAGTTCATACACGCGGGAAAGCCGGGCGCAAACGGTGGAGATGCTGACCCTCTCCCGTTGAGGGAGAAGGTCCGCTGCCGCCGTCACATCATCGGCTGGCCGATCCGAAGCGGGATGAGCGCCAGGTGGCTGGCGATGGTCTGCGCCACGTCGGCGTAGGTGCGCAGGTGCCCGGCGTTGCGGCCTTCGATCTTCGGCCCGAAGGCGAGGACCGGAATGTTCTCCCGCGTATGGTCGGTGCCCTTGAAGGTCGGGTCGTTGCCGTGGTCGGCGGTGAGGATCACGAGGTCGCCGGGCTTCAGCACCGCCATCAGTTCCGGCAGACGCGCGTCGAACCGCTCCAGGCACGCGGCGTAGCCGGCGACGTCGCGGCGATGGCCGTAGAGCTGGTCGAAATCGATGAAGTTGGTGAAGACGAGATCGCCGTCTTTCGCCTTTGCAATCGCTTCCAGCGTGCGGTCGAACTGGCTTTCGTTCTCCGGCGCTTTCAGGATTTGCGTGATGCCCCTGCCGGTGAAGATGTCGCCGATCTTGCCGACGCCGAAGACCTCCCGCTTCGCCGCCACGGCAAGGTCGAGCACTGTCTCCCCCGGTGGCGGCACGGCGAAATCCTTGCGGTGGCCGGTGCGCTGAAACGCGCCCTTCTTCTCGCCGAGGAAGGGCCGCGCGATGACGCGCCCGATCTTCAAGCGGATTGCAGAGCTTGCGGGCGACCGCGCAGACCTCGTAGAGCCGCTCCAGACCGAAATGTGCCTCGTGGGCACAGATCTGGAAGACGGAATCCTGCGACGTGTAGCAGATCGGCTTGCCGGTCCGGATATGCTCCTCGCCGAACTCGTCGAGAATGTCGGTACCGGACGCATGCTTGTTGCCGAGGATGCCGGGAAGCTTTGCCTCCTTGGTCAGCGCGTCGGTCAGCTCCTTGGGGAAAGCGGGGATCGTGCTGGGGAAATAACCCCACGCGAAGGGAACCGGCAGACCGGCAAGCTCCCAATGGCCGGACTGCGTGTCCTTCCCCTTGGAGACCTCGCTGGCATAGGCCCAGATCGCCTCCGGCCGCTCCACTCGCTCGATGCCGGCCGGATGCGTGCCGGCCGAAGCTTCCGCGGCGCGGCAGAGCCCGAGCCGGTTCATGATCGGAATCTTGAGCGGGCCGGAACGCCCGCCCGCAACGTCGGCTTTGCCGGCGGCACAGGCGGCGGCGATGTGGCCGAGCGTATCGGCGCCCTCGTCGCCGAACTTGTCGGCGTCCTTCGCGCCGCCGATCCCGACGGAATCCATGACGAGGAGCATCGCGCGCGCCATCTCAGGAACCTTCTCCGCCGATCCGTTCGTAGATGAGGCGGCGGTCGGACGAAGGCTCGCCGAGCGTATAGGCGGCGCGCACGGCCTTGGCGGCAGCCTCCGCGCTGGCATCGTCGCGGGCATGAATGCGCGCGAGGGGCCGGTCCGGCCCGACCGCGTCGCCGATCCCGGCGAGCGCCGACAGCCCCACCGCATGGTCGATCGAATCTTCCGCGCGCGTGCGCCCGCCGCCGAGCGCCACGACCGCGAGCCCGAGGCCGCGCGTATCGATCGAAGCGACCGTGCCGCTCGTCTCCAGACCGCGCCTCCCTCGTCACCGGCGCCTGCGGCAGATGCTTGCGCGGATGCGCGACGAAATCCGACGGCCCTCCGAGCGCCGACACCATATTCTGGAAGACCTCCGCCGCCTGGCCGTTATCGAGCGCCGCCTGCGCTAGCGCGAGCGCCCAGTCGGCGGATTCCGCCCGGCCGCCGAGCACGAGAAGCTCGGCGGAAAGCGCCAGCGTCACCTCCTGAAGCCGCGCGTCGCGATGCGCGCCTGTCAGGAACTCCACCGCGTTCAGAACCTCCACCGCGTTCCCCGCGGCGGAAGCCAGCGGCTCGTTCATGTCGGTGATGAGCGCCGTCGTCTTCAGCCCCGCGCCGTTCGCGACCGCGACCAGGCTCGTTGCCAACTCGCGCGCGTCCTCCATCGCCGCCATGAAGGCGCCCGATCCGGTCTTCACGTCGAGGACCAGGCCGCCAAGCCCCGCGGCGAGCTTCTTCGACAGGATCGAGGCGGTGATGAGCGGCACCGATTCCACCGTCGCCGTCACGTCGCGGATGGCGTAGAGGCGCTTGTCGGCCGGCGCGAGGTCGCCGGTCTGGCCGATGATGGCGCAGCCCGCCACGTCGATCGCCTTGCGGAAGAGCGCCTCGTCGGGCTGCGTCCGGTAGCCGGGGATCGAATTGAGCTTGTCGAGCGTGCCGCCGGTATGGCCGAGGCCGCGGCCTGAGATCATCGGTACGATCCCGCCGCATGCGGCGACGATCGGCGCGAGCATCAGCGAGACGTTGTCGCCGACGCCGCCGGTCGAATGCTTGTCGACGACCGGACCGTTGGCATGCGGCCAGGAAAGCACGTCGCCGGAATCGCGCATCGCCAACGTCAGCGCCACGCGCTCGTCCATCGACATGCCGCGGAAGAAGACCGCCATCGCGAAGGCCGCGACCTGCCCTTCGCTGACGCTTCCGTCGGTGAGGCCCTCGATCAGGAAGGCGATCTCGTCCTTGGAAAGCGCGCCGCCGTCGCGCTTCTTGCGCACGATCTCCTGCGGAAGGAAACGCATCACGCCCCGCCGTTCATCGCGGCCAGTCCGCGAGCATGCGCGTCAGGATGCGTTTCAGCTTGGCGCCGCCCTGCGGGGCGACTTCCTTCGTCTCGCCGTGCGACAGCTCCGCGCCCGTCATGCCGGCAGCGTAATTGGTGATCGCGGAGAAAGCCACGACCCTGAGGCCGAGGAAGCGCGCCAGGATCACCTCCGGCACGGTTGACATGCCGACCGCGTCGGCGCCGAGCGTGCGCGCGGCGCGGATCTCCGCCGGCGTCTCGAAACTTGGGCCCGAAAACCACATG
This sequence comes from uncultured Alphaproteobacteria bacterium, assembly GCA_963814905.1. GTDB lineage: Bacteria > Pseudomonadota > Alphaproteobacteria > Rhizobiales > Afifellaceae > DASWJZ01. The sequence continues at coordinate 409,498 of CAWFEM010000011.1, read as the reverse complement.
TAGACGCCCTCGTGGAGGGTGATCCCCTCCTGGTCGGCGGCGGCGAGCGCGGAAGCGCGAAGCACGGAATCGTAAGCCTGCGTCAGCCCCACGAAGCGCGCGTCGCTCGCCTCGCCGATCAGCGGATTGGTGCCGGAAAAGTTGATGTGGTCGGTGATGAGCATGACCGCGCCCGGCGGATGCTCTCGGCGCAGGCTGCCGGCGGCGTTGGTCAGCACCAGGTCGCCGACGCCGAGCGCCTTCAGCGTCGTGAGCGCGACGCGCATCGCGTCGGCGCGGCCGTGTTCATAGTAATGCGCGCGGCCGGAAAGCACGGCTACCGCCCCGCCATCGATTTGCCCGACGATGAGCGCGCCGGAATGACCGGAGACCGACGGCGTCGGGAATCCTTCCAGCTCGCCGTAAGGAATCGTGACGGGTTCAGCGATTGCCTGCGTGAAATCGCCAAGGCCCGAGCCGAGCACGATGCCGACGCGGGGTTGAAGCGCCGTGCGGGCGCGGATCAGATCCGCGTTGCGCTGCGCGACGCCGCTCATCCCTTGAGACCGAACGCCTTCGGCAGAAGATCGCCGAGCGTGACCGTCTCGACCACGCCGGTCGCGTCGCAAAGATGAACCAGCGCCTCCGGCGAGCCGAATTCCTTCAAGCGCTGGCGGCAGCCGCCGCAAGGCGTGATGAGCGGCATCTTCTCCGCCACCACCGCGACCTCCACGATGCGCTTTCCTCCGCCCATCACCATCGCCGCGATCGCCGTCGTCTCCGCGCACCAGCCTTCCGGGTAGCTCGCGTTCTCGATGTTGCAGCCCGCGAAGATATCACCGTCCTCCGTCAGGACCGCGGCGCCGACGGGAAACGTCGAATAGGGCGCGTGCGCCTTCTTCATCGCCTCGCGCGCGGCGTCGAAGAGCTCAGCGGCCCTGCTCATCAGAAATGCCCCAAGGCGATCATCGGCTGCCCTTCCGGCCGCGGCGTCGCCAGGACCAGCGCCCAGTAATTGCGATGATCGGAGCCGGCCGGCGTGGCGACGGCGGCGATGCCGATCTCCGTCGCATAGGGACTGAGGAGGTTCCTGCGATGGCCGGGCGACTTCTTCCAGCCCGCCATCGCATCGTCGAGCGTGGAATAGCTCGCCGCGAGGTTTTCCGCGACATAGCCCCAGTCGTAGTTGACCGCCGCGACGCGGCGCGGAAGCGAGCCGCCGAGCTTGTGGCCGATTGTGTCGCGCTCGCCCATGACGCGGGCGTAGTCCGCCGCCACGCGCATCAGCCGGGGATCGACGTGGACCGGCCCGAGCCCGTTCTCCGCGCGATAGGCGGAGATGAGCCGCGCCGTGCGACCGGCGTCGATCGCGATCGGCGTCACCGGCTGCTTCACCCCCACCGTGCTGCAAGCGGCCAGCGCAAGCGTCACAAGGATCGCGGCGAGAACCGGCAGCATCGCGCGCGCGGGCGAAGCGAACGCCGCTTGCGGCGGGTATCCCGGCGATCCCGGCGTTGGCGAGGGCGGAAGGAAGCGGCGCACCCGCGCCTTGTAGCGGCTTTGCCGCGCCTCGTCAGCCCGTCGCGAGGGCCGGTTCCCCGTCGCTTTGGGAGCCTCGGGGCGGCGCGAACCGGCCTTGGCGATGACACGCGAAAATGCAAAGCTTCGGCCCAGAGCACGCCCCCAAGGGTCGCCGGCGGCGCTGTGCGAAGGGGGCTGTACTTGCTATCCACACAGGAGGTTGCGTTGAAAAACAGAGCCACCACTACGTCTTTTGTCGGGCTTCTGGCCGCCGCCGCGTTCGGCGCCATGACCGCTTCGGCATCGGCCTTTTCCGCCTGCCAGGTGACGGACATCGGCGGCGTCGACGACAAGGGCTTCAACCAGACCGCCTGGAAGGGCGTCGAGGATGCGGAGAAGTCGCTCGGCGTCGAGGGCAAGCTGCTCGAATCCAAGGCCGAGACCGACTACGTGCCGAACATCAACGCATTCCTCGCCGAGAAGTGCGACATCATCATCACCGTCGGCTTCCTGCTCGGCGACGCCACCAAGGCGGCGGCGGAAGCGAACCCCGACACGAAGTTCTCGATCGTCGACTTCGCCTACGATCCGACGATCCCGAACGTGCTCGGCCAGGTCTACGCCACCGACGAAGCGGCATTCCTCGCCGGCTATCTCGCGGCCGGCGTTTCCAAGAGCGGCGTGATCGGCACCTTCGGCGGCATCAACATCCCGCCGGTGACGATCTTCATGGACGGGCTCTATTGGGGCGTCCAGTACTACAACCAGCAGAAGGGCGCGTCGGTGCAAGTGCTCGGCTGGGACCCGGTGAAGAAGGAAGGCCTCTTCACCAACAACTTCGACTCGCTCGACGACGGCAGGACCTTTGCCAAGAACCTTGCTGACGAGGGCGCCGACATCGTCGTCCCGGTGGCCGGCCCGGTCGGCCAGGGCTCCGCCGCGCTCGCCATGGAGATGGGCGCCGACAAGCTCAAGATCATCGGCGTCGACGTCGATCAGTACGTGACCGATCCGGAGCACGGGCCCGTGTTCCTGACCTCGATCCTGAAGCGGATGGACTCCACCGTCGTCGAGTCCATCAAGGAAGCCCAGGACGGAACCTTCAAGGGCGGCGTCATCGTCGGCACGCTCGCCTCCGGCGGCGTCGGCCTCGCGCCCTACCACGATCTCGACTCCGCTATCCCCGCCGACCTGAAGGCCGAGCTTGAGACGATCAGCAAGGGCATCCAGGACGGCTCGATCTCCGTGAAGGGCGGCTAGCGCTCTCAAGAACTGGAAAGAGCTCCGCCGCGCGCCTCGCGGTGCGGCGGAGCCCAAGGGGCGCGGGCGGGGCTTTCGGTTTTGGACATCGAGCTACGCGGCATCACCAAGCGCTTCGGCGAGGTCGTCGCAAACTCGGACGTCAACCTCACCATTCGAGCCGGAGAGATTCTCGGCCTGCTCGGCGAGAACGGCGCCGGCAAGACCACGCTGATGAACATCCTCTCCGGGCTCTACCGCCCGGACGAGGGAGAAATCCTCATCGACGGCGAGCCGACGCGCTTCGAAAGCGCCAAGGACGCCATCCACGCCGGCATCGGCATGGTGCATCAGCATTTCATGCTGGTCCCGGTCTTCACCGTCGCCGAGAACGTCGTGCTCGGCGTGGAGCCGACCGGCGCGCTCGACCACCTGGACATGCCGAAGGCGCGCCAGCAGGTGCGCGAGATCAGCGCCGCGCATGGCCTCCAAGTCGACCCCAACGCCATCATCGAGGAGATCCCGGTCGGCACGCAGCAGCGCGTCGAGATCCTGAAAGTGCTTTTCCGCTCCGCCGACGTCTTGATCTTCGACGAGCCGACCGCGGTGCTGACGCCGCAGGAGGTCACCGATTTCTTCGGCATCGTCCGCTCGCTCCGCGATGCCGGCAAGGCGCTCGTCTTCATCACCCACAAGCTCCGCGAGGTCCTGGAGGTCGCCGACCGCATCAGCGTGCTGCGCGGCGGCAAGGTCGTCGGCGACGCCGACCCGAAGACTGCGAGCGAAGCGGAGCTCGCCGAGCTGATGGTCGGCCGGAACGTGCGTTTCGAGGTGGAGAAGCACGAGGCCGAGCCCGGCAGGGTATTGCTCGAAGCGCGGAATCTCCGCGCGCTCAACGAACGCGACGAGGTCGCCGTCGACGGCGTCGATCTCACGATCCGTGCCGGTGAGATCGTCGGCATCGCCGGCGTTCAGGGGAACGGCCAGACGGAGCTTGTCGAGGCGCTGACCGGGCTGAGACCGCTCGCGGAAGGCACGATCGGCTTTCTCGGCGAGGACATTACCAAGACCTCGACGCGTGAGCGCCACCGCCGCGGCATCGCGCATATCCCGGAGGACCGGCAGCGTTCCGGCATCGTCGGCTCCTTCAACATCGCCGAGAATGCCGTGCTCGACAGCTACTACGACGACCGCTTCTCCAGCGGCGTCAGCATGCGCTGGAACGACGTCTACGAGGCAACCGCGAAGATCGTCACGGATTTCGACGTGCGCACCTCGTCGATCTTCGAGACCGCCGACCATCTCTCCGGCGGGAACCAGCAGAAGCTCGTCGTGGCGCGCGAGCTGTCGCGCGAGATCAAGCTCATCATCGCGTCGCAGCCGACGCGCGGCGTCGACGTCGGCTCCATCGAATACATCCACAAGCGGATCGTCGAGGCGCGCGACGCCGGCGTCGGCGTGCTCATCGTCTCCACCGAGCTCGACGAGATCATGGCTGTCTCCGACCGCATTCTGGTGATGTTTCGCGGCAAGGTGGTGGCGACGTTCGATGGCGCCAGGGCCGGCGTCAAAGAGATCGGTCTCGCCATGGCGGGAGCCGCGGCATGAGCAGCGAGACCGCTGTCGATCGGGCTTCCAGTGCGCTCCTGAAGCGCGCCGTCGCTACCCGCTCTGAGATGCGCGAGGTCGTGCTGGTGCCGATCCTCGCCGTCGTGATGGCGCTCATTCTCGGCGCGATCACGATGATCGCGACGGGCGTCAGCTTCACCGCGATCGGCAAATCCTATGTCGCGCTCTTCGACGGCTCGCTCGGCTCGCTCTCCGCCTTCTCCGAGACGCTGACGGCCGCAGCGCCCTTGACGCTCGCCGGCCTCGGCATCGCGCTCGCCTTCCGTGCCGGGCTCTTCAATATCGGCGCGGAGGGCCAGCTCATCCTCGGCGGCATGGCGGCGGTGATCGTCGGCTTCGCCTTCAAGGGGCTGCCGGCCTTCATCCATTTGCCGCTGGCGCTTCTTGCCGGCGCGGTCGCCGGTGCGCTCTGGGCGTCGATCGCCGGGTGGCTGCGCGCCGCGACGGGGGCGCATGAGGTGATCACCACGATCATGCTCAACCTGATCGCGATGCGGCTCGCCGACTACCTGCTGCGCAATCCGCCGGTGCAGAAAGCCGGTCGCAGCGATCCGATCTCCGAGTCGGTGCTGGCGACCGCGCAATTGCCTAAGCTTCTGGCCTGGCTCGACCCGAACATCCGCGTCCACGCCGGGATCATCCTCGTCATTCTCGCTGTCGTGGTGGTCTATTGGCTGCTCTTCCGCACGACGATCGGCTTTGAGTTCCGCTCCGCCGGCGCCAATCCCGACGCGGCGCGCTACGCCGGCATGCGCTCAGGCCTGATCATCGTGCTGGTGATGGCCTGCGCCGGCGCGCTCGCGGGCCTTGCCGGGGCAAACCAGGTGCTTGGCGTTCTCGGCCGCGCCTCGCCGGGATTCTCCGGCGGCGCCGGCTTCGACGCGATCGCCGTGGCGCTGCTCGGACGCTCGCATCCGGTGGGCGTGCTTCTCGCCGGGCTGTTGTTCGGGGCGCTGCAGGCAGGCGGACGCCAGATGCAGATCGACGCCGGGGTCAGCCTCGACCTGATCGCCATCATCCAGGCGCTCATCATCATCTTCATGGCGGCGCCGATGCTGGTGCGCGCCGTCTTCCCGTTCCTTTTCGGCAAGGCCGGTCGGCATTAGAGGCGAGGCGATGGCGGTATCGGACACGAGCATGGTCACGCGGGACCCGGAGCTGAGCCGGCGCCGTCAGACCACGATCACGGCCTGGGCGCTAATGATCCTGGCGGTGATCGTCGCAGGAGCGTTCGGGCTGGAGACCTCGGGCAATGCCTCCTTCCGGCTGACCTTCCCGGGCGACATGTTCGTGCTTCCGAACCTCGTCGTCCCGGCCGCGCCCTATTGCTATCTGGTTGCAGCACTTCTCGCCTTTTTCGGCGCGCGCCTCTTCATGCGCGGCGGCGCGCGCTGGGCGAGCGTCTTCCTCGGCATCGGCCTCTTCCTGATCGTGACGGCGTTCCTCGTCTGGTCGACCGCGGGAAAATCCTTCTCGCTGACCGGGATGCTGCAGGCGACGCTGGTGCGTGCCATCCCGATCGCGCTCGGCGGGCTCTCCGGCGTACTTTGCGAGCGCGTGGCGGTGGTCAATATCGGCATCGAGGGCATGCTCCTCTCCGGCGCCTTCACCGGCGCGGTCGTCGGATCGCTCGTCGGCAATGTCGGCGGGCTCGTCGCCGCCGTTCTGGTCGGGGGCGTCTTCGGCCTGCTCCTCGCCTTCCTGGTGGTCACCCACCGCGTCGATCAGATCGTTGCCGGCGTCGCCATCAATCTCTTCGTGCTCGGGCTCACGTCTTACATCTCAAGCCAGGTGCTGACAGCGCATCGCGACCTCAACAACGCGCACGTCTTCCGCGCCATCGACATCCCGGGCCTGAGCGACCTGCCGCTGATCGGCCCCGTGCTCTTCCAGCACAACATCTTCGTCTACGGCGCGCTCATCCTCGTCGTTATCGCAACGTACTATCTCTTCCACACCAAACATGGGCTGCGCGCCCGCGCCGTCGGCGAGCATCCCGAAGCCGCCGATACGCTCGGCCTCAACGTCTACCGCATCCGCTATCTGAACGTGACGCTGGGCGGCATGGTGGCGGGCTTCGGGGGCGCCTGGTTCACGCTCGGCTCCGTCGGCCGCTTCGACGAGGGCATGACCGGCGGGCGCGGCTTCATCGGTCTCGCCGCCATGATCTTCGGGCGCTGGCACCCTGTCGGCGCGCTGCTCGCCGCGCTCGTCTTCGGCTTCGCCGACTCGCTGCAGCAGAAGCTCGCTATCCTGCAGACGCCGATCCCGTCGGAGTTCCTGGCGATGGCGCCCTACATCGCTACGATCGTGCTCGTTGCCGGCATCGTCGGGCGCGCGCGTCCGCCGGCCGCCGACGGCCAACCCTACATCAAGGAATAGGCGCGGCGACCGCGCGCTCAATAAGGTCAGATGCAAAGCACCGCTTCCACCACCCTCCCCTTCCCGGTGCTGATCGGGGACATCGGCGGCACCAATGCGCGCTTCGCCATCGTGCCGGGCCGCGATGCTCCGGTCGAGCATTTCCACCCCGTGGAAACCGCGGCCTTCCCCGACATCGAGACGGCGGTGAAGGAATCGGTCTTCGCCCACACGAAGCTTCGCCCGCGCACCGCGCTGATCGATATCGCCGGTCCGATCGTCGGCGACGCCGTCGATCTCACCAATGCCGCCTGGATCATCCGCCCACGCGACACGATCGCGCGGACCGGCGTGGAGGACGTCATCCTCCTGAACGACTTCGAAGCGCTGGCGCTGGCGCTGACGGCGCTCGCGCCGGAAGACGTCGTCAAGATCGGCGGCGGCGAGCCTTGGCCGACCGGCGCCAAGGTGGTGCTCGGGCCGGGGACGGGACTCGGCGTCGGTGGGCTCGTCCGCGCCGGCGGTGAAAGCGGGCTCTGGGTTCCGGTGCCGGGCGAAGGCGGCCATGTCGCATTCGGGCCCGCTGAGGCGGACGAATTCGCAATCTGGCAGAACGTGGAACCGGAGCACGGACGCATCTCCGGCGAAGTGCTTCTGTCCGGACGCGGCATGGTCGCGCTCTATCGCGCCGTCGCGAAGACCGAAGGCAGCGCGGCGCGCTACGAGACGCCGGCGGAGGTCACCAAGGCTGCGCTCGACGCGACCGATCCGTTGGCCGTGCGCACCGTGTCGCTTTACGCACGCCTCCTCGGACGGCTCCTCGGCGACATGGCGCTGGTCTTCATGGCGCATGGAGGCGCCTATGTCGGCGGAGGCATCCCGCCCCGCATCCTGCCGTTCCTGAAGAGCGGTGAATTCCGCAGCGCATTCGACGCCAAGTTCCCACACGAAGCGGTGATGCAGACGATTCCGGTCTTCGTCATTGTCGGTGAGAATCCGGCGCTGAAGGGGCTCGCCGCTTTCGCCCGCACCCCTGAGCGTTTCGGTGTCAACCTTTCGGGAAGACGTTGGATGAGATAACCGGAACCCTCGCACTGTTGCGGGCGTAGCGACGAGGAGATTTCGTGCCGGCGAGCCAACCCGGGAACTTCAGAGCCGCCTTCGGACTGGAAGGGCAGATTGCGCTGGTGACCGGCGCGACATCCGGCATCGGTCGCGCCTGTGCGGTGGCGCTCGGTGCCGCCGGCTGCACCGTGGTGGTCAACTACCTCCCGCGAAACAAGAAGGACGCCGACGCGGTGGTCGCCGAGATCACGCAGAACGGCGGGCACGCGGTACCGCTTGCCGCCGACGTCTCCAACGAGGCCGACGTCGACGCAATGTTCGCCGCGGCGGTGCAAGAGCTCGGCACGCTTCATATTCTCGTCAACAATGCGGGCATCCAGGACGGCGCCGCTTTCGCCGACATGAGCTTCGATCAATGGCGCAAGGTTTTGGCGGTCAATCTCGACGGCCAGTTCCTTTGCGCGCGCGCCGCGGTGCGCGAGTTCCTGAGGCGCGGACCGCAGCCCAAAATCTCCAAGGCGACCGGCAAGATCATCTGCATGAGCTCGGTGCATCAGAGGATCCCATGGGCTTTCGAAGCGAACTACGCGGCGTCGAAGGGCGGCGTCTCGCTGCTCATGCAGTCGCTGGCGCAGGAGCTGGCCGAGAAGAAGATCCGCGTCAACGCCGTGGCGCCGGGCGCCATCCGCACGCCCATCAACGCCGAAGCATGGGAGACCAAAGCGGCGATGGACAATCTTCTGAAGCTGATGCCGTACGGCCGCATCGGCGAACCGCCGGACATCGCCGAGACGATCCTCTTCCTCGTCTCCGACCTCTCCGACTATATAACGGGAACGACGGTTTACGTGGACGGCGGAATGACGCTCTATCCCGGTTTCCGCGGCGCGGGGTGAAGCGTGAGCAAGCGCATCGAGGATTACGGCTTCATCAGCAACCTGCTCTCCTGCGCCCTGGTTGCAAGAGACGGCTCGATCGACTGGCTGTGCCTGCCACGCTTCGATTCCGACGCCTGCTTCGCCGCCCTCCTCGGCAAGGAAGAGAACGGCTACTGGCGGATCGCCCCGGCCGGCGAGATCAAGAGCACGACGCGCAGCTATCGGGACGGCTCGACCATCCTTGAGACGTGTTTCGAGACGGAAGACGGCACGGTCACGCTGATCGACTTCATGCCGCTGTCGGACGACGAGGAACATGTCGATCTCTTCCGCATCGTGCGCGGAGACAAGGGCCGTGTGCAAATGCGCATGGAGTTCGTACTGCGCTTCGGCTACGGCGCCACGGTGCCGTGGGTTCGCGCCACGGACTTCGGCCTGCGCGCGGTGGCCGGTCCGGATGCCGTCGAGCTCCATTCGCATGTCTCGATGCGCGGCGAGAACTATCGCACCGTCGCCGAATTCTCCGTCGGCGACGGCGCCTCCATTCCTTTCGCGCTGTGTTGGCATCCTTCCCACCGCGCACGTGAAACCCGCATCGACCCGGAGGCCCGTCTTGCGGAGACCGAATCCTGGTGGCGCGAATGGTCGGGCCGCTGCCGCTTCGGCGATCACCAGCCGCATCCGTGGCGCGCGGCGGTCGTGCGTTCGCTGATCACGCTGAAAGGTCTGACCTACGAGCCGACGGGCGGCGTCCTCGCCGCCGCCACGACATCGCTGCCGGAGGAGATCGGAGGCAAGCGCAACTGGGACTACCGTTTCTGCTGGATCCGCGATGCGACGCTGACGCTCTACGCGCTTCTCTCCTCCGGTTACCGCGAGGAGGCCAGCGCCTGGCGGCAATGGCTGCTGCGCGCGGCGGCCGGGCATCCCTCGCAGCTGCAGATCATGTATGGCCTTTCCGGGGAGCGGCGACTGCACGAGACTACCCTTGACTGGCTTCACGGCTACGAGGGCTCCAAGCCTGTCCGCGTCGGCAATGCCGCCTACGACCAGCTCCAGATCGACGTCTACGGCGAGTTGATGTCCGCGCTCCATCTCGGGCGGAAGTTCCAGCTCGAGCCGTCGAAGGAAGCATGGAATTTTCAACGCGTGCTTCTCGGCTATCTGAAACGGAAATGGCCGCGCCCCGACAAGGGCATCTGGGAGGTGCGCTCCGGCGCCCAGCACTTCACCCATTCCAAGCTCATGGCGTGGGTCGCCTATGACCGCGCCGTGAAGAGCGTGGAGGATTACGGCCTCTCCGGCCCGGTGGCGGATTGGAAGACGGAGCGCGACAAGCTGCGCGCCGAAATCCTGAAGAACGGCTGGAGCGACAAGCGCCAGAGCTTCGTCCAGATCTATGACGGCGAGGCGCTCGACGCCGCGCTCCTGGTGATCCCGGCCATGGGCTTCCTGCCCGCCGACGATCCGCGTGTCGTATCGACCGTGGAGGCGATCCAGCGCGACCTGACGGAGGACGGCTTGGTCCGCCGCTACAGCACCGAAAAGATCGAGGACGGCGTGCACGGGCGCGAAGGCACGTTCCTCGTCTGCAGCTTCTGGCTTGCCGACGCGCTCTCGATGATCGGCCGTGGCGACGAAGCGACCGAGCTTTTCGAGCGGCTCCTCTCGCTTCGCAACGACCTCGGTCTGTTGGCGGAGGAATACGACCCGCGTGAGAAACGCCAGCTCGGCAACTTCCCGCAGGCGTTCTCGCATGTCGGATTGGTGAACACCGCGAACAACCTGATTTCCGCCACCAGCCCCGCGCATCAGCGCGGCTCCGAGGCGGAAGCGGAGCCCGATCACCGGCCGGTGGCTACCGCCGCGGGCTGATCAGTCAGGAGCTGCGAGCTCTACGACCGGCCCTCCCGCGGCTTCCGCGTCGGCCGGGTCGTGGGTGACGAGAAGCACCGGCAGGCCGTATTTCCGCGCTTCGGCGAAGACGATCTCGCGCACCTGATCGCGCAAGGCCGCGTCGAGCCGCGAGAACGGCTCGTCGAGGACAAGCGCCTCAGGACGCGCAAGAAGCGTGCGCATCAAGGCCACGCGTGCCGCCTGCCCGCCGGAGAGCGTCGCGGTGTCGCGCTCTGCAAAGCCCTCCAGCCCGACCTCCGCGAGCGCCGCTTCGGCGGCGCGCCGCCGCTCGGCGCGGCCTCTCACGTCCGGCGTGAGCCCGATCAGGAGATTGCCTGCGACGGAAAGGTGCGGAAGCAGAAGCGCGTCCTGGAAGAGAAGGCCGATGCCGCGCTTCTCCGGCGGCAGTTCGGTCACGTCGCGGCCGTTCAGAACGACCCTGCCGCCGGCGCGGAAATCGCGCCCGAGGAAACCGGCGACGAAGGCGAGAAGCGTCGACTTGCCGACGCCCGACGGCCCCATCACCGTGAGCACCTCGCCGGGGCGTACGGTCGCGTCGAGCGCAAGCAGGCGGTCGCCGTTCAGGTCGATCGTCACCTCGGAAAGAACGAGCCCGCTTTCGACGTCGCCATTCATTGCGAGACCAGCATCGCACGGCGGCGGCGGAAAAGGAGCGCCGGGAGCGCGGCCGCGGCGGCGAAGCCGAGAAACGGCAGAAGCGCCTGTACGAGCGCGGTCGCGCCGATCAGGCGCCTGTCGCCGCCGGAAGCAAGCGCCACCGTCTCCGTCGTCACCGTCGGCCAGCGCCCGCCGCCAATCAGCAGCGTTGGCAGATAGAGCGCCACGGAGACGGCAAAGCCGAGGGCGGCCGCGGTCATCACCGGACGCACGAGCATCGGCAGGCGCACGCGCCAGAAGACGGCATTCTCGCCGTGGCCCAGCGCCCGGATCGCGTGGCCGTAGCGCGGGTCCCAGGCACGCCACGGATCGGAAAGGGAGAGGAGAACGTAGGGAAACACGAAAACGAGATGGACAAGCGCTACCGCCAGGAACGTCCCGTCGAAACCGGCGAAGGCAAAGAGGATCTGCAGGCCGAACAGGAACGCCACCTGCGGAGCGATAAGGGGGAGATAAAGCGCGTGAAGCGCCCGCCCGGGGCCGCGCAGCCCCGCCCGCGCCGCACTTTCCAGCGCGCCGAGCGCGAGCACCGTCGCCGCCAGGCTCGACGCCGCGGCAAGCGCCAGCGTATCGCGCAGGACCATGCCGAAGCTGCCGCCGAGCCGCATCCACGTGTCGAGGGCAAGGCGCGCCGGCAGGATATCCGGGAAGCGCCAGGCGCCCGCCACCGAGGCAAGCGCAAGCAGCGCGCCGCCGGCGATAATTGTCGCCACGGAGAGCGCCGTCAGCAGGCTTGCCGTGAGGCGCAGCCATCCGTCGCGCACCATGCGCCGGCCATCCCCGGCAATCCCCGTGCAGAGCCTTGCCATGACGCGCTCCGCCACCAGCCAGATGAAAAGCGCCACGCCGGTGACGCCGACCTGCAGCACGGCGCCCGCGGCGGCGACGAAATGCAAATTGAGATCGGAATCGCGCTGCCAGTCGATGACCCGCACGGCGAGCGGCGCCGGCGTCGTCGGCCCGAGGATCAGCGCGACGTCGACGACGGAGGTGGAGAAAGCGAGGACCGCGAGGACCGGCAGGCGGATCTGCCGATAGAGCGCAGGCAGCACCGCATGCACGAAGCCGATGACACGGCCATAGCCGAGCGCCGTGATCATGCGCCCCATTTCCGCCGGTCGCGCCTGCGGGAGGGCTGCAAGCGTCATCAGGAAGAGGAAGGGGATCTCCTTCACGACGAGCCCGAAGACCATGGAAAGGCCAAGCCTGTCGTGCACGATCAAGAGATCGGGCGGACGCTCCCAGCCGACGAGCGGCGCGGCGAGGCGAAAGAGAAATCCCGACGGCGCGATCAGGAACGCGAGCCCGAAGGCCGCGGCCGCATGCGGCACGCTCAAGAGCGGCGAGAGGAGACGCTCAAGCGCCGCGAAGCGCCGCGTGCCGCGCCACCCGGCGACAAAGAGGATCACGACGGCGAAGGCGATGGCCGTCGCGGCGAGGCCGGTCGAAAGGCTGATGAGCGCGGAGCGCATAAGCCCCGGCATGGCAAAAAGGTCCGCGAACGGCGCGAGCGAGAAGTCCACGCCGCCGAGAGCCGGCAGATAGCCGAAGGCGGGAAGCGCAATGCCGAAGAGTCCCGCCGCGACCGGCACGATCAGGATGACAAGCGCGGCCAGTGGAAAGAGCCGCAGCAAGGAAGGTTCCTACTGATGCACGCCGTAGCGGCGCGCCCATTCGGTCTCGATGCGCTTGACCCAGGAGGGATGCGGCTCCGGCAGCGTCGGCCCGAGCTCCTCCGGGCGCAGCGTCGCCGGCCCGAGGTCGAGCGCGGCGAAGCGGGCGCGGTCTTCCGCCGGCAGTCTGTCGACGGCAAGCACCGTCGGATCGCCCCAGACCTTCGGATCCTGTTTGCGCGCCTGCGCCTCCGGGGACATCAGGAAATTCGCGAGCACCATCGCGCCGGCCGTTGCATTGGCGTTGAAAGGGATGGCCACGAAATGCGTGTTGCCGAGCGTTCCGCCCTCGAAGACGAAGCTTCTGACCGTGTCGGGAAGCTCGCCGTTCTCGATCGCACTTGAAGCGTCGGCCGGATTGAAGGCGAAAGCGATGTCGACCTCGCCGTCAGCAAGGAGCCGGCGCAGGCTGCCGTAATCGCGCGGGAAGGCGCGGCCGCCGCGCCAAAGATTGGGATGCGCGGCGTCAAGCCAGGCGAAGAGCGGCGCGGTCGCGATGTTGAACGCCGCGTCGGTCACCGGTTTGCTGAGCACCGCCGGATCGGGTGCGAGCTCCACCAGAAGCTGCTTCAGGAAGGTCGTGCCGATGAAATCCGGCGGCTGCGGATATGTGAAGCGGCCGGGATTCTCGGCGATCCACTCGCCGAGCGCTAGCGCCGAACGCGGCGGGTTCTTGAGCCGCGCCGTATCGGTGAAGAAGACGAGACGCGCCATGCCCCACGGCGCTTCCAGGCCGTCCACGGGCACGGTGAAGTCGCGGGTGACGGTCGGCATCCCCGCCACGTCGACATCGGAATAGTTCGGAAGCTTCGTCGACCATGCGGCGGGAAGGAGCAGCCCCTCGCGCTTCATGGCGGCGAAGTTCTCGCCGTTGATCCAGACGAGATCGACGGCGCCGCCTTCATCGCGGCCGGCGGCCTTCTCCGTCAGCACCCGCGAGACCACCTCGGCGGTGTCGCTCACCTTCACATGCACAACGCGCACGCCATAGCGCTCCGCGAGAATCTTCCCGGCCCAGGCGATGTAGTCGTTGATGCGCGGCTCGCCGCCCCAGGCGTCGAAATAGACGGTCTCGCCCTTCGCCTCGGCGAGCACCGCGTTCCAATCGGATGGATCGGGCATCTCCGCACGCGCCGCCGCGGCCGCGCCGAGCACGACGAAAATGGCGAGCAGGATTCGGATCGGATGTCTCATCGCATTGAGATGCCGAGGCCGTCCGATCAAACGCAATGAACAGTTCGGTGATAACGGCGGCACCGCATCCCAAAGGCTGTCGTCATTGCCGGGCTCGACCCGGCAATCCATTCCGTGACCGTGGTATCTGGCCCAAGCGCGACGGAGTGGATGCCCGGATCAAGTCCGGGCATGACGATCTTGGGGCGACGATCGCGAGCGCGACCTCAGACCTCCACGAATTCGCCGAGATTCTCCATTGCGCGGCGGGCCATGACGGCGACGAGGTTGGCGCGATATTCCGGCGAGCCGTGCATATCGCCCATCATACCCGAAGTGTCGACCGTGAGGCCCTTCAGCGAATCGACCGAGAAATTCTTCGCGAGCGCCTCTTCCGCCGCCGTCCAGCGGAACACGCCGTCATTGCCGGCGCCCGTCACCGCCACGCGCACCGAGCCATCCTTGTGCTTGGCCACGAAGACGGCCGCGAGCGCGAAGAGCGATGCGCGGTTGCGGAACTTGGCGTAGCCCGCCTCCGCCGGAACCTTGAAGGCGACCTTGGAGACGATCTCGCCTTCGTTGAGCGCCGTCGAATAAAGCCCGGCGAAATAGTCGTCCGCCGCAATCTGCCGCTTGTCGGTGTGGACCGTGGCGGCAAGCGCCATTACCGCGACGGGGTAGTCAGCGGCCGGGTCGTTATTGGCGACCGAGCCGCCAATCGTGCCGAGATGGCGGACGGCAGGATCGCCGATCGAACCGGCAAGCGCGGCAAGCGACGGGATCGCCTTCTTCACGTCGGCGTTGTTCGCCACCTCGAAATGCGTGCTGGCGCCGCCGACCGTGACCGCGTCACCGGAGACCTGGATGCCCTTCAACTCCGGCACATGGCGCAGGTCGATCAGGTTCTTCGGAGCGGCAAGGCGCGCCTTCATTGCCGGAAGCAGCGTATGGCCGCCGGCGATGTAGGCGGGCTCCTCCGCGCCGGCGAAAAGCTTCGCCGCGTCGGCCAGGCTCTTCGGCCTGTGGTAGTTGGTCTGATACATCGTCTCGTCTCCTATTCCGCTGCCTGGCGCATGGTCGCGTTCTGCGCGAGCCGCCAAACCTTCTCCGGCGTGGCGGGCATCGTCAGGCTGTTGTTTCCAAGGGCGTCCGTCATGGCGTTGATGACCGCCGGCGGCGAGCCGATGGCCCCCGCCTCGCCGCAGCCCTTCATGCCGAGCGGATTGCCGGGGCAAAGCGTCTCCGTGGTGGAGACGATGAAGGATGGCAGATCGTCGGCGCGCGGCATCGTGTAGTCGTTGTAGCTCGCCGTGATGAGCTGGCCGCTCTCAGGATCGTAGTTGCAGCCTTCAAGCAGCGCCTGGCCGACGCCTTGCGCGATGCCGCCATGCACCTGCCCTTCCACCACCATCGGGTTGATGATGCGGCCGAAATCGTCGGCGGCGACGAACTGCACGATGTCGGTATGCCCGGTCGCCGGGTCGATCTCCACCTCGCAGATGTAGCAGCCGGCCGGGAAGGTGAAGTTGGTCGGGTCGTAGAACGAGCCTTCCTTCAAGCCCGGCTCCATACCCTCAGGCAGGTTATGGCCGGTATAGGCCGCCAGGCAAACCTGCGCCCAGGGGAGCTTCTTGTCGGTGCCCGCCACGCGGACCTCGCCGTCGGCGATCTCGATGTCGCCTTCCGACGCCTCCATCAGATGCGCGGCGAGCTTACGGACCTTGACCTCCACCTTGTCGATCGCCTTGTAGATGGCGGACATGCCGACCGCGCCGGAGCGCGAGCCGTAGGTGCCCATGCCGAACTGCACCTTGTCGGTGTCGCCATGCACGATGGCGACGGTGTCGAGGGGAACGCCGAGCCGGTCGGAGACAAGCTGCGCGAAGGTCGTCTCGTGGCTTTGACCGTGGCTGTGCGAGCCGGTCAGCACCTCGATCGTGCCGACCGGATTGACGCGCACTTCCGCCGATTCCCATAAGCCCACGCCGGCGCCGAGCGAGCCGACCGCGGCCGACGGCGCGATGCCGCAGGCCTCGATGTAGCAGCTCATGCCGATGCCGCGCAGCTTGCCGCGCTTCTCCGCCTCCGCCTTGCGTTTGCCGAACCCGGCATAATCCGCTGCCTTCATGGCGGCGTCGAGCGAGGCTTCGTAGCCGCCGGCGTCGTAGGCCATGATGACCGGCGTCTGGTAGCGGGAACTCGGTGATGAAGTTCTTGCGCCGAAGCTCCGCCGGGGAGACGCCGAGCTCGCGCGCCGCCGTCTCGATGATGCGTTCGAGCACGAAGGTCGCCTCCGGCCGACCGGCGCCGCGATAGGCGTCGACCGGCGAGGTGTTGGTGTAGACCGCGCGAACGTTGCAATGGATGGCGGGGATCACATACTGGCCGGAGAGCAGCGTGGCGTAGAGATAGGTCGGCACGCAGGAGGAGAACAGCGACATGTAGCCGCCGAAATTGGCGATCGTGTCGACCTTCAGCGCCGTTATCTTGTTGTCGGCGTCGAAGGCGATCTCCGCATGCGTAATGTGGTCGCGCCCATGCGCATCGGCGAGGAAGGCCTCGGTGCGGTCGGCGGTCCATTTGACCGGCACGCCCGACTTCTTCGACGCCCACAGGCAGACGATCTCCTCCGGATAGATGTAGATCTTGGAGCCGAAGGCGCCGCCCACATCTGGCGCGATGACCCTGAGCTTGTGCTCCGGCGCAACGTTATAGAATGCGGAAAGCACCAGTCGCGCGACATGCGGGTTCTGGCTCGTGGTCCACAGCGTGTAGTGCTCCTCGGCGGGGTCGTAGACGCCGAGCGCCGCGCGCGGCTCGATCGCGTTCGGGATCAGGCGGTTGTTGATGATGTCGAGCTTGGTGACGTGCTTCGCCTTGGCGATCGCCACGTCGACGGCGGCGCCATCGCCGATCTCCCAATCGTAGATCAGGTTGTTGGTCGCCTCCGGGTGAAGCTGCGGTGCGTCCGGCTTCAGCGCTTCCGCGGCATCGACGACGGCGGGCAGCTCCTGCCAGTCGATGGCGACCGCATCGGCGGCGTCGCGCGCCTCGCCGCGCGACCGCGCCACGACGATCGCGACGGGCTGGCCGACATAGCGCACCGTGTCGGCGGCGAGCGCCGGATAGGCGCCCATATTCATGGGGCTTCCGTCCTTCGACGTGATCGCCCAACCGCAGATCAAGTTGCCGATGCCGTCAGCGGCGAGCTCCGCGCCGGCGAGCACCTTGATCACGCCCGGCATCTTGGCCGCGGCGGCGGTGTCGATCTTGCCGATCTTGGCGTGCGCGTGCGGCGAGCGAACGAACGCCCCGTGGCACATGCCCGGCACGCTCATGTCGTCGGTGTAGCGGCCGCGGCCGGTGATGAAGCGCTTGTCTTCCTTGCGGACAACGCGTGCGCCAATTCCTTCAACGCCCATCGTCTTCCTCCCTCGATTTCTTTTGCCCGACCCTCTCCCCGTGGGGGTGGTCGGCTGGCTACGCCGCTTTCTTCGCTCCACCCTTGCTCTCGGCCGCCGCAGCGAGGATGGCCTTGACGATGTTGTGGTAGCCGGTGCAGCGGCAGATGTTTCCGTCGAGCTCCTTGCGCACAGTCGCTTCGTCGAGCGCGCCACCATAACGGCGGATCATGTCGACCGCCGCCATGATCATGCCCGGCGTGCAGAACCCGCATTGCAGACCGTGATGCTCGCGAAACGCCGCCTGCACGGGGTGCAGTTCGTCGGCGCTGGCGATGCCTTCGATGGTCGTGACCGTGCTTCCGTCCGCCGCGGCGGCGAGGACGGTGCAGGATTTCACCGCGACGCCGTCCATGTGCACGACGCATGCGCCGCATTGCGACGTGTCGCATCCGACATGCGTTCCCGTCAGCCCGAGTTGATCGCGCAGGAAATGCACGAGCAGCGTCCGGTCCTCGACGTCGCGGGTCTCCGCGCGTCCGTTGACGGTTATGGTGACGTTCGACATTTACGTCCTCCCCTTCACACTCTCTCCTGCGGCCGCGCCGCTATCACGTTGCGATGACATAGATCAGAAGTAACGCCAGGATGACAAGCAGGCCCCACACATAAGGTCCGCCGAGGAATCCCACGGCGGCTTTCGCCTCGACCTCCTGCTCAACCTCGCGCGCGACTTCCTCCACCTCGTGCTCGACCTCATGAATGGCACGGGCCACCGGCCCTTCGGAAGCTCTCTCGGCGAAGGTCGAGAAAAATTGGTCAGCGAGCTTCTTGGCAGTGGAATCGATCAGGCGGGAGCCGAGCTGGGCGAGCTTGCCGCCCACCTGCGCGTTGACCGTGTAGGCGAGCACGGTGTCTCCGCCGTCCTCAGCAAGATGCACATCCGCCCCACCCTTGGCGAAGCCGGCCACGCCGCCCTTCCCTTCCCCGGAAATCGTGTAGCTCTCCGGCGGCTTCACGTTGGAGAGCGTGACGTTGCCGTTGAAGGTCGCCTTCACCGGGCCGACCTTGGTCGTCACCCGCGCGGCAAAGCCTTCCGCGGGACTACCGTCGAGCGATTCGCAGCCGGGTATGCAATCTTTGAGAACGGCAGGGTCGTTCAACATTCCCCAAACGCGCTCGCGCGGCGCCGGGATACGATACTCGCCCTTTAACTCCATAAATGGACCTCCCGACCCGATTGTGCACACGGGGATATCCGCGGACAACCGAATTTCCAAGCCGGCGTCGCATGGCGTTGGCGCGCCCGGCGTGAGCGGTTAAGAACAGGCATGAAAACCGCCCTGCGCGCCGACCCGCGGCTTCCGCACCTGATCGACGCCGCTCTCGCCGGGGCGCGCGTCGTCATGGAAATCTACGCAACCGACTTTTCCGTCGCCCACAAGGTCGACGATTCCCCCGTCAGCGAGGCCGATACCGGCTCCGAGCAGGCGATCGGCGAGGTTCTCGCCGCGGCACTGCCCGATCTGCCGGTCGTGGCGGAAGAAAGCGCCGCGAACGGAAACATCCCCGATATCGGGAAATCGTTCCTGCTCGTCGATCCGCTCGACGGCACCAAGGAGTTCATCAGCAAGAACGGCCAGTTTACCGTCAATATCGCGGTGATCGAGAACGGCGTGCCCGTCGCCGGGGTGGTTCTCGCCCCCGCGCTCGGCATTGCCTACGCGGCCGGCGCAAGCGCCGCCTGGAAAGGCGTGATCGCAGAAGATTGCCGGCAGGTAGCGGACTGGGTCTCGATCCGCACGCGGCGCTCCGGCCCGCATCCGGTCGCCGTCGCAAGCCGCTCGCACATGAACCCGGCAACCGCCGACGCGCTCCACCAGGCCGCCTGCGGCGAGCACCGCTCGATCGGCTCGTCGCTGAAATTCGGGCTCCTGGCGGAGGCCGAAGCCGACTTCTACCCCCGCCTCGGGCCGACCATGGAATGGGACACGGCCGCGGGCGATGCGGTCCTGCGCGCGGCCGGCGGCGAGGTGGTGACACTCGACGGTGAGCCGCTTCTCTACGGCAAAGTGAGCCCTCCGCGCATGCGCCCTTTTGAGAACCCGCATTTCCTGGCGTTCGGCGATCCGGCGCTGCTGGCGCGGCTCGATCTCGCCACGCTACGCTCAAAACCTGCATGAATGCCGCGCCGCTCGTTCTGATCACCAAGGGGCTGGAAGACTACGCGCTGGTCGATTCCGGTCATGGCCGCAAGCTGGAGCGCTTTGGCCGCTATCTCCTCGACCGCCCCGAGGAACAGGCGATGTGGAGCCCGCGCCTGCCGGCCGCGGAATGGGAGAAGGCCGACGCGATCTTCTCCGGTGATGTCGACGAGGAAGGCGCCGGCCGCTGGAAGCGGCGCGCCGGGGTGCCCGAAGCCTGGGCATGCAAGCACGGCGCGATCCGCTACGAATGCCGCTTCACGTCTTTCCGCCATGTCGGCGCCTTCCCCGAACAGGAGGCGCATTTCGCTTATCTGCGGCAAAAGCTCGCCAGTGCCGAAGGCACCCCGGGCCTCCTCAATCTCTTCGGCTATACCGGCCTTGCCTCGCTCGTCGCGGCGGAGGCGGGCGCGGAAGTGACGCATGTCGACGCCTCGAAAAAAGCGATCGCCTGGGCGCGCGAGAACCAGGCGCTCTCCGGCCTTGAAGACCGGCCAATCCGCTGGATTCTCGACGACGCGACGAAATTCGCGGCACGCGAGGTCAGGCGCGAGCGGCGCTATGACGCGATCCTGCTCGACCCGCCGAAATTCGGTCGCGGGCCGAAGGGCGAGGTCTGGGACCTCTTCCAGAGCCTGCCGGAAATGCTGCGCCTCTGTCGCGATCTGGTGAAGCCTGCCGGCTTCGTGATCCTCACCGCCTACGCGATCCGCGCCTCCTTCCTGTCTCTGCATCGGGTGGCGGAGGAGGCATTCGGGCCGGGTGTGGAATTGGGAGAGCTGGCGCTCAATGACTCCGGCGGCGGGCTCCTCGCCACGTCGCTCTTCGCCCGCTGGAGCGCGCCGTGACCGATCTCCCGCGCACCGGCAGCTTCAAGAAGATCACCAGCCTCGCCAATCCGCTGGTGAAGGACATCCGCGCGCTGCAGCAGAAGAAGCATCGCGACGAGAGCGGGCTCTTCATGGCGGAAGGGCTGAAGCTCGTGCGCGACGCGGCCGACGGCAACTGGCCGGTGCATATTTTCGCCTATGCCGCAGCAAACGCCCACGAGCCGGCAATCGGTGCGCTTGCGGCTGAAACGAAGGCGGCGGGCGGTACCGTGCTCGAAGTCTCCGCGCAGGTTCTTGAGAAGATCACCCGGCGCGAGAACCCGCAAAACGTCATCGGCGTCTTCAAGCAGCGCTTCGCGCCGGAAGCGGCGATCGGCCGCGAGGGCATCTGGGTGGCGCTTGATCGTGTGCGCGATCCGGGCAACCTCGGCACGATCATCAGGACCGCCGACGCTGCTGGTATCCAGGGCGTGGCGCTTGTCGGCCCCTCCTGCGACCCGTTCGGGCTTGAGGCGGTACGCGCCACGATGGGCTCGATCTTCCATATGCCGCTGGCGCGGACCGGCGAGGACGGGCTTATTGCCGCGGCGAAGCGGACGGGCGCGCGACTCGTCGGAACGCATCTTTCCGGCACGCTCGACTACCGCGAAGCCGATTACCGTCGGCCGCTCGTCCTTCTCATGGGGAACGAGCAGCAGGGCCTGACCGACACGCTTGCCGCGGCCTGCGATCAACTCGTGCGCATCCCGATGCGCGGCCGCGCCGATTCCCTGAACCTCGCCGTCTCCACCGGGCTGATGATCTACGAGGCGCTGCGCTCGGAACTGCGGTAATCCGGCCCTATACAGCCCCGGATCGAGGCTCTAAATGATCCGCTGACGGGGAAATTTCGCAGGCCCGCGGGAGCATTGGATGCAGGTGCCGAAATCCACCGCGAAGCTCGTGACCGTGTTTGGCGGGTCGGGCTTCCTCGGCCGCTACGTCGTGCAGGCGCTGGCGCGGCGCGGCCACCGGATTCGCGTCGCCGTCCGCCGTCCGGACCTCGCCGGCCACCTCCAGCCGCTCGGCATGGTCGGGCAGATCAAGCCGATTCAAGCCAATCTGCGCTACCGCTGGTCGGTCGATCGCGCCGTGGAAGGCGCCGATGCGGCGGTGAACCTCGTCGGCATCCTGGCGGAGAGCGGGCGCCAGAGCTACGACGCCGTGCAGGCCTTCGGGCCGCGCGCCATCGGCGAAGCCGCGCGCGCGCATGGGATCACGAACGTCGTCCACGTCTCCGCGATCGGCGCCGACCAGCCCTCCACCGTCGGCTACATGCGCTCCAAGGCCGAAGGCGAGACGGGCCTCCTGGAAGCGGTGCCGGAGGCGGTCGTCATGCGACCCTCTATCGTGTTCGGGCCGGAGGACCACTTCTTCAACCGCTTCGCGGCGATGGCACGGATGTCGCCCGTTATCCCGCTTATCGGCGGCGGCAAGACGCGCTTCCAACCGGTCTTCGTCGGCGATGTCGGTGAGGCGATCGCGCGCGCCGTGGACGGCGAGGCGGCGGCCGGCGGGATCTACGAGCTTGGCGGGCCGGAAGTGCTGACCTTCCGGCAATGCATGGAAAAGATGCTCGAAGTCACCAGGCGCAAGCGGCTGCTCATGCCGGTGCCGTGGGTCGCGGCGCGCATGATGGGGCGCGTCGGTCAGCTCGTTCCGGGCAAGCCGATCACGCTCGACCAGGTGCGCATGCTGATGTTCGACAACGTCGTCTCCGAGGAGGCGCTGGCCGAGAAGCGCACGCTCCAGGGTCTCGGCATCGACCCGACGGCGGTGGAGATCGTGCTGCCGACCTATCTCGTGCGCTTCCGCGAGCGCGGCGAGTTCGCCAACGCCGCGTCTTAACGCCTTCGCACGTCAGCCGAACGCCCAAAGCCCGATCAGGCCGGCGACGCCAACGACGATGCGCCACCAGGCGAAGAGCATGAAGCCGTGGCGCGCCACGAAGTCGACCAGCGTCTTCACCACGAAAAGCGCGGCGATGAAGGCGATCACGAAGCCGAGCAGGATGAGCCAAAGATCGTCGCCGGAGAGCGCGTCGCGGTTCTCGTAAAAATCAAGCACGAACGCGCCGAGCATGGTCGGGATCGCCAGGAAGAAGGAGAACTCCGCCGCCGCGCGCTTGTTGGCCTTCATCAGGAGCGCACCGGCGATGGTGGCGCCGGAACGTGACACGCCGGGCACGATGGCGAGGCACTGGAAGAGCCCGACGACGAGCGCCATCCACAGCGGGAAGTGCATGGCGTCCTCGTGATGCGACTCGATGTCGTAGCGGTCGAGCACGGCAAGCGCGACGCCGCCGACGATCAAGACGACGCAGATGAGCGCCGGGGAATTGAACAGGACCTCCTTGATGAAATCGTGCAGGAGGAGGCCGACGACCGCAGCCGGCAGGAACGCCACCACGATCGAGGCGACGAAGCGGCGCGCAGCCGGATCGCTGGGCAAAGCGAGCAGGACGCCCCAAAGCCGCCCGAAATAGGCGTAGACAACGGCAAGGATGGCGCCGAGCTGGATCAGGACGTTGAAGGTGTCCCAGAAGGCCTTTTCGCGCCCTGAGCCGATCCCGAGGAGGTCGGTGGAGAGCAGAAGGTGCGCCGTGGAGGAGACCGGAATGAACTCGGTGATACCCTCGATGACCCCGAGAACCACCGCATCGAATATGGACTGGAGACTCATCCCGCGCTACCCCCGCCGAATTGTTGATCGACGCGCCGCCTTAGCATTTCCGCGGCGCAAAATCCGCCGGTCACGCCGAGGCAACCGCACGGTCCACGCATGATCACGCTTTTCCACCACCCCCTCTCCATCCCTTCCCGCTTCACCCGGCTTGTGCTCGGCGAGTGCGACGAGACGCCCGAACTGGTCGAGGAACGGGTCTGGGAGCGGCGTCAGGAATTCCTGCTTCTGAACCCTGCCGGAACGCTGCCGGTGCTGATCGAGAACGACGACCCGCCGATCTCAAGCGTCTGGGCGATCGCGGAATATCTCGACGAGACGCGCGGCTTCGCACTGAACGAGCAGCGCCTCCTGCCGGCGAACGCCAACCAGCGCGCCGAGGTCAGGCGGCTCTGCGAGTGGTTCCTCTACAAGTTCGACGAAGAGGTGACGGGCTATCTGGTGGAGGAGAAGGTCGTGAAGCGCGAAAGAGCGAAGCTCGGCGGTCCGGGCGGCGCGCCCGATTCCTCGCTTCTGAGGGCTGCGCGAAACAACATCCGTACCCATCTTCACTATATCGAACACCTCGTCGCGGCGAAGAACTGGCTTGCCGGCGACGGTATGAGCTATGCCGATCTGGCAGCGGCCGCGGCCATCTCGGTCGCCGACTATCTGGGCGAGGTTCCATGGCAGGACGCCTCCGACGCGAAGGACTGGTACATGCGGGTGAAGTCCCGCCCCGCCTTCCGTCCGCTTCGGGCCGACCAGGTGCGCGGCCACCTGCCGCCGGCGCACTACGCCAATCTCGACTTCTGACGCCGGCGAAGCTTCGCGCGCTGATCGAGACGCTGGCACGGGCAGAGGGATTCGACGCGATCGGCGTCGCCCGGCCCGACGCGATTCCCGAAGCCGCCGGCCGCATGCGGCAGGCGCTCGCCGACGGCCATCACGGCACGATGACGTGGCTCGCCGACACGGCGGAGAGACGCGGAAGCCCGGCGGCGCTCTGGCCGCAGGTGCGCTCGGTTGTCATGCTCGGCATGAATTACGGGCCGAACGACGATCCACTTAGAACGCTCGCCGACCGGGGCGCCGGTGCGATTTCCGTCTATGCGCGCAACCGCGACTACCACGACCTGATCAAGGGCGCGCTGAAGCGGATCGCCTCGCAATTCGCAGCGCGCGCCGGCGCCGACGTGAAGGTTTTCGTGGATACCGCGCCGGTCATGGAGAAGCCGCTCGCCGAAGCGGCCGGGCTCGGCTGGCAGGGCAAGCACACCAACCTCGTCAGCCGCCGGTTCGGCTCCTGGTTCTTTCTCGGCGCGATCTTCACCGACGCGGAGCTGCCCGCCGACATAGGCGAGATCGATCATTGCGGCTCCTGCCGGGCCTGCCTCGACATCTGCCCGACCGATGCCTTCCCCGCGCCCTACCGGCTCGATGCGCGGCGCTGCATCTCCTATCTCACCATCGAGCATCATGGAGCGATCCCGCGCGATCTGCGCGCTGCGATCGGGAACCGCATCTTCGGCTGCGACGATTGTCTCGCCGTCTGCCCGTGGAACAAGTTCGCGGAAGCGGGACGGCAAGCGAAGCTTTCCGCGCGTGACGAACTGAACGCGCCGCGCCTCGCCGATCTCGCGCGGCTCGACGATAACGGCTTCCGCAAGCTCTTCGCCGGCTCGCCGGTGAAGCGCATCGGGCGTAATCGCTTCGTCCGTAACGTGTTGATCGCAATCGGGAATTCAGGCGATCCAGGGCTTGCTGGGGAGGCGGAGCGGCTGGTCGGCGATCCCGCGCCGGAAGTGCGTGGCGCGGCGGTGTGGGCCTTGCAACGACTCGCCCCCGACCGCGTTGCGGCGCTGTCGCCGCAATTTCTTGCAGGCGAACACGATGCGGACGTCCGTGACGAATGGCATGCGGCAGAAAGCGAGACACGACAATGAGACGGCACCACAAAGCTTTGCGTTCCGCCCTTCATCCGCATTTCCGGCTTCCCTCGCGCCGGCACGACGAGGTCGCGGTCAAACGCGGCGCGCTCGGTGCCGGCGCGGCGGGCGCGGTCGCATTGGGCGCGCTCGCCGTTGGTGCGCTGGCAATCGGTGCGGTGGCGATCGGTGCGCTTGCGATCAAACGCGCCCGAATCGAAAGGCTCTCGGTGGGAACGCTGGAAGTGGACCGGCTGATCGTGCACGAGCGCGAATCCGATCTGGCTTAGACCGAGAACGCCGCGATGATGGAGCCGACCTTCTTCAAGTCCGCCGCGGCGTGGCGGCGCTGGCTGGAGAAGAACCACGACAAGGCGACGGAGAAGGTTGTCGGCTTCCACAAGGTCGGCTCGGGGAATTCCGGCATCACCTACAAGCAGGCGCTCGACGAGGCGCTCTGCTTCGGCTGGATCGACGGCCACCGCCTGGGCGGCGAGGCGACGTGGCAGATCCGTTTCACGCCGCGCCGGCCAAAGAGCATATGGAGCGCCGTCAACATCAAGCGGATCGAGGAGCTGAGGGCTGCGGGCCTGGTGCAGGCGGCGGGGCTCGCGGTTTACGAAGCGCGCGATCCTGAGCGGCAGAAGCGCTATTCGTTCGAGAATCGGAGCGCGGCGCTTTCGGCCGACGAAGAGCGCGCCTTCCGCGCCAACAGAAAGGCCTGGGATTATTTCTCCGCCATGCCGCCATCCTATCGGCGCCCGGCTATCTGGTGGGTGGTGAGCGCCAAGCGCGACGACACGCGGGTGCGGCGGCTTCAGACTTTGATCGCCGACTCCTCCGCCGGGCGGAAGATCAAGCCGCTGACGCCTTCGAAGAAGACATGACGGAGCTCTTCGTCTTCGGGCTCGGCTATTCGGCGCGCGCCGTCGTCACGCGCATGCGGCCGTCGCTCGACGCGGTGTGGGGCACCACGCGCGACGCGGCGAAGCGCGACGAGATCGCCGCGCTTGGCGTGACGCCGTTGTTGTTCGACAGCGCCTCACTCTCCCCGCTTGCCGGGGAGAGACGGAGAGGCGGGAAGGACGCTGCCGCGCCCGCCATCTTTCCCCCCTCCCTGGGCCTCCCCGGCAAGGGGGGAGGGAACGCGTCCGTTGACCTCGTCCTCGTCTCCATCGCGCCGGGCGAAGCGGGCGACCCGGTGCTCGCGCATTTCGCGGGCGACCTCGCGGCGGCGAAACCGGCGTCGCTCGTCTATCTCTCCACCGTCGGCGTCTATGGCGACCATGGCGGCGGCTGGGTCGACGAGACGAGCGAATGCCGCCCGGTCTCAAAGCGCGCGCGGCTGCGTGTCGCGGCCGAAGAGGACTGGAGACGCTTCGGAGAACGGACGGGTGTTCCGGTCGCCATCGTCCGGCTTGCGGGCATCTACGGTCCGGGACGCGGACCGTTCGAGAAGATCCGGCGCGGTACCGCGCAACGCATCGTGAAGCCCGGGCAGGTCTTCAACCGCATCCATGTCGAGGACATTGCAAAGATCGTTAACGCGGCGTTCGACCGGCGCGCGAGCGGAATCTTCAACGGCAGCGACGACGAGCCGGCGCCGCCTGAGGATGTGCTCCTCCATGCCGCGAAGCTGCTCGGCGTGCCGCCGCCGCCGGAAGTGCCGTTCGAGGCGGCGGAGCTTTCGCCTATGGCGCGGAGCTTCTATGGCGAATCGAAGCGGGTCCGGAACGACAAGATCAAGCGTGAGCTCGGCGTTCGCCTCGCCTTCCCGACCTACCGCGAGGGGCTGAAGGCGATCCTTGAAGCCGGCGAAATGCCGTCCGGCTAAGGCGCGGCCCCGGCTGTCACATTCCTGTTGGGGAGCGGCCCCAAGAAGACCGGATGCATGATGTTGTCCGATTCGTCGAAGCGTTCTGTGTCGTCGCCGCGTTCCTCCATCTGACGAGCATTCTCGTCGTCGCGATCCGTGCGCGCGCGGCGCCGTCTTCCGTGGCCGTCCCTCCCGACGCACCCGGAGTCAGCGTGGTGCGGCCGGTTTGCGGGCTGGAGAACAACATCGAGGCGACGCTTCGCTCCACCTTCCAGCTTAGCTATCCACGCTTCGAGATCCTCTTCTGTGTCGCCTCGGAATGCGATCCCGTCATCCCGCTGGTGCACGCGCTGATCCGGGCCTATCCGCGCGTGCCCGCGCAACTCCTCGTCGGCGACGACCGGTTCAGCGTCAATCCGAAGCTGAACAACGTCGCGAAGGGCTGGGACGCGGCCGTGCATGGCTGGATCGCCCTGGTCGATTCCAACGTGCTGATGCCGCGCGACTACATCGAAGCGCTGATGAGCCGCGCCGACCACGAGACGGCGATCGTCAGCGCGCCGCCGATCGGCAGCGACCCGGAGGGCGCGTGGGCAGAACTCGAATGCGCCTTCCTCAACGCCTACCAGGCGCGCTGGCAGCTCGCGGCCGACGCGTTCGGCGTCGGCTTCGCGCACGGCAAGAACATGCTGTGGCGGCGCGACGTGCTGGACCGGGCGGGCGGTATCCGCGCACTCGCGGCAGAGCCGGCGGAGGATGCCGCCGGCACCAAGATCGTGCGCGCGGAGGGCATGAAGGTGCGGTTGATCCAGCGCCCGTTCCCGCAGCCGCTCGGCAGACGCAGCCTCGGCGAGGTGTGGAAGCGGCAGCTTCGCTGGGCGCGGCTCAGGCGCGCGTCGTTCAAGCGCTTCTTCGTGCCGGAGATTCTGTCGGGCGGCTTCGTGCCGTTGGCCGGATTGGGATTCCTCGTCGCCGACGGCGCCGTGCCGCCGCTCCCGGCGCTCGCCGCCGTCGGCATCTGGTACGGCGCGGAATGTGCGCTGAGCCGCGCACTCGGCTGGCCGCTTTCGTGGCGCGCGCCACTCCTGGCGATCATGCGCGACGCGATGCTGCCGTGTCTGTGGGTCGGCGCGGTAACGGGCAACGATTTCGTATGGCGCGGCAACGCCATGAATATCGAGCGCGCGCGTGAGAGTGCGCAGAACCTGCAGCTTGCCGAAGAGCAGAACCCGGGAAACTAGACCCGCGAGCGCAGGAACGTCTCCCTTTCGGGCGACACCTTCTGGCGGATGGCGATGATCAGAACCCCGGCAAGCGCCACCGCCGTGCCGATCGCCTTGCGCGTGTCGAAGTGGTCGCCGGTCAGCCAGACGCCGAGGCCGATCGCCATCAACGGCGACATCAGAGTCAACGGCGCGATGAGATTGGCGTCGTAGCGCTGGATCAGACCGTAGTAGATCGTGTGCGCAAAGACAGAGACGACCAGCGCGGAAAAGAACAGGACCGCCCAAAACGGCCAACCGGCATGCAGCGAGGCGCCGATCTGATCGTCCTCCAGAAACAGGGAAAGCGGCGTCAGCACGATCAAGGAGGCAAGGCCCACCCAGGCCTGGATCCGAAGCGGGCGCACGATCTCCATCTGCTTCATCATCACCGCACCGAGCGCACCGGAAAAGGCGCCGCCGGCACAGAAGAGAAGGCCGGTGGAGAGCTCAAATCCGGAGGGGTCCCACATGACGAGGAGGACACCGGCGACGGCAAGCGCGATGCCGAGGCCGCGACGCCAGCCGATACGCTCGCCGAGCATCAGGATCGACAGCACCGTCACCATCGGCACGCCGAGCTGCAGCACGACGGCAGCCGAGGACGGGGCGGCGGTTCTGAGCCCCACGAACATCAGCCCGAAGCCGCCGCCGCCCATCAGGACACCCACGACGAAGGTGCGCCAATGTGGGCGCGGCATCGGAAGAAGCCAGGGCAAGACGGCGAGCGCGATCAGCGCGGAGCGCGCCGCGGCGAAGAAGAGCGGCGGCACGTGGTACTGCCCCACCAGCACCTTGGCCGCGATCATGTTCATCGCCCAGACCAGGCAGACGAGAACGAAGAGAGAGAAATCGCGAAGGGACATGGGCCGAAAGGAATGAGCCGGGTGGAGAGGCCGGAAAGACCCCGATTGCGCAGGCGGCGGTCGGCGACCCCCTACCCGCTCCAATCGAGCACGACCTTGCCGGACTCGCCCTTCGCCATGACCTCGAAAGCCGCGCGATAGTCGGCCGCCGGGAAGCGGTGGGTGATGACGCCGCGGATATCGAGACCCGATTGCAGCATGGCGATCATCTTGTGCCAGGTCTCGAACATCTCGCGCCCGTAGATGCCTTTGAGCGTCAGCATGTGAAAGACGATCTTGGTCCAGTCGACCGGGAACGGGCGGGACGGGATGCCGAGCATGGCGATCTTGCCGCCCATGATGATGGTGTCGAGCATCTGGTTCAGCGCCGCTTCCGCGCCGCTCATCTCCAGCCCGACGTCGAAGCCCTCGCGCATATGAAGGCTCGCCATCACGGATTTCAGATCCTCCTCCGCGACGTTCACCGGCCTGACGTCGGCGACCCTGCCGGCAAGATCGAGGCGATACTGGTTGACGTCCGTGACGACGACGTGCCGCGCCCCTACATGGCGGGCGATGGCCGCGGCCATGATGCCGATCGGTCCGGCGCCGGTGACGAGCACGTCCTCCCCGACAAGATCGAAGGAGAGCGCCGTGTGGACGGCGTTGCCGAGCGGATCGAGGATCGCGCCGAGCTCATCGTCGACATCGTCGGGAAGCACGACGGCGTTGAAGGCCGGGATTTTCACGTAGCCGGCGAAGGCGCCGGGGATGTTGACGCCGATGCCGCGGGTCTCCGGGTCGAGGTGATAGCGGCCGCCGCGTGAGGCACGGCTCTTCATGCCGATGACGTGGCCCTCGCCGGAGACGCGCTGCCCCCGCTTCAGGCCACGAACGGACGAGCCGACCTCGACGATCTCCCCGGCATATTCGTGGCCGACGATCATCGGCACGGGAATGGTCTTCCGGGCCCACTCGTCCCAGTTCCAGATGTGGATGTCGGTGCCGCAGATTCCGGTCTTCGCCACCTTCACCAGCACCTCGTCGGGGCCGATCTCGGGAACCGGCTCGTCCTGCAGCCAGAGGCCCGGTTCGGCCTTGGCTTTGACAAGGGCCTTCATGTCATTGCGCATCAGACGATCCCCAGCTCCCGCCCCGCATCCTTGAACGCCTGGATAGCGAAATCGACGTCCTCCTCCGTCAGCGCCGCCGACATCTGCGTGCGGATGCGCGCCTTCCCCTTCGGCACCACCGGATAGAAGAAGCCCGCGACATAGACCCCGCGCTCGTCGAGTGCCGCGGCGAGCGCCTGCGCGCGCTTCGCCTCGCCGAGCATCACCGGGATGATCGGCGTCTTGCCCGGCAGGCATTCGAAGCCAGCCGCCTCAAGCCCCTCGCGGAAACGCGCGACGAGATTCGCTCAAGTGGGCGCGGCGGTCGTCCGCCTTCTCGGCGATGTCGATGGCCTTGAGCGATCCGGCCGCAACCGCCGGCGCGAGGGAATTGGAGAAAAGGTAGGGCCGCGCCCGCTGGCGCAGCATGTCGATGACGGATTGCGGTGCGGCCACGAAGCCGCCCATGCCGCCGCCGAGCGTCTTGCCCAGCGTGCCGGTGACGATCTGAACGCGATCACCTGCGCCGGTCAATGCCGGGGTGCCGCGCCCGCCTTCGCCCAGATGCCCATGGGCATGACAATCGTCGACCATGACGAAAGCACCGTAGCGGTCGGCCAGGTCGCAGATCTCTGGAAGCTTCGCGATATAGCCGTCCATGGAGAAGACACCGTCGGTGGCGACCAGCTTGAAGCGCGCGCCGTCGGCGTCCGCCTGCTTCAGCTGCGCCTCCAGATCGTCCATGTCGGAATTGGCGAAGCGGTAGCGCTTCGCCTTGCAGAGCCGGATTCCGTCGATGATGGAGGCGTGGTTCAAGGAATCGGAGATGACCGCGTCCTCGTCCGAAAGCAGCGGCTCGAACACCCCGCCATTGGCGTCGAAGCAGGCGGCGAAGAGGATGGCGTCGTCCTTGCCGAGCCAGCGGGCGATCCGCTCCTCAAGCTGCCGGTGCAGCGTCTGCGCCCCGCAGATGAAGCGCACCGAGGCCATGCCGAAGCCGAACTCGTCGAGCGCCTCGCGCGCCGCGGCGATCACGTCGGGATGATCCGCAAGGCCCAGGTAGTTGTTGGCGCAAAGATTGAGCATCTCCCGCTCGCCGCCCTGCGCGTTCTCGTCGCGGATGCGGATATGCGCCGATTGCGGCGTCGTGATCAGCCGCTCGCGCTTGGTGAGCCCGTCGGCCTCGATGGTCGAAAGGGTGGCGTCGAGATGCGCGAGGAACGGATGCGTCACGGGGACCTCGGAGGTTCGCGGGCAATCTAGTCCCGCACCGCAGCAGCGCAAGGCCGGCCAATGTCGCGCCTGCCCCCGCTACTGCCCAGAAACCTGGCCCGGAGCCTTCCAGGCGCTCGGTGCCTTGCCGGTGACGCGGACGAACTCGCGATTGAAGTTCGATTTGGTGTTGAAGCCGCTCGCCAGCATGGCAGCAGTCACATTGTCGCCGGCTTCGAGCCGCTCGCAGGCGTGCGCGATCCGGAAATTGTTGATGAAACGCGAGACGTTCTCCCCGGTGCGTCGGTTGATCGTTGCGGAGAGCTGCTTGATGGGGACGTGCAGGCGCCGGGCAAGGCGCGCCAGCGTCAGATCGGGATCGAGGTAGAGCTGGTCATTACGCACCAGCTTGTCGAGCCGATCCATCAGCGCGTCATCCTGTGCGCTGTCGACGGGCGCGGCACGAACCGGCTCCAGGGCGACAGGCTCAGTGCCAACCGTCTGCGGCGCCCCGACCAGGTCCGTCGACAGGAGCAGCCCGATGCTGAGCAGCGCGACCGATGACAGAATGCTGACGATCCAAGGCTGCAACGCCCACATGTCGAGGACGAACGCCAACCCGATCATAGCGTCGCTGACCGCGGAGAGGATCAGGGCGAGCGCCACGATGCACCAGACCAGCGCGGGAACGCGGCCGGTCTCCAGCCGTACCAGCGGCAGGCCGTCGGCACTCCGCCACAGCGCAACCAGGATCGCCGCGCCGTAGCCGGCGAAAATTCCCGGCACGACGAAATCTAGCGTGATCGGCGCAAAGGCGACGCAGAAGGCTGTGAAGGCCGGTGCGGCGAGATGCAGGAGGTCGCGGCGTGCCTGGAGCGGCCGCACGGCACTCGCCTGGAAAGCGAGCCAGGCGAGCGGCGGAATGATCGTGGCGGTGACCGGCTGCACGGGATGCAGCGCGCTGACGCCGTAATACTGCGTGAGCGAGATCACGACGCCCTGCACGCCGCAAAAGAAGATCAGCGCCGAGAACAGCCTCGGATAGCCCCCCGCGAGCCGCGTCCGCACGAACAGGAAACCCATCACCAGGGCGACGATCATCGGTATCGGCAGGGCGAGCATCACGGGACCTTTTTCATGTCTCGCGGGTCCAAAAGCTCCGAAATCCGGTTCCGTGCGACCTGAAATCGGTTCGAGGACGCGGAAAACCGTGACCGGCGGCACCAACGAGGCATTCGAATAGAACGGAGCTGAGAAATGAGACAGATGCTTCTTGCCGCTGGCCTTTTGACCGTGATGAGCGCCGCAGCGGCCGCCGAGCCCACCGCGGGATACGACAAGCTGACGGTGACTGCCGCCCATCGGCCGGCGCTGTTGGCGGCCTCGGTCTGGTATCCGGTCGGGACGCCGACCTATCGCGGCTTGATCGGCGACAATGCCGTCTTCAAGGGTACGCCCGCGTATGTCGGGGCGGCGGTCGCGGATGGCCGCTTCCCGCTGTTCGTGCTGTCCCACGGCTCGGGCGGCAATATGGACACGATCTCCTGGCTGTCTTCGAAGCTCGCGCTTGCCGGCGCGATGGTCCTGGCGGTCAACCATCCGGGATCGACATCGGGCGATTCTTCACCGCGGCGCTCAGTCCTCCTCGACGAGCGGGCGGCGGACTTGAGCGCCGCGCTCGACGCGCTCACCGCCGACCCGACCTTCGGGCCGCATATCGACGCGTCGCGCATCATCTCGATCGGGTTCTCACTCGGCGGGGCGACGGCGCTCAATTTGGCGGGGGTCCGCTTCGACCGGCAGGCCTATGCCGATTACTGCGCCCGGTTCGCGGACACCGCCGAGGACTGCATCTTCTTCGCCAAGGGCGGCGTGGACTTCGACCACCTGCCAGACGGTTTCGCGGCCGACTCGCGCGATCCACGTATCGACGCGGCCGTCGCCATCGATCCGGGATTCACCTATGCGGCGAACGCCGAGAGCGTCGCGGCAACGACGATGCCGGTGCTGCTCATCAACCTCGGCACCGACACGCGCTTTCACGCAGCCGACGTGAGCGCCAAGGGCAGCGGCCTCGTGGAGCGGCTGCCGGATGCGCGCTACGCCGTGGTGGCGCCGGGGCTCCACTTCACCTTTCTCGCGGAATGCAAACCGGCGGGTCATGACCTCCTGATCGAGGAGAACGACGACCCGGTCTGCGACGACCCTGAAGGCACCGACCGCGCAAAGGCGCACGACGAGATCGTCGAGGCGATCCTGGGCTTCATGCGGAGGCTGTGAGGCAGGCCGCATCAAACGAAAAAGGCCCGCGGGCGATGCCGCGGGCCTTTAACATCTTGCGAGCGAGCGGCGCTCTATTTCTCCGCCGCCTCTTCGCTCTCCGCCGTCTCTTCGCTCTCTACCAACTCTTCGCTCTCCGCCGCGTCGTCGTCCTCGATCTCGTCGTCGTCCCCGTTCTGCTGCTTCTTCAAGGCAGCGCCGAGAATGTCGCCAAGCGACGCGCCGGAATCGGTGGAGCCGTACTGGGCCACCGCCTCCTTCTCCTCGGCGATTTCAAGCGCCTTGATGGAGAGCGCGATCTTGCGGCTCTTCTTGTCGATATTGGTGACGCGGGCATCGACCTTTTCGCCCGGGGCGAAACGATCGGGCCGCTGCTCGGAGCGCTCGCGCGAGAGCTCCGCCCGGCGGATGAAGGCCGTCATGTCGCTGTCGGCGATCTTCACCTCGATGCCGGAATCCATCACCTGCGTCACGGTGCCGGTTACGATGGCGCCCTTGCGGAGACCGGTGACGGCCTCCATCGGATCGCCGCCGACCTGCTTGATGCCGAGCGAGATGCGCTCCTTCTCGATATCGACGTCGAGCACCTTGGCCTGGACCATGTCGCCCTTCTTGTAGTCCTCCATCGCCTCCTCGCCGGAACGGTTCCAGTCGAGGTCGGAGAGGTGGACCATGCCGTCGACGTCGTTCTCCAGGCCGAGGAAGAGACCGAACTCGGTCTTGTTCTTGACCTCGCCTTCCACGACCGAGCCGACCGGATGCTTCTCCGCGAACTCCTCCCACGGATTGCGCATGGTCTGCTTCAGGCCGAGCGAGACGCGCCGCTTGGCGGCGTCCACTTCCAGGATCACGACCTCAACCTCCTGCGAGGTGGAGACGATCTTGCCCGGATGGACGTTCTTCTTGGTCCAGCTCATCTCGGAGACGTGGATCAGGCCCTCGATCCCCGCTTCCAGCTCCACGAAGGCGCCGTAATCGGTGATGTTGGTGACGCGGCCGGTAAAGCGGGCGCCGATCGGGTATTTCGCCTCGATGCCCTCCCACGGATCCGCCTCGAGCTGCTTCATGCCGAGCGAGATGCGGAAGGTCTCCGGGTTGATGCGGACGATCTGCACCTTCACCGTCTCGCCGATATTCAGAATCTCGGAGGGATGATTGACGCGTCTCCACGCCATGTCGGTGACGTGCAACAGGCCGTCGATGCCGCCGAGATCGACGAACGCACCGTATTCGGTGATGTTCTTGACGACGCCCTCGACGATCTGGCCTTCGGAAAGACGCTGCACCAGCTCAGAGCGCTGCTCGGCGAGCGTATCCTCAAGCACCGAACGCCGTGACACGACGATGTTGCCGCGCCGCTTGTCCATCTTGAGGATGCGGAAAGGCTGCGGCGAATTCATCAGCGGGCCGACGTCGCGCACCGGGCGCACATCGACCTGGCTGCTCGGCAGGAAGGCCACGGCGCCGTCGAGGTCGACGGTGAAGCCGCCCTTCACCTGATTGAAAATCTGACCGGTGACGGTCTCGTTCCTCTCGAACATCTCTTCGAGGCGGACCCAGCTCTCTTCGCGGCGCGCCTTCTCGCGGGAGAGCATCGCTTCGCCGAGCGCGTTCTCGACCCGCTCCAGATAGACTTCCACCTCGTCGCCGGGCTTCAGCTCCCCCTCGCGTCCGCGAACGCCGAACTCCTTCAGCGGCACGCGGCCCTCGACCTTCAGGCCGACATCGACGATGGCGACGTCCTTTTCGATCGCGATGACCGTGCCCTTGACGACCGTTCCCTCGGCGAGGTCGGTCTTGGCGAAGGACTCTTCCAGGAGGGCCGCGAAATCCTCCCGGCTCGGCTGCATCTCAGCTACTTGCATCAAAACTCCTGACGACGGGTCCCGTCGGACCCTGCCCTGCGCCGGGCGTTAGCGTTACGTTTGCCGCCTTCACCCTCCCCCGCTTCGATAGAAGCGAGCCGGCGCTACCCGAGGCCGAAAGCGACGATCTTGGTTCCGAGAGGCGGCGGTGCCGGCGAAACGAACAACGAGCGCACCCGCGAGGGCACGCTCTTCATTCTCTCGCAATCTTGCGGCCCACGAAATCGACGGCCGCCCGGAATGCGGCCTCTATATCCAAATCGGTTGTATCGAGCAAGTAAGCGTCGGAGGCCGGCCGCAGGGGGGAATCGTCCCGCGCCATGTCGCGCTCGTCGCGCCGCTTCAGGTCCGCAAGAACCTCTGCTCTCCGAGATATCGGCACCGCCGGTCTGCATTTCAAGCGCCCGGCGGCGGGCGCGCGTCTCCGGCGAGGCGGTGACGTAGAGCTTCGCCGGCGCGCCGGGAAAAACCACCGTGCCGATGTCGCGCCCGTCGAGCACCGCACCGGGCGGCGCGCAGGCGAAGGCGCGCTGCTTCTCTCGGAGCGCCGTCCTCAGCCTCGGCATGACGGCGACCCGCGAGGCCGCCTCCCCGATGGCGTGGTCGGCAAGCCGCTTGGCGTCGAGCTCACCGAGATCGAGCGTCGCCGCCGCCGCGACCGCGGCGTCCTCGTCATCGAGGTCGGCGCCGGCCGCGAGCAGCCGGTCGGCGACGGCGCGATAGGTCAGGCCGGTATCGAGATGGCGGAGCCCGAAATGCTTGGCGAGGCGCCGCGCGAGCGTCCCCTTGCCGCTCGCCGCCGGGCCGTCGATCGCGACGACCGGGACGTCGGTCACGCCGCTTCCGCGCCGTCGGCGAAGCCGGCGCCAAGGCCCTTCAGAAGCGCCACGAAGCTCGGGAAGGACGTGGCGATGGTGGCGCTGTCGTCGACCGTCACGGGCCGCTCCGCGGCTAGCCCCATGACCAGGAAGCTCATGGCGATGCGGTGGTCGAGATGCGTCGGCACCGTGCCTCCGCCCTTCACGCGGCCGCCCTTCACGACGAGGCTCGCCTCGCCCTCGCGGCATTCGACGCCGTTCGCCTCAAGCCCGCGCGCCACTGCCGCGAGCCGGTCGGATTCCTTCACGCGCAGCTCCTCAAGCCCCGCCATCGACGTCTCTCCCTCGGCGAAGGACGCGGCGACGGCAAGCACCGGATATTCGTCGATCATCGACGGCGCGCGCTCCGGCGGCACCGTGACGCCCTTGAGCCGCGAGGCGCGCACATGGACGTCGCCGATCGTCTCGCCGCCGGAGAGCCGCTCGTTCTCGATCGCGATGTCGGCGTCCATCTCCTTCAGCGTCGCGAGCAGACCCGTGCGCGCGGGATTGAGGAGCACGTTCTCGATCGTCACGTCGGAGCCCTCGACGAGAAGGGCGGCGACGATCAGGAACGCCGCCGAGCTCGGGTCGGCCGGGACGATCACCGCCTGCGGCTTGAGCTCCGGTCGGCCAACGAGACGGATCACCGCCGCGCCGCCGTCGCCGGGAGTCGTCGTGATGTCGGCGCCGAAGCCCTTGAGCATGCGCTCGGTGTGGTCGCGCGTCGCCACCGGCTCCACCACCGTCGTCACCCCGGCGATGTTGAGACCGGCGAGGAGCACGGCAGACTTCACCTGGGCGGAGGGGACCGGCACGCGGTATTCGATCGGGATCATCGCGGTCCCGCCCTTGATGGAAAGCGGCAGGCGGTCGCCGGTGCGCGCCACGACCTCCGCGCCCATCTTGCGCAGCGGCTCGAGAACGCGGGCCATGGGCCGCTTCGACAAGGAGGGGTCGCCGACGAAAGTGGTGGCGAAAGGATGCGCGCCGGCGATGCCGATGGTGAGGCGGACGCCGGTGCCGGCATTGCCGAAATCGATCACGCCCTCCGGCTCGCTGAGCCGGCCGGTCCCGCGCCCGCGCACGCGCCAGACCCCGTCGGCGCCCTTTTCCACCCCGGCGCCGTAGGCGCGCATGGCGGCGGCGGTCGCCATCACGTCCTCCGATTCCAAGAGGCCGGAGACCGTGGTTTCGCCCTCCGCCAGCGCCCCGAACATCAGCGCGCGGTGCGAGATCGACTTGTCGCCCGGCACCGCCACGCGGCCGGTGAGCGGCCCGGAAGGCAGCGCGCTCAAGGGTTTTGCAAAGGCGTGGGTCATCTGAGCGGCATGAAGCTTGCGTGCCCGATCGGCGGGCCCCCGGAAACCGGCGGGTTGGTAGCACAGCGCCCTTGAGAGGTCACCCTCGGCGAGGCCGCTCCGAAGCCGGCCCCCCGGTACCCCGTGGCGGCCCGAAGAAGGTGTTTGACAGCCGTATGAGCCGCAGTTAGGCACGCGGCGATTTCAATGAAGAGGCTAAAGAGACCGTGGCGAAACCAGATCTCGGCACGAAGCGGACATGCCCTTCCTGCGGCGCCAAGTATTACGACCTGAACCGCAACCCGATTGTGTGCCCCAATTGCGCGACGGTTTTCGAAGTGACGGTGCCTGTTGCACGCGCCGTCGAACGGAAGCCGGAGCCGGCGCCGAAGCCGGTGCCTGAGGCGGCCGAGGTCGAGCGGGAGGCGGACGTCATCTCGCTGGAAGAGGTTGAGGAGGACGCCGAGCCGGATGTCGGCCCGGACGTCGACGCCGAAGAGGACGAGGCGGCGGAGATCGTCGATCCGGAGATCGAGGTGGAGGTCGAGGACGACGACACCGACGTGCCCGACCCGTTCCTCGAGGAGGAAGAAGAGAGCGACGACGTCGCCGCGCTTCTCGACGTCGACGAGGCCGACGAAGAGGAACGCTGACGGATTTCGCGATGCCCGCGCCGTGCCGAGCACGCGCGGGCCTTGCTTTTAGCGCCACCGCCGCCTAGTTACGCGGCCCGCGGGACCCCAAGCCCGCGCACATTGCGAATGGGGCCGTAGCTCAGTTGGGAGAGCGCGTGAATGGCATTCACGAGGTCAGCGGTTCGATCCCGCTCGGCTCCACCACTCCCATTAATATTTAGATGCCATCGACGTCGATCGATTGATCGGCCACAAGGGTCCCGGACCACAAAATCACCGAACCCTGTCGCGCGCAGGACCGTGCAGTTCGAGACCGAAACGGTGCTACGGGCGCACAAGCGACACCTAATGATGTCCCACGTGCGCCCTCGATTCATGGCGTCAAATGACCTTCTCCGCCGTAACGTCGCGTAAGCATGCAGTTGACCCCAATCCAGATCGTGATCCTCCAGCTCACCGGCTCTGTCATCGTCGCTGCGTCACAGCCATCGTCACAGTCTTGGCCATCCTCACAGTCTCGCTCTCCTTGCGACGCTTCTATCTGGAGAAATGGTGGGAGGCGAAGATGCGCGCTTATACCGATGTGATCCAAGCGCTTCATCACATGAAGCGGGATTTGGATATCAGCATAAACGCCCTTATGGAGGGTCGGGATACAGAGACGGAATTCCACAAGGAATGGGGCGCACGACACCGGGCGGCATGACGAAGTTCGATTCCTTTAGCACATCGACTTCGTGCGTAAGTTCAAGAACCACGTCGTCAAGCTGTCGTTCTATCCCGTCTCTCCAGCAGTTTCGTTTCATCCTCGGCGACATGCTCAGATACCGTTTCACAATCGATCGGCTAGAGCACATCAGCTGGACTGCAAAGCCAGTAGTCGATGGGAAGACCATCAAGCTCGCCTTGTTCGATGCCAAGGGAAAAGAGATCATCCGCCACAATCCTCTCGCCATTGACATCTCACGGGACGAGTTGAGAGCGAAGAAGATTGTCCCTGTGCTG
This sequence comes from uncultured Alphaproteobacteria bacterium, assembly GCA_963814905.1. Taxonomy (GTDB): domain Bacteria; phylum Pseudomonadota; class Alphaproteobacteria; order Rhizobiales; family Afifellaceae; genus DASWJZ01. The sequence continues at coordinate 370,153 of CAWFEM010000011.1, read as the reverse complement.
CTTGAACAGCTTGCTGAGACGATTAAGGACCAGCACGGCTGGACATTGAAGGAGTTCCTGCACTAGCGCGCCGACTTCCGTAACAAGCTCCTATATGCATCCGATGCCGGCTCGGTCACGATCGCAGACACGTTGGAAGACTTGCTGCCGCGGTTCAAGGAGATGTACCACGATCTACTCTGGGTGCTCGCCGTCCTGATTGCAGGCGGAAATGCCGAGTAAGGAGTTCGGCCTCGCCAGCCAGTTCATTGGTCTTTACCGAGAGGTGCTGATCACGGCGGGCCAACTACGTTCTGACAACACACCTGCAGCTACGGCCGAATAAAAGAGACAAGTCGCAACCCGACAACTTGCAACGTGATACTCTCCACTCCGACATAGGCCGGACACAAACATCAGTCCCTTCGTTCCAAAATAGACAGACCAAAAAATGCTTGCGGCCTAAACCGAATATTGTTGACCTCGAATGACTGCTTCGGGTCATGAGCGGTGGTTTCCGAGCGCTAAGTCGCAGTCCGCTTAACCTCTCGAAGCAGTAACGGACGAGCGCCGATGGTCGTTCTTCCTCCCAGAGCGGGCTAATCTGTCCAAGGGTCCAAATTCAGCATCGGCAAACAGCAGGCATTGGCCAGCGAGGAAGATAGGGAGGCGTAGTGTCTCGCGCTCGGAGTCTCCGCGAGACGCGTAAAGAAGCGCGTAGTCACGCCACCTCCGCCGGGCTCGAAGCGAAGGACGAGGCGGACTAAGCTGCCGCGCATGATGCGGGGCGCGAGGGCAAGCTGGACGGACGGCGCCATATTCGCCCTGCTGGCCGGGGCGCTTGTCTTCGTCGCGCTCCATGCGCCGTTCAACCATGACGAGGACCAGCACCTCGCGGCGGCGAGGCTCGTCCCGGGGCTGCGGCCCTTCGTCGATTTTCCCTACCTGCAGACTCCGCTGTTTCCCTACTGGGGAAGCTGGATCGTCGACCTCGTTCCCCGATATGCCATGGTCGCTGCGCGGGTTTCGCAGGCGCTGCTCGCTTCGCTCGTGTGCTGGATCGGCTTTCGCCTTACCGCCGGGCTGACCGGCAGCCGGCTGGCCGCGTGCGCGTCGATGCTGGCGATGGTGTGTTCCTATCCCTTCCTTCACACCGCCAGCATCTTCCGCAACGACATGCTTCCGTTGCTGCTCGAAACGGTCGCGCTCACCGTCTTGCTGCCGCACGCCCGGAAGCCGGCGGACCTGCCGCTGACGACGCTTGCCGCGACCGGGGCGCTCATCGGCCTTGCCGCGAGCGCCAAGGTCACCTTCGGCGCGCTGGGCGTCGCGCCGCTGCTCTGGCTGATGACCGAGCGCGGGATCGATCCGCGGCGCCGCATGCGCATGATCGCGGCCCTCGGGATCGGGGGCCTGGCAGGCTTGTTGCCGGCGCTCGTGCCTCTCGCCCTGGCTCCGGAGCGGGTCTGGTTCCAGGTCGTCACCTTCAATGCGCAGGGCCCGAAATTCTGGCTGCCGCTGATCGGCCAGGGCGAGAGGCTCACGCTTGCCGGCCGGCTTCACGACGTTTCGGACGTGCTCTTCCGCGGACCCCAGGCGATCGCCCTGCTGGCCGCGGCCGGGCACCGCGCCGCCCTCGCCTGGCGCCGCGGCGAACAGCAGCCCGACGGCGCGCTGTTGCGCCTTCTCGACTGGTTTGTCGTCTTCGCGCTGCTCGCCGCGTTGGTGCCCTCGCCCACCTACGGCGCCTATTTCGTCCTGCTGTTTCCGCCGCTCTTCATCCGTCTTCCGTTCGCCGTGGCGGCGACCGGTGGAGCGCTCCGCACCGTCCTGGTCGCCGCGCTCGGCCTTTTCGCTCTGCTCGGCATCGAGGCGTTCGCCGACATGTCGCGCAGTCCCGGCGACGCGGCGTTCCCCCGGCAGTCTTGCCGAATCGCATTGGGTCGCAGCCCGCCTGCGGGCGGTGGGGATCGTCGGCCCGGTGGCGACGCTGTCGCCGCACCTCGTGATCTCCTCCGACGCGACGATCGACCCGCGCTTCGCCAGCGGGCCGTTCCTCTTTCGCTGGACCGATCCCGCCAGGCAGAACGAGATTGCCGCGGCGGGCGCGGTGACGCCGCTGATCCTCGATCAAAGCTTTACCGAAGCCCCGCCAGCCGCCATCGTCACCGGATTCGAGGACGAAGGCAGCGGCGGGCCACCGGACCTCGACCGGGCCTTGCGCGCCTATGCCGATCGGCACGGCTACCGCCTGTTCACCAGTCCGCTCGGCCGGACGCGGGTCTATGTCGCCCCGCACGGAAGAGGCGGGGCGGACGAATGATGAGCGGATTTGTTGTCCGACCGAGTTTCCCGTCCCAAGTGACGGAACGACCCGCCTGACGGGCTGGCGCGTTCCCGCAAACTTCCCCCGAAACCCCGCTATCTTGAAGCGGGGAAACCGAATTCCCATATCCCTCGCGAGCCGGCCGGATGCCGCTTGCGGGTCCGGCCGGGCGAAGTCGCTTAAGGACAAGGACTTTGCGAGACATGACGCGTACGCCGCCCCTATCGAGCCCGCTCCTCCTCGGCTTTGAGGACATCGAACGTCTGCTCGACCGCGTGTCGAAGACGGCCGATGGTTACCCGCCTTATAATATCGAGCGGATAGCCGCTTCCGACGGTGAGCCTGCCCGCATCGTGATCACCCTCGCGGTCGCCGGTTTCGATCCGGACGACGTGGACGTGACTGTTGAGGACAAGGAGCTTACCGTCAGCGGGCAGCAGACGGACGATCGCGGCCGCGACTACCTGCATCGGGGAATCGCGGCGCGGCAGTTTCGTCGAACCTTCGTTCTTGCCGACGGGCTCGACGTCCGCGGCGCGGCAATGAAGGACGGCATGCTTTCGATCGACCTCGTGCGACCGGAAGCGGCGCGCAGCGTGCGACGCATCGAGATCACGTCCCGCGGCTAAGGCATGGAGACCAAGATGACGAGCAACGAGATCGAATTCGCCAAGACGATGCCGCAGGACGCATTCGCCGCGCTCGGCGGCGGCCAGATCGCCTATCTCCGGCCGGTGCGCTCGGAGGAGGTGAAGACGCTTTTCCCGCAGGCGCCGGAACTCTCGCCGGGGCTCAGCCTCTGGGCGCTGCTTTCCGCCGCCGGCCAGCCGATCATGCTGACCGATTCCAAGGCCGCCGCGATCGCGAGCGCGCATGAGAACGACCTGGAGACGGTGAGCGTGCACTAGGGCACTCCCACGACGTCGATTGGAAAAGGGGCCCGCCGGGCCCCTTTTTCTTTGGCGCTGGTTCTTTCGCCTCAGGCCGCGTGCGAGGCTTCCGCGGCCGTGGTCAGGATCGCATAGACGGCGTCGGCGTTCTCCGCGCCGCGCAGCTTCTCCGCCATGTCCGGGTCGCGCAGGACGCGCGCCACGCGCGCCAGCGCTTTCAGGTGATCGGCGCCGGCGCTCTCCGGCGCGAGCAGGACGAAGACGAGATCGACCGGCTGATCGTCGACGGCATCGAAATCGATCGGCCGCGCGAGCCGCGCGAAGACGCCGAAAAGCTGGTTGAGCGCCGCCGACTTCCCATGCGGGATCGCGACGCCCTGCCCGACCCCGGTGGAGCCCAATCGCTCGCGCTGCAGAAGCGTGTCGAAGATTTCGCGCTCCGGCAGCCCGGTCAGCCGCGCAGCGGTTGCCGAAAGCTCCTGGAGGACCTGCTTCTTCGACTGGGCGTGCAGCGACGGGAGTACGGCTTCGGAGGTCAGAAGATCGCTGAGATCCATAATTCTACCTTGAAAATGCGACGTCTAAGCGCGAAGCGGCTCAGCCGCTTCAATGGTCCTTGAGGCGGCGCTTATAGCGTCGCAGCTGCTTCGCCAGCTTTTCCGCCGCCTGGTCGAAGCTCACATGCGCGTCCGCGTCGGAGGTGCGGACTTCGAATACCGCTCCCGTATCGAGATGCAGTGCGAGATCGGTCTCGAACTCATGCCCGCTCTTCGACATCGTGACCTGCCCGGAAAAGCCGCGATTAAAATACTTCTGCACGGTCCCGTTCACGGTCTCGTCGATGCGGGAGCGAAGCGCTTGTCCGATATCGATATTCTTGCCGGCTATCCTCAAACTCATAGCGTGCTTCCGATGGCCGGATCGACTAGCGCGGCGGACCTGTACGCGCGTCGTCCGGCCAAGTCAAACCGAATTGGATTGCCTGCTGGAAAGCGGCCCGGATCGCGGGCCGGGCGGGAATCAGGAAGCTTGCTTGAGCCGCCGCTCGCGGCGCCTTTCGACAGACGACCCGATCCGCATGATCTCCCGGTACTTCGCCACAGTGCGCCGCGCGATATCGATCCGCTCGCGCGACAGGATCGCGACAATGGCGTCGTCGGAGAGCACTGCATCGGGTGACTCCTCCAGGATCAGGTTGCGAATCCGATGCTTCACGGCTTCGGCCGAATGCGCCTCGTGGCCGGCGGTAGCGGCGATGGCGCCAGTGAAGAAGTAACGGAACTCGAAGATGCCGCGCGGCGTGGCGATGGTCTTGTTCGCCGCCGCGCGGCTAACCGTCGATTCATGGATGCCGAGCGCGTCGGCGACCATGCGCAGATTGAGCGGCTTCAGATAGGCGACGCCATTTTCCAGGAAGCCCTCCTGGCGCTTCACCATCTCGGTCGCGACCTTGAGGACCGTGCGGGCACGCTGGTCGAGGCTCTTCTCAAGCCAGCTCGCCTTCTGCAGGCAGTCGGTCAGATATTTCTTCTCCGTCTCGCCGGTGAGACGCGACGATATCCGGGCGTAATAGGTGCGGTTGACGAGAAGCTTCGGCAGCACCTCGTCGTTCAGTTCCACGATCCAGCCGCCCGAAGGGGCGGAGCGCACGAAGACGTCGGGGATGAGCGTCCTCACCGGCTCATGCGAGAACGCCAGGCCCGGCTTCGGATCGAGCGCGCGCAGCTCGATGATCAGCGCATCGATGCCGTCGCGGCCGACGCCGCAGAGCGCCGCCAGCCCCGCTTTGTCACCGGCGGCCAGGCGGTCGAGATTGGCGAGCAGCGTCTGCATGCCCGGCGAAAGCCGGTTGCGCTCCTTGAGCTGCAGCTCCAGGCACTCCGCAAGCGAGCGCGCGAAAGTTCCGGTCGGCGCGAAGTCCTGGCAGCGGCGAAGCACGCTCTCCACCTCGCCCACCCTGGCGCCAAGCTGCTCCGCGACGACCTCCAGGGAGACCGACAGATAGCCGCATTCGTCGAGCACGGCGAGAAGCGCCAGCGCGATCGCGCGCTCGGCCGGAGACACGGCGAAGATCGCGTCGATCGTCCGCCCGAGCATCGCCTCCAGGCTCTCGGTTGCCGGCAGCGTCTGGTCGATGCCGAGCTCGTCAAAATTTCCGCCGCCGGAGCCGCCGGTCTTGGTAAACGAGGAACCGAGACCCATCGAGGGGCCGGCTTCCTCGGGGAAAGCGTCGGCGGGCTCCGCGTCGATCTCGCCCGCAACATCGACGGCGGCATCGTCGGCGGGGGTCGGTTCGGCGGGGGATTCGGTGTCGGATTCCTCGGTGGGCGCGGGAGGTTCGGCGGCCTCGGTGGATTCCAGGAGCGGGTTCTGCTCAAGCTCGCTGGCGACGAACCGCTCAAGCTCCAGACCCGACATCTGCAGCAGGCGAATAGCCTGCATAAGCTGCGGCGTGATGACCAGCGACTGGGTCTGTCTCAGTTGAAGCTTGGCCGAAAGAGCCATGACGCTGCCCTGCCCGACGGGCCCAAGGCTTCCTTGGCCTCTTCACGAACCCGTCATATTGCAGCGCAACTTACCGTGCCGCGCGGCGGAGTCAAAGCCTGAACCGCTCGCCGAGGTAAACCTTGCGAACATCCGGGTCCGAAACGATCTCCTCCGGTGTTCCCTCGGCCATCACGTGGCCGGCATGGAGGATATAAGCGCGGTCGATCAGGCCGAGCGTTTCGCGCACGTTGTGGTCGGTGATGAGTACGCCTATGCCGCGCCGCTTCAGGTGCCGGACCAGCCCCTGGATGTCGGCGACGGCGATCGGGTCGATGCCGGCGAAGGGCTCGTCGAGGAGCATGAAGACGGGCCGCGAGGCAAGCGCCCGCGCGATCTCGCAGCGCCGCCGCTCGCCACCGGAGAGCGAGATCGCCGAAGCCTTGCGCAGATGCGGGATGTGGAACTCCTGAAGCAGCGCGTCGAGCTCCGCCTCGCGCACCTTGCGGTCGGGCTCCACGATCTCCAGGACCGCGCGGATATTGTCCTCCACCGACAGGCCACGGAAGATCGACGCCTCCTGCGGCAGGTAGCCGATACCGAGCCGCGCACGCTGATACATGGGCAGGTGCGTGATGTCGAAGCCGTCGAGCTCGATGCGTCCGCCTTCCGCACGGATGAGGCCGGTGATCATGTAGAAGACCGTGGTCTTGCCGGCGCCGTTCGGTCCGAGCAGGCCCACCACCTCGCCGCGGTGAAGCGCAACCGAGACGTCCTCCACGACGAGCCGACCCTTGAACGAACGGCGCAGGCCGCGCGCGACGAGCCAATCCTCGCCGGGACGCGGCGCGACCGTTTCTCCCTCGAAGGTCTCGGGCGCTTCCTGCTTGTTCACGCGACGATCCTTGGGAGCCGCATCGTCATTGTCCCGGCTTGCCGCCCGACGGCGTTATCAGGGTCTGCACCCGCCCGCCTTCAATGCGCCCCTCCTTGGTCTTGACGTTGACGATCAAGCGCTCGCCGCGGACCACGCTCGTACCCTGCGTCAGGACGACGTTGCCCTCCATGGTGATCAGGTCCTTCGCCATCTCGAAGATCGCGCGGTCGGCGCTTGCCACCTGATCGCGGGAGCGAACGGTAACGCCCGGCCCGGCTTCGATCCGCGTCACCTGCGAGCCGGCGACGGGACCGGCACTGGCGCCAGCGCCTGTCGCGCTGTCGCCCTTGTAGAAGACGCGAAGCTCCGGGGCCTGCATCAGCGTCTCGCCCTGCAGCACGCGCACATGCCCGGAATAGATCGCAAGCTTCTCCACGTCGCGCACCTCGAGCCGATCCGCCTCGATCTGGATCGGCGTATTGGAGTCGCTGTTGAAGCCGGAGAAGGCGGAGCCAAAATCCTGCGCGCCCGCTGGCACCGCCAGCGCGCAAAGGAGGAGCGGCAGGCCGATCCGAAATCCGATCTGAAATCCGCTCCGCATCGCGCGCCCTACTCCGTTTCCGACGCCGCGGCTTCGGGCGGACGCTTCGGCGGCATCACCACCGTACGCACATCGCCCTCCACCACGATCAGCTTGCCGCCGTCTTCGACGGAGAGGCGCTTGCCGCTGAGACTGCTTTGTTCGTAGTCGGCCTGGATCGGATTGTCGGTCGCCATCGTGCCGGTGGCGAAATCCACGTCGGCGTCGGTCATGTGCAGAACATAGCCGTCGGGAGAGTTCGCCACGATCGCGCCGTAGAGCTTCAGCGTGTTCTTGTTGTGGTCGTAGTCGCCGGCCTCCGCGGTGACGGTCGTCATGCCGCCTTCCGAGGATTCGAACTTCGCCTCCAGATCCTCCAGCCGCACCTGTCCGGGATTGAGCAGCGGCTGGATCGCACGCCTGGCGGCGACCGTATATTCGCGATGGTGGCGATCGAAGCCGGTGAGATGCGGTCGGTCCATGATGATGGAATTTCGCGTGACGCTGAGCCGCGCCATGTCGAGATCGAGGCCGGCCGGAAACGAGAAGCGCGTGACCACCACGAAGCCGGCGATGCTGGCCAATCCGATCAGCGGCAACAGCACGCGCAAGGCCCGCACCACGCGGCTGTGCCGCCGCGCCAGCGTAAACGCCCTGTCGCGCGGGCCGCGTTGGGCGGTCGTCGCCTGCCAGGACGCCACAAGGGCCATGTGAAAATCCGTCATTCCATGCGGTTTGGGCGCGACAGTGTGGTGATTTGCGGGCGCTCGCAAGCCCAGCGGCAAATAGCCCGCGCCTCACGAATGCGCGAAAATGTCCTCGCCGTCCCAGCCGAGGAGGTCGAGCTCGGCCCGGGTGGGCAGAAATCCGAAGCAGGATTCGGCGAGTTCGAGCCGTCCTTCCCGCTCCAGCCGTGCCTGCAGCACCGCCTTGATCGCATGGAGATGGAGCACGTCGGACGCCGCATATTCGAGCTGCGCCTCCGACAGCATGTCCGCGCCCCAATCCGACGATTGCTGCTGCTTGGAAATCTCCACGCCGATCACCTCGCGCGCCAGGTCCTTGAGGCCATGGCGATCGGTGTAGGTGCGAACCAGCCGCGACGCGATCTTGGTGCACCAGATCGGAGACACCTCGATGCCGAGCGCATGCTTCAGCATGGCGATATCGAAGCGTGCGAAATGGAAGATCTTAACGATCTCCGGATCGCTCAGAAGCAGACCGAGATTGGGAGCGCTCGTCTGGCCGTTGGCGATGCGGACCACGTCGACCGTGCCGTCGCCCGGCGAGAGCTGCACCACGCACAAGCGGTCGCGCCCGGGCTTAAGCCCCATCGCCTCGGTGTCGACCGCGACTTCGCCGCTATAGGCCGAAAGGTCGTGCAGGTCGCCTTCATGCACGCGGATATTCGTCAGCGGCGCTTCCCCTTGTTCGACTCCGCGCTGGATGCCGCCGGTAATAGCGCAGCCTAATGCGGCTTCAGGAACAATAGACGGTTGATTCTATACGCATTCTTGCCCGGCTGAGGCTGTGTAACAGGCGACCCCGGGCTTCGCAAGTCGGCCGGCGCGGCCGGCGATCACCGTGCGGGCGCGCGATGTTGAGGTGTCCGTGTTCCAACGATCTGCTAGCGCATCGTCAATGCGTTTGCGCTGGAATCGTGGACCGCGCGGGCCGATGATCGCAACCCCACGGGAGACACGCCGCTTGCGCATAGGCATCCGCCTCGCTCTGTCGCTCTTCGTGCTCGGCGCGATCCTGCTCGCCGCCGGCGCCGTGCATGCGCTTTGGTCGCGCACCGCGGAGGCCAACAGCCGCGCCTTGGTGGACACGATCAACGCGCAGATCGTCAGCACCGTGGAGAAGGAGATCGAGCAGATCGCGGCGCAGGCGCGCGCCGCCCATGCCGCCATCCGCACCCTCTTCTACCAGAACGTCCTCGACAGCCGCGAGGCGGACAAGCGCGAGTTCGTGTTTCTCTCCGAGCTGCAGTCGCAGGGCTCGCTCTCCCGCATCGTGTTCGGATGGCCGAACGGCGACTTCTTCTCCGCCCGCAAGCTCGGCGACGAAGAGATCGAGATGTCGGAGGTCGCCGTCATGGACGGCAAGCGCCAGCGGCGGATCGACCGCTACAAGGTGGTGATCGGCGACATCCAGTTCGAGGAACGGCGCTTCGAGCCCTCCGATTTCGTCGCCACCGACCAGCCTTGGTACACGTTCGGCTTCGATCTCGAGCTGCCGCGCTGGACCTATATCACCGTGCATCCGGACGGTGATCATCCCGCACTCGCCTATACCGGCCCGGTGCAGGTCTACGTCACCAAGGTCGGCGTGCTCGCGATCATGATCGAATACGAGCGGCTTTCGCGCTTCCTGTCCGGGCTCTCCGTCGGCCGCAGCGGATCCGCCTTTATCCTGAGCGGCAAGGAAGGCATCATCGCCGTCCCCGACGCCAGGGCCGACGAGGCGACGCCGATCAGCCTCGACGACCAGCCGCTCCTGCCGATCGCCCAGGGCGCGCTGACGCACGCCCTCGAAGGCCCGGACATGGCGGTCAACGCCACGACCTCCATGCGCCACATCGTCGACGACAAGGCCTACGCGGTGACGCTGACGCCGCTCGCCTTCTCCGACTGGGTGCTCGCCACGGTTCTGCCGGAGGCGGAGTTCCTCGACCCGATCGAGGCGACGACGCGGCGGCTCGCTATCGGCCTTGCCATCGCGCTTCTGGCATTCGCGGCGCTTTCGGTCTGGCTGGCAGGGCAGATGATCGCCTCACCGCTTGCGCGCGTCGCCGGTGAGCTTGAGCATGTCGAGCGCTTCGAGCTTTCCGAGGTCAGGAAGCACAAGTCGCGGCTGACGGAAATCGACGCGCTCTCCGACGCGATCTCGCGCATGGCGACCGGGCTCTCCGCCTTCGCCAAGTACCTACCGAACGATCTCGTGCGCCTGCTTGTGGCGGAAGGCGTGGAGGCACGGCCCGGCGGATCGAACCGCGAGATATCCGTCCTCTTCGCCGACATCGCCGGCTTCACCGGCCTGTCGGAGCGTCTCGGCGACAAGATCGTGCCGCTTCTCGGCAGCTACCTCGACCTCCTGTCGCGCACGATCGGCGAGCACAAGGGAACGGTCGACAAGTTCATCGGCGACGCGGTTATGGCGTTCTGGGGCGCGCCGGCGGATAACCCCGAACACGCCCTGGCCGCCTGCCGCGCCACGCTCGCCTGCGCGCGCGCGCTCGCCGAAGCCCGCATCTTCGACGACAACGGCCGCCCGCTAAAAATGCGGATCGGGCTCAATTCCGGGCGCGCGCTCGTCGGCAATATCGGCTCCGACAATCGCCTGAACTACACGGCCATCGGCGACACCGTGAACATCGCGAGCCGGCTGGAAAGCGCCAACAAGATCTATGGCACGACGATCATCATCGGCGAGGCGACGCGGCGCGCGGCCGGCGACGGGATCGTCGTCCGAGAGATCGACACGATCGCCGTCTACGGCCGCAGCGAAGGGATCGCCGTCTTCGAGCTGATCGGGCTTGCGGAGGACGGGCCGGCGCCGGAATGGGCGCTCGTCTACGAGGAAGCGCTGGGCGAATACCGCGGCCGCGCCTTCGAGCGCGCCGCGGCGCTCTTCCGCAAGGTGCTGGCGCTTCGCCCCGGCGACGGGCCGGCGGCGCTGATGGCGGAGCGCTGCCAGCACTTCATGCGCGATGCGCCCCCGCAGGATTGGGCCGGGACGACGGCGCTCGACATGAAATAAGTCGGGACACGCCGCTCGCATCGACCGCATAGGCAAACTATATGCCGGAAGGAGGCGGGCTCAGACGAACAACCACCGAAACCCTGGTGGAGGACGAGCATGTCCTTTGAGACACAGAAATCCGAGCCGCCGCGCGTCGTCATAATCGGCGCCGGGTTCGGCGGGCTTTCAGCCGCGAAAGGGTTGGCCGGCGCCCCCTTCTCCGTGACGCTCGTCGACCGGCACAATTATCACCTCTTCCAGCCGCTCCTTTATCAGGTGGCGACAGCGGGCCTTTCGCCGGCCGACATTGCCGCGCCGGTCCGCTCGATCCTGCGCGACCAGGCGAACTGTCATGTGCATCTCGCGACGGTGGTCGGCATCGACCCCAAGGCGCAGACGGTGACGACCGATCGCGGCACGCTGAAATACGATCATCTGATCGTCGCGGCCGGGGCGCGCCATGCTTATTTCGGTCACGACGAATGGGAGAGCGTCGCGCCCGGCCTGAAGAAGATCGAGGACGCCACCGAGATCCGGCGGCGCATCCTGATCGCGTTCGAGCGCGCCGAGACGGAGGCGGACCCGGCCGAGCGCCGCCGGCTCCTGACTTTCGTCATCGTCGGCGGCGGCGCGACCGGCGTGGAGATGGCGGGTGCGGTCGCCGAGCTGGCGAAGATGGCGGTCGCCGCGGATTTCCGCTCCATCGATCCGCGCGAGGCTCGGATCGTCCTGGTCGAAGCCGGTCCGACGCTGCTCGCCACCTTCAACAGATCGCTTTCCGACTACGCCAAGCGGGCGCTGGAAACGCTCGGCGTGGAGGTGGTGCTCGACAGCGCGGTCACGCGATGCGACGCCGATGGCGTGACCCTCGGCGACGCACGGATCGAGAGCCGCACCGTCGTATGGGCGGCGGGGGTGCGCGCCTCCCCTGCCGGCAGGTGGCTCGGCGTGGAGACCGATCGCGCCGGTCGGGTGCCGGTCAATCCCGATCTCTCCGTCCCCGGCTATCCGAACGTCTTCGTCATCGGCGATACGGCGCTCGCGAAGGACAAGGACGGCACCCCGTTTCCCGGCGTTGCCGCCGTCGCCAAGCAGCAGGGCGCGTATGTCGCGCGGCTGCTTAAGAAGCGGGCGCGCGGCGGTGCGCTTCCGCCATTCCGCTACCGCGACTACGGCTCGATGGCGACGATCGGGCGGAGCCGCGCCGTTGCCGACATCGCCGGCGCGCGTTTCACGGGCCTCTTGGCGTGGCTCCTATGGTCGTTCGTGCACATCTATTTCCTGATCGGCTTCCGGCGCCGCATCTTCGTGGCGCTGAGCTGGGCATGGAGCTACGTCACATTCGAGCGCGGCACGCGGCTGATCGTCGGTGCCGAAACCGTTCCTGAGCCGCAGCCGAGAAGTGACGCGCCGGAACGCGACGCGGCCTGAGAGGCGCGCGAGCAAAAGAAAGCCCGGGCGCGAAGCCCGGGCTCGTGATCTTCGGCGATCTTGAAGCTCAGAATTTCAAGCCGATGCCGCCGCGGATGGCATGCGTGGAGAAGTCGCTCTGCACCGAGCCGGGGACGTTGAACGTCTTGTCCTGGTAATCGGTGTAGCGATACTCGACGCGCGCCGTGATGTTGTCGGTCAGCATGCCTTCCACGCCGGCGCCCGCCGTCCATCCCCACAGCGTATTGTCGTCGCTGATGCCGGCATTCGTGAGCTCCAGTTCCGTGAGCGCCACGCCGCCCGTTCCGTAGAGGAGGAAGCGATCGAGCGCGATGCCGGCGCGGGCACGCAGAGATCCGTTCAGACCCTGATCGACGCTGTAGGCGCCGCTTGAGCCGTCACGCCAAGGGTAGAGGACATCGCCCTCCCCGCCGACGACGAAGTTCCCCCATTGCCAGTTGGCGCCAGCATAGCCGCCGAGGTCGAAACCGTCGGCGCTGATATCGCCGACGGCGCTGGTATCGGCCTTACCCCAGCCGAAACCGCCGAGCGCACCGAGATAGAATCCCGTCCAGTTGTTGGCGGGCGCGGCCTCCACCGCCGGCGGCATCGGCAGTGGTTCGGCTGGCGGCAGATCCGCCGCCATCGCGGCTGACACAAGCACGGAAGACGCAAGAACCGCGCTCGACACTGTCCCGCTAAAAACAACAAAGCGCATTTAAAAGCCTCCTGAAGAACCCGCTGGGGCACCGGCGAAACACGCGCGATGGCCCATCCGTTCCATGTCCCGCCAGATCGGATCGCAATTTGGTTCTGAGAAGCCTGAAAAGTGAAAAAAGGAAGGATTTTCCGTCGCTTCGCGGCGCAATGCGGCCACGATCCTTAACGCCGCATTAGCGTCCGGGCGGCCCCCCGGCACAGCGCAGGCCGCAGATTAGGCTTTAACTGGCCGGCCGCCTCGACTAATCGAAGCCCTCCTATGGGTTTCCCAACGCAAGCACGCGCCGTCGCGGCGGCCTTGAATGCACGCCTGATCGGCGACGCCGACGCGGGGATCGCGCGCGCCGTGCATCCGGCCGAGGCGCGCGAGGAAGGCGATCTCGCCGTCGCCGTCTCCAAGGACATGCTGCGCTTCCTCCCCGAGACGAAAGCCCAATTGGTGCTGACGATGGAGGGCACCGATCTCGATGCGCGCTTCCGCACCGTCATCCTTGTAAAGAGCGGCCGCTCCAACGTCGCCGACGTCACGCAGGTCTTCCGCCACCGCCCGAAGGCGGCCCCGGGCATCCATCCGAGCGCAATCGTGGCGGAGGACGCCACGATTGGCGCCGATGTCTCCATCGGCCCCTACACCATCGTCGGCGCCGGCGCCGCGATCGGCGCGCGCACCATGATCCTTTCGCAGGCAACGATCGCGGAAGGCGCGGTGATCGGCGAAGACTGCCTCATCTATCCCGGCGTCCGGATCGGCTGGGGTTGCCGCGTCGGCGACCGCGCCATCATCCACAGCAACGCCACGCTCGGGGCCGACGGCTTCGGTTTCGTGCCGACGGCGCCCGGCGCGGTGGAGACGGCGCGCGGCTCCGCAGCATCGCCGAGCGAGCGCCCGCAGCGCAATCCGCTACAGAAGATCCATGCGCTCTCCATCGTCGAGATCGGCGACGACGTGGAGATCGGCGCGCTGACCTCGATCGACCGTGGCACCCTCACCCCGACCCGCGTCGGCGACGGCACCAAGATCGACGACCTCGTCATGATCGGGCACAATGTCCAGATCGGCACGGACTGCATGCTCTGCGGCCAGGTGGGGCTTGCCGGAAGCGTCGTGGTCGGCGACGGGGCGGTGCTTGGCGGTCGTGTCGGCGTGGCTGACCATCTGAAGATCGGCGCCGGTGCGGTCGTCGGCGGCGGTTCCGGCGTCGGCACCAACATTCCGGCCGGCGGCGTCTATCTCGGCTCGCCGGCCGTGCCGCGCGAGGAGATGTTTGAAAACTTGAGACTGATGCGCCGCGTCAAACGCTTCCTGGAGGCGGCGAAGGAATCGAAGCCTGGGGGCGCCGGCAAGGCGCAAGACCGGAAGGATTGAGGGCGAGGATGTCGGAGTCGGTCGAGACGGTGCTGCGCCGGATGATAGCGAAACAGGTCAATGTCGATCCTGCCGCGGTCACGCCGGAGGCGAGCCTCGACGCGCTCGGCGTCGGCTCGCTTGATCTCGTGGAAATCATCATGTCGATCGAGGACGAGTACGACGTGACCGTCCCGCTTGATGCGAACGAAGCGTCGAAGACGCTCAGCACCGTCGGCGACCTGATTGCACTCGGGAACAAGCTGGGTCTGGCGGGCACGTGAGCCGCGACGCCGAGAGGGTCGTCGTCACCGGGCTCGGCTGCGTCTCCGCGCTCGGGCATTCCGTCGATGAGTTCTGGTCGGCGCTGAAGGAAGGCCGCTCAGGCATCGGCCCGCTGGATGTCGATGCGCCCTTCGAGCTCAAGGCCTCGGTCGGCGGCGCCATCCCCCCGCCCGACCCGAGGACGCTGGTCGATCAGAAGCGGCTGGCGATGCTCGACCGTTTTTCCGTGCTTGCGCTCGTCGCCGCGGATCAGGCGATCAAGCAGGCCGGCCTTTCCATCGAGGGCGAGGTGGCGGCGCGCACCGGCTGCATCATGGGTGTGGGCGTGGCCGGCTGGGAGGCGATCGAGGACGGATATCGCCGCCTGTTCCTGCAGGGCGTCAAGCGCACCAACGTGTTCACCGTCCCGCGCGTGATGCCGGGCGCGGCACCAAGCCATATCAGCATGGCTTATGGCATTCGCGGGCCGGTCTTCACCGTCTCTTCCGCCTGCTCCTCCTCAAACCACGCTTTTGCCACCGCGGTGATGCTGCTCCGCGCCGGCATCGTCGACGTCGTGCTTGCCGGTGGAACGGAGGCGCCGTTGATCTTCGGCGTGCTGAAAGCCTGGGAGGCGCTGCGCATCCTCGCGCCGGACACCTGCCGCCCCTTCGACAAGAACCGCAAAGGTCTCGTGCTGGCGGAAGGCGCCGGCGTCGTCGTGCTGGAGCGCGCCGCGCATGCCAAGGCGCGCGGGGCGGAAATCCTCGCCGAGGTCGCCGGATACGGCATGAGCGCCGACGCCGCCGATCTCGTCGCGCCGACAATCGAAGGCCCGACGGCCGCCATCCGCGCCTGCCTCGCCGATGCCGGCCTGGCGCCCGACGCGATCGACTACATCAACGCGCACGGCACCGGAACGATGGCGAACGACATCACCGAGATCAACGTCATCAAGGGGGTCTTCGGCGAGCATGCGCGCACGCTCTCCATCTCCGCCACCAAGTCCATGCACGGCCACGCGCTCGGCGCGTCGGGTGCGCTGGAGATGATCGCCATCGTCAAGGCGATCGAGGCCGGGCTCGTTCCGCCGACGGCCAATATCCAAGAGCTCGACCCGGAATGCGATCTCGACGTGACTCCGGGAACGGCGCGCGCGCGCCCGATCCGCGCCGCGATCAGCAACGCTTTCGCCTTCGGCGGCACCAACGCGGTCATCGCCGTCACCAAATATTCCGGCTGAGGCGAGCCACCTGCCGCGCCCTGCGCGCTCGCGTGGTAGTCTCGCCGCGGCCCAATTTCCGGCGGTGATTCCAGTGAGCGGACGGCAGACGGCATTGGTGACGGGCGGCGCGAAGCGGATCGGCGCCGCGATCGTGCGCGAGCTTGCCGCGCATGGCTTCGCCGTTGCGATCCACTGCAACCGCTCCGTGGACGAGGCGCAAGCGCTCGCGACGGAGATCGCCGCGGCCGGCGGGCGCGCGGCAATCGTTCGCGGCGACCTGGCCGAAGCCGGCGCAACCGCAAGCGTAGTCCCCGCGGCAGTCCAGGCGCTCGGTCCGCTGACACTTCTCGTCAACAGCGCCTCGGTGTTCCTGAAGGATGCCTATGGGAAGCTTGATAGCGGCACCTGGCAGACCCAGTTCGACGTCAACCTGCGCGCGCCCGTCTTTCTCGCCGAAGCCTTCGCCGCGCAGCTCCCCGAAGGATGCGAGGGCAACATCGTCAACCTGATCGACCAGCGCGTCCTAAAGCTCACGCCGCAGATGCCCTCCTATACGCTCACCAAGTCGGCCCTCTGGGCGGCGACGCAGACGCTGGCCCAGGCGCTCGCGCCGCGGATCCGGGTGAACGGCATCGGTCCCGGCCCGACCTTTCCAAATCACTATGCGGTCGATACCGGCATGACCAAGGAGGTCGCGGGCACCCTGTTGAAGCGCGCCGTCGATCCCGCCGATATCGGCCGCGCCGTCCGCTTTCTCGTGGAGACCCCCTCCATCACCGGGCAATTGCTGCTCGTCGATTCCGGCCAGCACATCGCCTGGGAGACACGCGACATCGTCGGCGGCAAGACTTGAGGCGGATCGGAGATGACGGCGATCACGACCTATTTCTTCCGTGGCCTTTCGATCGAGGCGAGCATCGGCTTCCACGAGCGGGAACTGGCGGCGGCGCAGCGCATCCTGATCGACATCGACTATGATTGCGCAACGCCCGAAGTCGGCGTCGATGACGTCGGCGACGCCCTCGACTACGACACAGTGCGCCAGGAGGTTGTCGCGATCGTGGGAAAGCGCCATTTCAATCTGCAGGAGACGCTCTGCGGGGAGATCCTGGCGAGCCTGCTTGCGCATCCTGAGATACGCCGCGCCCGGGTCTCGGTCCGCAAGCCGGACATCTATCCCGATATCAACTCCGTCGGCGTCGTCATGGAGACGAAAAAGCCCTGAACACGAAGACGCGCGATATGCCCGATCAGGAAGACGACGCGGCCGACGCCGCGGCGGCGGCACGCGCCGGCAGCGATATCCCGCCGCTTGCGGAGGATGTCGTGCCGGAGACGGTCGCGAGGCTCGATCTCAACTGGGAGACGATGCAGGCCGCCGCGCCCGGCCCGGAAGTGATCGCGACGGCAGTAAAGACGCTGCCGAACGCGCCCGGCGTCTACCGCATGATCGATGCGGACGGCGACGTGCTTTACGTCGGCAAGGCGCGCAGCCTGAAGAAGCGCGTGGTGAGCTATACGCGTCTTGCCGGGCAATCCGGCCGCATCCTGCGCATGATCCGCGCGACGGTAACGATGGACTTCGTGCGCACCCGCACGGAGATCGAGGCGCTGCTTCTCGAGGCGAACCTGATCAAGCGGCTGCGCCCGCGCTTCAACGTGCTCCTGCGCGACGACAAGTCGTTCCCCTACATCCTGATCGCCGAGGACCATGAAGCGCCCGCCATCATGAAGCATCGCGGCGCGCGGCGGCGGAAGGGAAGCTATTTCGGTCCTTTCGCGTCGGCCGGCGCGGTCGGGCGCACGGTCACCACGCTGCAGAAGGCGTTCCTGATCCGCACCTGCTCCGACGCGGTCTATGCGAGCCGCACACGGCCTTGCCTGCTCTATCAGATCAAGCGCTGTGCGGGTCCCTGCACACGGGAGGTCGCGCTCGACGAATACGGCCGCCTTGTCGACGAGGCGAAGGCATTCCTTTCCGGCGAGAGCCGGCAGGTGCGCGCGGAGATCGCCGGGGCGATGGAAAGCGCGGCAGAAGCGCTCGATTTCGAGAGCGCAGCACTTTACCGCGACCGTCTCGCGGCGCTCTCGCACATCCAGTCGCACCAGGGCATCAATCCGCACGGCGTGGAGGAGGCTGACGTCGTCGCCGTCCATCAGGACGGAGGGATGACCTGCATCCAGGTGTTCTTCTTCCGCACCGGGCAGAACTGGGGGAACCGCGCCTACTTTCCCAAGGCCGACAAGAGCATCGAGCCGAGCGTGGTGCTCGAAGCCTTCCTCGCGCAGTTCTACGACGACAAGCCGACGCCGAAGCTGGTCCTTGTCTCCATCGATTTTCCGGAACGCGCGCTGCTCGAAGCCGCGCTCTCGGAGCGCGCCGGCCATCGCGTCGCGGTCAACGTGCCGCAGCGCGGCGAGAAGCGCGAGCTGGTGGAGCATGCGCTCGCCAACGCGCGCGAGGCGCTGGCGCGCAAGATCGCCGACACGTCCAGCCAGACGCGGCTTCTCGCCGGGCTTGCAGAAACGTTCGCGCTTGCCGCTCCGCCGCGCCGCATCGAGGTCTACGACAACAGCCACGTCATGGGCACGAATGCCGTCGGCGCGATGATCGTGGCCGGCCCGGAAGGCTTTTCAAAGACCCATTATCGCAAGTTCAACATCCGCGCCGAGGACACGACGCCCGGCGACGACACCGGCATGATGCGCGAGGTGATGCGCCGCCGCTTCTCCCGGCTCCTGAAGGAAGCGGGCTCGCGAGACGAGCAGCCCGCCGACAGCGAGACGCTCGGTCCTTGGCCCGACCTGGTTCTGATCGACGGCGGCAAGGGGCAGCTCAGCGCCGTGGAAGCGATCCTCTCCGAGCTCGGAATAGACGACCTCCCCGTCGTCTCCATTGCCAAGGGCCGCGACCGAGAGGCGGGGCGTGAGAGCTTCTTCATGCGCGGCCGCGAGCCCTTCATGCTGCCGCACCGCGACCCGGTGCTCTATTTCATCCAGAGATTGCGCGACGAGGCGCATCGCTTCGCCATCGGCTCGCACCGGGCGCGGCGAAGCAAGGAGATGCACCGGAATCCACTCGACGAAATTGCCGGGGTCGGCCCGAGCCGGAAGCGCGCACTGCTTCGCCATTTCGGCACGGCGAAGGCCGTCAGTAGCGCGGGAATTGAAGACCTGATGGGCGTCGAAGGTGTATCGCGGGCGCTCGCGGAGGCGATTTACGACCATTTTCACGAACGGACGCAGTAGTTTAATGGTAATTCCCGATCGGCGTCGTCCTTTCGTCTCAAATCGGCTCTAAGACATTGAACGGTCGGGGCCCGCGGGGCTGGGCTGTTGACTGAATTGCCCCGGAAATCCCAAGGTGGCGAAATGACGGTCCGAGCGGACAACTCGATGCGGCGCCCCGTGGAGCTTGGGGCGCTGAACCTACCCAACATCCTGACCTACGGTCGGATCGCGGCCGCGCCCTTGGTCGGCCTTACCTACTACATCCCCTACCATTGGGGACCGTGGATCGCGTTCTCGATCTTCGTCATCGCCAGCATCACCGACTATTTCGACGGCTACCTCGCGCGCGCCTGGAAGCAGCAATCGGCGCTTGGGCGCATGCTCGATCCGATCGCCGATAAGCTCCTCGTCTCCGTCGCCATCCTGATCCTAGTCGCCGACGGTGTTCTCGACGGCTGGTCGATCTGGGCGGCGATCATCGTCCTGATGCGCGAGATCTTCGTATCCGGCCTGCGCGAGTTCCTGGCCGAGCTCCGTGTCAGCGTTCCGGTCTCGCGGCTGGCGAAGTGGAAGACGACCATGCAGCTCGTCGCCATCGCGGCGCTGCTGATCGCGCCGGCGATCGTCGGCAGCAAGCAGGGCGCCGTCATCAATCTCGGCCTGGCTTTCTTCTGGGCGACGGCGATCGTGACGCTCTATACGGGCTACGATTACTTCCGCGCCGGCCTGAAGCACCTCGTGAGCGAATGAGATGAAAGTGCGTTACTTTGCCTGGGTGCGCGAGCGCGTCGGCCACGCCGAGGAGGAGATCGATCTCCCGGCGGACGTGGCGAGCGTCGCCGACCTGATCGCCTGGCTCTCCGTCCGCGACGAAGGCTATGCCGCCGCCTTCGCGGAACCGACCGTCATCCGCGCCGCCATCGACCAGGAGCACGTCGAGCACGAGACGCCGCTCGCCGGCGCGCGCGAGGTCGCCTTCTTCCCGCCGATGACGGGCGGGTAAGCGACGTAGCCCGCATGCAGCGAGGCGGAATGCGGGAACTCCCAGGCGCCGACCTCCCCGGATTGCGCTTCGCTCCATCCGGGCTACGAGAGCCCCCGGGGGCCGTCGCACCGGTAGATGGAAGGCTGGTGTATGAAACCCTGGAACCCCAACATCCGCGTGCAGAGCGAGAGCTTCGATGTCGCCGAAGAGTCGCTCCGGCTGACGGAATCGCGCACTGATATCGGCGCGGTGGTCGCCTTCACCGGCTATTGCCGCGACGAGCGCGAAACGTTGGCGGCGCTGGAGCTTGAGCATTATCCGGGCATGGCGGAGGAGGAGATCGCCAGGATCGCGCGCGAGGCTTGCGCGCGCTGGCCGCTCCTCGGGCTGACGGTGATCCACCGCACCGGCAAGATCGCGCCGGGCGAGCCGATCGTGCTCGTGCTCGCCGCTTCGGAGCACCGCCAGGCCGCCTTTGAAGCGGCGTCGTTCCTGATGGATTATCTGAAGACCCGCGCTCCTTTCTGGAAGAAGGAGCACCGCACCGACGGCAGCGAAGGCGACTGGGTCGAAGCGAAAGAGAAGGACGACAGCGCCGCGAAGCGCTGGTGACCCGCTTGGAGGGCGATCAGGTATTGGCCTTCCAGAACGCCGTGGCCGTCCGAAATAGCGTGTCGTGGTCGGTCTTGAGATCGTTGGTGCCGATGGAGAGCCCGTCGGCGCCAAGTCTTTTGCTTGCTTCGCGCGCCATACGTGCGAGACGCGATAGGTTGAGCGAACGTTCGAAGTCGGGATCGACCGCGACGATCATGATCCGCTGGCGCTGACTCTGCCACGTGGAGATGCCGCGAACGGCGTTCCACGGGATGACCTTGTCGGTAATGCGCTTGTCGCGGATGCCTTCGCTGTCGAGCGTCAGTACAACGCCGTGCGAAGTGAACAGACGCCAGACGATCAGCAATGTGCAGAGTCCAAAGAAGATCAGCCCGACCCAGCCGATGAACTCGCCATAGCTTCCCGGAAGCACGCTCGGAAGACGGCGGGAGGCCAGAAGCGCCGATCCGGCGGTCATGACGATCCCTGCGATCGTCAGGAGGACGAGCTTCGTGCGCGAAGCGCCTATCTCGACCTTCGGCGGAGGGTCGTCCATCGTTCTAGTAGAGCGTCTCCTTGTAGACGACGAGCATCTCCTCCTGCGTCTCGGCCTCCGCCCAGTTCACCTGGTCGCGGATCATCTCGCCGATGGAAGGGAACGTCGCCCGGTCGACGTGCTGCTCCGGGTCCCAAAGTGCGGAGCGCATCAGCGCCTTGCCGCAATGGAGATAAGCCTGCTCCACCGCGACGCGGATCACCGCGATCGGCAGCTTTCCGTCCACGACCCCGAGCGCGCGCAGCTCCGGATCCGTGTCGATCGCCGCGCGCCCGTTGACGCGCAGCGTCTCGTCGACGCCAGGCACCAGGAAGAGCAGCCCGACGCGGTCGTTCTCCAGGATGTTCTCGAGCGAATCGAGCCGGTTGTTGCCGGGGAAATCCGGAATGATCAGCGTCGCGTCGTCGAGCGCCTTCACGAAGCCCACCGGCCCGCCGCGCGGCGAGACGTCGCCGCCGCCGGAGCCGGAGGTGGCGAGGATCGCGAGCGGCGAAAGCTCGAGGAAGCGCCGGCAATGACGGTCGAGACGCCCGATCGCCTTGGCGATCGCGCGCGGTTGGGCGGGCCTGTAGACACGCCGAAGCGCATCCTTGTCTTCGATGATGGTGCTCATACCCCAAGCACCTAGCCGGAAGCCGGCAGCGCCGCAACCGAGAGGCGGAATGAACCGCCGCGCGACGGGCCGCCGTTCAGCGCGCGGCGACCTTCTTGGCGGCGGCCGGCTGGGCCGGGCGCACCGCGGCCGTGTAATCTTCCATCAGCGTCTTGGTGATCTCGCCGACGGTGAATTTGTGGGGGCCGATCTCGGAGACCGGCGTCACCTCCGCCGCCGTGCCCGGTCAGGAAGCACTGCTCGAAATCCGCCATCTCCTCCGGCTGGATCGCGCGCTCGATCACCTCGATTCCGCGTGCGCGGGCAAGCCCGATCACCGTCTGCCGGGTGATGCCGTCGAGGAACGCGTCGGGGTCCGGCGTATGGATCACGCCGTCCTTGACGAAGAAGATGTTGGCGCCGGTCGCCTCCGCGACGCGTCCGCGCCAGTCGAACATCAGCGCGTCGGCATAGCCCTTGCGCTCCGCCGCGTGCTTGGAGAGCGTGCAGATCATGTAAAGGCCCGCCGCCTTCGACTTTGCCGGAATGGTGCGCGGGTCGGGCCGCCGCCACTCGGAGATGTCGAGGCGAATGCCCTTAAGGCGCTCCTCCGGGCTGAAATAGGACGGCCACTCCCACATGGCGACCGCGACGTTGATGCGGTTCTTCTGCGCCGAGACACCCATCATCTCGCTGCCGCGCCAGGCAACCGGGCGCACATAGGCGTCGGAGAGGTTGTTCAGGACGAGCAGCTCGCGGCAGACATTGTCGATCTCGTCCACCGTGTAGGGGATGGTGAAATCGAGGATGCGAGCGCTGTTGAACAGCCGCTCGGTGTGCTCGCGCAGCCTGAAGATCTCGCCGCCATAGGCGCGCTCGCCCTCAAACACGCAGCTCGCATAGTGAAGCCCGTGGGTCAGCACGTGGACCTTCGCATCGGCCCAATCGACGAAGGCGCCGTTGAACCAGATCTTGCCGGTCATCTGATCGAAGGGAACGCCCGCCATAGAACTGTCCTCCAGGCTCGCGGCGCTTCCGGCGCCGTCTGGCTTGAAAAATCGCCGCAACGCGGCACGATTGCGCCGCTCATTCAATTCTTGCACAAGTCGGGAAGTGAAGGAGCGGCTTTTTCCGTCAACACCGACCTTCGCAGGATAGCAAAAAGACAAGATATGTCAATATGGCTGACATAAATCGCTCCCTGGCCGCACGTTTGCCGCCGGCGCCCGTTCAGGACTCGGTGGTGGACCTGATCGAGCTCCTGTTCTTTGCCTACCGCGACTTCATTTCCGACCCCGACGCGATCCTGGCGAAATCCAATTTCGGCCGCGCGCATCACCGCGTGCTGCACTTCGTCGACCGCAATCCCGGGCTGACTGTCGCCGACCTCCTCGACATCCTGAAGATCACCAAGCAGAGCTTGGCGCGCGTCCTGAAGGAGCTGGTCGATTCCGGCTACATCGAGCAGCGCACCGGCATCGAGGATCGCCGTCAGCGCCTGCTCTACGCGACCGGCGCAGGACGCGCCTTGTCGGCCAGCCTCTCGGCGCCACAGGAGGCGCGCATCAAGGCGGCGCTCGCCGAGCTCGGGCCGGAAGCGCGCGCCACGGTCACCGCTTTTCTCTACGGCATGATCGACGCGCCGGAGCGCGCCAAGGCAGCGCGGCTGGTGGAGGAGGAGACGAAGCGATGAGAGAGCCGCTTCCTCTCGGGCCGAACCCCACTGACGACGCCCCGCACCTTCTCGTCATTGACGACGACATGCGCATTCGCACGCTGTTGACGCGCTTCCTCGGCGCCAATGGCTTCCGCGTCACGGCAGCCGCCTCCGCGGCGGAGGCGCGCCGCCACGTCGCCAACCTCGCCTTCGATCTCCTCGTCGTCGACGTGATGATGCCGGGTGAGACCGGCCTGGAATTCACCGAGGCGATGCGGCAGAGCTCGACCGTTCCGATCCTGATCCTGACGGCGCGCTCCGAGGTGCCGAGCCGCATTCGCGGCCTGGAGGTCGGGGCCGACGATTATCTGGCGAAGCCGTTCGAGCCGCGCGAGCTGCTGCTGCGCATCAACAGCATTCTGCGACGCGGCTTGCAGCCGGAGCCGCGTCCGCTCGAGGCGATCCGCTTCGGCCCGTTCACCTTCAACCTTGAGCGCGGAGAATTGAAACGCGGCGCCGACGTCGTGCGCATCACCGACCGTGAGCGCGACCTCCTGCGTATCTTTGCCGCCCATCCGGGCGAGACCATCAAGCGGCACGAGTTCCTGAAGGTTTCCAATGGCGGCGGGGAGCGCGCCGTCGACGTGCAGATCAACCGCCTCCGCCGCAAGATCGAGGACGATCCGTCGAACCCGATCCACCTGCAGACGGCCCGCGGAATTGGCTACCGGCTCCTGGTGGACTAGAGCATGATCCCGAAAAGTGGGAGCCGGTTTTCGGAAAAGATCATGCTCCAACAAAGAGATAGATTTGCCATTCTGATTCCATCGGAGTGGAAACGGCTTTAGGTTCCGCGGGAAAAGAAGGGGGCTTCCAGGCCCATGGCCCTGATCGGAGACATCGGCGCGCGCCTGCGCCCGCCGCCCTGGCTCCGCCACATCGGCGAGATCGCGCAGGGATGGTGGCTCGTCGCCGTCGAGCGCTGGCGGCGTTACGGCCTCAATCGCCTCGGCCTGGCGATCCGGGCGCGCATGCCCAAGGGCCTCTACGTCCGTTCCATCCTGATCGTGGTCCTGCCGATCCTGATCCTGCAGGCGGTCGTCGCCTACGTCTTCATGGAGCGTCACTGGCAGACGGTGACGCGGCGGCTGTCGAGCGCGGTGGTGCGCGACATCTCCGCGATCATCGACACGATCGAGACCTATCCGCAGGACGCGCGCTTCTCCGACATCACGCGTATCGCCGCGGAGACCTACGGCCTCACCATCTCGGTCCTCCCCGACGCGCCGCTTCCCGAGCCCGGGCCGCGGCCGTTCTTCTCGCTTCTCGACTCGACGCTCTCGCGCGAGATCAGCCATCAGATCAGCCGCCCCTTCTGGATCGACACGCTCGGCAATTCCGACCTGGTGGAGATCCGCATCAAGCTCGACGATCACGTGTTGCGCGTCTTCGCGCCGAGGAGCCGCGCCTATGCGTCAAACTCGCATATCTTCCTGGTGTGGATGGTCGGCACGTCGCTCGTGCTCCTCACGATCGCGCTGCTTTTCCTCAGGAACCAGATCAAGCCGATTCTGAATCTCGCGGAAGCAGCCGAGCAGTTCGGCAAGGGCCGGCCTGGAGTGACCTTCAGGCCGCGCGGCGCGCGCGAGGTGCGTCAGGCGGCGCAGGCCTTCATCGACATGCGCGAGCGGATCGAGCGGCAGGTCGAGCAGCGCACCACCATGCTTTCCGGCGTCAGCCACGACCTCCGGACGGTGCTCACCCGCTTCAAGCTCGAGCTGGCGATTCTTGGCGAGACGCCGGACACGGAAGCGCTCCGCGCCGACGTCGATGAGATGAGCCGCATGCTCGAGGACTATCTCGCCTTCGCCCAGGGCGACGCCGGAGAGACGACCGAAATGGTGGAGATCCCGACCGTGCTGGAGGAGATCGCCGACTCCGCCCGGCGCGACGGCCACCCTGTCGAGACCGAGTTCGAGGGCGAGCCACGAGCCGTCCTGCGTGCGCTGGGCTTTCGCCGTTGCGTCGGCAATCTGGTCGGCAATGCCGGAAAGCACGGGGAGCGCATCATCTTGAAGGCGCGCCACGTCGACGGCTGGCTGACGGTCACGGTGGATGACGACGGGCCCGGCATTCCCCCGGAGGAGCGCGAAGCGGTGTTCAAGCCGTTCTACCGGCTCGAGGCCGGGCGCAACGTCGATTCCGGCGGCAGCGGCCTCGGGCTCGCCATCACGCGCGACATCGCGCTCAGCCATGGCGGCGACGTGATCCTGGCGGAGAGCCCGCTCGGCGGCGTCCGCGCGGTGCTGATGATCCCGGCCTAGCCTCCCTAGAGTCTTTCAGCGTCGTCATGCCCGGACTTGATCCGGGCAATGACGACAGGTTTGGGAGGAAACGCTGGACTCCCTAGAACATCCGTCCGCCGATCGGCACGTCGCGGCTTGGCTGCAGCAGCACGACTTCGCCTGCCTCGTCGGGAACGCCGAGCGTCAGCACCTCCGACATGAGCGGGCCGATCTGGCGCGGGGGAAAGTTCACCACCGCGACCACCAGCTGGCCGACCAGCGCGTCGGGCTCATAGTGCTTGGTGATCTGCGCGGAGCACTTCTTGCGTCCGATCTCCGGGCCGAAATCGATGAGGAGCTTCAAGGCGGGCTTGCGCGCTTCGGGAAACGTCGCCGCCTCCACGATGCGTCCGACCCTGATGTCGACCTTCAGGAAGTCGTCGAAGGCGATGCGCTCGCCGATAGCCACGCTCACGTCGGATGCCCTTCGGAAAGATCGGCATCGTCGGGCGGAGCGTCTTCCGTCCGTGCGACGCGGCGGCCGCGATTGTCGATGATCCGGTCGAGCCAGTCGAACCGCATGACCACGCGCTCCGCCTCGCGCAGCCGTTTGTCGAGCGCCGCCATGGTGCGCGCCAGCCCGGGATCGTCATCGTCGAGATAGACGCGCATGACCCGCGCCCAGACCAAGGCAAGGCCCTGTGCTCGGACGAGTCCGCGGCGACCCGAAGCAGAGATGCCAGCGGCAGCGAGCATCCACGCCATCGACTGCACCACGAGACCGTTCACCTGAAGCGCGAGCAGCGGATCGGTGAGCGCCGCCCTCGCGATACCGCCGATCGCCTTCTTGTGCGGCGCGTGTGCTTCGAAGCGGGCGAAGAGCACATCGAAGAGCCGTTCGCGCGGCGCTTCCTCAGCGAGCGCCGGATCGATCCCCTTGAGCACGCTCTCGTCCACACGGCGGACGTACTCGGCAAGGATCGCAAGCCGCCCGTCGAACTGGGCGCGCAGTTCAGCAAGCGGAACGCCGGCACGCTCCGCGATCGCGGCGAGTGTGACCTGGTCCCACGGCCGCTCGGCGGCGAGCGCCATCAGCGCCTCGACGATCCGGTCGCGTGTCTTCGGCTTGGCCAAAAGCAGCTCCGTTCAGCAGGTTCTTGCCAGGAGAATAGTGAGCGTCAGGGCGGGAGGCGAATCGCGCTTCGGCCTCCGGCCGTCGAAATTCTCGCATACTATCTTAAGATATAACTTGCGATATCCAAGAGCATGAGCTATGTGAGATATATCTTACGATACTATTGGAGATACAAATGCACCTGAATTCCTGTTTTCACGGCCGCGAAGAACGCTCTTTCGCAGGTCGCCCACATCGCGGCCATTCCCCCGGTTCGCACGGGTTCGGCGGCCACCATCCGGGGGGCGGCAGGGGCGGCCGCCGCGGCTCGCCCTTCGGACGCTTCGTCGGCGACGGCGAGCTTCGACTGATCGTGCTGAGCCTCATCGCCGAGAGCCCTCGGCACGGCTACGAGATCATCAAGGCGCTCGAGGAGCGCTCCAGCGGCTTTTACAGCCCGAGCCCGGGCGTCATCTATCCGACGCTCACCTTCCTGGAGGAGGCGGGTCATGCCGTTTCCGCGGCCGACGGCAACAAGAAGGTCTACGCCATCACCGATACCGGCCGCGCCTACCTTGAGGAAAATCGCGGCGAGGCGGATGCGATCCTTTCCCGCATCGAATGGATCGCGGGCCGTCTCACCAAGGCGCGGCGTTTCTTCGAGCATGGCGAGGAGCCGCGCGACCGCGACATCCCGGAGGTTCTTCCGGAGCTGAACGCGGCGCGGCGGGCGATCAAGGCGGCGATCGCGTCCAAGCTCGATTCGTCCGTCGAGGAACAGCGCCGCATTGCCGATCTGCTGCTCCAAGCCGCGAAGGATATCGCGGGCGGCAAAAGGCCTCTCGGCCCCGACGATATCGACATCGGCTAGTTCGTGGAGTTCAACCGAGCTCGGTGGAGCGCCGCTTCGCCGCCTCGACGGCCTTGGCGAGGAGCGGCTCCAGGCCGCCCTCCGCCATCAGCACCTCAAGGGCTGCCTGCGTCGTGCCGCCGGGCGAAGTGACGTTCTTGCGAAGCACGGCGGGCGAAAGCGGGCTTTGCCCCAGAAGGGTGCCCGCGCCCGCCACGGTCTGGCGAGCGAGCCGCGCCGCCAACTCCTCCGGAAGCCCTACCCGGCGCCCGGCTTCGGCCAGGCATTCGGCGAGGAGGAAGACGTAGGCCGGACCAGACCCCGACACGGCGGTGACGGCATCGAGCAGCGCCTCGTCCTCGATCCAGGCGACGTCGCCGATCGCCGCGAACAGCGTGTCGACCGCGTTTCGCTCAATCTCCGTCACATTCGGGTTCGGCACGACCACCGTCATGCTCATCCCGACCTGCGCCGGGGTGTTGGGCATGGCGCGAACGATCGCCTGCCCGGCGGGAAAGGCGTCGGCGAGCATCTGCAGACGAACGCCGGCGGCGATCGAGACGATGGTCGCGTCGGGGGTGGAAAGCGTTTTGACCTGCTTAAGCGCTTCAGCCATCGATTGCGGCTTCACCGCCAGCACGACGATCTTGTAGCTGCGGTCGGCGGCTTCCGCGACGCTGGTCGCCGTCGCCGTCCCCTGCTTCGCAAGCTCCGACCAGCGGTCGCCTTCCAGATAAGGATCGAGGATCGTCACGTCCGATGCGTCGAGGCCGCGCGCCAGCCAGCGCTCCAGCATGGCGCCGCCCATCTTGCCGGCGCCGACGAGCAGCAAGGGCTGCGCGCCCGCGATCATGGGATCAAGCTTCGCCGTGCGTCTCGAAGAGCACGGCCGCAAGCGCTTCTTCCGGCGACTTGCCGGCCCAGATGACGAACTGGAACGCCTGATAATAGCGCTCGCAGGATTCGACCGCCGCGGCGAGCATGGCTTCAAGCTGGCCGGCGCCCGCTTCCATCCCCTCCGTCAGGAGCAGCGCATTGCGGTACATGATGACGCCCTCCGCCTGCCACAGATCGAAATGGCCGAGCCAGAGCTGCTCGTTGACCAGCGCCAGGAGATGCATGACCTCCGCCTTGCGCCGCTCATTGACCTTGAAGTCGAAGGCGCAGGCGAGATGCAGCGCCTCGAGAGCGCCCATCCAGGACATGGAAAGGTTGTAGTCGCAGAACGTGCCGGAGACGGAGATGGTGATCTCGTCGTCGCCGGAGCGATCGAACGCCCAATCGTGCGACGCCGCGATCTGCTCGATCAGGTCGACGGGATTCGCGGAGACGGAGAGCTCGAAATCAACCAAACTCATGATCCATATCCTCGCGTCGACTGAGAGAAACACCAACGACCCTGACGCGACGCCGCCCGCGCGAATCGGCGGAAGCCGCCAGGCACTTCGAAACGAAACCGCCTGGATGCTCCCCGCTCACCTTGTTCTTGCCGAAGTAAAACTCGAATCTCTTGCGACCCACTATAGATACGCAACTCCGCTCCGAAAGCGCCGCGCGAGTCCCCCCAGGCTTTTCCACGGGGAAACAAGCTCTTCTCAGGCGCCCCCCTGCCCGCTCGCACCGCGCTTCGCCGGCCCCTCGTCTCCTGCGAGCCGCGTCTCCAGCGCCTCGATGCGCGCCTTCAGGGCTTCGTTCTCCTCGCGCGCCTTCGCCGCCATGTCGCGTACCGCCTCGAACTCCTCGCGCTGGACGAGATCCATCTCGCCCACGAAGCGCTCCGCCTGGCTCTTCACCGCCGTCTCTACCTCGCGACGCACGCCCTGTGCTACGCCGGCCATGTCGGTCATCAGCTTGGCGAATTCGTCGAGGAGCCGGCTCGAGGTTTGGGTCATCTCACGCCTCCGGCCGCCGTGGGCCTTGAAAACCGGGGAATATCGACGAGACCGCCCCGGGCACTACGATTACGTACAGGCATATATGCTTCGGCGCCCAGGGCGCAAGGCAGGCGCGGGGCGGCGGGTTGACCGGACCTGGCCTCGGGGCGAAGGTCCGTCGCCGTTTCAAGCATCGTTTCACGCGCCCCGTCGCCGGGCCGCCTGTCATTGGGCCGTCATGCTCGCCATCCCCTATCCGTCGATCGACCCGGTCGCGATTTCCATCGGCCCTTTCGCAATCCGCTGGTACGGGCTCGCCTACTTTGCCGGCATCCTGATCGGTTGGTGGTATGCGCGCCGCCTGGTCGCCAACGAGCGCATTTGGGGCGGACGGCCGGCGCCCATGACGCAAACGGATATCGACGACTTCCTGCTCTGGCTCGTCATCGGCATCGTCGGCGGCGGCCGCCTCGGCTACGCGATCTTCTACCAGCCCGGCCATTTCCTCGACGATCCGCTGGCCTTCTTCAAGCTGTGGGAAGGCGGCATGTCGTTCCATGGCGGGCTCGCCGGTACGATCGTCGCGATGACGATCTTCTCGCTGAGGAGGAAGGTTCCGATGCTCTCCCTCTTCGACGTCGCGGCCGCCTCGGTGACCTTCGGGCTCTTCTTCGGGCGCATCGCGAACTTCATCAACGGCGAGCTCTGGGGGCGGACCACCGATCTTCCCTGGGGCATGGTCTTCCCGAATGCCGGGCCGCTGCCGCGCCATCCAAGCCAGCTTTACGAAGCAGCGCTTGAGGGCGTCGTGCTCTTCGTCGTGCTGCGCATCCTGACGCATCGCTTCCTGAGCCTGACGCGGCCCGGTCTGACCGGCGGCGCCTTCGTCGCCGGCTACGGTCTCGCCCGCATCGCCGTGGAATTCGTGCGCGAGCCCGACGCGCAGCTCGGCTTCTTCGCCGGCGGGCTGACCATGGGGATGATGCTTTCGGTTCCGATGGTGATCATCGGCGTTGCGGCGATGCTTCTCGCCAGACCACGCTCGACGTGATCGGCCGCGACGTGGGCGATACGCCGCTCAGGCAGAAGATCGCGCACCTCATCGCGGCGAACGGCCCGATGAGCATCGCCGACTATATGGCGCTGGCGCTCGGCGACCCGCGGCACGGCTATTACACGACGCGGGATCCGTTCGGCGTCGAAGGCGACTTCATCACCGCGCCGGAAGTGAGCCAGATGTTCGGCGAGATCGTCGGCGCATGGCTTGTCCATGTGTGGCGCATGACCGGCGCGCCGGCACCGGCGCATCTCGTGGAGCTCGGGCCGGGGCGCGGCACGTTGATGGCGGACATCCTGCGGGTCGCCGCGAAGGCGCCGGATTTCAACGAGGCGATCTCGGTACATCTGGTGGAGACGAGCCCGGTGCTGAAAGCACGCCAACAGGAAACGCTTGCCGGCACGGGAGCGGAGGCCGCCTGGCATGCATCGCTGCACGACGTGCCAACGGGGCCGCTTCTTCTCGTTGCCAACGAGTTCTTCGACGCGTTGCCGATCCGTCAGTTCGTGCGCGCCGATGGCGCGTGGCGCGAGCGCGTCGTCGGCCTCAACTCGTCCGGCGTGCTCGCGTTCGGAATCGGCGCCGGTGTATTGAGAACGGACGAGCCCGACATCGATGCGCCGGAGGGCGCTGTCCTGGAGACACGCCCGGGGGCGGAGGCGATTGTCGCGGAGGTTGCCCGCCGCATCGTGGAGGCGAACGGCGCGGCGCTGATCGTCGATTACGGCCATGCCGAGACGGCAGTCGGCGAAACGCTGCAGGCCGTGTGCCGCCACCGTTTCACCGACCCGCTCGCAGCACCGGGCGAAGCGGATCTGACGGCGCATGTCGACTTCGCCGCGCTTGCAAAAAGTGCGCGCGTCGAAGGTGCGGCCGTCGCCGGCCCGATGCCGCAGGGCGCGTTCCTGACCGCGCTCGGCCTCGCGGCCCGCGCCGAGGCGCTTGGCGCCAATGCCGATGATGAGACACGCACAGCGCTTGACACCGCAGTCGAGAGGCTCGCCGGACATGACCAGATGGGCACGCTTTTCAAGGTGCTGGCATTGACGCGGCCCGGCGCCGCGCCGCCGCCCTTTCCCGACGCCTGGGCGTTCGGCATTTGACTTCGCACGGGGCCCGGGGATAGCTCGCGACCGATGCACGGAACCGCCCCCGCCCTCTCGCCGATCGAAGCGCCGTTGCTTGCGCTTCCAGGTGTCGCGCACGCTTTCTTTACGCGCGCCGGCGGTGTCTCGACCGGCATCTATCGCGGACTCAACACCGGAACCGGCTCGAAGGATACGCGCGAAGCGGTGCTGGAAAATCGCGCGCGCGCCGCGCGCCATCTTGGCGCCGCGCCGGAGATGCTGGTGACGCCGCACCAGGTGCACAGCACCGAAGCGATCGTCGTCGATGCCGTCTGGGAACCGGGTCGCGGACCGAAGGCGGATGCCGTCGTCACGCGCCGCCCCGGCATCGTCATCGGCGTCGGCGCGGCGGATTGCGGGCCCGTGCTCTTCGCAGAGCCAGAGGCGCGTATCGTCGCCGCCGCCCATGCCGGATGGAAGGGCGCCTTCACCGGCATTTTGGAATCGACAATCGTGACGATGGAGCGGCTCGGCGCGGCGCGCGAAAAAATCGTCGCCGTGCTCGGGCCGACCATCTCTAAAGACGCCTACGAGGTCGGCCCGGAATTCGCGGCCCGGTTCCTCGAAGCCGGCGCCGCGAACGCGCGCTTCTTCCGCGCCTCCGCGCGCGAGGGGCATCGCATGTTCGACCTCCCCGCCTATATCGTGGCGCGGCTTCAGGCTGCCGGCATCGGTGCGGCCGGCAATGTCGCGCTTTGCACTTACGGCGACGAGCGGCGGTTCTTCTCCTATCGCCGCGCAACGCATCGCGGCGAGCCCGATTACGGTCGCCTGCTTTCCGCCATCACACTCCTCGGAGACTGAGCGTGACGCTGCATTTCGAACCTCAGGAATTCGAGGCGCGGCGCGCGCGCGTCATCGAAGAGATGGCGCGGCGCAAGCTCGACGCGATGCTCATGTTCGCGCCGGAGAGCCACTACTGGCTGACCGGCTACGACACGTTCGGCTACTGCTTCTTCCAGTGTCTCGTCTTCACGCGCGAGGGCGCATTCACGCTGATCACCCGCTCCGCCGACCTGCGCCAGGCGCGCAACACGTCGCTGATCGACACCATCGTCATCTGGAACGACGAAGCGAGCGCCGGGCCGGCCACGCAGCTTCGCGATCTCTTGAGCGACATGGAGCTTCTCGGCGCGCGCATCGGCGTCGAATGGGATACGCACGGCCTGACCGCCGCGAACGGGCGCGCGCTCGACGACGCGATCCGCTCGTTCGGCACGATCGAGGACGTCTCCGATCTCGTGTCGGGGCTGCGCCTGGTGAAGAGCGAAGCGGAACTTGCTTATATCCGGCGCGCGGCGGAGCTCGCCGACGACGCCCTCGATGCCGGACTTGCGCTGATCGGCCCCGGCGCCGAGGAGGCCGACATTCTCGCTGCCATGCAGGGGACGGTGCTTGCGGGCGGAGGCGACTACCCCGCCAATCCCTTCATCATCGGTTCCGGCGCCGACGCCCTCCTCTGCCGCACGAAAACCGGACGGCGGCAGCTCGGCGCCAGCGACCAGCTCACGCTCGAATTCGCCGGCGTCTACCGGAACTATCACGTGGCGCTGATGCGCACCGTCGTCATCGGCGCGCCGCGCCCGCGCCACTTCGAGCTCTACGCCGCCTGCGCCGAGGCGCTTACCGCCTGCGAGGACGTGATGCGACCCGGCGCCACTTTTGGCGACGTGTTCGACGCGCATGCCGGCGTCATGGAGGCGCACGGCATGACGCGCCACCGCCTGAACGCCTGCGGCTATTCGCTCGGCGCACGCTACGCGCCGTCGTGGATGGATTGGCCGATGTTCTATCGCGACAATCCCGCCGTGATCGCGCCCGGAATGGTGCTTTTCGCCCACATGATCCTGATGGATTCCGACGAAGTCGCGGCGATGTGCCTCGGCCGCACCTATCTCACCACCGAAGGCGCGCCGGAGCCGCTCTCGCGGCACGGCGTGGAGATGCTGACGAAGTAGGAGGCAATTCTCGGCCGGCAGACTGCCGCGCCCGGCAGCCTTCATGGCTGAAGTGTCGCCCCCGCGCCCGGTTGTGAAGCTTTTGTGCCGTTGCTAAAAGGCCCCGCGCCCTGACGTTTCCGGGGCGCTGCGCGACGGGCCGGCAGGCCGCCCGGGGACCTATTCACGAGATGAAGATCGTCGCCGGGAACTCCAACGAAACCCTCGCCCGGGCGATCGCCCAATATCTCCAGACCGACCTCGCCCAGGCGGCCGTCCGCCGCTTCGCCGACCAGGAGATTTTCGTCGAGATCCAGGAGAACGTGCGCGGCGAGGACGTGTTCGCGGTGCAGTCGACGAGCTTCCCGGCGAACGACAATCTGATGGAGCTCCTGATCATCATCGACGCGCTGCGCCGCGCCTCCGCGCGCCGCATCACCGCGGTGATCCCCTATTACGGCTATGCGCGGCAGGACCGGAAATCGCTCGCCCGCACCCCGATCTCCGCCAAGCTCGTCGCCAACATGATCTCCAAGGCCGGGGCCGATCGCGTGCTTACCGTCGATCTTCATGCCGGGCAGATCCAGGGCTTCTTCGACATCCCGACCGACAACCTCTTCGCCGCGCCGGTCTTCATCCGCGACATCAAGGAACGCTACGACCACAATCACCTGATGGTGGTCTCGCCCGACGTGGGCGGCGTGGTGCGCGCGCGCATCATCGCCAAGCGCATCGACGCGGCGCTGGCGATCGTCGACAAGCGGCGCGAGCGGCCGGGCGAATCGGAGGTGATGAACATCATCGGCGACGTGGAAGGCCGCACCTGCCTGCTCGTCGACGACATCGTCGATTCCGGCGGGACGCTGTGCAACGCCGCCGAGGAGCTCCTGAAACAGGGCGCGACGTCGGTCGCCGCCTACATCACCCACGGCGTGCTATCCGGCGGCGCGGTCGCGCGCATCATCGCCTCCAAGCTGACGGAGCTCGTCATCACCGACTCCATCGAGCCGACGAGCGCCGTCGTCTCCGCGCACAACATCCGCATCGTCTCCATCGCAACGCTCCTCGGCGAGGCGGTGCAGCGCACGGCGCTGGAAAAATCGGTGTCGAGCCTCTTCGACTGAGCATTCAACCGAAGAGCCTGACGGCAAGTCCGGCGAGCGCGGCGAGCGCGAGCACGAAGATCACGCCAACATGGAAGCGAATGAGGGCGACCGCGGCTGCGCCGGCGATGAGCGCAGCCATCGGATCAAAGCTCGCCGGATTCGGGACAGGCACGGAGACCGGCCCCAGCGCCGCCCTTCCGACCTCCGCGAAGAGCAGGTGCAGGCCGAACCAGAGCGCCAGATTGGCGATCACGCCGACGACGGCTGCGGTCACGGCGGAGAGCGCGCTTGCGACGTGGAGATTTGCGCGAAGGCGCTCCACGAAGGGCGCGCCGGCGAAAATGAAGAGAAAGGACGGCGCGAATATCATCCATGCCGTCACGAATGCGCCAATCGTCCCGGCAACAAGCGGGTCGAGGCCCGTTTCGCCGCGCGCGCCTGCAAGAAAGCCGACGAAGACGAGAACGAGGATCAGGGGACCGGGCGTCGTTTCGGCAAGCCCGAGACCGGTCAGCATCTCGTCCGGACGGAGCCAGTGATAGGTCTCGACCGCCTGCTGCGCGACATAGGCAAGCACGGCATAGGCGCCGCCGAAGGTGACGATGGCGACCTTGGAGAAGAACAGCGCCTCCTGCGTGAAGACGTTGCCGCTGCCGAGCGCGACGGCAATCAGGGCGATGGGTCCGAGCCATACGAGGCCCCAGAGGAGTGCCGCTTTCCCCGATGCGGCGAACTGACCCTTCACCGGCCCCGCGGCTGCCACTTCCGGCTCTACCGGAGCGCGCACCGACAAAAAGATCCCCACAAGCGCAGCGCCGAGGACGATCAGCGGAAACGGCGCTTTGAGGAACGCGATCGCGACGAATGCCGCGGCCGCCACCGCCAGCATCGCCGGTCCCTTCAGCGCCCGCCTGGCGACGCGGATCAGAGCCTCGGCGACGAGCGCAAGCACCGCCGCCTTCAAGCCGAAGAAGAGCCCCTGCACAAGATCGAGATGGCCGAAGCGGAGATAGGCAATGCTGAGCGCGAGCAGCACCGCGAACCCCGGCAGCACGAAGAGCACACCCGCGGCGATACCGCCACGAACCCCGTTGAGGAGCCAGCCGACATAGGTCGCAAGCTGCTGCGCTTCCGGGCCGGGCAACAGCATGCAGTAGTTCAGCGCATGCAGGAATCGCCCCTCGTCGATCCAGCGCTTCTCTTCCACGAGGACGCGATGCATGAGCGCGATCTGCCCCGCCGGCCCACCAAAGTTGACGAAGCCGATTTTCAGCCAAACGCCGACTGCTTCACGGAAGGTCGGCGCTGCGGCCGCGACCAGCGCGGCATCCCCTTCAGGAGGCACGCCGCTCACCGGCCCGGCTTCGCCGATGGCCAGTTGTGCGTTTCCTCAACGGCGTCGCGGCACCAGCGATAGAAGGCGTCGTAGAGCATGAGGCCGGCTTTGAGCTGAGCGAGATCGTCGGAGAACATGCGAGAAAAGCCGAGCGAGGCGGCGAGCAGCCCCGCTGCCTCCGGCGCAAGATCGAACCGCGCCGTGTCGGCGCCGCGTACGATCGCCGCAAGCCGCTTAAGCGGTTCCGTCGTCAGCGCGAATTCCTCGATCATCGTGTCAAACGTGCAAAGCTCGCCACGGTGGCTCCAGAACACACCCTCAATGTCGAACGGCGTGGCCGCGAAACGCTCCGCAACGGCGGCCACCTCCGACGGGGCGACGAACAGGAAGACGGCCGACGGATCGACAAAGCGACGGATTAGCCAGGGACAGGCGATGCGGTCGATCTTCGGGCGCTCACGCGTCACCCAGACAGTGCGCCCTTTCTCGTCCCGCCGAGGGAGTCTTTCGGCGGGCACGACCGGAAGGCCGGCGCCGCGCCACGCCAGGAAACCGCCGTCCAGGCTTTCGGCCGGGATGCCTTCATTGCGAAGCCAGGCTGCGACGCCGTGGCTGAGCTTCAGGCCTTTCTGACAGACGACTATGGCGCCGGAGGCGCTTTGCTCCTCCCGCGCCCAGCTCCATGGCTCGGCGGCAGAGCGGCGGAAAGAGCCCGGAATCAGCTGCGGGTCCGCGGCGAAATCGTCTTCGTCACGGACGTCGATGATGGCCGGGCACCCCGGGGTGCCAATCAGGCGCGCAAGCTTTGCAGATTGGATGGTGTTGATCGACGACATGGTGCGTCCTCCGTTAGGGTGGGACGCGATGCTTCGGCATGTCGCCTCGTGGGGAGATCGCATTCCCCATGCCGGCATCTAGGCTGAGCCGGCCGGCGCCGTCAATCCGGGGGCGCCTAAGCAAGGCGCGGAGAGCCAAAGCCCTGGCGTTTGCGTTTTTCCTCCGCCTCCCCTATAAGCCCGCGCGAGCGCTGACACCCTTGGAGGCGGCGCCGGGAGCGTGGCCGCAAGACGCGGCCTTTCGCTTTTCCAGACAGGATCAGGAGTGCGACCATGGCTCAGACGAGCGTTCTGAAGGCCGAGGCGCGCGAGCGGGTTGGCAAGGGGGCGGCCCGCGCCGTGCGCCGAGAGGACAAGGTCCCGGCTGTTATCTACGGCGACAAGAAGCCGCCGATTCCGATCTCCCTCAATCAGCGCGAGATAACGCGCCGCCTGCATGCGGGCGGCTTCCTGACCCATCTCGTCGAGATCGAGGTGGGCGGCGAGACCATTCGGGCGATCCCCAAGGATTACCAGCTCGATCCGGTCCGCGACTTCTTGATCCATGTCGATTTCCTGCGCGTCGGCGCAGGTGCGAAGCTGACGCTCGACGTGCCGGTGCACTTCATCAACCACGCCGATTCGACGGGCCTGAAGCGCGGTGGCGTTTTGAACGTCGTCCGCCACTCGGTGGAGATGCTCGTTCCGGCCGACGCTATTCCGGAGTTCCTGGAAGTGAACCTCGACGGTCTCGATATCGGCGATTCCGTCCATATCTCCGCCATCGCGCTGCCGGAAGGCTGCACGCCGACCATTCGCGACCGCGACTTCACCGTCGCGACCATCGCAGGTGCCGCCCCGGCGACGCCGGAAGGCGAAGAGGGCGCCGCGGAGGCGCCGGTGGAAGGTGCGGAGGCCGAGGGCGAGGCCAAGGCCGAAGAAGACAAGAGCGAAAACTAGGGCCAGGACACGGGGGCCGGGACACGGGGCCGGGGCTGCGTCTTGGTCTGCCCCTGACGCCATGAGCCGCGGAGCGCCATCGGCGCCCGCGGCGCGCGGACCGAGGGGTTTGTCGGATGCTACTGATCGCAGGTCTTGGCAATCCCGGCCGGCGCTACGCCGGCAACCGGCACAATATCGGCTTCATGGCGGCGGACGAGATTCACCGCCGCCATCGCCTTTCACCATGGCGCGCGCGCTTCAAGGGCGAGACCTCGGAGGGATCGCTCGGCGGCGAGAAGGTGATCGTCTTGAAGCCCGCCACCTACATGAACGAATCCGGCAGCGCGGTTTCGCAGGCGATGCGCTTCTACAAGCTCGCCCCCTCCGACGTTGTCGTCATCTATGACGAGCTGGATCTGCCGCCCGGCAAGGTGCGCATGAAGACCGGCGGAAGTGCTGCCGGCCACCGCGGGCTGAAGTCGATCGAGGCGCATATCGGCCAGGGGTTCCGGCGCGTCAGGGTCGGCATCGGACATCCCGGCTCAAAGGAGCTGGTGAACCACTATGTCCTGCACGATTTCGCCCGCGCCGACCGCGAGTGGATCGATCCGCTGCTTACGGCGATCGCCGACAATGCCGAGCTGCTTGCCACGGGCGACGACGCGAACTTCATGAACCGCGTGCACCTGGCGACGCACGACGACGAGCCCACCGCCCCCGCCGACCGAGAGAAGGCCGCGGCCGCCCCGGCGAACCCGCCGCAACGCGACGAAGCGGAAAAGAACGCCTCGAAGGGCGGCGGCCCGTTCGCAGGCCTGAAAAAGCTTTTTGGGCGCGAGCACTCGCAGTGACCGCCGCGCTACGTCGCCTCCCCTCCTCCACGAACTGACACCGCCGGGACATCGAAGAACATGGGATTTCGCTGCGGCATCGTCGGGCTGCCGAATGTCGGCAAGTCGACGCTCTTCAACGCGCTGACACGGACAGCGGCAGCGCAGGCGGCGAACTATCCGTTCTGCACCATCGAGCCGAATACCGGAGAGGTGGCGGTGCCCGATCCGCGCCTCGACAAGCTCGCCGCGCTCGGCAAGTCGGCGGAGATCGTCCCGACCCGCATCACCTTCGTCGATATCGCAGGCCTGGTGCGCGGCGCCTCCAAGGGCGAGGGCCTGGGCAACCAGTTCCTCGCCAATATCCGCGAGGTCGACGCGATCGCGCACGTGCTGCGCTGCTTCGAGGATCCCGACGTCGTACACGTCGAGGGGACGATCGATCCGGTGGCCGACGCGGAGACGGTGGAGACAGAGCTGATGCTCGCCGACCTGGATAGTCTCGACCGGCGCATCCAGCCTTTGCGCAAGAAGGCGACTGGGAAGGACAAGGAAGCACAAACGCTCCTTCCCGTCTGGGAGAAGGCGCTCGCCGTCCTCACCGACGGCAAGCCGGCACGCGTGCTCCGCACCGAGCTCGCACCGGAGGAGCTTCGCATCCTCGACGGGCTGCAGCTTCTGACCGCCAAGCCCGTTCTTTACGTTGCGAACGTTTCGGAGGCCGACGCGGCCGCCGGCAACGCGCAATCCGCCCGCGTCGCCGAGCTGGCGAAAAGCCAGGGCGCCGGCTTCATCGTCATCTCCGCCGCGATCGAAGCGGAGATCGCGCAGCTTCCTCCCGACGAGGCCGCCGAATATCTGAAAGAGATGGGGCTTGAGGAGCCCGGCCTCGACCGGCTGATCCGCTCCGGCTATGCGCTGCTCGGCCTCGTCACCTTCTTCACGGTCGGGCCGAAGGAGACGCGCGCCTGGACGGTGGAAGAAGGCGCAAAGGCGCCGCAGGCGGCCGGCGTCATCCACACGGATTTTGAGCGCGGCTTCATTCGCGCACAGACGATCGCCTATGACGATTTCATCGCCTCAGGCGGCGAGGTCGGCGCCAAGGAGGCCGGCAAGGCGCGCGACGAGGGCAAGGAATACGTCGTCCAGGACGGCGACGTGATGCTCTTCAAGTTCAACGTCTGAGAGCCACTCTCGACAGCGTCGATCCCGCGCACTACCTGAGAGCCATGCGCTATTTCGAGGATTTCGAGCCGGGACAGGACTATCCGCTTACGCCGCATACGGTGACGCGGGCGGAGATCGTCGCCTTCGCGGCCGAATACGACCCGCAGCCCTTCCATCTGGACGAAGCCGCGGCGGCGGAGACGCTGCTCGGCGGGCTCGCCGCCTCCGGCTGGCACACCTGCGCGCTCTTCATGCGCATGATGTACCACGGCTGGCTCTCCGAGACGGCGTCGATGGGCTCACCCGGCGTCGACAGCCTGAAGTGGCTCCGCCCGGTCCGCCCCGGGGACACGCTTTCCGGCCGCTCGGTCGTGCTTGAGCTGCGGCCGTCGAAGAGCCGCCCCGACCGCGGCTTCGTGCGCTTCCGTCACGAGGTTCAGAACGCGCGCGGCGAGCCGGTCATGGTGGCGGAGAACCTGATCATGCTGTCGCGGCAATCCTGATGGATTTCTTCGAGGACATCGCCATCGGCGCGCGCGACGAGATCGGCGCGCACGCCTTCACCGTCGAGGACATCAAGCGCTTCGCGAGCGCCTTCGACCCGCAGCCTTTCCACCTCGACGAGGAAGCGGCCGAAAAATCGCATTTCGGCGGCCTCATCGCTTCCGGCTGGCACAGCCAGGCGGTGTGGATGAAGCTCAATGTGGCGCACTGGCAGCGCCGGCGCCGCGAGCGTGAAGCTGCCGGCGTCCCGATCGCCAGGATCGGCCCCTCGCCCGGCTTCGACGAGTTGAAATGGCTGAAGCCGGTCCGCCCCGGCGACACGGTCAGCTTCGTCAACGAGGTGGTCGCCAAGCGGCTGAGCCGCTCACGCCCCGGCTGGGGTCTCGTCACCTTCCGGATGAGCGGGCGCAACCAGGCCGGCGAGGAGGTTATCTCCTTCATCGGCCACGTCTTCGTCGAGAGCCGAGGCGAGACGCTGCCGGACGAAGAATAACCGCCACGGGCCGCGTAGGGTTCGCCTCGCTCATGCGCGAAAGCGGGGAGAACCGCAGACGGCAGAGCGATGAGCGCCACCCATATTATCCCGATACGGCCCGACCCTCCGGCAAGGGCGCTGCCGCGCCTGAAAATGCTCCGGTCGCTGATCCGCAATCCCGTGCGCTGAACCCACGTTCGCAAGAGAAGCCCGCGCGTCCTCTTCGGAGGAGCGGAAACGGTTCAGTGGCCGGGGAATTCCACCAGGGTGCGGACCGGTACGCCGAGCGCCTCGATCTTCGCCTTGCCGCCGAGGTCAGGCAGGTCGATGACGAAAATCGCCGCGACGACTTCCGCGCCGATCTCTTTCAGAAGCTTCACCGCGGCCTCCGCCGTGCCGCCCGTGGCGATCAGATCGTCGACCAGGATCGTCTTCTCGCCGGGACGCACGCCGTCGCGGTGCATCTCCATCTCGTCGAGCCCGTATTCGAGCGAATAGGCGATGCGCACGGTCTCGTGCGGAAGCTTGCCGCGCTTGCGGATCGGCACGAAGCCGGCGGAGAGCTGGTGCGCCACCGCGCCGCCGATGATGAAGCCGCGGGCTTCGATCCCCGCGACCTTGTCGATCTTCGAGCCGGCCCAGGGATGCACCAGTTCGTCGACGGCGCGGCGGAAGGCGCGCGGGTCGCCGAGCAACGTGGTGATATCGCGGAAGAGGATGCCTTCCTTCGGATAGTCGGGGATGGTGCGGATCGCCTGTTGGAGATCCAGGGCCATCGTCGCCATTTCGGAGAATCCTCCCTCGCGCCTTACAGGCCGCACCTCGAATTTCCGGATGTTCCCGGCCTTCGGCAAATCGGTCGCCGAAGCCAGGACGCAGCGCCGATCAACGGGCCAATTCCGACAGCCCGCCCTGCAGCTTGGCGACCGGGCCGACATCGGCATAGCCGAGCACCGCCACGACCGCCACGACCACCACCGCAAAGACGATGCCCGCGACGATGCCGGCCGGGATTTGTCGGTACCAGCGGATCGATTCTTCGACCTTGCGCGCCGCCTGCTCGAAGCGCTCCGTCACCGCGCCCCGTTCGATCAGCGGCTTCTCCGCGTCGGCAACGGTCTTGGCGTAAGCGTCGATCATGTCGCGCGCCGCCGTGCGATAGCGCAATTGCTGCCCCAGCGTCAGCACCGAGGCGGTGAACGCCCGCACGTGGTCGCTTTGCGGCGGGCCACCGTGCTGTTCCTGCCAGCTGATGAAGAAGTCGCGCTTGTCCTTCTTGTAGAGCGCGTAGGCGATGAGGCCGATCAGATCGTCATCGCCGGAGACGAGCTGCTCGTAGGCGCGATTGTTCTCGCTCGGAGCGCGCTCACCGATTTCCGTGACCGGGCTCATATCTTGCGCTTCCGTTCGGAATTGTAGATGCGCAACACCTGACGAGCCAACTCCAGAGCTTTGACGTAGACGTCGTTGCGGATAACCACACGCTCGCTCCCGTCGCCCGTTCCGGCGAGCGCCGAGATGAAGACGCTGTTCTCCGATGGCGGACGCCGCGTCTTCTCGCGCTGCCTCTCGCCGCCGACCAAATTGCCTGCCATCAAGCCCCCACCCTGCAAAGGACGCGGATCATAAGCCCGCGGGTGGGCCCCGCCTAGTCCTCTCCGCTGCGCAAAATGCGCCCAGCGACGGCGTCGAGCTTTTCCAAAAGCGCCGGATTCCGGGCTTCCGGGGCCGTCATGACGGCGAATTCGAGCGAACGGTCGGAGCCGATCGGGCAGGCCTCGTGCTCGCGGGGGAAATCGCGGATAAGGCGCAGGAGCAGTTGCTGCACACGCTCGCGGTTGGCGTGCATGACGCGGATGACCTCCTGGACGTCGACCGGCGCATGCGCGTGATGCCAGCTGTCGTAGTCGGTGACCATGGCGATCGTTGCGTAGGAAATCTCCGCCTCGCGGGCGAGCTTCGCCTCCGGCATGTTGGTCATCCCGATCACGTCGCAGCCCCAGGAGCGGTAGAGGCGGCTCTCCGCGAGCGTGGAGAATTGCGGGCCCTCCATCACGATGTAGGTGCCGCCACGATGAAAGTCGATTGCCTCCGCCTCGGCGGCGCGTGCAACGCGCTCCGCCAGAAGCGGGCTTATCGGCTGCGCCATGGAGACGTGCGCGGTGACGCCTTCGCCGAAGAAGCTTTTCACGCGCGCGAAGGTGCGGTCGATGAACTGGTCGACGATCACGAACTCGCCGGGCGCGAAATCCTCCCTGAGCGACCCCACGGCGGACACCGAGACGATGTCCGTCACCCCGGCGCGCTTCATGGCGTCGATATTGGCGCGATAGTTGATGTGCGTCGGCGAAAGGCGGTGGCCGCGGCCGTGACGGGGAAGGAAGCGCAGCGGCAGTCCCGCCAACTCGGCGAAGAGAATCTCGTCCGAAGGAGCACCCCAGGGCCCCTCGACCCGCCGCCACTCGGCGCCCTCCAAGCCGGGGAGGTCGTAAAGTCCCGACCCGCCGATAATGCCAAGCACCGCATCCATCGAAGCCCCCCGCTCCAGCGCGCCAGGAATGCTACCGCCCAGCGCAAGATGCGCCAAGCAACCTGAAGGCTGAAAGTCAGGAAGGCCGGCCGCGTTGTTCCAGGGTCACAGGTCCTTGCCGACGCAGCGTCCGGCGGACCGTATCGACGAAAAGGCGCGCCGCGCCCTCTAGTGATCGATGTCCGCCCAGACCTTCTTCTTGGTGTAGTAGACGAGGCCGGCGAAGATGATCAGGAAGATCATCACGCTGAGACCCATCGCCTTGCGCGGGACGAGGTGCGGCTCCGCCGCCCACATCAGGAAGGCCGAGACGTCCTTGGCGTACTGGTCGACCGTCTCCGGCACGTCGTTCTCCGGCGTGTCGTCCTGGTTCTGCGCATAGGTCACCTGCCCGTCCGACAGCGGCGGCGGCATGGCGAGCGTCGGCCCGGCGATGAAATACGGATTGTAATAGCCGCCCTCCGGCACCTCCACGCCAGCCGGCGCGTCCTGATAGCCGGTCAGGAGCGAGTGGATGTAGTCCGGCCCTGTCTCCTGGTACTGGGTGAAGACGTCGAAGACGAAGGTCGGGAAGCCGCGCTCGATCGCGCGCGCCTTGGCGACGAGCGAAAGGTCGGGCGGATTGGCGCCCGGGAAAGGCGGCGCCGGCGGAAAAACGTCGGAAGGACGGCCCGGACGCTCGCCCGAATCGGACGATGGGTCGGGGATGCTCGCCTCCGCTGCGAGCGCGCGTACCTCCTCCTCGCCGAAGTCCGGGCCGGTCGTGGAGGCGAGGTCGCGGAACGCCACCATGCTGAGCGAATGACAGCTCGAGCACACCTCGTGATAGATCTGGAAGCCGCGCTGCAATTGCTGCGGATCGTATTTGCCGAACGGCCCGGCGAACGACCAGGCGACGTGGCGCGGATGCTTCAGCGGGTAATGCGGCGTGGCCACCTCTTCCTGCGCGTTGGCGGCGCCGAGCGGCAAAGCCAGGGCCAGGATCGCGGCGAGGCGGGTGATTGCTGTCTTCATTGCCTTGCCCCGTCCTCTAGCCGCGTATCTCGGGCGCGGCGGTGCTTCCCGCCGGCTGCCCGCCGCCGCCTTCGCCCGTCCCAAGCACGGATTCGGCAATCGATGCGGGTCGTTGCCGCGGCGTCTCGAAGAGGCCGAGAAGCGGCATGAGCACGAGGAAGTGGATGAAATAATAAGCGGTCAGGATACGCGCCGCGATCACGTAGCCGCCTTCCGGTGGCTGCGAGCCGAGATATCCGAGGCCGATAGCGACCACGACGAGCACCCAGAAGAACTGCTTGTAGAGCGGCCGGTAGCGCGCCGAACGAACCCGCGACGTATCCAGCCACGGCACCAGGAAGAGGACGGCGATGGAGCCGAACATCATGATGACGCCGAGCAGCTTGTTCGGGATGGCGCGCAAGATCGCGTAGAACGGCAGCAGGTACCATTCCGGCACGATGTGGGCCGGCGTCGCGAGCGGATTGGCCTTCGTGTAGTTGTCCGGGTGGCCGAGATAGTTCGGGAGATAGAA
This sequence comes from uncultured Alphaproteobacteria bacterium, assembly GCA_963814905.1. GTDB lineage: Bacteria > Pseudomonadota > Alphaproteobacteria > Rhizobiales > Afifellaceae > DASWJZ01. The sequence continues at coordinate 325,196 of CAWFEM010000011.1, read as the reverse complement.
GACGAACCAGGCGAACAGGATGAGGAAGAGCACCATGGCGAAGGCGTCTTTCATCGTGGCGTGCGGCGAGAACGGCACGACGTCCTGCTTCGACTTCACCTCAACGCCGGTCGGGTTGGTCTGACCGGTGACGTGCAGCGCCCAGACATGCAGCACCACGACGCCGGCGATCATGAACGGCAGCAGATAGTGCAGCGAGTAGAAGCGGTTCAGTGTCGCGTCGCCCACCGCGAAGCCACCCCACAGCCACGTCGTGATCGATTCGCCGATCAACGGAATGGCGGAGAACAGGTTGGTGATGACGGTCGCGCCCCAGAAGCTCATCTGGCCCCATGGCAGCACGTAGCCCATGAACGCCGTCGCCATCATCAGGAGCAGGATGATCACGCCGAGGATCCACAGCACCTCGCGCGGCGCCTTGTAGGAGCCGTAGTAGAGGCCGCGGAAGATGTGGATGTAGGCGGCGAGGAAGAACATCGACGCGCCGTTCGAGTGGAGGTAGCGCAACAGCCACCCGTAGTTCACGTCGCGCATGATCTTCTCGACCGACTCGAACGCCATGTTCGCGCTCGGCACGTAGTGCATCGCGAGCACGACGCCGGTGACGATCTGCACGGCCAGCATCAGGGAGAGGATGCCGCCAAACGTGTACCAGTAGTTCAAATTGCGCGGCACCGGATAGGCGACGAAGCTGTCGTACATGAGCCGCGTCGCCGGCAGGCGCGCGTCGAGCCACTTTCCGAAGGAGGATTTAGGCTCGTAGCGCGGAAAATAGTCGTGCTGCATTGCAGTCCTCGCTCAAGCCTCAGCCGATGCGGACGGTGGTATCGTTGATGAAGGAGAACTCCGGAATGTACATGTTCTCCGGCGCGGGACCGCGGCGGATACGTCCCGCCGTATCGTATTGCGAGCCGTGGCAGGGGCAGAACCAGCCGCCGTAAGCGCCCTGCTCCCCGAGCGGAATGCATCCGAGATGGGTGCACACCTTGATCATCACCATCCATTCTTCCTTGCCCGGCACGGTGCGGTTGGCGTCGATCGCCGGGGCGTCGGCCGGCAGGTTGGCGTTGCGCGCGACGGGATCCTTCAGATCGTCGAGCGAGACCGCCTGGGCCTCCTGCATCTCTTTCTCGGTACGGTAGCGGATCACGACCGGCTTGCCGCGCCAGTTGACCGTGATCGCCTGGCCCTGCTCGATCGCGGAGGTGTCCACATCGATGGAGCCGAGCGCCAGCGCCGCGGCGTCGGGGTTCATCTGGTCGATGAAGGGCCAGATCGTGGCTGCCGCGCCCACGGCGGCAAAGGCGCCGGTCGCGATCAACAGGAAATCGCGTCGCGTCACGCCGGACTCCGAACCGTGCCCGGCTGCCGGCGCTGTCATGGACTGGGTCGTGTCGGCCAAATCATTCCCTCGCTTTGGAACGGCGCGCTTGCGGTCTTCCTCCGCCGCAAAGGACGGCGCAAGGCAACCCGGCCGGCACCCCCGAAAGCCAGCCATTCCGCCGTAGGCCTTTTGTCATCGTCCCAAGTATGTGTCCAGTCAGGCGCTTCCGCGACGGCAACTTGTCGCAACACCGCGTATCAGGCCGAAGCGCCGCCGAAATCAACGGAATCCGGCTTGCGGCTACAACTTTTCGCCGCTTCGTGAGAAGCTGCGCCCGTCGTTTTCGCGAGGGCGGCTGAAACGGCCGGCGTCCGGGAGACATCGTTAATGAGCAAGCTGGCGCTAGACGCATTGTCCCGCTGGGTCGCGGAATGGGTGCATCCTGTTCCGGCGGCGGCGATACCCAAGGAAGCGGCGCGGCTTGCCGCCGAGTTCACCGCTTATGCCAAGGACGCGGGAATCGACACCGAGCACATCGAGGACGAGCTTGGCGAGGACCTCGTGAGTTTCATGGAGGACGCTCTGGTCGAAGCGGCGGAAAGCGATTCGCCATCGCCCGGCGGCACGAGGTGAGAAGCGGGCGGCCGGGCGGCTCCGTTCAGGCGATCTTGAGCGTCGCGTCCTGTGCGGCAAGGAAGCCGCCCGACTGGCGCTCCCAGAGCCGGTGATAGAGGCCGCGCGCCCGAAGCAGCGCCTCGTGAGTCCCCTCCTCCACGATCCGCCCCTCGTCCATGACCACCAGCCGGTCGAGCGCGGCGATGGTGGAGAGCCGGTGGGCAATGGCGATCACCGTCTTGTCGCCCATCAGCAACTTCAAGCTTTCCTGGATTGCCGCCTCTACCTCCGAATCGAGCGAGGCGGTGGCCTCGTCGAGGATAAGAATCGGCGCGTCCTTGAGGATGACGCGGGCGATGGCGATGCGCTGGCGCTGTCCGCCGGAGAGCTTGACGCCGCGCTCGCCCACATAGGCGGCGTAGCCGCTGCGCCCGCGCGGATCGACGAGGTTGGCGATGAAAGCGTCGGCGCGCGCCGCGCCCGCGGCCCGCAGCATGGCCGTCTCGTCGGCGTCGGGCCGGCCGTAGCGGATGTTCTCGCGCACCGAGCGATGCATCAGCGACGTATCCTGCGTGACCATGCCGACCGCGGCACGCAGCGAGTCCTGCTTCAAATGCGCGATGTCCTGCCCATCGATCAGGATGCGGCCGTGCTCCAGCATGTAGAAGCGCAGGAGAAGATTGACGAGGGTCGACTTTCCCGCGCCGGACGGGCCGACAACGCCGACCTTCTCGCCCGGCCGCACGCGCAACGTGAGATCGCGGATCACGCGATCTCCCTCGCCGTAGCGGAAGGTCACGTTCTCAAACGCGATACCCCCCTCGGTGACGACAAGCGGCTTCGCCTCCGGCGGATCGGTCAGCGCGTTCGGGACGGCGATCGTCTCCACCCCGTTCTCGATCGTGCCGACGTTCTCGAAGAGCGACGTAACGGTGCGCAGAATCCACCCCGACATCTGATTCAGCCTGAGCGTCAGCGCGTTGGCGGCGGCGATTGCACCGAGAGAGATCTCGCCCGCCGTCCACAGCCAGATCGACAGCGCGGCGACACTGAAGACGAACACGGAGTTGATGACGACGAGCGCGGTCGTCATCGTCACGATCGAGCGCATCAGCGCACGAGCCGCGGAAAGCTGGTGCGCAAACGCCTCGCGGCCGAACTGCTCCTCCCGCTCGGCATGCGCGAAGAGTTTCACCGACATGATGTTGGTGAAGCCGTCGACGACGCGGCCCGACAGCCCTGAATTGGCCTCCGACAGCGCCGCGGAGCGCACGCGCACCGGCGGCACCAGCTTCACGATCACGATGCCATAAGCGATCGTCCACAAAGCGAGCGGAACGAGCAGCCGCCAGTCGAAACCGGCAAGCAGCACCAGGGTGCCGAGAAGATAGACGACGAGGTACCACACGCCGTCGATGACGTTCACCACGCTCTCGCGTACCGCCATGCCGGTCTGCATGACCTTCTGGCTGATGCGGCCGGCAAAATCGTTTTGGAAGAAGCCGAGGCTCTGGCGAATGACGTAGCGGTAGCTGCGCCAGCGGACCAGCGTCGTCAGGCTCGGCACGATGGAGAGGTTGATGAGCGCGCGCGAGAGCACCGTGAAGATCGGCCGCACGACCAGAAGCACGAAGGCCATGAAGACCAGGAGCCAGGCATTGTCGGCGACGAAGCCGTCGCGGCCCGACGCCGACATGCGGTCGACGAGCGAGCCGAGGAAGCCGAAAAGCGCCAGCTCGGTCAGCGAGGCGACGAGGGAGACGAAGAGGGTGGCGGCGATCAGCCAGCGCACCGGGCGCAGAAAGTGCAGGAACACCTGCACCAGCTCCTGCGGCGGCTGCCTGACGGGCGTCGGCGCGAGCGGATCGATCCACTCCTCCAGCTCGCCGTAGTAGTTCAGGAACCGCCTCAGAATCGCTGCCAACACCTGCTCCCGGACCAGCCCCACTGCGCGATCCCGATGCACGGGCTCAGGAGAAGCGCGGCTCGGGCGGGCGGCGAAAAGGAAGGTTTCGAATCCCTATCTAATGCCCGGCCCGGGAATTTTCGAGGCGCAGCGGGGCACGCGGCTTCACAATTCAGGGCGCCCGGCCCGAAGACCGCGTGCGTCCGGCACGTTGCCAGCGCCGCCCATGCCGCCTAGACAGGCGCGCCCGAAGCCGCCTTGCAGGCCCATGAACGAGAAAACTCCGCCCGCCGTGTCCGTCGTCGTGCCGGTGCGCAACGAAGCGGACAACATCGCGCCGCTCGTGGCGGAGATCGCCGCCGCGCTGGAGGGCCGCTGGCCGTTCGAGGTCGTCTACGTGAATGACGGCTCCAGCGACCGGACGGAGGCGGAGCTGCTCGCCCTGATGGCGGAGCGCCCCTGGCTGCGCACCCTGAAGCACGCGGAAAGCTGCGGCCAATCGGCTGCGGTACACACCGGCGTCACGGCGGCCCGCGCCGACATCGTGGCGACGATCGACGGCGACGGGCAGAACGACCCGGCCTTCCTGCCGCCGGTCATCGAGGCGCTGCAAAACGGCGCGCCGGGTGTCGGGCTGGTCGCCGGCCGCAGGCTGCGACGCAGAACGACGCGGCTGAAGCAGGTGCAGTCGCGGCTCGCCAACTTCGTCCTGAGGACAGTACCTCAAGACCGAGGCGCGCGACACCGGCTGTGGGCTGAAGGCGTTCCGTCGTGAAATGTTCCTGACTTTACCCTATTTTGACGGCCTGCATCGTTTCCTGCCTCCGCTGGCGCAGCGTGAGGGATTCGAAATTGCGTATGTCGACGTGATCGATCGGCCGCGTCACGCCGGCCGGTCGAACTATCGGCGGTGGGATCGGCTCTGGGTGACGATCGCCGATCTCGTGGGGGTCTTTTGGCTGATTCATCGCAGGAAGCGCATTCCTGCCGTGTCGGAGGTGACACCGGATGCTTGTGGAACTGTCTCGCGCCCTGGGTGAATATCTCTCGGACGTCTACAACAATCACATGGATTGGTGGCTCGTCCTGGGCTTCGCGGCGCAGGCCTTCTTCACGGCGCGCTTCGTCGTGCAGTGGCTGGCTTCCGAGCGCGCAGGAAAAAGCGTCGTCCCGCTCGGCTTCTGGATATTCTCCATCGGCGGCGGGCTGCTTCTTCTCTACTACGCCGTGCACCGCAAAGACCCGGTCTTCATCGCCGGCCAGGCCTTCGGGGTCTTCGTCTACCTACGCAATCTGCAGTTCGTCCTGCGCGAGCGTCGCGCCGTGACCGCCTGAGCGGATATTGAGCGCACGCTTTCGCTAGAGCATCGGACCGAAAAGCAGGAGCCGTTTTTCGGAAGAGATCCGATGCTCAAGCAAAGACATTACGACGCGGCGCGCCGGAAGACGAGCGACGCACCGAGCCAGGACGCACCGGCGATCATCAGATCGACGCCGAGGAAGATGCCGAGCACGTAGAGGCTCGAGATCGGCCATTGCAGCAGAATGATCGCGCCGAGGAGCACTGTGATGATCCCGGACACGAGCACCCATCCCCACGGCGACTCGGAGCGCATCTGCATCGCCAGGAAGATGCGCGCGATTCCGGCGAAGATGAGGGCAGCACCGACGAGCAGCGTCAGCACGCCCGCGGCAAGCAGCGGGTTCCGCACGACCAGCAACCCCGCAATCACGTAAAGGATGCCGATGACGATCCACAGGAAGAAGCGGCTCCACCGCTTCATCTGGAATCCGTGGATGATCTCCATGATGCCGGATGCGATCATCATCACGCCGACGATCAGGACGCTGACGACTGTCGCCATAACGACGCTCATCAGGGCGATGAAACCGGCGATGATCATGATCACGCCAAGCGCGGCGAACCATCCCCAGCGGCCACGAAGCGCGTCGGGATTCGGCATTGCGTCGGATGCAAGGACCATGGCGTTCCTCCTTCCCAGCATAGCTGTGAGCGAGCCTTCGGCATGGACGACAGGTTCCCGGCTCAGGAACGCGAGAAACGAGCGGCTTTCCGCCGCCACCGGGATGGTCTAAGCGCCCGCCTATGACCGGCGACTCACCCGCAACAACGGCTTACGCTCTTGAGGAGCGAAAGGCCATTGCGGCGCGCTGGTTTGAGACGCTGCGCGACGAGATATGCACCGCCTTCGAGACGCTGGAGACCGAGCTTCCGGCGACAGCGCCTTTTGCCGACCGCGCGGCGGGCCGCTTCGTCCGGACGCCGTGGAAGCGGACCGATCCAAACGGCGCACCGGGCGGCGGCGGCGTCATGGCGATGATGCACGGTCGCGTCTTCGAAAAGGTCGGCGTGCATGTCTCAACCGTCTTCGGCGAATTCGCGCCGGAGTTCCGCGCCCAGATACCGGGCGCGGAGGAAGACCCGCGCTTCTGGGCCTCCGGCGTCTCGCTTATCGCCCATATGCAGAATCCGCACGTGCCGGCGGTCCACATGAATACGCGCATGGTGGTGACGACGAAGCGCTGGTTCGGCGGCGGCGCCGATCTGACGCCGGTGCTTAACCGCAGGCGCACCCAGGAGGACCCCGATTCGATCGCCTTCCACGCCGCCATGCGCGACGCCTGCGAGAAGCATCCCCACGTCGACTACGCCCGCTACAAGGCGTGGTGCGACGAATATTTCTGGCTGAAACACCGCAACGAGCCGCGCGGCATCGGCGGCATCTTCTACGACTATCTCGATTCCGGCGCGCCCGACACCGACAGCTGGGACGAAGATTTCGCCTTCACGCAGGATGTCGGTCGCGCCTTCCGCGATATCTATCCGACGCTCGTGCGCGAGAACTTCGCAACGCCATGGACGGAGGCGGATCGCGAGGAGCAGCTCGTCCGCCGCGGCCGCTACGTGGAATACAATCTCCTCTACGATCGCGGGACGATCTTCGGCCTGAGGACCGGCGGGAACGTCGATTCGATCCTCTCCTCCATGCCGCCCGTGGTGAAGTGGCCCTGAGGCGGGAAACATATCCCGCCTTTCGGCGTTTTCCCTGATCCACCCGAAGAAGGAGGACAGCATGAAACGCATCGAATGCGGCAGCCTCGTGCCGGGCTGCACCTTCAAGGCGCAAGCGGCGACGGACGCCGACGCGCTCAGCATGGAGCTCCGCCACGTCAAGGAGGCGCACCAGATCGCGGTCACGCCGGCATTTCTCGAACGTGCTCGCGCGCGGATCGAAAACGTCGAAGACGAGCTCACGGAAAGCTCGATCAGGAGCCGTCGAGCAGCGTCTCACGGCTGAGCGAGAAGCCGCTTTCGACCCAGCGCGCTTCAATTTCCCTGAGCCGCTTGCCGACATCAGGACCCGGGGCGACGCCGACGGCGATCAGGTCGTTGCCAGTGACGGGGAAGACCGGCGGCTGCCATTCGTCCGCGAAAGCCGCGAGGCGCCGCAGCGCGTCGGCGGCTTCCAGGTTCTCCTTGTCCAATTCGCGCGCCAGCGCATGGCGCACACGGTCGCGCACGCCCGGCACACCGGATCGATAGAGCGCTTGCGCGAATTGCGGCTCGGTCGCCCCGGGGTCCGGCTCCGCCGTGTCGGCCCAGGCGTGCAGCCGCGATGCTTCCGCGCGCGACAGCCTGAGTCGCGTGGCGAGCGCGTCGATGCGCGCGCGGTGCGGCGGCAGGACTGCCTCCAGGCGGAGGAGCGGATCGGGCTCCCAGGCCTCCGCACGCTCCGCCTCCACCAGACGATGGATGGCGTCGATCCCCCAGCTCTCCGGCAGCACCTTCTGCAGGACCTCGGTGGTGCGCATCCACAGAAGCGCGCGCGCCGGATCGGGTGCGGCGAGGAGCCGCTTCAGCTCCGCCCAGACGCGCTCCGCCGAAAGCGTCGCCAAGCCCGATTTCAGCTTGGCGCAGGCCTTGAGCGCCTCCGGGTCGGGACGCCCTTTTCCATACCAGGCGAAGAAACGGAAGAAGCGCAGGATGCGGAGATAGTCCTCGCGGATGCGATCCTCGGGCCTGCCGACGAAGCGCACGCGCCCGGCTTTGAGGTCGTCCACGCCGCCGAGCGGGTCGAGCACCGTGCCGGCAATATCGCAGTAGAGCGCGTTCATCGTGAAATCGCGGCGCGCGGCGTCTTCAGTCCAGTCGGAGGTGAAGCGTACGACCGCATGACGGCCGTCCGTCTCCACGTCGCGGCGAAGCGTCGTCACCTCGAAGGGCTTCCCATCGGTAATGACGGTGACGGTGCCGTGCTCGATGCCCGTCGGCACGGTTCGCATGCCGGCGGCTTCGGCGCGCGCGATTACCTCCGCCGGCACGAAGACCGTCGCGAGGTCGGCATCGGTGACATTGCGGCCGAGGAGCGCGTCGCGCACCGCGCCGCCGACGATCCTGGTTGCGCCCTTCTCCGCGTCGAGGGCGGCAAGGACCGCCTTGACGTGGCGCTCTTTCAGAAGCGGCCAGTCGTGAAGCGTCTCCGTCATGCCGCCCGCCCGCTTCCCTCTTCGGCGTAGAGACGCTCGTAGAGCACGCGCACCATCCCGGCCGTGATCCCCCAGATGTGACGATCCTTAAACGGCATCTCGAAGAACGTGCGCTGTGCGCCCTTCCACATGCGGCTTCCGGTTCGATGGTTGGCGGGATCCATGAGGAAGGAGAGCGGCACCTCGAAGACGTCGTCGACCTCGGTCGGATTGAGCTTCAGCTTGAAGCCGGGACTGACGACGGCGACGACCAGCGCCACGTGATAGCCGGAGCCGGTCAGATAGTCAGGGCCGCGGCCGACTGTCTCGACGAATTCCCTGGTGAGCCCGATCTCTTCCTCCGCTTCGCGCAGCGCCGCGTCTTCCGGTCCGGCGTCCTCCGGATCGATGCGCCCGCCTGGAAAGGCAATCTGCCCCGCATGCGAGCGCAGCCCGCCCGTTCGCTGCGTGAAGAGCAGCGTCGCCTCCGGCTCGCGATGGATGACCGGGACCAGTACGGCCGCCGGCTGGCGTTCGATCTTCAGAAGCTCGTCGGCGATCTCCGGATTGATCATGTGGTCGCCGACATGCGGTTCCGCATGCGTCAGCCGGTCGGCGACGCGGCGGCGGAAATCCTCCGCCGAAAAAGGGCGCGGTTCAGCCACGCGCAGGCTCCGCGCCTGAACCCGGAAACGCAAAGAACATGCCGTCCGACCAGACACCGAGCGCACCGTCTCGTTCCACCGCGATGGCAACGAGCTCAAACGCGACGGCGCGGGTGGCGAGCGCGTCGAGCCCGCCGCGCACGCGGAGATAGGGCTTCATGCCCCCCGTCCCTTCCTCGCTTTCGAAGCGCAGCGGATGCTCCGGCCCGGCGGCGACGATATCGCCGACATTGGTGCGGAAGGTCAGCCGGCTTTGCTCGCCCTTTCCCTCCGCCACGAGCTCCACGGCCGTGAACGGCGCGTCGTCGACCGCGACGCCGAGCTTCTCAACCGGGGTCACAAGGACGTGACGCCCATCCGGCTCGCGACGCAGAATCGAGGCAAAGAGCCGCACCAGCGGCTCACGCGTAATAGCCCCGCCGCGGTAGTACCAAGCCCCGTCGGGGGCGATCCTGATGTCGATCTCCCCGCAATACGCCGGGTTCCACCGCTCGACCGGACGGCCTTTCGCCTGCTTCCCGGCCTCCGCGACGAGCCGCGCAAGACCCGGGGGAAATCCACCCGGCGTCAAACTTGCATTTCCTCTTTCCTCGATCATTCCCCAAACCCCGGCGGGGCGATGCTTTACCTATTTGCCTTCCGGCCTGCTGCTGACACAATTCGGTCAGGGTAGCGAATCATCCTCTGATTCCCCAGTTATGGATGCCCCCGCATGACTGCAATGAGCGCCACAACCCTCGATCAAGAGAGCATCGTCAAGGACGCGGAAGCCGTCGCGAAGAAGCTCGCGGACGCGCGCGCCGCCATCGCCGATGTCATCTTCGGCCAGGAGACCGTGGTCGAATTGGCGCTGGCGACCGTGCTCGCCGGAGGCCACGGGCTTCTGGTCGGCGTGCCCGGGCTTGCCAAGACCAAGCTGGTCGACACGATGGGGACGGTGCTCGGGCTGACCGACAACCGCATCCAGTTCACGCCCGATCTGATGCCCTCCGACATCCTCGGCTCGGAGATCCTTGAAGAAGGCGCCGATCGCTCACGCAGCTTCCGCTTCGTCAAGGGGCCGGTCTTCGCGCAGCTCCTGATGGCCGACGAGATCAACCGCGCCAGTCCGCGCACGCAATCGGCGCTTCTGCAGGCGATGCAGGAGCACTTCGTCACCATTGCCGGGCAGCGGCACGATCTCCCGCAGCCGTTCCACGTCCTCGCAACGCAGAACCCGATCGAACAGGAGGGCACCTATCCCCTCCCCGAGGCGCAGCTCGACCGCTTCCTGATGCAGATCGACGTGCTCTATCCGAATCTCGACGCGGAGCGGCGCATGCTCTTCGAGACGACCGGCGAGGCGGATGCGAGGCCGCGCGCCGTGCTGAACGCAGCAGAGCTGATGTCAACGCAGAGGCTGGTGCGCCGCATGCCGGTGGGCGAATCCGTCGTGGAGACGATCCTGAAGCTCGTGCGGGCGCTCCGGCCCGGCGAGGCGAGTCGCGAGATCGGCGAGCAGATCTCCTGGGGACCTGGACCGCGCGCTAGCCAGGCGCTGATGCTCACCGTTCGCGCCCGCGCGCTTCTCGACGGGCGCTTCGCGCCTTCGCTCGACGACGTGGAAGCGCTTGCCGTTCCCGTCCTGCAGCACCGCATGGCCGTGACGTTCGCGGCGCGCGCCGACGGCGTCAGCATCCGCGATCTGATCACACGCGCAACGAAGGCAACTCTCTAGTCAATGGCCGACACCAATCCGGCGAACGTCCGCACCCGCGCAGAATCGGCACGGGCGCTAGCGTCTCGATTGCCGGACCTGTTGGTGGCGGCACGCCGCATCTCGGCAAACGTGATGCTCGGCCTGCACGGCCGCCGCCATCCCGGCCCGGGCGAGACCTTCTGGCAGTTCCGCCCCTATATCCCCGGCGAGTCGGCGCGGCTGATCGACTGGCGGCGCTCCGCGCGCGACGACCATCTCTTCATCCGCGAGCGCGAATGGGAAGCCTCGCAGACGGTCTGGCTATGGGTCGACCTGTCGCCCTCCATGGACTTTCGCTCGCGGCTTTCCGACACCACCAAGCTCGACCGCGCCGTGATCCTGATGCTGGCACTCGCCGACATGCTCGGGCGCGGCGGCGAGCGGGTTGGCATTCCGGGTCTTGCGGAGCCGCGCATCGGGCGCGACGCCGCCGACCGCCTGGCGGAGATCCTGGCGCATGCCGCGCTCAACGAGGATTGGCCCCGCGTCGATCGTGTCCGCCGCTTCGCCGACATCGTCGTGCTCTCCGATTTCCTCGCCGAGGCGGAGACGACGCGCGAGCGGCTGCGCGCCCTCGCCGGGCGCGGCGCGAACATGCACCTCCTGCAGGTGCTCGATCCGGCCGAGGAGGCCTTCCCCTACGAGGGACGACTGGAATTCCGCGACCCGGAGACCGGCGCCACCTGGCTGACGGAGCGCGCCGGTGGCTTGCGCAGCGACTATCAGGCGCGGCTTGAGGCGCATCGCCTGCTGATCCGCGGCTATGCGCGCCAGGGCGGCTCCTCCTTCTCGGTCCATCACACCGACCGGCCCGCGGCGGAGGGTCTGCTCTTCCTGCATGCGCGGCTTGCCGGCGACGCCGCCAAGGCAGGCGGCGGAGTGGAGCGGCCCGCGGCATGATCGGCTCGCTCGGTTTCCTCGCACCCTGGATGCTCGTGGCGCTGGTCGCCCTGCCGCTGATCTGGCTGATCCTGCGACTGACCCCGCCGCGTCCGAGGCTCGTCGCGTTTCCGCCGACGCGCCTGCTCCTGGAGCTGAAGGACCGCGACCGCACGCCATCGCGCACGCCGTGGTGGCTGACCCTGATCCGGCTCCTGCTCGTCGCCTTCGTCATCCTGGCTCTCGCGCAGCCGGTGCTGCAGCCGGACATGAAGCTGACCGCGGGCAGCGAGCCGCTCCTTGTCGTCCTCGACAATGGCTGGGACGCCGCACCCGACTTCGCCCAGCGCGTCGCCGCGGCGGAAACGGCGATCGAGGAGGCGAACCGCGACGGCCGACCCGTCTCCTTCGTCGCCACCGCGGAGCCACGCGCCGAGAGCCTGGCGGCGGAGAGCGCCGATGGGGCCAAGCGCCGCCTCGCCGCCGTAATGCCGCGCCCCTATCTGCCGAACCGCAGCGCCTTGGCGACGCGCCTGTCAGAGGCATTCGCTCCCGGCTCCGTTGAGATATTATGGATCGCCGGCGTGCTCGACGACGGCAACGGCGCGGTTCTCGCGTCGGAGTTGAACGACGTGGGCGCCAGTGGAACGATCCTCCAGTCGGCCCGCCCCTTGACCGTGCTGCGGCCGCCTCAGAACCGCGCCGACGGCGTCTATGTCCCGATCACCCGCTTCGGCGGCAACGGAAGCGCGGCGATCGCCGGCTTCGACCAGGAGGGCCGCCGCATCCTGGAAGGCTCCGCCTCGCTCGATTCGAATGGCAACGGCACCGCCGAGATCCAGCTTCCCGCCGAGATACGCAATGCGCTGGTCCGCTTCCGCGTGAGCGGGGAATCGAGCGCCGGCTCCGTACAGCTTCTCGACGGCCGCTGGCAGCGCAAGGCGGTCGGCCTGATCGCCGGCGAGGAAGGCGCGACCGCGTCGCAGCCGCTGCTTGAGCCGCTCACCTACGTTGAGCGCGCGCTGGCACCGACCTCAGACCTCCTCCCCTCCCAGGCGCCGAGCACCAGCGAGGCGGTGAAGGGACTGATCGACCGGGGCGCCTCCGTCATCGTCCTGACGGAGACCGGAACGCTCGCGCCGGAGACCTCAGACGCGCTTGTGAAATGGGTGCAAGGCGGCGGTACGTTGGTTCGCTTCGCCAGCCCCAACCTCGCCGCCACGACCGACGACGCGCTGCTTCCCGTGCGGCTCCGGCAGGGAGAGCGCGCGCTCGGCGGCTCGCTTTCCTGGGAGGACCCGCAGACGATCGGGAGCTTTCCGGCGAACAGCCCGTTCGCCGACATCGAAGTTCCGACCGACGTGGTCGTGAACCGGCAGGTGCTCGCCGACCCCGAAGCGCTCAGGAGCGCCGAGGTATGGGCGGAGCTGCGTGACGGCACGCCGCTCGTCACCGCCGCGACGCGCGGCAGCGGACGCATCGTGCTTTTCCACGTGACCGCCGATCCGCGCTGGTCGAACCTGCCGCTTTCCCGTGCCTTCGTGGACATGCTGAACGCCATCGTCGACATGGCCGGCACGGTGCGACCGCCGGAAGCCACGGCGGAGACCGCGCCGACCAGCGCCACGGCCGCGCCCTGGCAGCCGGTTGAGCTTCTCGACGGCTATGGCGATCTCGGCAAACCAGCGGCCGGGGCGACGCTCGTCGCCGACATCAGCGGCGTCGTCCCGAGTGCGGAGACCCCGCCGGGCATCTACGACCGCAACGGCACCGAGCGTACGCTGAACGCGATCGACACGGCGACCGAGCTCTCGCCGCTCGTTCCCGACGCGATCGGCTGGAAGGGCAGCGCGCGTTCGCTCGAACCGCAGCCTACGACGCCTATCTGGCCCTGGCTTCTCGCAGTCGCCGCCGTGCTTGCAATCCTCGACGGGCTCGCCGTGCTTCTCCTTTCGGGCCGCCTGACCCGCCGCTTCGCTACCGCCGCCGCGGCGGCGCTCGCTTTCGCGCTCATTCTGCCGGCTATCGACCAGGCGCGGGCGGCGGAGGATTCTGCGATGGCGAAGGCGATCGCCGCGACCACCAGCACGCAGATCGCCTATGTCGTGACGGGGAACGCGGAGATTGACTCAACGAGCGAGGCCGGCCTGAAAGGCCTTTCCATCTACCTCGCCGACCGCACCGCGCTTGAGCCGGGCGACCCCGCCCCGGTCGACATCGCCAATGACGAGCTTGCCTTCTACGCGCTGCTTTATTGGCCGATCGATCCCGACCAGCCGACGCCGTCAGCGGAGACCATGGCGAAGATCGACACGTTCATGAAGAACGGCGGCACGATCCTCTTCGATACGCGCGACGCCGGCGGCTTCAGCGTCAGCGGCGCAGACTCGCCGGAATCCCTGAAGCTTCGCGAGATCCTCGCTTTCGTCGACGTGCCGCCGCTTGAGCCGGTGCCGCCCGACCACGTCCTGACCAAGGCGTTCTATCTGCTCTCCGAGTTTCCCGGCCGCTGGGCGAATTCCGAGCTGTGGGTGGAAAGCCTCTCCGACGAGCCGCAGGACCACAGCCGCCCGGCGCGCGGCGGCGACGGCGTCTCGCCCATCCTCATCACCGGCAACGATCTCGCCGCCGCCTGGGCGGTCGACGACAACGGGCTGTGGCTCTATCCGACGATCCCCGCCGATCCGCGTCAGCGCGAGCTTGCCTTCCGCGCCGGCGTGAACGTCGTGATGTATGCGCTGACCGGCAACTACAAGGCCGACCAGGTGCACGTGCCGGCGCTTCTGGAAAGGCTCGGGCAATGAGGCGGCCCGCATCATGACGCGGCTCGATCTCGCCTTCGATCCGCTGCTTCCCTGGCCGCTGGTGGCGGCGCTCGCCGCGCTGCTCGTCGTTGTCGTCGCCGTCCTCTTCTGGCAGCGCGTTCGCGGCGCCTGGCTGCGTGCGATCGCCTCCGCGCTGATCGCGCTGGCGCTCGTCAATCCGGTGATCAAGCGCGAGGAGCGCGATCCGCTTCCTGCCATCGTGGCGCTTGTCGTGGACGATAGCGCCAGTCAGAAACTCGGCGACCGCCGCGCGCAGACGGAGGCGACGGTCGCAGCTCTGAAGACGCGCATCGAGGCGCTCGGCGGCTTCGAGCTGCGCGAAGTGCATGCCGCCGACCGCCCGGACGGCGACGGGACGGCGCTCTTCTCCGAATTGACCAAGCTCGTCGACGACGTGCCGCCTGAGCAGATCGCCGGCGCGCTCCTCGTCACCGACGGCATCGTCGCCGATACGCCGCCCGACCCGGCCGCCCTTGGCTTCAACGCGCCGATCCACGCCCTCATCACCGGCAAGGACGGCGAGCACGACCGCCGCGTGGTGCTCGATCGCGCGCCGCGCTTCGCCATCCTCGGCGAACCACAGAGCATCCAGTATCGCGTCATCGATCCGGACCTGCCGGCCGGAAGCCCGGTCACGGTGCATCTCAGGATCGACGGGACCGAGGTCGCCACCGACAGCGTCACGGTCGGCGATCAACACGTCATAGACCTGCCGCTCACGCATGCCGGACGCACCATCGTGGAGCTGGAGGTCGATCCGGGCCAGAACGAGCTGGCGCAGGAGAACGACGTCGCGGTCGCGGAGATCGACGTGGTGCGCGAGCATCTGCGCGTGCTCCTCGTCTCAGGCGAACCGCATGCGGGCGAACGGACATGGCGCAACGTCCTGAAGTCGGACGCGGCGGTGGACCTCGTCCACTTCACCATTCTGCGCCCGCCGGAGAAGCAGGACGGCACGCCGATCAACGAGCTGTCGCTGATCGCCTTTCCGACGCGCGAGTTGTTCGAGGAGAAGATCGACGGCTTCGATCTGATCGTCTTCGACCGCTACCAGAGCCGCGGCGTCCTTCCGATCGTCTATTATGACAACCTCGCCCGCTACGTGCGCGAGGGCGGCGCGGTGCTCGTCGCCGCCGGTCCCGACTATGCCGCGACGGGCAGTCTCTACCGCACGCCGCTCGGGCCCGTGCTGCCGGCCGTCCCGACCGGCCAGATCATCGAGGAACCCTATCGCGCCAAGATCAGCCCGATCGGCATGCGCCATCCGGTGACGCGCGACCTCCCCGGCGCGGAAAGCGATCCGCCGGCCTGGAGCGAGTGGTTCCGCCTGGTCGATACCGACGCCATCGCCGGCGATATCACCATGACCGGCCCCGATGACCGCCCGCTTCTTGTGCTCGCGCACGAGGGCGAAGGCCGCGTCGCCATGCTTCTCTCCGACCATGCCTGGCTGTGGGCTCGCGGCTACGAGGGCGGCGGCCCGCACGCGGCGCTGCTCCGCCGCCTGCTGCATTGGCTGATGCGCGAGCCGGAACTTGAGGAAGAGGCGCTGACCGCCCATTCGGAGGGCCGCGACCTCGTGGTCGAGCGGCAGACCCTGTCGGAGGCGAAGCCGAACGTGACCGTCACGAGCCCGACCGGCGAGGCGGAGCCGCTGACGATGACAGAGGCGGAGCCGGGCCTCTGGCGCGGCGTGATCGAGGACGCACCGCTCGGCCTGCACCGCGCCGAGGACGGGACGCTGACCGCGCTCGCCCATATTGGCCCGGCCAATCCGGCGGAGTTTCAGGACGTGATCTCCACCACCGAGAGGCTTCGCCCGATCGCCAAGGCGACGGGCGGCTCGGTCGAACGGGTGGCAAGCAGCGGCGGCGTCTCCATCCCGCGCATCGCCGCGGTATCGCAACGCGCACCTGCCGCCGGGCGCGGCTGGATCGGCCTCCGCCGTTCCGAAGCGACGGTGCTGAAGAGCATCGACCAGCTTCCGCTTTTCGGCGGGCTCCTGGGGCTGGCGCTTCTCGTCGGCGGCTTCGCCGCGCTCTGGTATCGCGAGGCGCGCTAGAGTCGTCGTGCGCGATCGGCCTCAAGGCCCTCCTGGACGACCGGCAGGCTGGCGGACGTCGCCTCTTCCGGTGACACGCCTCTGACCGTTCCCTCCAAGCCTTCCGCCGCGCCCGGAACGAGCTCCGCGACGAGAAAACGCGCCGGATCGACAGGGCCGGGCATCGCGACCCTTCCCGGCGGCAGCGGGCGAAAGCCGAACGGCCAGTAGTAGGGCAGATCGCCCACCAGGATCACGAGCGGCCAGCCGGCCTGACGCGCCTCCTCCATGACGTGCCGCATCAGCGCCTTGCCGTAGCCCTGTCCTTTGAAAACAGGCTCCACCACGAGCGGGCCGAGAAGCAGCCCGCGCGTATTGCCGACCAGGATCGGCGTCATGCGGACGGAGCCGATCAGCGCGCCCTCGCGCTCCGTCAGGAATGAGAGCGCGGGCAGATGCGGCGCCTGTTCGCGCACGCGGAACGCCGCGCGCGCATAAGCGCCGGGCCCAAAGGCTTCACGCTGCAGGCGATCGATAGCGGCGGCGTCTTCGGGCCGCTCGGGGCGAGTGATCGTGGTCGGGTTCATGGCGGATCCGCGGAGAATATATTGGGCAAGCCGCGGAGCGCCGTTTGAAAGCGTGCGTCAGCGCGGCGGATTCGTCGCGCGTCGTCTGACGCGCGCAATCGCCGGTCGTCGTCGCAGGGATCTGCCCAGGCTTTTAATCATGGCGGGCGCGCCTATCACGGCGAACCAGCAGAGGCAAGCGCGAATAGTCCCGGGCACGGCGCTTCGCCATGCATTGCAAGCCTTGCTCCGCCGGCAACGAGAGGGCATCTCAAGCGTTCAGTTTCGCGGGCGCAAAGGTATACGCGATGGGCATGCTCGTCGAAGGCAAATGGGAAACGCGCGACAAGCGGCGCACCGAAGGTGGACGCTTCGCACGCTCCCCAACGCAGTTCCGCAACTGGGTGACCGCCGACGGCGCGCCCGGACCGACCGGCGAAGGCGGCTTCAAGGCGGAGGCCGGACGCTACCACCTCTACGTCTCGCTCGCCTGCCCGTGGGCGCATCGCACCTTGATCTTTCGCAGGCTGAAGAAGCTGACCGACGTCATCGGCATCTCCGTCGTCGAGCCGCACCTGCTGAGCGAAGGCTGGGAGTTCAACGAGACCTGGCCCGACCATCTCTACGGCAGAAGCCGGCTCTACGAGCTCTACGTCGCCGCCGACCCGAACTACACCGGCCGCGTCAGCGTGCCCGTCCTTTGGGACAAACAGCGCGAGACGATTGTCTCCAACGAATTGGCCGACATCATCCGCATGCTGAACAGCGCCTTTGACGCCTTCGGCGACGCGTCGCTCGACTTCTACCCGGAGGCACAGCGTCTGGAGATCGACGCCATCAACGCCGTCGTCTACGAGAACGTCAATGACGGCGTCTACCGAGCGGGTTTCGCGCCGAGCCAGGAAGCCTATGAGGAGGCGTTCCGCGCCCTCTTCAACACGCTCGACGAGCTCGACCAGCGTCTCGATGGGCAACGCTTTCTCGTCGGCGATCCGCTGACGGAGGCCGACTGGCGGCTGTTCACCACCTTGATCCGCTTCGACGCCGTCTATTACGTGCATTTCAAATGCAATCGCCGGCGCATCGCGGACTACCCGAACCTCTCAGGCTATCTGCGCGACCTCTTCCAGATGCCCGGCGTCAAGGAGACGGTCGATATCGACCACATCAAGCAGCACTATTATTATAGCCACGAGAGCATCAATCCGACCCGCATCGTGCCGCTCGGGCCACTGATGATCATCGATGCCCCGCACGATCGCGACCGCTTTCGCGGCACCAACCTCCCGACGCGTTGAGGGCTGTTCGCATCTACCAATCCGCGGCGGGCGGCAGGCCGTTGAGCACTTCGCCGAGTCGCGCGGCCGTGCCGGCGCTCACGTCGTCCGGTAGCCGGTCGAGCGGAAAGGCTTCGCAGGCGATGATTTCGCCGTTCGGATATTTCGGCGCATTGTTGCGTTCCCAATCACGGCAGACGAAGAGGGCGACGTGATCGCGGACATCGGCATGTGCATTGCGATAGATGCCGAAGAGCGCTGGCGCGGCGGCGAGCGTGGCGCCGACCTCCTCGCGAACCTCGCGGGCAAGCGCATGCGCGACGCTTTCGCCCGCATCCACTCCGCCGCCGGGAAAATACCAGCCGGGCACGTAGGAGTGCTTCACGAGCACGACCGCATCGTCGCGGATCATCATGGCGCGGACACCGAGCGTCATGCCGCGTGTCAGCCTGCCGTAAGCGAGGAAGCCTCGCTGCCAGAGCCGGTGATGCAGCCTGAGCGCCATGTCGTGGGCGGACTAGCACGCCCGCCCGCGTCCCGGAACCTCGAGGCGCCATGTTCCGCCTAGGCCATCTCTCCGACGTGCATCTTGGGTCGGTCCCGATTCTTCGCCCGAGGGACATCCTGAGCAAGCGGATGATCGGCTACCTGAACTGGCGGCGGAACCGCGCGCACGCTCTGACCTCCGGAACACTCGCCCGCCTCGTCGCCGACCTGAAGGCGCAGGAGCCCGACCACATCGTCGTCACCGGCGACCTCACCAACATCGCGCGGCGTGAGGAGTTCGAGAATGCGCGCCTGTGGCTGGAGGAGCTCGGACCGCCGGAGAAGGTGACCGCCATCCCCGGCAACCACGATGCCTACGTTCCCGGCGCGCATCGCCGTTTTCGCCGGCTGTGGGCGCCATGGATGCGCTCAGACGATGCGGAATTCGTCGATGACGCGCTCTTTCCGTTCATGCGGCGCAAGGGCCACGTCGCGCTGATCGGGGTCTCCTCGGCGGTCGCCTCCGCACCCTTCATGGCGATCGGCCGCGTCGGCAGCGGACAGACGAAGCGGCTCTGCAGGCTTCTGGAAGAGGCGCGAGACGAAGGCCTCTTCCGCGTCATCCTGATCCACCACCCGCCGAAGCTCGTCCACCGGCGCAACCAGCATCGCAAGCTGACCGACGGAAGACGCTTCCGCAACGCCGTGGAGCGCTACGGCGCGGAGCTGATCCTCCACGGCCACGACCACATCCGCATGATGACGGCGATCAAGGGGGCGACGGGAACGGTGCCGGTCGTCGGCGTGCCGGCGGCGAGCGCCCCGCCGGAAGATGGCCCACGCTCAGGAGGCTACGCGATCCACGAGATCGCCGAGAACGGGCCGTGCTACGAGCTGACGGTCATCCAGCGCGCTTTTTCGCCGGAGGGTGAGATCGTGGAGAAGGCGCGCGTCGCATATTCCATCAATCGACCATGAACCAGGCATAGGCGACGATCAGGAACATGCCCGCGATCATGCCGAGCCCGAAGCCGGCGAGCCCCCAGATGAGCGAGGCGTTGTCGCTTGGCTGCTTCGGCGCGGCGAGATAGCCGCGGCCCGAGCGCGCCGCCTTGGTCAGCCAGTCGCCCTCGATCGCCTGCTCGCGCTCCACGATCCGCTCCGCCACGTAGCGCGTGACGGCGTCGGCGATCGCCTCCACATTCGCGCTCTCCGCGAGCGTCGCGCGACCGACCCGGGAATCCTTCTGGAACAGGTAATGGCGCTTGTCCCGCGCCATCATGACGAAGCTTGTCGCGTCCACCCAGAAGCGCGGCGGCTGCCCGGGGAGGATGCCGACAAGGAACTGCTCGCTTTCCCCCGGCAGGTCGCCGATGACGCCCTCCAGCGCATCCGAAAGCAGCTCCAGGCGGGCGATCTCCGCTTCCCGGAGATCGACAACCACATCGTTCCGCTCCGAATGGGCGATGCGGACTTCGCGCATTGCGCGCTTCAGCTCGCCCGCTCGCCTGGGCCTACCCTCAACCATGACGCCCCTGCTCTTTCACCCTCGCGAATTTGAGATTAGCAGGTTCAAAGCCCCCGTTGCACGGGGCGTTTCGTCAAGGACAGGAAGCCGCATGGCAGAGCGCACGAGAAGCACGGACCGCGTCAAGAACGCCGCGGAAGCGGCGGGGCTTGAGATCGCGATCCGCGAAATGCCGCAGAGCACCCGTACGGCGGCGGAGGCGGCGGAGGCGTGCGGGACGACCGTCGCCCAGATCGTGAAATCGCTGATTTTCCGCAAGGCGGAGAGCGGCGAGCCGGTCTTGATCCTCGTTTCCGGCAAGAACCGGGTCGACGAGAAGGCGATCAAGGCGGCGATCGGCGAAGGTCTCCGCCGCATAGACGCGGACGATGTGCGCGCACTGACCGGCTTTGCGATCGGCGGCGTCGCGCCGCTCGGCGCGCTGACCCCGCTTGCGACCTACATGGACCGCGATCTCATGGATTTCGCGACGGTCTGGGCGGCGGCGGGATCGCCGCAGGCCGTCTTTGAGGTCGAGCCGCAGGCACTTGCCGCGGCGACCGGCGCCGCGATCGTCAAGGTCTGCTAGCTCTCCGCGATTGCGCGGACGATCGCGTCCGGTATCTCAAAGGGCAGCATATGCCCGACGGCGTCGAAGAGACGAACGGAGAACCGGTCGGAAAGTGTTTCGGCCTGCGTGACCGGGAGCACCCCGTCCTCCCTGCCCCAAAGGACGGAGATTGGCATGTCGAGACGCGCAAGTTCGGCGAGCGGCAGCGTCTTCTGCTGTGCGCCGTCGAAGAACGTTTCCACAATGGCGGAAAGCGCCGCTGTAGCGCCCGGCGCCTGCCGCTCCGAAGCGATCGCGGCGGCGAGCCCTTCCGGCGGCCCGCCCCTCCCGAAGAACGGCGGCAGGAGCGGCGCGATCTCCTCAGCCTCGACGGCGGCGGCGTAGCGGCGAAGCAGGTCTGCGTTGATCCCGGGCCCGAATCCGCCGGGCGAAGGCAGGATCAGCGACAATGCGCGGGCGGGGTCGAAGAGAGCGATCAGCGCGGCGACCGCCCCGCCCATCGAATGCCCGACAAAATGCGCACGCGCGAAGCCGCGCCGCTCAAGATCGGCGATGACAGCCTTGGCAGCCACGGCGGCGCTGCCATGCGGAACGCCGAGCGAGCCGGCGTGGCCGGGCAGATCGAAGGCAAGAACGCGTTGCGCCGGATCGAGGCGATGGAGAACCGCGTCCCAGGCCCGGTGGCTCATTCCGAAGCCGTGCAAAAGCACGACCGGAACGCCGCCGGATCCACGCTCGAATGCGAAAAGCGCCGTCACGCCAATTGCCGCTCCGGCCTACGCAACGTTAACGCACATCGCTCCCGAGCGCCGGACCGCCGGGCCCCGGTCAGTTTACGAGCACGATCCGTGTGTTCCCCGTACCGTGTGCCTTCACGAGATTAAAGAGCGTCCGCGCATTCGATGGATGCAGCCGGATGCAGCCATGCGACGCCGGGCGACCGAGATAACGAACCGCGTCGGTGCCGTGGATCGCGTAGCCGCCGAGGAAGAAGATCGAATACGGCATCGGCGACATGTGATATTTGTGCGAATACCACATCTTGTGCATCC
Organism: uncultured Alphaproteobacteria bacterium; assembly: GCA_963814905.1. Classification (GTDB taxonomy): domain Bacteria; phylum Pseudomonadota; class Alphaproteobacteria; order Rhizobiales; family Afifellaceae; genus DASWJZ01. Next base: position 303,256 of record CAWFEM010000011.1, on the reverse strand, counting down.
GGACCGGACGGAAGGTACCACGTGGCGTACGGTACCCCTTACGGGCCGTCGACACCCTCCACGAATAAAGAATCCGCCCGTCCTCGGCGACCGTCATGGTCTGTTTGGAGATATCGATGCGGGCGACGATACCCGCCGATGCGCCCGTCGTCGCAAGCACGAAGACGAGCACAGCAAGTGCAATTGAACGCATGACGCAAACTCCCAGCCCAGACCGGGAGTATGCCACAACAATCCTTCGCGACAATTACCCAGGCGTGCGCAAATTCCCGTACGGAATTCACGTTCTCGCGAAATTTGCGACGAGCGCGCCGCCGGGACGCGCCTCACATTGAAAGGTGCAGCTTCGTCAGATCGGTGCCGATCTTATCGAAAATTGATTCCAGTTCACTCGAGGTCGGCGCCTGATAGAAGAGGCTCTCGCCCTCATCGACGGTGGCGCAGTTCTTCATCAGCGTCTGGGTCGACGAATCGACCGTCCCGAAGATGATCGTGTAGACGCGGACGTTGGCGGTCTTGATGCTGCCGCAGAGCGCACTCGTCTTTGTATCGAGCGCAGCGTCGGCATTAGCCGAGCTCGTGTTGTTGAGGCGGCCGCCAGCAAGATAGCCGAACGCGGAATAAGGCGACATGTTGTGGTTGCTGTTGCTGCTGTTCCAGGTGGCCGAATTCTCGCCGTCGGTGAGCAGCACAACCGCCTTCACGGTCGATTCGTAGTTGTCGTCGCCCGGTTTCACGCCCTCGGTAAACGGAACGCCCGGATCGACGACGTTCCAGCCCCAGAGCAAGCCGGCCGGGATATAGGTGCCCGTTGCGCCATTCGGCGTCATCTTGCCGATCTGCGTCTCCAGCCGCGTCTGGTCCGTCGTCAGCGGGACTATTGGAAGCGGACAACCGCGGTTCGGCCCCGACGTCTGCGGGTACTTCTTGACGCTGTTCGACCAACTGGTCGAGGTCGAGATGGCGGTATATTTCGTGTAGTCGAGCTGACGCGCCTCGCGCGACGTGGTGACGAGATCGGTCATGTAGTTGTTGTAGTAGTTCTGCGAGTAGGTCTTGGTACCGATCTTGTAGGAAGTGATGTCCGGCTCGTCGGGCCAGAACATCTGCACGTAGAGGCTATCCCCGGTCGTCGGCGGCGCTATGCTGAGTTCGTATGAGCCGGCGCGCATCTCCACGCACCCGGCCCAGGAGAGGCTGGTGCGTGTCTGCATCGCGTCCCATAGCGAATAGTGGCTTACGCGCTTGCCGGTCGCGGGCGCGTTGAAGTTGACGCCGTTATAGGTCGCGTTCGCGTAATAGAGCTTCTTCGTGCTGTTGTAGGTTCCCTTGTCGATCCACGACTCGCTGAAATCCTCGTTGTTGATATTGACGGAACCCTCGAACGGCACGAGGCCGATTTTCACGATCGTCGGGTCGGCGGCCGTATTCATCGGCATGAGCTTCTGAACGAGCGTCTTCGCCGCGCAGCGGACCCCGGCCATGCGCGTCTTCTCCGTATCGCAGGAATTGCTGCCCGCGCTCGTCGTCATGGAGCCGGTATTATCGAGGATCAGCGCCAACTCGACGCGGTTGGAGGAATCGATCACTTCGGAGACGATCGACATCCCCATTGAATCGATTCCCGTGCCGTTCTTTGCAAATCTGCCGATCGGCAGGAACGCCGTCTTCATCCCAGCGGCGACGTCGACGTGGAAGCCGTTCTCAAGCTTCGTCACGGTGATCGTTCCGATGGTGAACTCGCTATCGGCCACGCCGTGGGCGTTCACGTAGTTGGTGATGAAGACCTTCGCCTGCGCGGCCGTGTAGTCGTCATGCTGCCTGGTAAGCGCCAGCGCCGCGGCGTCGACCACGGTGGAGAGGTCGGTCTTGTAGCGCGTGTAGCGGGCTATATCGACCGCCCCGCCCATGATGAGCAGGAGCGGAATGGCGCAGGCGCCGAAGAGAATAAACACATTGCCACGCTCGTCGCGACGCAGACGACGGAACGCATTGCATATGACGCGGAACATCGGGAGAGGTCCTGAACAGATCCCATTGGATCACCGCGTCAGATAAGAGAAAAGTTGAACTTAGTGATTGACGAACGTGGTTAACATATTGAAATGCTGAAGAATATGTTACTGTGTCAATTGCCTTCGTTCCTTGCCTGTCAGCGATCTCGCTCTTTTTCGAAAGCCGTCTCGGCCCGGCGTAGAATTAACAAAATCGCCAGCCCGAGCAGGGCGGCAAACAAGCCGATAAGGAATTGTCCGAGCCCGGCGGCGACCCCGAGCGAGCCCGAAAGCCACATGCCGGCCCCCGTCGTCAGGCCCTTCACCCCTCCCTCTCGGCTCTGGATGATCGCACCGGCGGCGAGAAAGGCGACGCCCGCCGTCACCGCCTCGATCAGGCGCAGCGGGTCGGATCTGACCATGCCTTCGGGAAAGGACCGGGATTGCAGAATCTCGCCCGCCAGGACGGTGAACACGCCCGCCGCGAGCGCCGTCAGCATGTGCGTGCGAAGCCCGGCCGAATGCCGCCGCCATTCCCGTTCGAAGCCGATCATCGCACCGAAGATCGCGGCGGCGACCAGCCGAAAGGCAATGGTCGCGAACGGCAGATGCGTAGGCGTAGGCGTCATCAGGTCGGAAAGCTGATCCATGCACGACTCCGGCTCTTTCGAAACGCTTTCCGGGCGAAGTTGTTTCAAAGCCAGACGACCTCGGCCTGCCGGCCGCCGCAGGCACGATTGATCCCGGCGAAAAATGCGGGCAAATGCTCCCGGTCGTCCTGCCTCATGATTTTCCGGGAACCCAATGGTTGATCGCTCCGCCGTGCGTCGCGCGCGTTACGCCGTCGCCGCCGTATTCATGGCCAACGGCGTCGTCATGGGCACCTGGGCCGCGCATATCCCGCTCGTGGAGGAGCGCCTCGGGATCAGCCACTCGACGCTCGGGCTCGCGCTCTTCGCCATGGCGGCTGGCGCGCTTTTCGCGATGCCTCTGACCGGACCGGTCGTCGCCCGCTTCGGCAGCGCCATCGTCACGCGCGTCGCCACGATGGGGCTCTTCGCCGCCTTCCTGTTGCCCATCCTTGCGCCCTCGGCGGCGGCGCTGATGGCCTCGCTCTTCGTCTACGGCGCCATCAACGGCGCGATGGACGTGGCCATGAACGCGCATGGCGTCGCCGTCGAGCGGCGGCTGGAGCGCCCGGTGATGTCGTCCTTCCACGGAATGTGGAGCCTCGGCGGGCTGATCGGCTCAGGTCTCGCCGCGCTGCTGTTGCCGTTGATGCCGCCTTTCGCGGAGGTGTTTCTGACCGTCGTCGCCGGGGCTGCGTTCGCGGCTATCGCGCTCTTCTTCCTGCTACCCGCGCAGTCCGACGGCGGCATCCAGGGAACGACGTTCGCCTGGCCGAGCCGGGCGACGATCGGGCTTGGCGTCCTCTGCTTTCTGTCGATGACAAGCGAAGGCGCGATCATCGATTGGGGCGCGCTGCATTTGAGGACCAGTCTGGCGCTCAGCCCCGGACACGCCGCCGCGGGCTTTGCCACCTTCGCCGCCATGATGGCGGCGAGCCGATTTTCCGGCGACCGGCTGCGCGCCCGCTTCGGCGCGGCAGAGCTCGTTCGCGGCAGCGCGGTGCTTGCGGGTGTCGGTTTCGTCGTGGCGATCGCTTCGCCCTTCCCGCTCCTCGCCATCGCCGGTTTCGCCATGGCGGGGCTTGGACTGGCGAACCTCGTTCCGGTCTTCTTCGGCGCCGCCGGCCACATCCCAGGCCAGTCCGCGGGCACCGGCATCGCCGCCGTCGCGACCATCGGCTATTCCGGGTTCGTCGTCGGGCCGCCTTTCATCGGCTTCGTCGCGGACGCGACAAGCCTGACGCTCGCCCTCGGACTGGTCGGGCTCGCCTGCCTTGCCATCGCCATATGGGCGCCGATCGCCGATCCGGCGCGCCGCGCCGCGGCGATCACGCAAGGCAGCTAGCCGCCACACCCGCAATCAAACCCGCGCGTAGGCGTCCTCGTAGCGGACGATATCGTCCTCGCCGAGATAATCGCCGAACTGGACCTCGATCAGCTCAAGATCGACCTCGGCGAAATTCTCCAGCCGGTGGCGCTCGCCGAGCGCGATATCGACCGACTGGCCGGGAGTCAGCGTCAGCACGGCGTCCCCGACCGTCGCCGTCGCGACGCCGAAGGCGACCGTCCAATGTTCGGAGCGATGCTTGTGGCTCTGCAGCGAAAGCCGCCCCTGCGGCTTCACCACGATGCGCTTCACCTTGTAGCGGGGCCCCTCCGCGAGCACGGTGAACGCGCCCCACGGCCGCGTCTCGGTGGAAGCGGTCTTTGCGTCACCCATCGCGCTGTCGCTGGGAGAAGCGCTGAAACTGAGCGCCGGACGTGGCCGGCCGTCGCCCGCGCTTATTCGGCGGCGGCGCTGCGCTTGTCGGAGCGCCGCTGCTCGGCCGGCTCGACCTCACGCCCCTGCAGGCCCTTCAGCGGCGGCAGCTTGTTCACGCCGGAGGAATTGTAGGTGGTCAGCTCGATCTCGCTCTCCGCCGCCCGCAGCGCGTTCAGGAACGCATGCAGCTCGAGCAACGTCATGCGAAGATAGGCCTCAGACGCCTGCCGCTTCTTGCTGTCGTCCAGCACGGATAGCGAGAATCCCATGCGTTCGAGATCAAAATCGCGAATCTCGATCCCGAGATTGAGGTTGCTCATATTCCCGTCTCCCCGGCTCCCGCCGATCCTATGAAAGAAATTCCCCGCCGCCTTTCGATCATCCCTCGACCGACAACGCGGCACAAGTGGGATTGTTCGCCGCGCGCCGAGCGCGCGGGAAACCGGGCGTTCTGTTTTGCCGCTGGTACCCCTCGCGCGATGCGCGCCAAGCTATGTTAGGTATGCGCGAAACAAGTCGGTAAAATGACCGTAGGCGTTGGGTATCCGGTAATGCGATCACGTCTTCTCCCGCTCGTCCTGCTGCTTCTCGGCCTCGTGTCAACGGCCGCTGCTTCACCCTTCACGGACGCCGCCGCGCGGCTCGACGGCGAATGGCTCGGCGAGAACTTCGTGCTCCGAGTCGACGCACGGCGTGCGCAGGCAAGCACGGACGCCGCCCGCCCCTTCGCCTGGCAACATTTTCTGATCAAGGAGGTGACGCCCGAGGAAGTGGTCTTCACCATCGGGCCGGAGCTCTTCGAGGCGCGTTTCGAGGCGGACGCCCTGACGCTGACCGGCACCAGCTTTCGCGGCGAGCGGGTGCTCTTCCATCAGGAGAGTGAAGGATTGCGCGGCGCTACGTCCGAATAGATGGCCGGCGCCTGCCGCCGTCGCGGCATCTTTGTCTTGAGCGACGCCACGCGACACGCCACGGTCACGAGCGAAATCGGCCCGAAGACAGACGGGCACCTATGACAAGAAAGAAGGGATGGAGAGATGGCAAGCAGAGCACCTTTTCGCGCCGACGAGGTGGGAAGCCTGCTGAGGCCGGCGGAGCTTAAGGAGGCACGCGCCGCGCAGGCTGAGGGCCGGATCGACGCCGGCGCGCTCGGCGCCGTGGAGGACCGCCTGATCCGCGATGTGGTCGCCAAGCAGGAAGCCGTCGGCCTGAAGGCGGTCACCGACGGCGAGTTCCGCCGCGCCTGGTGGCATTTCGACTTTCTCGGCGTGCTCGACGGCGTCGACGTGGTGGAGGCGGCGCACGGCATCCAGTTCCAGGGCGTGCAGACCAAGGCGCAGACGCTCAAGGTTTCCGGAAAGGTCGGCTTTCCCGCCGACCACCCGATGCTGGACCATTTCCGCTTCCTGAAGTCGGTGACCAAGGTCACGCCGAAAATGACGATCCCCGCGCCGAGCGTGCTGCATTTCCGCGGCGGGCGGCAGGCGATCGACAAAAGCGTCTATCCCGACATGGACGCCTTCTACGCCGACACGGCGGAAGCCTACAAAAAGGCGGTCGCGGCGTTCTACGCGGCCGGCTGCCGCTACCTTCAACTGGACGACACGGTGTGGGCGTATCTGTGCTCCGAGAAGGAGCGTCAAAGCGTGCGCGATCGCGGCGAAGACCCCGACGCGCTGCCGGGAATCTACCGCGACATGATCAACCACGCGATCAAGGGCCGCCCGGCCGACCTGACGGTCACGACGCACGTCTGCCGCGGCAACTTCCGCTCCACGTGGATTTCAGAGGGCGGCTACGAGCCGGTCGCGGAGATTCTGCTCGGCGACACCGACTACGACGGCTACTTTCTCGAATACGATACCGACCGGGCCGGCGGTTTTGAGCCGCTCCGCTTCCTGCCGAAGGGTGAGAAGCGGGTTGTGCTCGGCCTGATCACCTCCAAGACGGGTGACCTGGAGGACCGCGACGCGGTCAAGAAGCGGATCGAGGAGGCAACGAAATTTGCGCCGCTGGAGCAGTTCTGCCTGAGCCCGCAATGCGGCTTCGCCTCCACCGAGGAAGGCAATGTCCTGACCGAGGAGGCGCAGTGGAAGAAGCTGGAGCTTATCGTCGGCCTCGCCAAGGAGGTCTGGGGCGAGATATAGCGGCGCGGCGCGATGCACAGAGCGGCAGTGCTTGGCGAACCGGACCGCGCCGTTGCAGGATGTGGACGAGTTGTGGAAAAGCGGCGTGTAGACGAGGAGCCGGCAATGTCCCGGGAAGCGCTCTCGCTTGAGATTTCCCAGATTGTCGCGCGCGTTGTGAGTGGCGAGTCGATCGACGCCGCCGAGCGCGGCACCCTCCTGGCACAAAAATATCCAGAGCTTGGGATGACCGGGGATATGATCGGTCAGGCGATCGAGCGCGCCGCCGGCATGGTCGGCATGATCAAGACCGCCCCGGAGCCCGTCGCCTGGCCAAAGCGCGCCGCTGCCGCGCAGGCGACCGGAGCGAACGGCGGCGCCGCGCCGCTTCCAGGCCCCGCCGGGACAATCGACGACGCACTTGCCGCCGCGATCGAAGCGGAGATCGGCGGCGTCGTTTCCGACAGCATCGCCACGCCCGCGACTGGCTCCGCCAAGGAAAGCCCGGAACCGCCGAAGATGGCCAAAACCCCTAAGAGCGAAACACCGCGGCGCGGCGCCGTCGCCGCGCTCCGCCGCGCCTTCTTCCGCCACTGACTTCCGCGACTGAGCGCCGCCGAGACACCTCAACGCGGTTGCCTGGACGCCACATCCGGGCGATAGACCGCCGGAAAAGCAAGGCCATCGGGGGAAGCGCGATGTTGGACGATCTCGCCGGAAAACGCATTCTTGTCACCGGCGCAAGCACCGGCATTGGCGCCGCGGCCGCCAAGGCCCTTGCTTCCGCTGGCGCCACGATCGTCCTCCACTACAACCGGAGCGCCAAGGACGCGGAAGCCGTCGCCAAGGAAATCCGCGCGGCGGGCCGCATCTGCCACCTCGTGAAGGGCGACCTGACGAAGCGCGGCGAGCCGAAGCGCATCGTGGAGGAAGCGGCGAAGGCGCTCGGCGGCCTCGACGTGCTCGTCAACAATGCCGGCTCCCTCGTAAGGCGCGTGCCCTTCGAAGAACTCGGCGACGACACGATCGACAAGATCTTCGACCTGAACGTCCGCTCCGTGATCGCAGCCTGCCAGGCGGCGGTCCCGCACCTGGAGAAGAGCGGCCGCGGCTCCATCATCAATGTCGGCTCGATCGCCGGCACCGTCGGCGGCGGTCCGGGAGCGGCGGTCTACGGCGCCGCGAAGGCCTTCGTCCACAATCTGACCAAACACCTCGCCGGGCTCTTCGCGACGAAGAACATCCGCGTCAACGCGATCGCGCCCGGGGTCATCGACACCCCGTTCCATGCAGCGACCCCCCCGGAGCGTAAGGAGGCCATGCGGCAGACCATCCCGATGGCGCGGCTCGGCGTGGCGGAGGATTGCGCCGGCACCTTCGTCTATCTCGCCTCCGACAAGATGAGCGGCTTCGTCACCGGCCAGACGATTCATGTGAACGGCGGCCAGTTCATGGCCTGAGGCGAGGCGGCTGTCGCGTCGCTGGGGAGTAGCAATGAGCATTTCGCTTTTCGATCTGACGGGGAAGATCGCACTTGTCACCGGCTCCACCACGGGACTCGGCAAGGGCATCGCGGGCGGGCTCGCCGGAGCCGGCGCGAAGATGGTCCTGAACGGCCGCAACAAGGAGCGCCTCGCCGCGACTGTCGCGGAGTTCGAGGGCCAGGGCTTCGATGCCGTGGGCTACGCGTTCGACGTCACTTCGGAGGCGGCGGTGATCGACGCGGTGGCGCGCATCGAGCGCGAGGTCGGGCCGATTGACATCCTCGTCAACAATGCCGGCATCCAATGGCGCGAGCTTCTGGTGGATGTGAGCGAGGAGAAGTTCGAATCCGTCATCAAGACCAATCTGATCAGCCCGTTCCTTGTCGGCCGCACGGTCGCGAGGAACATGATCACGCGGAAGCGCGGCAAGATCATCAACATCGCTTCGCTGACAAGCGAAGCGGCGCGGCGCTCGATCGGTCCCTATACGGCGGCCAAGGGCGGCATACGCCAGCTCACCAAGACGATGTGCGTCGAATGGGCGGAGCACAATATCCAGGTCAACGCCATCGGTCCGGGCTATTTCCGCACCGAGCTGAACAAGGCCCTCCTTGCCGACGAGGCGTTCAACAAATGGGTGATCGGCCGCACCCCGGCGGGTCGCTGGGGCGATCCGGAAGAGCTTGCCGGGGTAGCGATCTTCCTCGCCTCCAGCGCTTCCGACTTCATGAACGGGCAGACGGTCTACGTCGACGGCGGGCTCCTGGCGGCGATGTGAACCCGCCCGCGGCCGATTGCGGTCCGCCCGACCGGCGGCTACGCCTCGTGGGGCGGGGACGCGCCCGAGCTTCCCGGAGGTGAGATGGCAGTAACAGTGCCGCTCCGCATCGGCACGCGCGGCAGCCGCCTGGCGCTGTGGCAGGCGAACGCCGTGCGCGACGCGCTGATTGTAGCGCACGGGCTTTCGTCCGCTTCCATCGAGATCGTCACCATCACGACGACGGGCGACACCATCAAGGATCGCGCGCTTTCCGATGCGGGGGGCAAGGGCCTCTTCAGCAAGGAGATCGAAGCAGCGCTCCTCTCCGGCACGATTACCATCGCCGTCCATTCGGCGAAGGACCTGGAAACGAGCCTGCCCGAAGGCCTGATCGTCGGGGCCGTGCTTCAGCGCGAAGATGCGCGCGACGCGCTGATCGCCAACAACGCACGCTCGCTCGACGCGCTCCCGCACGGCGCGCGGGTCGGCACCGCATCGCTTCGCCGCGCGGCGCTATTGAAGCGCGCGCGTCCCGATATCGAGACGGCGCTCCTGCGCGGCAACGTGCCGACGCGCCTGCGCCGGGTCGAGGCCGGCGACTTCGACGCCACACTCCTCGCGGCCGCCGGCCTGAACCGGCTCGGGCTTGAAAGCCACATCGCGGCGCTGCTTCCGCTTTCGGCCTTTCCGCCCGCCTGCGGCCAGGGCGTGATCGCGGTGGAGTGCCGGGCGGACGACGAGGAAGCGCGCGCGCTCCTCGCCGCAATCGACCACGGCGAGACCGCGGCGGCACTTCGCTGCGAGCGCGCTTTCCTCGCCGCGCTCGACGGCTCCTGCCGCACGCCGATCGCCGGCCACGCGCGACGCGTCGCCGGGCGCCTGCATTTCGACGGTCTGGTGCTCTCCGAGGACGGAAGTGAGGCCTATGAGGCGAGCACAGCAGGCGCTCCGGAAGACGCGGAGGCGATCGGCCGCGACGCCGGCGAGAGCATCCTTGGTCGCGCGCCGGCCGCCTTCCTCAGGCGGCTCGGGATCGGCGGGGTGTGATGGAAAGCGGCCTCATGACAGGGTCAGATGGTATTTCCAGCGGTCGTGCGTCCACAGCCATTGCTCGGGATGCTCGCGCAGCCATGTCTCGAAGAGCTCGTTCATCCGGCAGGTGAGCGTGACGACATCGGCGCTGCGGTCTCCGGTGAGGTCGACCTCAAGCCGCGAGCAGATCATCCGAAACCGTGCGCCCTTTTCGCGGAAGGCGACCCCGGCGAAAATCGGCACATTGGCACGCAGAGCCAGCACGGCGGGGCCATGGTTGGTGAGGGCGTCCTCGCCGAGGAAGGGAAGGATGATGCCGTCGCTTTCGCGCTGATCGGACAACATCCCGACGAAATAGCCGCGCTTGAGCGCCTTGAGCGCATAGGCGACGCCACGCGTGCCCTTGGCGATCATCTCGGTGGAGATGCGTTCCCGCTGGCGCCGCACGTAGCGGTCGAGCAGCGGGTCGTCGATCGGGCGATAGAAGTTTGCCTGCTGGCGGTTGAAGCGCAAGGCGGCCCCGGGCGTCAGCTCCCAGTTCCCGAAATGACCTGTGATTACGACCATGCCGGTCCCCTCCCGAACGCCGGGCGAGGTCTCCGAGACGCCCTCGATCCTGAACCGCTCGGGATCGCGCACGATCCGGTGGATATGCGGAAACTCGCCGAAGACGCGCCCGATATTATCCCACATGGCGGCGAGCATCTGCCGCCGCTCATCGGCGCTGAGATGCGGGAAGAAATGCTTCAGCGCCCGATCTGCCCGCGCGTGACGGCGGCCAAGCGGGCCGAAAATCCGCGCCAGCTTCCCGCAGATCGCCGACGAGAGATCGACCGGAAGCCAGGACAGCAGCGTCAGCGCCGCGATCGCCGACATTCCGGCAAGCGCTCGCGGCAAGCGCCGGAACTGCATCCTGGTGATTTTCGACAAAGCTGCGCGACCTGAAGCGTCTCAACGCCGGAAGGGTCTAGTCCCACCGGCAGCATATGACCAGCGCCCGATTCGCCGTCGGAGACGTCCGGAAACCGGCGGCGCGCCGCTCTCGAGGAAATTTATTGATCCAGGTCACGGTTTCTCTTCGCGGCCCGGTCGAGGCTTGGCTAGCTTCATCTCGAAGGTCGGAGGCTTCAAGCACGCGATGGTGACCGCGACCCGCGACATGACCCGCACCGTCGACATGACCCGGCACAAAGGCGTCGGGCCGGAGCGGCAGCGGCGTCCGATCTATGTCGACCTCCTTCCGCCCTGCAATGCCGCCTGCCCGGCCGGCGAGAACATCCAGGCCTGGCTGGCGCTCGCCCAGGCGGGAAAGTTCCGCGCCGCCTGGGAAACCCTGATCGCGGACAATCCCATGCCCGCCGTGCACGGCCGCGTCTGCTACCACCCGTGCGAAACCTCCTGTAACCGCCGCGAGCTCGACGATTCGGTCGGCATTCACGCCATCGAGCGTTTCCTCGGCGACATGGCGGCGCGCGAAGCCTGGCCGAGCCCGAGACCGGCGCGCCCAAGCGGCAAGCGCGTGCTCATCGTCGGCGCCGGGCCGTCCGGTCTCTCGGCGGCATGGCACCTGACCCGCCTCGGCCATCAGGTCGAGATCCGCGAGGCCGGGCCGCTCCCCGGCGGCATGCTGCATTTCGGCATCCCCGCCTACCGCCTGCCGCGCGAAGACCTGATGAAGGAGATCCGCCGCATCGAAGAGCTCGGCGTGAAGATCGTCCTCAACCACCGCGTCGAGGATGTGCTCGCCGAGCAGCAGGAGGGCGGGTTCGACGCGGTCTTCATCGCCATCGGGGCGCATCTCTCCAAGCGCGTCGACATCCCGGCGCGCGACGCGGTGAAGGTGCTCGACGCGGTGAAGCTGTTGCGCGACGTGGAAACGGGCGAGCCGCCACTCCTTGGCCGCCGTGTGCTCATCTATGGCGGCGGCAACACGGCGATGGACGCGGCGCGCACCGCGCGCCGGCTCGGCGCCGACGAGGCGATGATCGTCTATCGCCGCGACCGCGCGCACATGCCGGCGCACGAATTCGAGGCCGACGAGGCGCTGGCGGAAGGCGTCAAGATCAAGTGGCTGACCTCCATCAAGGCGATCGACGGCGGCGACCTGACCGTGGAGCGCATGACGATCGGCGAGGACGGGCGCGCCAAGCCAACCGGCGAATTCGAGACGCTGAAGGCCGATTCGGTGGTGCTGGCGCTCGGCCAGGAAGCGGATTCCGGCTTCCTGCGCTCTGTCCCCGAAGTCGCCTTCAAGGACGATGGCACCGTCATCGTCGACTCCGCCATGATGACCGGCCGGCCCGGCATCTTCGCCGGCGGCGACATGGTGCCGGCCGAGCGCTCGGTGACAATCGCGACCGGCCACGGCAAGAAGGCCGCGCGGCACATCGACGCCTGGCTGCGCGAGCAGACGTACGAGGCGCCCGAGAAGCATCCGATCGTCGACTTCGCCGGGCTGAGCCTGCCGATCTATTCCGACGCAACGCCTTCCGCCGAACGGCACCTCCCTATCGCCGACAGGGGGACGCGCTTCGACGAGATCATCGCGGGGCTGAGCGAAGTTGAAGCGCTGCACGAGGCGCGGCGCTGCCTCTCCTGCGGTAATTGCTTCGAATGCGACAATTGCTTCGCCGCATGCCCGGAGGACGCCATCGAGAAGCTCGGGCCGGGCAGCCGCTACCGCATCGATTACAGGCTCTGCACCGGCTGCGCGGTCTGCGTCGAGCAGTGTCCCTGCCACGCCATGGAAATGATCGCCGAGCCGGCCTGAGGCCGCGGCGTCGGGGGAGTATTCACGAGGATGGGCACGATCACGACCATGGACGGCAACACCGCCGTCGCGCACGTCGCCTACCGCGTGAACGAGGTCTGCGCGATCTATCCGATCACGCCTTCCTCCACGATGGCGGAGCTCGCCGACCAGTGGGCGGCGGAGGGCGTCAAGAATATCTGGGGCAACCTGCCCGTCGTGCAGGAGATGCAGAGCGAAGGGGGCGCCGCGGGCGCGGTGCATGGCTCGCTCCAATCCGGCGCGATGACGACGACCTTCACCGCGTCGCAGGGGCTCATGCTGATGATCCCCAACATGTTCAAGATCGCCGGCGAGCTGACGGCATCGGTCTTCCATGTGGCGGCGCGCTCCGTCGCGACCTCGGCGCTTTCCATCTTCGGCGAGCATTCCGACGTGATGGCGACGCGCGCCGCCGGCTTCGCCGTGCTCGCCTCCGGCAGCGTCCAGGAAGCGCACGACCTGGCGCTGATCGCGCAGGCGGCGACCCTGAAGGCGCGCGTGCCGTTCGTGCATTTCTTCGACGGCTTCCGCACCTCGCACGAGCTGAACACCTTCTCGCTGCTGTCCGACGAAGACATCCGCGCCATGATCGACGACGATCTGGTGCGCGCGCATCGCGCCCGGGCGCTCGATCCGGAGCATCCCTTCGTGCGCGGCACGGCGCACAATCCCGACACCTTCTTCCAGACGCGTGAGGCGGTGAACCCGTTCTACGCGGCGACCCCGGCGATCGTGCTCGCCGCGATGCAGCGCTTCGAGAAGATCGTCGGCCGGCGCTACCGCCTGTTTGAATATGAAGGCGCGCCCGACGCGGAGCGCGTCATTATCCTGATGGGCTCGGGCGCGGAGACGGCGCGCGAGACGGTGAAAGCGCTCGCCGCGAAAGGCGAGAAGGTCGGCGCGGTGCAGGTGCGTCTCTACCGGCCGTTCTCGATTGAACACCTTCTCGCAGCGCTGCCGGAGAGCGTCGTCTCGATCGCGGTCCTCGACCGCACCAAGGAGCCCGGCGCGCCGGGCGAGCCGCTCTATCTCGACGTCGTCGCGGCCCTTGCAGAGGCCACGGCACAAGGGCGACGGCCGTTCATGCCGCGCGTCGTCGGCGGCCGCTACGGGCTCTCCTCCAAGGATTTCACGCCGGCCATGGCGAAAGCGGTGCTCGACGGACTGAAACGGCAGGACGGGCAGAATGTCATCGGGCTCAGAAACGGCTTCACCGTCGGCATCGACGACGATCTGAGCGGCACGAGCATCCCCGTCGACCCGACCTTCTCGGTCGAGCCGGAGAGCGTGACGCGCGCGGTGTTCTACGGGCTCGGCGCCGACGGAACGGTCGGCGCCAACAAGAATAGCGTGAAGATCATCGCCGAGGATGCCGGCCGCTACGCGCAGGGTTACTTCGTCTACGATTCGCACAAATCCGGTGCGCAGACCGTCTCGCATCTCCGCTTCGGCCCGGAGCCGATCAAGGCGCCCTACCTGATCGGCGAGGCCGGCTTCGTCGCCTGCCATCAGTTCGGGTTCCTGGCGCGGCTCGACGTGTTGAAGCTTGCAGCGCCGGACGGCGTCTTCCTGTTGAACAGCCCCTACGGGCCGGACGAAGTCTGGGATCATCTGCCGCTTTCCGTGCAGAAGCAGATCATCGACAAGCGCCTGCGCTTCTACGTGATCGACGCCTCGGAGGTCGCCCGCGCCGTCGGTCTCGGCGTCAGGACCAACACGGTGCTGCAGACCTGCTTCTTCGCCATCTCCGGCGCGCTGCCGCGCGAGGCGGCAATCGAGCACATCAAGCGCTCGATCAAGAAGACCTACAGCCGCAAGGGCGAGGCGGTGGTCCAGAAGAACTACGCGGCGGTCGACGGCACCCTGGAACAGCTCTTTGAGGTGAAGGTGCCGGGTCAGGTGACGGCCACGGAGGATCGCCCGCCCATCGTGCCGGAGAGCGCGCCGGATTTCGTCAGGCGCGTCACCGGCCCGATGCTCGCTGGCCACGGCGACGAAGTGCCGGTGAGCCTGTTGCCGGCAGACGGCACGTTTCCATCCGGAACGGCTGCCTACGAAAAACGCAACGTCTCCGATATCGTGCCCGTGTGGCGTGAGGATCTTTGCATCCAGTGCGGCCAATGCAGCTTCGTCTGCCCGCACTCCGTCATCCGTTCGCGCTATTATCACGAGGAGGCGCTTGCCGGCGCGCCGCAAACGTTCAAGTCGGCCCCGGTCAATGCGCGCGGCTATCCGGAGGCCCGCTTCACCCTGCAATTCTATGTCGAGGACTGCACCGGCTGCGCGCTCTGCATCGAGGCCTGCCCGTCGGTCAGCCCACGCGAGCCGGGCGTGAAAGCGATCAACCTCGCGGACAAGCAGCCGCTTCTCGCCGACGAGCGCGAGAACATCGCCTTCTTCGAGAAGCTTCCGGTCAACGATCGCGCCCGCGTCGATTTCGCGAATGTGCGCGGCGTGCAATTCCTGGAGCCGCTCTTCGAATTCTGCGGGGCGTGCGCGGGATGCGGCGAGACGCCTTACGTCAAGCTCCTGTCGCAGCTCTTCGGCGACCGCGCCATGGTCGCCAACGCCACCGGCTGCTCGTCGATCTATGGCGGCAATCTGCCGGTGACGCCGTGGACCAAGGACCGCGAGGGGCGCGGACCGGCCTGGTCGAATTCGCTGTTTGAAGACAATGCCGAGTTCGGTCTCGGCTTCCGTCTCGCCGCCGACAAGCATCTCGACCTGGCCGGCGCGCTGCTTGGGAAGCTCGCACCGTCGGTCGGCGAAGACCTGGCGCAGACGATCCTCGACGCGCCGCAGATCCGGGAATCGGAAATCCGTGCGCAGCGCGAGCGCGTGGCGTTGCTGAAGACCAAGCTCCTGAAGATTGACAGCGAGGACGCGCGCCATCTGCTCTCCGTCGTCGACCACCTCGTGCGACGCTCCATCTGGATCGTCGGCGGCGACGGCTGGGCCTACGACATCGGCTATGGCGGGCTCGACCACGTGCTTGCGAGCGGCCGCGACCTGAATATCCTGGTGCTCGACACCGAGGTCTATTCCAACACCGGTGGGCAATCGTCGAAGGCGACGCCGCTCGGCGCGGTGGCGAAGTTCGCCGCCTCCGGCAAGCGCGTACAACGCAAGGACCTGGCGCTGCAGGCGATCGCCTACGGCAACGTCTACGTCGCGCAGGTGGCGATGGGGGCGAACCCGCAGCAGACGCTCGACGCCTTCCGCGAGGCGGAGGCCTATCCCGGTACGTCGCTGATCCTCGCCTACAGCCACTGCATCGCGCACGGCATCGACATGCGCTTCGGCATGAAGCAGCAGGACCTGGCGGTGGCGAGCGGCTATTGGCCGCTCATCCGCTACAATCCGGCGATGCGCGACATCGGCGAGAACCCGTTCCGCCTCGACTCGCCGCGTCCGACGATTCCGTTCAAGAGCTACGCCTATAACGAAATCCGCTATTCCTCGCTCGCCACGACACGCCCCGAAGAGGCAGCGCAGCTGCTCGGCGCGGCGCAACGAGCGGTCGTGGACAAATACCGCCAGTACGAAGATCTCGCCGCGCTCGACGGAAGCCATTTCCGCCAGGACGCGATGGATGTGGACCGCACATGATGGACCTCACGACGACGTATATGGGGCTCACGTTGAAGAGCCCCCTGATTGCTTCCGCCTCGCCGCTGAACACCGACATCGGCAATCTGAAAAGACTGGAGGATATGGGCACGGGCGCCGTGGTGCTGCCATCGCTCTTCCAGGAGCAGATCGAGGCGGAGGCCGTCCGCCAGGAACACCTGACGACCATGGTCGCGGAAAGCTCGCCGGAGGCGCAGAGCTACTTTCCCGAGGCGGCGGAATACCGCGTCGGGCCGGAGCAGTATCTCGACCTCGTCGCCCGCGCACGCGAGGCGGTGGATATCCCGATCATCGCAAGCCTCAACGGCATCACGAATCAAGGCTGGATAGAGCACGCACGACTGATCGAAGAAGCCGGCGCGCACGGGCTTGAACTCAACATCTATTTCATACCCGCCGACATCTCGATGAGCGGCCGTGACGTTGAGCAGCGCTATGTCGACATCGTAAAGGCGGTGCGCAAGACCGTCTCGATCCCCGTGGCCGTGAAGCTCAGCCCCTATTTCAGCGCCGTTGGCCACATGGCGATCGAATTGCAGGAGGCGGGAGCGGATGCGCTGGTGCTTTTCAACCGCTTCTACCAGCCGGATCTTGATATCGGTATGCTCCAGGTGCTGACCGATCTGAATCTGAGCGGCCCTAACGAAATACGCCTGCCGCTTCTTTGGCTCGGCGTGCTGTCCGGCCGGGTGAAGGCGTCGCTCGCCGCCACAACCGGCGTGACCAACGCCGAAGAGGTGGTGAAATACCTCCTTGTCGGCGCGGACGCGGTCATGTCGACCTCGGCTCTATTGCGCAACGGGATCGGCCATATGGCGGCGCTTCTGTCCGGGTTGGAGCTTTGGCTCACGTCGCGCGAATTTGCGTCGCTGGAGGAGGTACGCGGCCTTCTGAGCCAGCGGCGTGTCGAAAATCCAGCAGCGTACGAGCGCGCCAACTACATCAGGATTCTACAGGGTTACGGAGCACACAATGCGTAGCGGCATAACGCGCGCCGCCTGGCCCGCGAACGATTTCCCGGCAACCGCCATACTTCGCTTTGAGGGCTCCTCGAAGAAGGCTATTGACGCGCATCAAGGCGCCCGGCCGGCCGCCCTGCTCTGCCGAGGCCCGAGAGACCTGATCAACGATCGAGATTTGGCGCGATGCCGGCAGAACACCCTGTCATACTGACCGTCGACGGGCTTGCCGCCCTCATCGGCGCGTTGAAGACGCGCGGCGACCGCGTTCTCGGCCCGACGGTTCGCGATCAGGCGATCGTCTATGACGACATCGACGGGATCGCCGACCTCCCCAAAGGCTGGACCGACGAGCAGGACGGCGGGCACTACCGGCTCCGGCGCCGCGATGACGAAGCGCTCTTCGGCTATGCCACCGGTCCGCATTCCTGGAAGAAGTTCCTGCACGCGCCGGTCGTCAACCTGTGGAGCGCCAAACGCGACGGGGATTCCGTCAAGGTCGAAACGGGCGTTCCGCCGCCGGAGCGCCTCGCCTTTATCGGCGTGCGCTCCTGCGAGCTTCACGCCATCGCCATCCAGGACCGCGTGCTGATCGGCGACGACTATGTCGATCCGCATTACCAGTCGCGGCGCGCCAAGAATTTCATCGTCGCGGTGAATTGCGGCACGGCGGGCGGCACCTGCTTCTGCGTCTCGATGCAGACCGGTCCCAAGGCCGAGGCCGGCTTCGACCTGACCGTCACGGAGCTCCTGGGCGAGGAGCATCTGTTCCTGGTGGAGAGCGGATCGGACGACGGCGCGGAAGTGCTCGCCGGCCTGCCGCAGCGGGCCGCGACGGCCGGCGAGACCGCCGCCGCCGAGGCCGTGGTCGCGCACACCGCGGACAATATGGGCCGCGAGATGCGCACCGACGACATTCACGCGCTTCTTATGGCGAACCTCGAGCATCCGCGCTGGGATGACGTCGCCGCGCGCTGCCTCTCCTGCGCCAATTGCACGATGGTCTGCCCGACCTGCTTCTGCACATCGGTAGAGGATTCCAGCGACCTCGCCGGCATCGAGAGCGCGCGCTCGCGGCGCTGGGATTCCTGCTTCACGATGGATTTTTCCTACATCCACGGCGGCAGCGTCCGCGCCAGCACGAAATCGCGCTACCGCCAATGGATGACCCACAAGCTCGCCACCTGGATCGACCAGTTCGGCTCCTCCGGCTGCGTCGGCTGCGGCCGCTGCATCACCTGGTGTCCGGTCGGCATCGACATCACAGAAGAGGTACGCGCCATCCGCGACGGTGAGCTTCCAAGGGAGCCGCGTTGAGGGAGGGAATGATGGAAACACAAGGCCTTGAGCGCATCATCCGCGAGCACCCCTTCTTTGCCGGGCTCGACGAGGAATTCATCCAGCTTGTCTGCGGCTGCGCGAAGAACGTCCGCTTCGAGGCGGGGCAATATCTCTTCCACGAGGGCGGCGCCGCCGATCAGCTCTTCCTTGTGCGCCACGGCCGCGTGGCCCTGGAAGTGACGGCGCCCGGGCGCGGTGCGATGACCCTTCAGACGTTGAGCGAAGGCGAGATCGTCGGCGTCTCCTCGCTGATCCCGCCCTATCGCTGGACATCCGACGCGAGGGCGATCGACTTGGTGCGCGCCCTGTCGATGGACGCCACGTGCCTGCGCGACAAATGCGAGGCCGATCACAATCTCGGCTACGAGGTGATGAAGCGCTTCGTGCCGGTGCTGGTCGGGCGCCTGCAATCGACGCGGCTGCAAACGCTCGACGTCTATGGCTCCCAGTCCTGAGATGGCCGGTCCCAACGTGGCAACGGCAGCCGTCCTCGATCCGATGCTGCCGAAGATCGCACATGTGCTGCGTCGCCGTCGTGACGGGCCGGATGTCTGGACGCTCGACATCGAGCCGGAGGACGGCACGATGGATTTCCTGCCGGGGCAGTTCAACATGCTGACCGTGTTCGGCGTCGGCGAGGTGCCGATCTCGATGAGCGGCGACCCCGGCGCACCAGAGCTGCTGATCCACACGATCCGTTCGGTAGGCCCGGTCTCCAAGGCATTGGCGGAGCTGAAGCCGGGCGCGGCGCTTGGGGTTCGCGGCCCCTTCGGCGTCGGCTGGCCGGTCGTGGAAGCAGCCGGGCACGACGTCGTCTTCGTCGCCGGCGGACTCGGACTCGCGCCGCTTCGCCCGGCCTTTTATCGCGTGCTCGCGGAGCGCGAGCGCTACGGCAACGTCGTTCTCCTCTATGGCACGCGCAGCCCCGACGACATCCTTTTCCGGCGCGAGCTGGAATCCTGGCGTCGGCGGCTCGATCTGGAAGTCCACGTCACGGTCGACCACGCGCTCACCGGCTGGCATGGGCATGTCGGCGTGGTGACGTCGCTCATCCCGCGTGCCGATTTCGATCCTCTCCATGCGATCGCCTTCGTCTGCGGCCCGGAGATCATGATGCGCTTCGCCACAACGGCGCTCATCGACGCCGGCCTGCCGGCAGAAGCGATCTATCTCTCCATGGAGCGCAACATGAAATGCGCCGTCGGGCTTTGCGGGCACTGCCAGTTCGGGCCGACCTTCGTCTGCCGCGACGGACCGGTCTTCCCCTACGACCGGCTGCGCGGCATCCTCAATCTGAAGGAGATCTGAAGTGGCGGCGAAGAAGCCGAGGCTCGCTGTCTGGAAGTTCGCTTCCTGCGACGGCTGCCAGCTCAGCCTGCTCGACTGCGAGGACGAGCTGCTCGCCGTCGCCGATGCGGTGGAGATCGCCTATTTCATGGAGGCGACGCGCGGCGAGATCGGCGGTCGCTACGACGTGTCGCTGGTCGAGGGCTCGATCACCACGGCGCACGATGCGGAGCGCATTCGCGAGGTGCGCGGCCGCTCCAACGCACTGATCACGATCGGCGCGTGCGCGACGGCCGGCGGCATCCAGGCGCTCAGGAACTTCGCCGACGTGAAGGAATACACGTCCGTCGTCTACGCCCACCCGAGTTACATTTCGACGCTCGCTACCTCCACGCCAATCGCCGAGCACGTGAAGGTCGACTTCGAGCTGCGCGGCTGCCCGATCAACAAGCGCCAGCTCCTGGAAGTCGTCTCCGCCTTCCTCGCCGGGCGGCGGCCGGTGACGCCGGCACACTCCTGCTGCGTGGAATGCAAGCTCAAAGGCAATGTCTGCGTGATGGTGGCGCACGGCACGCCCTGCCTCGGCCCGGTGACGCATGCCGGCTGTGGCGCGCTCTGCCCCTCCTACGACCGCGGCTGCTATGGCTGCTACGGGCCGAAGGAGACGCCCAATCCCGCGTCGCTCAGCCATTGGCTGAAAGACCTCGGCATGGACGAACGCGATTTGAAGCGCGTCTACTCGACGTTCAACGTGAACGCGCCGGAGTTCCGCGAGGAGAGCGAGCGCCATGGCGACTAAGACGAAGACGATCAAGGTCGACTATCTCGCCCGCGTCGAAGGCGAAGGCGCGTTCAAGGTCGTCGTGCGCAACGGCAAGGTGAAGTCGGCGGAGCTTTCGATCTTCGAGCCGCCGCGCTTCTTCGAGGCGTTCCTGCGCGGCCGCGCCTACACCGAGACACCCGACTTCGTGGCGCGCATCTGCGGCATCTGTCCGGTCGCCTACCAGATGAGCTCCGTGCATGCGCTGGAGAACGCGCTCGGCGTCTCGATCACCGCGCCGATCCGCGCGCTCAGGCGGCTGCTTTATTGCGGCGAATGGATCGAGAGCCACACGCTGCACGTCTACATGCTGCACGCGCCGGATTTCCTCGGTTACGAAGGTGCAGTCGACATGGCGCGCGATCACGGTGACGCGGTCAAGCGCGGGCTGCAGCTGAAAAAGATCGGCAACGATCTCCTGAACCTCGTCGGCGGACGCGAGATCCATCCGATCAACGTGCGCGTCGGCGGCTTCTATCGCGCGCCGCGGAAGCGCGAATTCGCGGAGGTCGAGGAAAAGCTCAAATGGGCGCGCGACGCGGCCCTTGAGACGGTGCGCTGGGTCGCCGGCTTCGACTTCCCCGATCGCGAGCGCGACTACACCTTCGTCTCCG
Organism: uncultured Alphaproteobacteria bacterium; assembly: GCA_963814905.1. GTDB lineage: Bacteria > Pseudomonadota > Alphaproteobacteria > Rhizobiales > Afifellaceae > DASWJZ01. The sequence goes on along the minus strand of CAWFEM010000011.1, from coordinate 282,027 downwards.
TCTCGCACCCGGACGAATATCCCTTCAACGAAGGCAATATCGTCTCCAACCGTGGGCTCGACATCCCAGCGTCGGAGTACGATGCGCATTTCAAGGAAATCCACGTCCCGCACTCCACCGCGCTGCAATCGCGATTGGAGGGCGAACCCTATCTGGTCGGACCGCTCGCCCGCTATGCGCTGTGCGGCGACCGGCTTTCTCCGCTTGCAAAGGAAGCGGCGCGTGCGGCCGGGCTTGGCGGAACTTGCACCAATCCCTACAAGAGCATCGTCGTGCGTGCGGTGGAGACGCTTTACGCCTGCGACGAAGCGCTCCGCATCATCGAGAACTACGAGGAGCCGGACGCTCCCTCCGTGCCGCTTGAGCCGCGTGCGGCCACCGGCTACGGCGCGACGGAGGCGCCGCGCGGCCTCCTCTATCACCGCTATCGGATCGAGGCGGACGGGACCATCGCCACGGCGCAGATCGTGCCCCCCACCTCGCAGAACCAGGCGAGCGTCGAGGCCGATCTCACCAACTTCGTCGAAGGCTTCCTCGATCTTCCCGACAAGGCGCTCCAACATCGCTGCGAGCAGACGGTCAGAAACTACGATCCCTGCATCTCCTGCGCCACGCACTTCCTGCGCCTCGACATCGACCGGGGCTGACGCAGATGCCGCGCAGGCGCCACATCGTGGTCGGCATCGGCAATCCTGACCGGGGCGACGACGGCGCCGGCCGCGCGGTGGCGCGGCTGTTGAAGGGTGTCCTCCCGGCTAACGTCACGGTGGCGGAGCAAGACGGAGAATCGGCGTCGCTTATCGCGCTTCTTGAAGACGCCGCGAGCGCGATCCTGATCGATGCCTGCGTCTCCGGCCGGGCCGCCGGCACGGTGCGCCGCTTCGATGCCGGCGTAGCGCCTCTGCCGGAAGCGAAGTTCAGCGTCTCCACGCACGGTCTCGGTCTGGCCGAAGCGGTGGAGCTGGCGCGCGCGCTCGGCCAACTTCCCGCCCGCTGTATCGTCTACGCGATCGAGGCGGCGTCTTTCGAGGATGGTGACTCGCTCTCGCCGGCCGTCGCCGCGGCGGTCAAAGAGACGAGCGAGCGGATCCGCTCCGAATTTGCGTCGGCGGAGGCCGCGCCGTGAACGTCCTGCCAAAGCATCCCTTCCCCGAGCCGGACGTCGCGGCGGTGGAAATCCGCGTGCGCGGGCGGGTGCAAGGCGTCGGCTTCCGGCCGACGGTCTGGCGCATCGCGACGGAGCTCGGGCTCGCCGGCGAGGTTCTGAACGACGCGGAAGGCGTGCTCATCCGCGCGGCTGGTAGCGCCGACGCAGTTGTTGGCTTCGTCGCGCGGGTGAAGCAGGAGCCCCCGCCTTTGGCCTCGATCGAATCGATCGAGACGCGCGACTACGAAGGCGCAATCCCCGCCGGCTTCCGCATCGTGGAAAGCCTTGGCGGCGCCGCCCGCACGCAGGTCTCGCCCGACGCCGCGATCTGTCCGGCCTGCGCGGCGGAAGTGCTCGACCCGCGCGAGCGCCGCTACCGCTATCCCTTCACCAATTGCACGCATTGCGGACCGAGGCTGACGATCGTCGAGGGCATTCCCTATGACCGCGCGTCGACGACGATGGCGCCCTTCCCGCTCTGCGACGACTGCCTCGGCGAATATCGCGACCCGCGCGACCGGCGGTTCCATGCCGAAGCGATCGCCTGCCACACCTGCGGCCCGTGCGCGACCCTCGTCCGGCTCGACGGCGAGGCCGTAAGCCTAGACCGACTTTCGGCGCGCGACGATGTCGACGCCGCCGCCGGCCTCATCGAACGGGGCGAGATCGTCGCGATCAAGGGGCTTGGCGGCTATCACCTCGCCTGCGATGCGACCAACGCCGAGGCTGTCTCGCGGCTGCGCGCGGGCAAGCGGCGCGACGCCAAGCCCTTCGCCCTGATGGCGCGCGATCTCGACGTCATCCGCCGCTATTGCCGCGTCGAGCCGGCGGAGGAGGCTCTGCTCAAGAGCCCGGAAGCGCCGATCGTGCTGCTCCCCGCGCCGGGGCCGGAGCGGCTTCCCGATGCGGTGGCGCCCGGCCTGACGACACTCGGCTTCATGCTGCCGACGACGCCGCTGCATCTGCTCCTGCTACAGCGCATGGACCGGCCGGTGGTCATGACCAGCGGCAACCTCTCCGACGAGCCGCAAGTCATCGACGATGCGGAGCTGGCGACGCGGCTTGCCGGCATCGCGCCGTACGCGCTGACGCACGACCGCAGGATCGCCAACCGCGTCGACGATTCCGTCGTGCGTTTCATGGCGGGCGCACCGCGGCTTCTCCGCCGCGCGCGCGGCTACGCGCCCGCGCCGATCCGCCTGCCGCGGGGATTTGAAGCAGCACCCGATATCCTCGCCTACGGCGGCGAGCTGAAGGCGGCCTTCTGCCTCGTGAAGGACGGCGAGGCGGTCCTCTCGCAGCATCAGGGCGATCTCGAAGACCCGGCCACTTATGACGACTACTGCCGCAATCTTCGCCTCTACGCCGAGCTCTTCGACCATCGGCCGGCAGCACTCGTCGCCGACCGTCACCCGGAATATCTCTCCGCCAAGCTCGCCCGCGCCCGGGCCACGGACGAGCGCCTACCGCTTGTCGAGGTGCAGCACCACCATGCCCATGTCGCCGCCTGCCTGGCAGAGAACGGCTATCCGCTTCACGCGCGCCCCGTGCTCGGCATCGTCCTCGACGGTCTCGGCTATGGCGGGGATGACACCTCGGGAGGCACGATCTGGGGCGGCGAGTTCCTCGCTGCCGACTATCGCAGCTTCGAGCGGCTCGGCAGCTTCAAGCCGGTGGCGATGCCCGGCGGCGCACAGGCCGTGCGCGAGCCGTGGCGGAACCTCTACGCGCATTTGGTGGCCGCAATGGGCTGGGAGCGCCTCACAACAGACTTCGGAGGGCTTGCGCTCCATCAAATGCTTTCGGCGCGGCCGCGTGCTGTACTCGACACCATGATCGCGAACGGCGTCAATTCGCCCCTCGCCTCCTCGTGTGGCCGGCTTTTCGACGCGGTCGCCGCGGCGCTCGACATCTCGCCCGAGCGGCAAGCCTACGAAGGCGAAGCCGCGGCCAGGCTCGAGGCGATCATCGACGAAGACACACTGGCCGCCGCCGCGCCCTATCCCTTCGCCATCGACGACGCTTCCCTCGCCGTCCTCGACCCGCGCCCGATGTGGGAGGCACTTCTCGCCGACCTCGCGGCAGCCGCGCCGGCACGCTGTCATCGCGGCGCGCTTCCACAAGGGGCTCGCGGCATCCGTCGCGGCGATGGCCGAAAGCCTCACGCATGACGAAGCGGGACGCCGCTTCGACACCGTTGCGCTCTCTGGCGGCTGCTTCCAGAACAGGCTGCTTTTTGAAGAGACCCAGCGCCGCCTCGAAGCGGTCGGATGCAAGGTGCTCTCGCATTCCCGTGTTCCCGCCAATGACGGCGGGCTCGCGCTCGGCCAGGCGGCAATCGCCGCCGCCACGCTCGCGGACGCCCCAAACCAGACGGAAGGAGACGGGCCATGTGCCTCGGCATTCCCGGCTTGATCGTGAAGATCGACGACGCGGAGAAGATGCTTGCCACCGTCGATATCGGCGGGATCAGGCGGCAGATTAATGTGGTCTGCATCGTCGATGACGCGCACCCGATCGAATCCTGTCTCGACGAATGGGTGCTGATCCATGTCGGCTTCGCCATGAGCCGCATCGACGAAGAGCAGGCAATGGAAACGCTGAGGGTCCTGACGGAGCTTGGCGAGGCGCAGGCGGAAATGGAGGCGATGCAAGCCTCGACCGCGGCGCTTGCCGGCACCGGTGCGGAGGAGCGAGCGCCATGAAGTATGTCGACGAATTCCGCGACCGCGAGAAGGCGACGTTCCTGGTCGCCGAGATCGAGCGTCTGGTTGCCGAGATCGATGTCGCGAAAGATCGGCCGATCCATCTCATGGAGATCTGCGGCGGTCACACGCACTCGATCTTCCGCTACGGCATCGAGGGCATGCTGCCGAAGGCGATCGAGCTGGTGCATGGGCCGGGCTGCCCGGTCTGCGTGCTTCCCATGGGCCGCGTCGACGATTGCGTCGCCATCGCTGAGCGGCCGGAGGTCATCTTCACGACCTTCGGCGACGCCATGCGCGTGCCCGGCTCAATGAAGAGCCTGACGCAGGCGAAGGGCGACGGCGCCGACGTGCGCATGGTCTATTCGCCGATGGACGCGCTGGCATTGGCGCGCAAACACCCGGACAAGGAGGTGGTGTTCTTCGCCATCGGCTTTGAGACGACGATGCCCTCCACGGCGCTCACGGTCCTGCAGGCGGAACGCGAGGGGATGGAGAATTTCTCGGTCTTCTGCAACCACATCACCATCGTCCCGACCATCAAGGCGATCCTCGACAGCCCCGATCTGAAGCTCGACGGTTTTCTCGGGCCCGGCCACGTATCGATGGTGATCGGCACCGCGCCCTACGAGTTCATCGCGCGCTTCTACAAGAAGCCCATGGTGATCGCCGGCTTCGAGCCGCTCGACGTGCTGCAGTCGATCTGGATGGTCCTGAAGCAGATCAAGGAAGGCCGCGCCGACGTCGAGAACCAGTACGCGCGCATCGTGCCCGACGCGGGGAACGCGCAGGCGCTCAATGCCGTCAACCAGGTCTATGAGCTGCGCGAGTTCTTCGAATGGCGCGGCCTCGGCTCGATCGACCATTCCGGCGTGCGGCTTCGCAAGGAATACGCGCGCTTCGACGCGGAGCGGAAATTCTCCGTGCCCGGCGTGACGATCGCCGACCCGCAATCCTGCCAGTGCGGCGAGGTTCTGAAGGGCCTGATCAAGCCGTGGCAATGCAAGGTTTTCGGCACCGCCTGCACACCGGAAGTGCCGCTCGGCGCGCTGATGGTGTCGCCCGAAGGCGCGTGCGCCGCCTATTACCAGTATGGCGGCGTGAAGCGGCAGGCGGGCGCGGCATGAACGTGATCCCGCTCACCCGCGCGCGGCCACGGCCGCGCGGCCGGGTCAACGTCCCGACCGTCACGCTCGCGCACGGCGGCGGCGGCAAGGCCATGAAGGATCTGATCGACGACGTCTTCGTCGGCGCCTTCGACAATCCGGCGCTCGCGCCGCTCGAGGACCAGGCGCGCTTCGGCCTGGCCGCACTTTCCGCGCGCGGCGACCGGCTCGCTTTCACCACCGATTCCTTCGTTGTCGATCCGCTGGTCTTTCCCGGCGGCGACATCGGCAAGCTCGCGGTCTGCGGCACGGTCAACGATCTCGCGGTGGGCGGCGCGGTGCCGCTTTATCTCTCCTGCGCGGTCATCGTCGAAGAGGGATTGCCGGTGGAGACATTGCGCGAGGTCGCGCGGTCGATGGCGCGCGCGGCCGCAGACGCAGGCGTCTCAATTGCGACCGGCGATACCAAGGTCGTCGGCAAGGGCGCCTGCGACAAGCTCTTCATCACCACTACCGGGATTGGCGTGATCGCGCCGGAGCGGGATTTCGGGGCGCACAAGGCGCGGCCTGGCGACGTTGTCCTGGTGAACGGTCTCCTCGGCGACCACGGCGCGGCGATCCTTGGCGCACGCGGTGACATGGCGTTGGAATCGCCGATCGAAAGCGACTGCGCGCCGCTGAATGCGCTGATCGAGACGCTGATCGCGGCGGCGCCCGGGACCCGCTTCCTGCGCGACGCGACGCGCGGCGGCGCGGCGACAGTGTTGAACGAGATCGCCTCCGCGTCCGAGGTCGAGATCGAGATCGACGAGGCGACAACGCCCATCCGCCCGGAGGTGAAGGCCTTCTGTGAAATCCTCGGCCTCGACCCGCTCTACCTTGCGAACGAGGGTAAGATCGTCGTCGTCATCCCGCCGGAGGAAGCCGACGCCGCGCTCGCAGCGATGCAGGCGCATCCGCTCGGGAGCGGCGCGCGCATCGTCGGCAAGGTGAAAGACGGGCTCGCCGGCCGTGTCACCATGCAGACCGTCTTCGGTGGAAAGCGCATCGTCGACATGCTGGTCGGCGAGCAGCTGCCGCGCATCTGCTGAAGGGCACAAGATAACGAGAACGCGATGCACGAGCTTTCGATCACCAGGAACATCGTCGCCATAGCGAGCGAAGCCGCGCAAGGCCGCCGCGTGCGGCGCGTGACGCTGGAGGTCGGCAAGCTCTCCGGCGTCGTTCCAGACGCGCTCGCCTTCGTATTCGACGTCGCGGCCGAGGGCACGGCGCTGGAAGGCGCCTCGCTCGACATCCGCGCGATCGAAGGACGGGCGCGCTGCTCCGATTGCGGCGCGGAGTTTCCAACCGCCACGCTCTTCGACGCCTGTGCCTGCGGCTCACGCGACCTGGAGCGAGTTGCCGGCGAGGAGCTCAACGTGAAATCGATCGAGATCGAGGAGGCCGCCTGATGTGCGCCACCTGCGGATGCGGCAAGGACGCGGCGACGACCGTGCTCAACCTGCAAACCGGCACGGAGACGGTGCTCCATCGTCACCGCCACGATCATGGCCACGGCCAGCACTATCATGATCATGGGCATGACCATGGACATCAACATCACCACCACGATGGCGGCGCGACGATCGACCTGGAAGCGCGCATCCTCGCCAAGAACGACGCGCTCGCCGCGAAGAACCGCGCCTGGTTCGCCGGGCGGAAGGTCCTTGCCTTGAACCTCGTCAGCGCACCGGGCTCCGGCAAGACGACGCTGCTTGAGCGCACCATCCGTGACCTGAAGGACGAGTTGCCGCTTGCCGTGCTCGAGGGCGACCAGGCGACGGCGAACGACGCGGAGCGCATCCGCGCGGCCGGTGCGCCGGTGGTGCAGATCAACACCGGAGCCGGCTGCCATCTCGAGGCGGATATGGTGGCGCGCGGCGTCTCCGAGCTGAAACCCGCCGTGGGATCGGTCCTCCTCATCGAGAATGTCGGAAATCTCGTCTGCCCCGCGCTCTTCGATCTCGGCGAGCGCGCCAAGGTCGCAATCCTCTCCGTCACGGAGGGCGAGGACAAGCCGCTCAAATACCCGCACATCTTCCGCGCCGCCGACGTGATGATCCTGAACAAGATCGACCTCCTGCCGCACGTCGATTTCGACGTGACGCGTGCGATCGAGAATGCGCTTAAGGTCAACCCGAAGATCGTCGTGCTGCGGCTTTCCGCGCGGACCGGCGAAGGGCTCGACGCATGGTACGGCTGGCTGCGGGAGGAAGCGGCGGCGATGATAGACGCGGCGCTACTCTGAACCTTCCAGTTGTCGTCGTGCCCGGACTTGATTCCGAGGCGTCTTCGCCAATCTCGGGCGCAACGGAATGGATTGCCGGGTCAAGCCCGGCAATGACGACCCGAATGTGGGTGGCTCCGGCAATACGCCGCGATTCGTGCTACGCCACATCTGCTTGAGACGCTCTGGAGAATGCCATGCAGCGGGTGACGGTCACACTCGACGACGATCTCATGCGCGAGCTCGACGAGCTGATCGCCGCGCGCGGCTATCAGAACCGCTCCGAGGCGATCCGCGACCTCGCCCGCTCCGGTGTACGGCAAAGCACGATCGATGCCGGCAAGGCGAAGAACTGCGTCGCCGCACTCGTCTATGTCTACGACCACCACGCGCGCGAACTCGGCAAGCGGCTGACGCAAATCTTCCACGATCACCACGACATTGCGCTTTCCACGCTGCACGTTCATCTCGACCATGAGAGCTGCATGGAAGTGGCGGTGCTGCGCGGGAAGACGGCGAGCGTGAAGCACCTCGCCGAGCACGTCATCGCGGAGCGGAACATTCGCCACGGCCAGCTCGTCCTGGTGCCGGTCGAGCACGTCGTGGAAGAGCACGCGCACGGGATCGGCGGCGCGCGCCGGCACGACCACCACACGATCCGCCGCCGCTGAACCGACCCGCGGGCCGCCTAAAAGATCGGCCAAAAAGCAGCGCTTTGCCCAAACAAAGAGCGTGCGCGGGCGCGGCGGCCTGTGTATGATTTTTCTGCAATTTCGTCATACTTGCGGGCTGGCGCGCCGGCCCGAACGGAGGGGTCTCAAAATGTCAACGAACCATCGATCGCTGCGTCTCGGCCTGGCGGCGCTTGCCGCTCTCGCGCCGACCCTCGCCTTCGCCCACCCCGGAATCGGCGCGCACGGATTCCTGCATGGCTTCGCGCATCCGATCGGTGGGATCGATCACATCCTCGCCATGGTGGCGGTCGGCATGTTCGCCGCCAATCTAGGCGGACGCGCTCTGTGGGCCGTGCCGCTCAGCTTCATGGGCTTCATGCTCGTCGGCGGCGCGCTCGGCATGTTCGGCGTCTCGCTCCCCTTCGTCGAGATCGGGATCGCGCTTTCGATCGTCGTCCTCGGAATTGCCGTCGCCGTGAAGGCGAACTGGCCCGTCGCCGCCGCGATGGCGATGGTCGGCCTCTTCGCGATCTTCCACGGCCACGCGCATGGCACGGAGATGCCGCTCGATGCGTCCGGCGCCACCTACGCGCTTGGCTTCGTCGCGGCCACAGGGCTGCTGCATCTCGCCGGCATCGGAATCGGTCTTGCGATCGGGGCGACTGATCGGGCGACCTCGCATCGGATGGTGCAGGCCGGCGGCGCGGCGGTCGCGATTGCCGGCATCGGCGTGCTCACCGGAATTCTCTAATAGCACCGTACACGGAAGCCGCTCGGCGGCTTCCGTGTTGATTCCTCAATAGCGGTTGGCGATCGGCAGGTCCTCGGCCGGGAAGAGCGTGATGACGCGGCAACCTTTGTCGGTCACCACCACTTCCTCCTCGATGCGCGCCGCCGAATAGCCGTCCTTCGCCGGGCAATAGGTCTCAAGCGCGAAGACCATGCCGGTCTTGATCTCCATCGGCGCGTCGAGCGAGACGAGCCTTGAGATGATCGGGCGCTCGTGCAGCGCAAGGCCGAGTCCGTGCCCGAACTGCAGCCCAAACGCCGCGAGCTCCGACGGGAATCCGAACTCCTCCGCCTTCGGCCAGACCGAGGCGACCTTGTCGGTGGTCACCCCCGGCTTGATCAGCGCGATCGCATCGTCGAGCCACTCGCGGCACTGCTTGTAGGCGTCGTGCTGCTCATCCGTCGCTCTCCCGATGTTGAACGTGCGGTAGTAGCAGGTGCGATAGCCGACGTAGGAATGCAGGATGTCGAAGAAGGCCTGATCGCCGGGCCGCACCATGCGGTCGGTGAAATTGTGCGGATGCGGGCTGCAGCGCTCACCGGAGATGGCGTTGATCGCCTCAACATCGTCGGAGCCCATCTCGTAGAGCATCTTGTTGGCGAGCGCGACGATGTCGTTCTCCCGCCTCCCCGGCTTCAGCTCCTCCCAGATCATGTGATAGACGCCGTCGACCATCGCCGCCGCTTGGTTCAAGAGGATGATCTCGTCGAGGTTCTTGATCTCGCGCGCGTCGAGCATGACCTGCTGCCCGTCGACCACCTTCATCCCCGCCTTCTGCAGCTCGAAGAACATCGCGGTCTCGGCGAGGTCGACGCCGACCGGCATGTCTGCAACGCCTGCCTCCTTGAGGAGGCCCATGATCTCTTCGGCGTGATTCTTCATGAGGCCGACGGCCGGCGGCACTGTGCCGCGCATGCCAAGCATTCCGGCGCGGCAATTCTCCGGATAGAGCCAGTCGCAATGAAGCCTGTGATGGACCGCGGCTGAGCCGAAGTCCCACACGATCGGCTCACCGTCGCCGGCGAGCAGCGCGAAGCGGCAGAGCTTGTCGCGCTCCCATTCGCCGATCTTGGTGCCGGAGATATAGCGGATGTTGTTGACGTCGAAGAGAAGCAGCGCCCCGCACTGCGAGTTCTTCAGCGCCTGCCGCGCCCGCTCCAGCCGATAGTTGCGCAAGCGATCGAAATCGACGCGGCGCTCGAAATCGACCGAGCTGTGGCCGGGCGCCGGAATGTGCCTGTCCCAGGTCCACTGCGGATCGAGAGCAATACGCCCCGGGTCGCCGTCGATGGCGTGTGTTCTGAGTACTCTGGTGTCCATGGACGCCTCCTCTTCGGGGTCCCTGGAATGACCCCTTTTGCTTTCGGATGCAAACGACCGGGTGCCCTGCGCGGTGACCCTGCGGTGGCGAAATCCAAGGCTGCCGCCCCCGCGCTGCGCCTGTCCAGGCACGGCCGGCTCACTACGTCGAGAAAGACATGACATTCGCGACCCGGCACAGACAACAAGCGAATTGTCCGTTATGGATTTTTTCTCTCGTGCCGGCCTGCCACGGCAGTGCGAAACCGGCCTAAGTCGACGCCCGCGGCAAAGACCATCGCTGTGCCGTGTCCCATCAACTCGGTGCCGACGACTGCGATCTTCGTCCTTTCCGACACCCTCAGCCCGCGGTGTAGCCGCCGTCGGCGTAGAGGATGTGGCCCGTGTAGAAGTCCGACGCCTTCGAGGCGAGGAAGAGCAGCGGCCCGGCGAGATCCTCCGGCTCGCCGAGGCGGCCTTTCGGCAGGCGCGCGAGAAAGTTCCTGCGCACCTCCTTGGCGCGCTCATTGTCCTCGAACATCCACGACGTCAGCGGCGAGCGGAAGACAGTCGGCCCGATGGCGTTGACGGTGATGCCGTTGCCGCCCCACTCGCAGCCGAGCGCCTTTGTGATGCCGTCGATCGCGGATTTCGAGGCGCAATAGGCGGTATAGCCGGCCGGATGGCCGAGGAGGCCGCGGGCGGAAGACATCAGGATCACTTTGCCGCCGCCCTGCGCCAGCATCTGCTTTCCGGCGGCACGTGCCATCAGCCAGCTCTGCGTGACGTTGATGTCCATGATCTCCAGGAACTGCTCAGGCGCCATGTCGACGATCTTGGAGACCTGGTTCTTGCCCGAGGCGACGACGAGGATATCGAGCGCGCCGAAGCGGGCGACGGTCGCCGCCACCACCTCCTCGCAGGCCTTAGCGGTGTCGGCGCGCTTGTTGATCGCTTCGACCTCGGCGCCAAGGTCGCGGCACTCCGCGGCGACCGCGTCGAGCGCCTTTTTGCTGCCGGCGACGAGCACCAGCTTTGTGCCGGCACCGGCGAGCACCTTGGCGGCAAGCGCACCGAACGCGCCGGACGCCCCGACGACGACGGCAACCTTGCCGGTGATATCGAACAGCGAGAGAGGGTTCTTCAAGGTGTCACTCATGGCGTCGCTCCGGGCGGATGGGGAATCATCGCGAGCATAGCGTGCCGGCCGAATGCGGGCTCAGAGCCTGACGACCTCGCCGCTCCGCACGGACTGATCGGCTGCGAGCACGATGCGGAGGCTCTTGATCGCATCTTCCATGTGATCGGTGAGATCGATGTCCTCGTCGATCGCGCGCAGCAGAAAGCGCTGCTCCCGTTCGCAGAGCTCGTCGTGGCCAGGCTCGTCGGTCGTCGTGATGCGCTCATCCGGCCTCGCCAGCGTCCCGTCCGCCGCCAGATCGGCGGGATGGAAGAGAATCTGGTTGGTCTTGGTGTGCGTGTTGATGTCCGCCGATTTCGTATCGGCGGCGGCGCTCTCGGCCATGACGATGGAGACGGAGCCCTTCGGGCCGATCACGTCCTTCACGAAAAAGGCTGTCTCGCTCATCATCGGCCCCCAGCCGGCTTCATACCAGCCGACCGATCCATCGTCGAAGGCGACCTCGAAGTGCCCGTAATTGTACATGCCGGCGGGCATGTCGTCGGTCAGACGGGCGCCGACCGCGTGCACCTTCACGGGAGCGGCCCGGGTGATCTGGCACCAGACGTCGACGTAGTGCACGCCGCAATCGACGATCGGCGACAGCGTCTGCAAGAGCCGCTTGTGCGCCTCCCATTGCGCGCCGCTCGACTGCTGGTTCAGGTTCATTCGAAAGACGAGCGGCGTTCCGAGCGTGCGCGCGAGTTCGATGAACCGCGTCCAGCTCGGATGGTGCCGCAGAATGTAACCGATGACGAGCTTGCGCCGCGTGCGCTTCGCCGCGGCGACCACCCGCTCCGCATCGGCGACGGTTTCCGCGAGCGGCTTTTCGACGAAGACATGCGCACCGCTTTCTAACGCCTTGATGGCGTAGTCGGCGTGCGAGTCGGACCAGGTGTTGATGGAGACCACGTCCGGCCTCAGCGCAGCGAGCGCATCGTCAAAGCGCGCGAATTGCGCCGCATCCTTGAGCGCGGCCGGAAGCTTCCGCTCCGCGATCCCGCGCTCGCAGACCCCGGCGACCTCAAAGCCGTCGATCCGCTGATAGGCGAGCGCGTGGCTCATCCCCATGTTGCCGAGGCCGACGACGAGGACTCTCTTCGCTGGCATTGCCTTCCCTTCCCTCCATCCAATCGTGCGAACCGGCACATGCCTTGGCCGTCGCGGGCCGCACCGACAGTCTAAGGCCCGAGTTCTGGCGCCGCCAGTTCGCGCGGCGGTCAAAGGCTGCGGCCGGGGTTGACGGATTCGATCTGCCTGCGGGCACGGCCTATGATGCCGGTCGTGCAAGATGCACGAAAGGTTGCCCGGCGCGCCTGAATGACCACGACCGAGACCATCAGCCCGCGCTATCGCGGCCTCGACCTCTGGGACGACGCAACGATCCTCGCCGCCTTCGTCGAGGGTCAGCGGCGGGCCGTGGAAGCCGTCGGCTCCGCGAGCCCGGCGATCGCCGCGGCCGTTCGCGCCATCGTCGCGCGCATCGGCGACACCGGACGGCTCGTCTATGTGGGCGCCGGTTCCTCCGGACTGATCGCCGCGCTCGACGGCATGGAGCTTGCCGGGACGTTCAGTTGGCCGGAGGGCCGCACGGTCTTCGTGCTCGCCGGCGGCACCGAGCTGAAACCCGGAATGCCGGGGGCGCCGGAAGACGACGCGGCGCGCGGCGCAGAGGAGATCGCGGGGCTTGCGCTCCAACCGGCGGACGTCGTGATCGCGGTCGCGGCAAGCGGATCGACGCCCTTCACGCTTGCCGCAACTGAGGCGGCCCGCGCCGCCGGCGCGCTCACGATCGGGCTCGCCAACAATGCCGACGCCTCGCTGCTGAAACAGGTAGAGCGTCCGATCTTTCTCGATTCAGGGCCGGAAATCATAGCCGGCTCGACACGCATGAACGCCGGGACAGCGCAGAAATGCGCCCTGAATTTGCTTTCCAGCCTGTTCATGATCCGCCTCGGGCGGGTCTATGACGGGAACATGATCGATTTTCGCGCCGATAACGCGAAGCTGCGCGAGCGCGCGGTCAGGATGCTGACGGAGATCACCGGGGTGGGACAAAGCGAGGCGGCCCGGGCTCTCGACATTTGCGACGGCCGGGTCAAGCATGCGGCACTTGTCGCAAGCGGACTTGCTCCCGCCGACGCCGACCGTATCCTGGCGGAAGCAAACGGAAATCTGCGCTCCGCGCTTGCCCGGCTCCGGTAAGGCGTTCGCGGTTTGGCAGGAGCCGGTGCGATCGTAGGCAACGACTTAGTCGAACAGGGAGTTTTCAACCAATGCTCAAACGCTTCTTTGGCGTGAGACGCTTCGCGGCTCTGGCGGGAACGGCGCTGGCGCTGTCGACGCTCAGCGGGTTCGCCCTCGCGGAGACCACGCTCACCATCGAGAGCTGGCGCAACGACGACGCGGATTTGTGGACCAATCAGATCATACCAGCCTTCGAGAAGGATCATCCGGACATCAAGGTGGTGTTCAATCCGACGGCGCCGACCGAATACAACGCCGCCCTGAACTCGCGGCTCGAAGGCGGCTCAGCCGGTGACCTGATCACCTGTCGCCCGTTCGATGCCTCGCTCGACCTCTTCAACAAGGGTTACCTGACCTCCGTCAACGACCTGCCGGGCATGGAGAATTTCTCTGACGTGGCGAAAGTCGCCTGGTCTACCGACGACGGCGCGACCACGTTCTGCGTCCCGATGGCCTCGGTGATCCACGGCTTCATCTACAACAAGGCCATCTTCAAGGAATTGGGACTTACCCCGCCGAAGACCGTCGACGAGTTCTTCGCCGTGCTCGACAAGATCAAGGCCGACGGACAGTACGTGCCGCTCGACCTCGGCACCGCCGATCAATGGGAGGCCGCCACCATGGGCTTCCAGAACATCGGGCCGAACTACTGGAAGGGCGAGGACGGCCGCAAGGCGCTGATCGCCGGCACGGCCAAGTTCACCGACCAGCCCTATATCGACACCTGGGCGCAGATGGCGAAGTGGGCGCCCTTCATGGGAGACGGCTACCAGGCGCAGAAATATCCTGACAGCCAGAACCTCTTCACCCTCGGCCGCGCCGCCATCTATGCCGCCGGCTCCTGGGACATCACGACCTTCGAGAAGCAGTCCGACTTTGAGTTCGACGCCTTCCCGCCGCCGGTGCCGGCAGAGGGCGACACCTGCTACATCAGCGACCACGTCGATATCGGCATGGGCATCAACGCCAAGTCGCCCAACATCGACGCGGCAAAGACGTTCATGTCCTGGGTGGCGTCTCCCGAGTTCGCGTCGATTTATGCCAACGCCCTCCCCGGCTTCTTCCCGCTGTCGAAGGCCGAGGTCGACATCAAGGATCCGGTCGCCAAGACCTTCGTCAGCTGGCGGCAGACCTGTCAGTCGACGATCCGCAACTCCTACCAGATCCTGTCGCGCGGCACGCCGAACCTGGAAAACGAGCTGTGGAACGTAAGCGCCCAGGTGCTGAACGGCGCGATGACGCCGGAAGCCGCCGCCAAGCAGATCCAGGACGGTCTCGATTCCTGGTACAAGCCGATGGCCAAATAGGCATAATCGAACGGCGGGCCGGGACTCGTTCCCGGCCCGTTTTACGTAAGCCGCGCCCCACCGCGGGTGATTTGACTCTCCTTCTGAACGATCCGACAGTTCCTCGTGACGTCGCGCTGCCGGTTCGGCGCAGCGCGTTGCGTTTTTCGGAAGTGGGGCAATGTCGGACACCGTCAACGAAGCATCGCTCCCTCGGGTCGACACCAGGGACGCGACACCTTGGACGACCTATGTCGTCGTTTTCCTGGCCCCGGCGGCGATCGTCTACACGGCCTTCTCCATCTACCCGCTGCTCGACACGATCCGGCTGAGCTTCTACGCGATCGATTCCGCCGGCGAGCCCCACTTCGCCGGCTTCGACAATTTCGTGACCCTGCTCACCGACCCGCATTGGGCGGGGCCGTTCTGGAACGCCTTCCGCAACAACCTCGTCTTCTTCGCGGTCCACATGATCGTTCAGAACTCGATCGGGCTCGCTCTCGCGGTCCTGCTCAGCCTGCCTGCGTTAACCGGCCGCAACGTCTATCGGACGCTGATCTTCCTCCCGACCATGCTTTCGGTGGTGATCATCGGCTTCAGCTGGCAACTGATCCTGTCGCCACTCTGGGGCATTGCCAAAGGCTTCCTGAACGCCTTCCATCTCGGCGGTCTCTTTGCCCCCTGGCTCGGCCTTGAGGGCACCGCGCTGGTGACGATCTCGCTGATCTCGGTCTGGCAGTTCGTCGGCATCCCGATGATGCTGATCTACGCAGCACTCCTCAACATCCCCGACGACCTGGTCGACGCGGCGACAGTCGACGGCGCCAACCAGTGGCACGTCTTTCTCTCCATCAAGCTGCCGCTGATCCTGCCCACGCTCGGTGTCGTCGCGATCCTGACCTTCGTCGGCAACTTCAACGCCTTCGACCTGATCTATACGGTGAAGGGCGCCCTCGCGGGGCCGAATTTCGCCACCGATATTCTGGGCACGTTCTTCTATCGCACCTTCTTCGGCTACCAGCTCCAGCCGGGAAGCCCCACGATGGGCGCGACCGTGGCGACGATGATGCTGCTCATCATCCTGATCGGCGTGCTCGCCTATCTCTTCGGCGTTCAGCGCCGCTTGCGTCACCACCTCGCCTGAGACGGCCGGCCGTGGACAAGCAACGCACCTCACGTCTCGTCGTTCACGCCGCGCTGATCCTCTACGCCTGCCTGGCGGTGGGGCCGATCCTCCTGATCCTGATGAACTCGTTCAAGTCGCGGAAGGCGATTTTCGGCTCTCCCCTCACCCCGCCGAGCGAGTCGACCTTCAGCCTGGTCGGCTACGATTTGGTGCTCGGCAAGGCCGATTTCGGTCTCTACTTTTTCAACAGCATGACGGTGACGATCGTCTCGTTGGCTCTGGTCCTCCTGTTCGGCGCGATGTGCGCCTGGGCGCTTACCGAGTATCGCTTCCGCTTCAACGCAGTCATCGGCCTCTACATGGCGATCGGCATCATGGTGCCGATCCGCCTCGGCAGCGTGTCGATCCTGAAGATGATGGTGGGGCTCAAGCTGGTGAACACGCTCACCGCTTTGATCCTCGTCTACACGGCGATGGGCCTGCCGCTCGCGGTCTTCATCCTCGCCGAGTTCATCCAGCAGGTCCCGCGCGATCTGCGCGACGCGGCGCGCTGCGACGGGGTCAGCGAATACCGCATCTTCTACGCGGTCATCCTTCCGCTCATCCGCCCGGCGCTGGCGACCGTCGCGGTCTTCACCATGGTGCCGATCTGGAACGATCTCTGGTTCCCGCTGATCCTCGCACCCGGGCGTGGAACGCAGACGGTCACGCTCGGCGTGCAGCAATTCATCGGGCAATACGTGACCGACTGGAACGCCGTGCTCGCGGCGCTGTCGCTCGCCATCGCACCGATCCTTCTCCTCTACATTCTCTTCTCGCGCAGCCTGGTGCGCGGACTGACCGCCGGAGCCGTGAAGTAATGGCCGAGGTCTCGCTCAAGGGCGTCAGCAAGTCCTTCGGATCGGTCGAGGTCCTGAGGGACATCAATCTCGATGTGGCGGACGGCGAGTTCGTCGTCTTCGTCGGCCCGTCTGGCTGCGGGAAGTCGACGCTGCTGCGCCTGATCGCCGGGCTCGAAAAGGCAAGCGCGGGCGATATCTTCATCGGCGGGCGCCGCGTCAATGACATGCCACCCGCCGATCGCAAGATCGCGATGGTCTTCCAGTCCTATGCGCTCTATCCGCACATGAGCGTCTACCGCAACATGGCTTTCGGGCTGAAGCACGCCAAGACCGGCCGCGACGAGATCGATCGGCGCGTGCGCCTGGCGGCGGAGACGCTGCAGCTTTCGCCTTATCTCAAGCGCTATCCGCGCGATCTCTCCGGCGGCCAGCGCCAACGGGTCGCCATCGGCCGCGCCATTGTGCGCGAGCCGGCGGTGTTCCTCTTCGACGAACCGCTGTCGAACCTCGACGCCGCGCTCAGGATCAACACCCGCATCGAGATCGCCAAGCTGCACCGCGCGCTCGGCGCGACGACGATCTACGTGACGCACGACCAGGTGGAAGCGATGACGCTCGCCTCCAAGATCGTCGTGATCAACAAGGGGCGGATCGAGCAGATCGGTACGCCGCTCGACCTCTATCACCGGCCAGCGAAGCTCTTCGTCGCCGGCTTCATCGGCAGCCCGCAGATGAACTTCGTCAAGGCGAGGGTCACGAGCGTCGAGGGCGGGCTCACGGTGAAGCTCGACGTCGGCGGCGAAGTGCGTGTGCCCCCCGCCCCGGCCGCGAAGCCCGGCGACATCGTCACGCTCGGGGTCCGCCCGGAGAATCTGTCCGACCAGCCGGGCGGCGATTTCGGTCTCACCGGAACCGTCGACGCGGTCGAGCATCTCGGCGAATCGAGCCTCGTGCACATGCATCTCGACGACGACACGGTGGTCGTCGTGCGCACCCCGGGCGACAGCACGGTGATCCCCGGCTCGCGACTGACGGCGACCGCGGCGTTAGGCGCCGTCCATGTCTTCGCCGAATCGGGAGCGTCGCTCGTGCGCCGCGCGACGTAACCGACGCCGGCTCAATCAGAGCTGTTCGTGCACGGCTGCCTTGGTCGCGCCGACGACGATGTCGGCTTCCGCGCGGCTCAGGCAAAGCGGCGGCGCGAAGCCGATAATGTCGCCTTGCGGCATGGCGCGACCGATGACGCCGCGGCTGAGAAGCTCCGCCACCACCTTCGCGCCGACCTGCTTCGCCGGATCGAAGAACGTCCGATCGTCGCGATCCTCGACGAGCTCGACGGCGCAAAGCATCCCCTCCCCGCGGATATCGCCGACATTGGGATGGTCGCCGAGCGCCTCTCGCATCGTCTTCCTCAAATAGCCGCCGACCTCGCGGGCATTGTCGATCAGGCCCAGCTCGTCGACCAGTTTCAGGTTCGCGATCCCCGCCGCCGCGCCGATCGGGTGGGCGGAATAAGTCCAGCCATGGCCGATCGCGCCGAACTCGTCCGTGCCCGCTTCGAGAACCTTCCAGACCTTCTCTGAGATGATGGAGCCGGAGAGCGGCGCATAGGCGGAGGTCAGCCCCTTGGCGATGGTGATGATGTCCGCCTCGATGCCGTAATGGTCGGAGCCGAACATCGAGCCGAGACGCCCGAAGCCGGTCACGACCTCGTCGGCGATCAGCAGGATATCGTGCTTCTTGAGGACCGCCTGGATCGCCTCCCAATAACCGGCCGGCGGCGGCACGATGCCGCCGGTCCCGAGAACCGGCTCGCCGATGAAAGCGGCGATCGTGTCGGCGCCCTCGCGTTCGATCAGCGCCTCCAGCTCGCGCACGCAATGCGCGACGAAGTCCGCCTCGCTCATCGCGAGGTCGGGCCGGCGAAAGTAGTAGGGCGCCTCGGTGTGGAGGATGCGGTCGAGCGGCAGATCGAACTGCTTGTGGAAGAGCTCCAGCCCGGTGAGCGATCCGGTGACGAGCCCCGAGCCGTGATAGCCGCGCCAGCGCGAGACGATCTTCTTCTTCTCGGGGCGCTTCAGGACATTGTTGTAGTACCAGACGAGCTTGACGTTGGTCTCGTTGGCGTCGGAGCCGCCGAGCCCGAAATAGACGCGCGACATGTTGGCCGGAGCACGCTCGATGACCATCTCGGCGAGCGTGATCGAGGCCTCCGTGCCGTGGCCGACATAGGCGTGGTAGTAGGCGAGCTTCTTGGCCTGCTCCGCGATCGCGTCGGCGATTTCCTGTCGCCCGTAGCCGACATTGACGCAATAAAGGCCCGCAAAGGCGTCGAGCAGACGCACGCCGTCGCGATCCTCGATGTAGACGCCCGAGGCGCCGGTCACGATACGGCTGGGGCTCTCGCCGCGAGCGTGCTTGGCGAGATGCGTCGACGGATGGAAGAAGTGCGCGCGGTCCCACCGGTCGAGTTGGTCGTTGCTGAGCATCGTTTCCTCCAGGCGTTCAGGCCACGATCGGGCCGGGTGGTGTCTTGGTCAGGACCTCGGCGCCGTCCGGGCCGAGAAGCACCGTGTTTGAGACGAAGAAGTCGCCGCGGCTCGTCTCGGTGAACCACGACATCGCGTGGAAGGTCATGCCCTCCTCGATCATGAAATCGGAATCGTGACGCAATCCGGTGACGCGATTGCCGCCGGTCCATGACGGCGGGAAACCGATACCGACGGCATAGCCGCAATGATGGCGGCGATACTGCGGCATCCCGGCGTCGTCGACGACCGCCTGCCAGGCATCGTAGATGTCGCGCGCGCGCTTGCCCGGGGCGAGTGCGGTGAGAATCGCCTGGAAGGCGCGCTTGGAGAGTTCGGCCATCGCCGCATCGGCGTCGGAGATTGCGCCAATGCTGACGAGCCGCCCCTGCGGCGCGTTGTAGCGCGCCACGCATCCCGCGACCTCCAGCATCACCTTTTCGCCGCCGCGATAGATCCCGTCGCCCCAGCTCGTATGCTCCTCCGCAATGCGCACCTCTGGCCGGATGAACGGGCCGAAGCCCGGTGGCGTGCCGCCGGCGCGGGTCATCGCGGCAAGGCACTCCGCGGCGACGTCCGCCTCGCGCGCGCCGTCGCTTATCGCGGCGATCGCGGCCAGCGTGCCGGCGTCGGAGGCCCGGGCGGCGCGACGCATCAGCGCTTGTTCCGCCGGCGACTTGACCAGCCGCAAGGCATCGACAAGTCCGGTGACATCCACCCACTCCGCGTCGCCCACGGCCGACTGCAGGGTCGCGCCGAAACCGTGGGAATATCCGGCCGACCACGACTCCACGCCGATGCGGTCGCGACCGATGCGCCCCTGTCGACGCGCGTGAAGGTGCCGAACGGCGAGGTCGGCCGCGCTCTCGCTGTCGGTATGGCCTTCGAAGCGGGCGTTGCGGACCTGATGCGCGATCGTCACGCGCTCCATCGCGCGGGTGATCAGCGTCATCTCGCCGTCGGCCGGCACGACGAGAATATGCGGCGCGAAATAGCCCCAGTGGTCGAGGCCGGTCAGGTAGAAGATGTTTTCCGGCGCGGAGAGCAGAAGCAGGTCGAGACCGCGCGCCTGCATCGCAGCGCGGACGCGGGACACGCGCGCGGCAAGCTCAGCGTCGGTGAACGGGTTCGCGTGCACGTCACAGACCTACGGATTGCATGGAAAGCGTCAGCCGTCGGACACCGGCGCAGGCCGCCTGGAAGACGCCGACCTTCATGCGCGGATCACCGTGCCCGCATCCGTGAGCGCGGCGCAGACATGGGTCGCGATCGCGGTGTCCTGCGCGCCGGTGCCGGTGAGGTCGCAGATCGTAATGTCGGAAGCTGTCCGCCGGCCTGGTTGCGGCACCGGAAATGACCGCGCCAAGCTCGGCCGGCGTGCCCTTCTTCCAGAGGCCCGCTTCAAGCGCCGCGCGAAGCTCGCCGAGCGCCTCGCACTGGCTGACGCGATCGCAGATGTAGGCGTCGGCGCGAACCAGCGCGGCCGGGTCGATCTCGTTCTTTCCGGCCTGGTCGGAGCCCATCGCGGTGATGTGCAGCCCCGGATGCAGCCAGTCGGCGTTCAGCACCGGCGCGCGCGCCGGCGTGGTGGTGACGACGATCTGGCTTTCCGCGACGAGACGCGCCGGGTCGGCGATGGCCTCAGCCTCGATCCCGAGGCGGGCGGCGATATCGTGCGCGCAGGCCGCCGCCTTCGCCGCGTCGCGTCCCCAGACGAGCGCCCGCGAGAAAGGCCGGACGAGGTGGGCCGCCTCGATCTGCAGGCGCGCCTGCACGCCGGTCCCGATCACGCCGGCCGTCGTCACCGTCTGCGGCGCCAGGTGGCGCGCGGCGACGGCGCCCGCCGCCGCGGTGCGGATATCGGTCAGATAGCCGTTGTCGAGAAGAAGCGCCTCGACCAGGCCGGTCTTCGCGGAGAACAGGATCATCAGACCGTTCAGGCTCGGCAGCCCGATCTTCGGGTTGTCGAAAAAGCCTGGGCTGACCTTGATCGCAAAACCGTCAAGACCGGGAATGTAGGCGGTCTTGACGTCGACCTCGCCATGCGCGTCGGGGATTTCCATCGACAGGATCGGCGGCAGGATCACCTCTCCTCCGGAGAGCGCCACGAAAGCGCGCTCCACGACGTCGACGACGCCGAGATCGAGCGTGACCCGCTCGCGCAGCTCGCTCTCCGTCAGGATCGCGGATCTCATGCGGCATAGGCTTGCCCCTTCACCACGACATCGCCGAGCCGCACATCGCGTCCCTGCATGATGTCGGCGTGCATCTTCATGTCGAGATTGCGGCCGGTGACGATCGTCGCGGTCGGCCCCGGCAAGCGGCGGCAGCTTGCCGGCGAGGAGCGCCGCGATCCCGACGGCTGACGCGCCCTCGCACACGATCCGGTCCTGATAATAGGCTGCCTGCATCCCGCGATAGATCTCCTCTTCGGTGACGAGCACGATGTCGTCGAGGAGGTCGCGGCAGAGCGCGAAGGAGAGCCGGTTGTCGTCGCCGATGCCTCCGCCGAGCGAGTCGGCGAGGCTCGGGACTTCCTCCACGTCGACCGGCCGGCCCGCGCGAACGGACTCGTACATCGCCGCGCCGCGGTCCATGCTGATGCCGACGACCTTGACCTTCGGGTTGAGCTGCTTGACGGCGAACGCGATCCCGCCGGCGAGGCCGCCGCCCGAGAGCGGCACGAGAACGGCGGCGAGATCGGGGCGCTGCTCCACAAGCTCCAGGCCGATCGTCCCCTGCCCGGCGATCACCAGCGGATCGTCGAAGGGCGAGATTTCAAGGAGCCCCTCTTCGGCGACGAGCCGCCGGCTTTCGGCCAGTGCCTCGTCCTGCGAGCGCCCGACGATGCGGACCTCCGCGCCGAGCGCGCGGATGCCTTCCACCTTGGTCGCCGGCACTAGCGACGACATGCAGATAACGGCTCTCAAGCCACGCTTGCGCGCCGCATAGGCGACGCCGCGTCCGTGGTTGCCGGTGGAGCAGCAGGTCACGCCCTTCACGTCGTTCGAGAGGTTCAGGATAGCGTTTGCGGCGCCGCGCAGCTTGAACGTGCCGATGGGCTGGGTCATCTCCAGCTTCAGGAGAACATCACAGCCGGCGAGCTGCGTCAGAGTGGGTGAGGGAATGAGGGGCGTTTCGATGGCGGTTTCCGCGATCGTCCGGCGCGCCGCCTCAATGTCGGCGAGCGAGAGCTCGGTCATTGGAGGGATCAGCCCGCCTCCAGCACGGCGCTCAGGAACTGCCGCGTGCGCTCGTTCTGCGGATCGCCGAAGATCTGCGACGGCGGCCCCTGCTCGGCGATCTTGCCGGCGAAGAAGAAGCAGACGCGGTCGGAGATTTCCTTGGCGAAACCCATCTGGTGGGTCACCATCAGCATCGTCAGGCTGTGCTCGCTGTTGAGCTTCCGGATTACGGTCAGGACCTCGCCGATCACCTCCGGATCGAGCGCCGAGGTCACTTCGTCGAGGAGCATCACCTTGGGGCGCATGGCAAGCGCCCGCGCGATCGCCACGCGCTGCTGCTGACCGCCGGAGAGGCGCGCGGGATGCTGGTCTTTCTTGTCGGCGAGCCCCACCAGGTCGAGGAGCTCCACGGAGCGGGCCTCCGCTTCGTCCTTGCTCAAGCCGAGCACGTGAACCGGCGCCTCCATGCAGTTCTGCAGCGCCGTCATGTGCGGGAACAGATTGAAGTGCTGGAACACCATGCCGATATTGCCGCGCATCCTGCGCATATGGGCGGAGTTGGCGCGCACGAGCCTGCCGTTGCGCTCCATGTGGGTGAGCGGCTCGCCATCCACGTAGATCACGCCTTCGTTGATCTCCTCCAGCGTCATCAGCATGCGCAAGACGGTCGTCTTGCCGGAGCCCGAGGGACCGATGATCGAGACCATCTCGTTGGCCTGGATATCGAGATCGAGGGAATCGAGAACCACCAGCGAGCCGTAGCGCTTGGAGACGTTGGAGAAGCGGACCATCGGGCCGCCGGGCTCCAGTTTCGTCGGATATTGCTCGTCGCTCATTGCGCCCTCGAAGCCTCCTCGCCTATCGGGTGATGCCGAGCGCGCGGCGCACCCACGCCTCGAACGCGCGCAAGCCGGCCGCGGTGGGCAGCGAGATCACAAGGAAGATCACGCCGACCATCGTATAGGGCTCCAGGAAGCGATAGGTCTCAGAGCCGATGGCGTTCGCCGTCTGCATCAGCTCCGCGACGCCGATCACCGACAGCATCGGCGTGTCCTTGAGAATGCCGACCAGGTAGTTGCCCATGCCGGGCAGGCTCGCCGGAAGCGCCTGCGGGATGATGATGCGGAAATAGGTGCGCGCCGTGCTCAGATTCAGCGCCCGGCTCGCCTCCCATTGGCCCTTCGCGATGCTCTCGATGCCGCCGCGGTAGACCTCCGACAGGTACGACGCGTAGTGCAGCCCGATGGCGATCATGCCGCTCGTCCAGGGCGAGAGGCGGATGCCGAACTGCGGACCGACGTAGAACACGAAGAATATCTGCAGGACGAGCGGGGTGGAGCGGATGAACTCGATCGCCTCGCGCACCGCCATCGTCAGCGCTCTGTAGGGCGTGCGCTGCGCGAGCACCAGGACAAGTCCAAGCACGACGGCTATGGCATAGCCCAGTCCGGCCGCCAGCAGGGTGTTGCCGGTCGCCACGATGAGACGGGGCAGGATCTCCCAGGCGAAGCCCCAGCGCCAATCGAACATGGCTCAGGGTCTCCCCGGCCTGCGCATCGTTCAGGCCCGGCCCAGCTTGCGCATCATGAACCCTTCGAGCCAGCGCATGAGAGGCGTGATCATGAAACGGGCAAGGACGTAGTAGATGATCAGCGCCGTGCCGAACGCCTGAGCCGACATGAAGGTGGTCCCGTTGATCTGCTTGGCCTGAAACATCAGATCGGCGACGGCGATGAGCGCGACCAGCGCGGTGCCCTTCAGAAGCTCGATCAGCAGGTTGCCCCAGGGCGGCAGCATGATCAGCAGCGCCTGCGGCAGGATCACCCGCCGCATGCGCTTGGCCGGCGGCATGTTGAGCGCCAGCGCGGCCTCCCACTGGCCCCTTGGCACCGAAAGGATCGCGCCACGCACCAGTTCCGCCCCGTAGGCGCCGAGATTCATGCCGACGGCGACGAAACCGGCGGTGAATTTCTCAAGGGTGATACCGAAAAGCGGGAGGACGAAGAATATCCAGTAGAGCTGCACGAGCAGCGAGGTGCCGCGGAATATCTCGATATAGACGGTGGCGGCGCCTCGGATGAACGGGTTCGGCGCCAGTCGCATGAGGCCGGCCACCAGCGCGATCGCCACCGCCAGGACCGTGGCGAGGATGGTCAGCAGGATGGTGACGAGCGTGCCGCTAAGGAACCGGTCGCCGTAGCGGGCGAGGAACTCGAAATATGACATGCCGCTCAGACCTTTTCCTCAAGGCCACGAAGGCGGGATGAGAGGTGCCCTCCTGCGAAGAGCGGCGGACCGATCGCCAGGTCCGCCGCGCTCTCAGATCAGCGGTTGGCGCAGACCCATTCCGTCGTCTTGTCGCCAGGCAACGAGCCCTTGCCGTAGCCATATTTCGCCACAGCGGCCATCATCTCGTCGGAGCCGACATACTTCTTCAGCTCCGCGTTGAACGCGTCGAGGAAGTCCTGGTCCGCTTTGCGGAATCCGATGCCGGCCCAATTGATGAGGCTCTCCGGCATTGCGTCGGGATCGGTTACATCGACGGCTCCGTCGGAGCTGTCGGCGAGCTGCTTCATGGTGAAGTAGGTGCCGGCCCCCGCATCGGCACGCCCGGCCTTGACCGCGGCGAGAATCTCCGTCGGGCCGGGGACCTGCATGATGTTGCTTTCCGGCACGCCGGCGGCCTTTGCCTGCTCGATGTTCGAGTAGCCGGCGCCGGTCACCATGACGGCGCCCTTTTCCTTCAGGTCTTCGTAGTTGCCGACCCCCTTGGGATTGCCCGGGGCGACGATGAAGCCATCGCCGATCTTGGCGATCGGCTCGGAGAAGGCGACGTTCTCGCAACGGCTCTGCAGGATGTTCATGCCGCCGGTGATGATGTCGAAGCGGTTCGCCTGCAGACCGGGGATGAGCCCGCCCCATTCCGTCTGCACCGGCTCGACCTTGTCGTAGCCCATGTTGTGCAGGATGCCGATGGTGATCGCGTTGACGAAGCCCTGCGGGCTGCCGTCGTCGCCGGGATAGGCGAACGGAATTTCGTTGGCGAAGCCGATGCGGATCGGATCGCCGGCCTTGGCCTTGGCCATGAGTTCCTGCGCGTTGGCGGAACCTGCCAGGCTCATCCCCAGTGCGGCACTTGCAACGATTGTCAGGCACTTAAAGATCATCCGACGCATGTTTCCCTCCATTCCGTGCACATTCCGGTTGCTGTGTACAGCACCATACGACATGAATAGAGTCAAATGGCACTTATGCCCCATACGCATGCAATTCGCGTGCCGGAAGGCTAGTGTCGTATACAGCGACGGGGATTTTCTTGGAGAAACAATGCCTGACGTAAGTCTGCCGTTCACCCGCGCCGAATATGCCGAGCGGCTCAAAAAGACCCGGGAGGCGATGAACCGCGCCGGGATCGCGGTGCTCTTCGCGTGCGACCCGTCGAACATGGCCTGGCTCACCGGCTATGACGGCTGGTCATTCTACGTGCATCAGGGCGTCCTTGTAGGTCCCGCCGGCGACCCGGTCTTCTGGGGCCGCAGCATGGATGCCAACGGCGCGCTCAGAACCTGCTACATGGGCGATGACGACATCGTCGGCTATTCCGACGACTACGTGATGTCGGACCAGCGCCATGCCATGCAGCATCTGGCGCAGCTGATCCGCGACCGCGGCTGGAGCAACCTGCCGCTCGGCGTGGAGATGGAGAACTACTACTATTCCGCCCGCGCCCATGCCGTCCTGACGCGCGAGCACGAAGGCGAGCTCCGCGACGCCACCGCCTTGGTCAACTGGCAACGCGCGGTGAAGTCCGACACCGAGCTCCGCTACATGCGCCGTGCCGCGCGGATCGTGGAGAAGATGCACGCCCGCATCCTGGAGGTGATCGCCCCCGGCCTGCGCAAGAACGAGCTGGTCGCGGAAATCTACGATGCCGCGCTGAGGGGCGCGGAGGACGAGGACGGCGCGTTCGGCGGCGACTATGCGGCGATCGTGCCGCTCACGCCGTCCGGCAAGGACGCGACGGCGGCGCATCTGACCTGGGACGACCGGCCGCTGGAATCCGGCACGGCAACCTTCTTCGAGATCGCCGGCTGCTACCGCCGCTATCACGCGCCGATGTCGCGCACCGTCTGCCTCGGACCGCCGCAGGCCGGCATGCGCGAAGCGGAGGAAGCGGTCCTTGAAGGGATCGATGCCGGGTCAGACGCCGCGCGCGCCGGCAACACCGCCGGCGACGTCGCCAGCGCCTTCTATCGGGTGCTGGAGAAGCGCGGCATCTCCCGCCAGGGGCGCTGCGGCTACCCGATCGGCCTCTCCTATCCGCCGGACTGGGGTGAGCGCACCTATTCGATCCGTCAGACCGACGAGACCGTGCTTCGGCCCAACATGACCTTCCACTTCATGCCGGCGCTCTGGATGGAGGATTGGGGCCTGGAGATCACCGAGCCGCTCATCGTCAAGGCCGAGGGGCCTGCGGAGTTCCTGGCGAACGTGCCGCGCAGGCTTTTCGTGAAGGACTGATCCGGTGGAGGCGACCGACCGGGCTGCCGCGATCCTCGCCGACCTGGTGGGCTTCCCGACAGTCTCCGCCGACAGCAATCTGGAGCTGATCCGCTACGTCCATGCCTTCCTGGAGGGCGCCGGAGCGGACGTCGAGATCCACTCTGACGCGACCGGCGCCAAGGCCAATCTGTTCGCGACGCTCGGTCCGCACGTCGACGGCGGCATCATGCTCTCCGGTCACACCGATGTCGTGCCGGTGGAAGGCCAGGAATGGACCGGCGACCCCTTCGCGCTGCGTGAGCATGACGGCCGGCTCTACGGCCGCGGCGCCTGCGACATGAAGGGGTTCATCGCCTGCGTTCTTGCCACCGTCCCCACGTTTGCGCAGGCGAACCTCGCGCGACCGGTGCATTTCGCCTTCACCTACGATGAAGAGGTGGGCTGTCTGGGCGCACGCGCGCTGACCGACGTGATCCGCCGCGCCGATATCCGCCCCTCGCTCGCGATCATCGGCGAGCCGACGCGGATGCGCATCGTCGAGGGTCATAAGGGTTGCTACGAATACGCTGTCGAGTTCACCGGCCTCGAAGGCCACAGCTCCCTGCCCGACGCGGGCGTGAACGCCGTCGAGCACGCAGTGCGCTACGTGGCGAAGCTGATGGAGCTCGGTCAGACGTTGCGCGCCCGCGCCCCCGCCGGCTCCCGCTTCCAGCCACCCTGGACGACGCTTCAGGTCGGCCGCTTCTGCGGCGGCGTCGCGCGCAACGTCATTGCCGGAAGCTGCACGGTCGACTGGGAGATGCGGCCGGTGCGCAAGGACGACGCGGCGCTGGTCCGGTCCGAGATCGGCGCCTATGTCAATCAGGTGCTGCGGCCCGCGATGCAAAGGGTGGCGCCGTCCTCCGATATCGTCACCACCGTCGTCGGCGAGGTGGATGGGCTGGAGCCGGTGGCCGACAACGAGGCGCGGCGCCTGGTCGCCGAGCTGACCGGAAACGCGGAGGCCGATGTCGTTGCCTTCGGCACGGAGGCAGGTCTCTACCAGGCGCTCGGCATGTCGGCGGTCTTATGTGGTCCAGGCTCGATCGAGCAGGCGCACAAGCCGGACGAGTTCGTCACCCGCGAGCAGCTTGCAGAGGCGCTTGCCATGCTTGCGCGGCTCGCCACGAAACTCGAGACGAGCTGATCCGTGCCGTCGAAGACATCCAGTCAATCGCAGCAGCGCCGCACCTTCGACAGGATCTACGAGGTGCTGCGCAACCGCATCAGCCTTCTCGACTATGCGCCCGGCCAGCGCTTGTCGGAGGAAAAGCTGGCGGAGGAGTTCGGCGTCAGCCGCACGCCTCTCCGCCGCGTGCTCGCCCGGCTCGAGGATGAGGGCCTGCTCAAATCGGTGCAAAGCGTCGGCACGATCGTCACCGACGTCGACATCGAAGAACTCAGCCAGACCTACCAGCTGCGCATGGAGCTCGCCGAGCTCCTTGGCAAATTGTCGCCGCCGGCGGCCGTCCCGCCGGACCTGGTCGGACGCTTCAGCGACGTGCTTCGCCGTTGCGACGACCTCGCCGGAGATCCGGACCCGCGCACCTTCTCGCAGATCAACATCGACTTCCTGCATGTCATGCTGGATTTGACGGAGAACGAGCCGTTGCGAGAGATCAGCGAGCGGCTCTACTACCGCACCACGCGCATCTGGATCAAATCCATCAACAGCATGAACCTCGCCGAGGAGATTCAGATCTTCCGCCGCGAGGTGGCCGACGTGCTCGGCGCCGTGGAGATCGGCGACCTCTCTGCCGTCGGTCATATCCGCCGCTCGCACATATCGATGAGCTTCACGCGGCTGCGCACCGGCCACGAGCGTCAACTGGCTTCGGGCTGAAGCGGGGGACGGCCGCGAGAGCCCGGCAAGGGTCTCGATTTGCCAGCGAACCGCACGCCCAGTTGTGCGTGAGACCGCGGGAGGATTGCAACCAAAGTCTTCCGCTAAGGTCTGAGATCACGCTCGCTGCCGCCCGTGAGGCGAGGCTCGAAAGCTCCAAAACTACTTGTGCCTATCCGCCAAAACCGGGCGGTTCGTCCTGTCATCACGCGTTGCTTTTCGCTATCCGTTTCAAGAAGCGTAGCTGGAGCCCGCCCGATGAACGCCTTCGCCACCCTTCTCTTTCTGGTTGCAGGTCTTCTTTTCTCCGCCGACACCGCGTTCGCTCAGGCGTCGAAGGACGGCGCGGAGGGCGACACGTATTGGTCGACCGAATGCGTCGGCCCGAGTCGCAGCGGGGAGGTGCTCACCTGCAGCGCGGTCCAGAACATCCTCGTCGCCGACACCAAGCAGCTGATTTTCCAGATCAAGGTCGTTACGCCTGCGGGCAAGGGCGCTCCGGTGATGCAGCTTCAAGGTCCTCTCAACGTCTTCCTGCCGGGCGGATTCGCGCTCAGCGTCGACGGCGCAGACCTTGCCAAGGTCGGGGTCAGCAACTGCAATCAGCACGGCTGCTTCGGCGCCATCAAGCTCGAACCGACGATGATTGCTGCGCTGGAGCACGGCCAAAACCTCAAGATCGCCTTCTTGTCCGGACCGGAGAAGTCACAATACGTCGAGACGCCGCTCGTCGGCTTCACGCGTGCAATGAAGGCGATTGAGTGATGATCGGCGCCCGGCATCTCGCCATGCATGCCGCGGCCCGCCGCAGCGACGCGAACGGCTTCCACGTCTAGGCAGGCTGCTCGTTCGCTTCGTCGAGAAGGCGCCAGATCGCCACCGATTGCGTGCGCCCCTTCACCTGGCGATCACCGATCAACTCGAAGCGGAAGCCCTCTCCGGCAGCGGCGACCACGGCGCCACTGACGAGAATCGTAGCGGCCGAGCCGTCTGCGAATTCGCCGGCCAGCGACTCGATGCGCGAGCAGACATTCACCGTGTCGCCGATCACGGTGAAGTTCATGCGCGACTCAGCGCCGATATTGCCGACGATGAGCGGCCCGGTATGAAGCGCGATCTTGACGCGGATCGGGACCTCCTCCGACGCCGCATTCGCTTCAAGCGCCCTTGCTATGCCGAGAGCCGCCCGGCAAGCGCGCGCCGCGTGATCGGGAACATCTTCCGGCGCACCCCAGAACGCCATGATCGCATCGCCGATGAACTTGTCGACGGTGCCGCCCTCCGCCTCTATGCACGAGATCAGCATCTCGAAGTGACGGTTCAGCAACGCCGCGACCTCCGCCGGAGGCATGTTCTCAGACAGCGGCGTGAAGCCGGAGATATCGGCAAACATCACCGTCAGCTCCGCCTCGCGCACCTCCGCGGACGGTCCGCCGGCGGTACTCATCAGGCGCCGCACAAGTTGATGCGGCACGTAGGCGCGAAACCAGCGCAGGCCGTTCACCATTCGGTTGAAGGATTGCGCCTGCTCGTCAAGCTCGCGGATGCGCGAGCCCGGCAACGGCTCGATGCTGTCGAGCTCCAGAAGCTCGATCTTGCGGGCCGCCACGGAGACGGCGCGTATCGGGCGGGCGATGCGACGCGCAAGAATGATCGCCGCCACCATGGCCGCGGCAGCCAAGCCAAGACTGACGGCAATCGACACGGCAAGCCGCTTGAACTGCTGATTGACATCCGCAACCGGGATGTGAACCCCGATTTGCCAAGGCACTGAACCGAAGGCATTGGTGGAACGCGAAAGGATGACGTCGCCGCTCCCGCGCGCACCCGTCTTGCGAACGTCGAAGTCATTCATGCTCGGCAAATCGGCGACCGGCAGCGCGGGAAATTGCGCCAGCGTGGGATCGTCGACCTGGTCGATGGAAAGAAGCGGGACGTCGGCCGAAAGGCGTCCCGAATGCTCCGCGTCGAGCAGAGCGGGATGCGCGAGCACCTTGTCATCGCCGTAGAGCACGAAAGCGGTGACGTCGGAATCGGTCAGCTCGTGATCGACGAATTTCGACAGCTCCACCACCGATACGCCCGTGGCGATGGCGCCCAGGTAGACGCCGTCGCGGTAGAGCGGACCGGCGATCGTGATGTAGGTTGCCCCCTCGCGATAATAGGGGGTGCCCCATCGGATGCCTTTCTCGGTCTCGGCGCGGGCCAGGAAATCGACGAGCTCGGCGCGGTCGGGGCGCGCTTCCGTCTCCACGTGGATGCTGTTTTCGTGACGATCGACCCAAATCCCGTGACCGCTCGGCTGCCAGACAACGACGCCGCCGATCTGCGGCGCGGGCGCGAGCGCGCCGGAAAGGACGTCGGCGAGTGTCTTCTGATCGCTGACGTCGAGCGTGCCATCCGCGACGCGGCGGCTCAGATCCTCGATCAGGTTGCGCGCCGGCGCCATGTGATCGAAGACACCGCGCTCGACCGCCGAGATCGTGAGGTCGGCGCGGTTTCGCATCAGCTCCATCGTATTGCGGATGCTCGCCGAAGCGGAGACGAAGAGCACCGTCCCGACCGCGATCGCGGTCAGGCCGCCTATCGCGACCATCAGGATAATAGTGATGCGGAAGCGCATGATTCGGAAGTTGGGCACGATCAGCCTATCAGGACGGCGCGGCGGCGAGCGCCTTATGGCGGCGTTTACCGGCGAGCAGATGCGGCGATGTCTCAGGCATGAACAGCGCGAACACGGCGGCTCCGACAACGGCAACGCCGGCGAGGAAGATGAACCCGGACGTGTATCCGGCGATCTCCGCCACCGCTCCGGCGATCAGGTTGGAGAGTGTGGCCCCTAGGCCGATCAGCGTGGCAAGCGCGCCTTGCGCGAGGTTGAAGCGGCCGGTGCCTTTGGTCACGTCTGCGAGGATCAGCAGGAAGAGGACGCCGAAGATGCCGTTGGCCACGCCGTCCAGCCCCTGGATGCCGACCAGCAGGTAGGAATTGTCGGTGACGGTATAGAGCAGGCCACGGACGGGCAGGATGGCGAAGGCGAATAGGAAAAGCGGCTTACGCCCCCAGCTATCGGCCTTGGCGCCGCACAGCACCGCCATCGGGATCATCAGAAGCTGGGCAGCAACGATGCAGGCCGATGTGAACGCAAAGCCTTCCCCTACATCAGTGCCCAGCGCCAGCTTCTGGCCGACCAGCGGCAGCATGGCAGCGTTGGCGAAATGAAACATCACCACAGCCACGGCGAAGACGACCAGCCGCCGGTCGCTGAGCAAGGTGAAGAAACCGGAAGGCCCGCCTTCGCCGCCGCCGGTCTTGACGCCACCGCGGGCGGCCTCGTCGTCGATGGCCTTGGCGTTGATCATCAGCGCGTTGACCATCATGCCGACGGCCATGGCGACGACCAGCCAGAACACGCCCTCCGCCGCCCACCATAGCGCCAGGCCCGCACCGAGGGCTCCGCCAAACACGTTGCCGGCATGGTTCCACGCCTGATTGGCGCTTGTCTGAGCAGTGAAGCGATTCGGCCCGACCAGGCCGAGGGTAACCGCCGCGATGGTCGGTGCGAGGAAGGCGGAGGAAAACCCGATGAGCATCTGGGCGCCATAGACGATCCAGGGCGGATCGTCGGTGATGACGACGACGGAGGTCGCAGCGCCGATGGCAACGGCGCACGCCACCAGGAGCGCGCGCTTGTGGCGGGTCGCGTCGATGATGGCGCCGGCCGGCGTCTGCACCAGGACCGTCGTAATCGAACCGACGGCAAGGGCGAGGCCGATGCCCCCCGGTTTCCAGTGATAGGCCGACAGGAGGTAGATGGCGAGATACGGACCCAGTCCCGCGACCACGTCGCCAGCAAAGAAATTGACGCCCAGCAGTCTGCGGTTCTGTTTCATCGCCAGTCCTCGTCATCAGCAGGCGCGCGGGTCACACCTATGAGGGACTAACTGCGAAGCCAAAACTTTCACTTAACCAGAAAGCCGCGACTTGAACCTATGCGGAAACCCTCTCGTTACGTGAGGGCGTGCTCTGGAAGCTCTCTTTTCGAATCGACCCAGGTTCTCTTCTCGTCCTCAAGAACCGCCAGCGTCGCGGATGCGCCGTGCCGCGCCAAGAGCCGCGCGAAATGCAGCCCGAGCTTGCCGGCGCCGTTCTCCCCGACGAGCGCGTGCACTTCGCCGGCGGCAAGATCGAACGAGACATCGTCGAGGGCGAGGGTCGCGCCGAAGCGCTTCGATATCCCTCTTGCGGAGAGAACGGCGGGCATCAGGTGCCCGTCCGCCGCTCCGGCGGCATGTCCGCCGCGGCGATATCGATGATGCCGGCCGAATAGGTCTCCTTTGTCCGCGCAATATGGACGTCGAGCACCGCAAGCGCCGCTGCCACGTCGCCGCTTGCGACCGATTCCAGCATCTGCTCGTGCTCCAGGAAGGAAAGCTCGGTGTGCTGGGGCTTATGAGCAAGATGCGTGCGCAGCGCCGCGATCTTGCCGACGAACATTCCGTAGTTCATTTCCATCAGCGTGTTGCCGCAGTGGCTGAAGAAGCACAGGTGGAAGTTGGTGTCCTCGTTCAGATAGGCCTTCTCGTCGCGCCGCTTGCGCGCTTTGCGCATCTTCAAAACCACCGCGCCGAGTGCATCGCAGAACTTGGCCGGGTTCCGTTCCATCGCCTGGCGCAGTGCGCTCGCTTCGAGCGCCTGACGCAGCTCGCAGATTTCGACCACCTCATTCTGACTGAGTGTAAAAACGAAGGCGCCACGTTGCGGCAGGATGCGAACGAGCCCCTCCAGCCGAAGCTGCGCGAGCGCCTCGCGCACGGGCGTCTTCGAAATTTCCAGGAGCTCCGCCAGCTGTCGCTCCGACAGCGGTTGCCCGAGCGCAAGGTCGCCCGACACGATCGCCGCCCGCAGCCGCTTCACGGCGCTCTCGGTGAGCGACTCGGGTCGTTCGATAGGCCGCACGGCTTTTCCCTCCTGCGTCGAAAGCTCCACGGCTTCCGTTGACTGGTATATCAGATACGATATAGTGAACAGAGAAGAGCGTCAATCCAACGACGCCGGGAGGAAGCGCTTGAAGGCCGAGATCGTCGTCGATTGCCGCAACGAGCACGGTGAAGGCGTGCTGTGGAATGCGCGCGATGGGCGACTCTGGTGGACCGACATCGACGGCAAGGCGCTTTGGGCCTTCGACCCCATAAGCGGGAAATCGGAGAGCTTCGAAGCGCCGGACCGCATCTGCTGTTTCGCCCCGCGCGCCGACGGCACCGTGCTCGCGGCGTTCGCCGATGGCTTCGCCTTCTTTGACCCGAAGACCGGGCGAAGGGACGACATCGCGCCCTTTGAGCCTGACCTGCCACAGACAAGACTGAACGACGGGCGCACCGACCGTCAGGGCCGATTCGTCGCCGGTGGGATGGACGAGCGGGACCTGAAGCCACTCTCGTCGGTGTGGCGCGTCGACGCGGATCTGAAACCGGTAAAGCTCTTCGGGGGCGTCGCTTGCGCGAACTCCACCTGCTTCAGTCCCGACGGCCGCACCATGTATTTCACCGACTCGCCGACATGCGAGATCGTCGCCTTCGACTACGACACAAAGACCGGAAACGTCGGCGCGAAGCGGGCGATCGCCGCACTGCCGAAAGGCAAGGGCGTGCCCGACGGCTCCTGCGTCGATGCGGAAGGATTCATCTGGAACGCGGTCTGGGAAGGATACCGCGTGGAGCGCTTCGCACCGGATGGGCGCATCGACCGCACGATCGACGTCCCCGTCGCCAAGCCGACATGTACCGCCTTTGGTGGGCCGGACCTCGACATTCTTTTCATCACCACCTCGCGACTCGGATCGAGCGCAGAGCTCCTAAAACGCGAGCCGCATTCAGGAAGCCTGTTTTCGGTCCGGCCAGGGGTGAAGGGCCTGATTGATCAGCCGTTCGCCGGATAGGGCGACGCGAAGAAGGAAGAAGAAGGAGGAATGCCATGAAGAAGAAGCTGATTGGGTGCCTTGTCGGCGCCGCGCTCGGAATCGCCGGGAGCGCCGCCTTCGCTGTCGATTATCCGGCGCCACAACCGCTCGATCCGGAGGCACAGGCCGACGTCACGCGGTTGAAGAACGATGGTGACATTTCGATTGCCTACATGCCGCCAGCAACGGAGTTCAACTACTACATCGCCATCGGCGAGGGGATAAAAGCCGAGGCGGCGAAGGCCGGTGTCGACACCTTCATGCTCGCGCCGCAATCGGGCGCCGACATCAACGGCCAGATGGGCATGATCCAGGACGTGATCACGCGTGGCGTCGACGCGATCGTCCTCTCCACGCATGACGAGGCGGCCGCCGCGCCTCTTGTCAAAAAAGCGGTGGATGCCGGCATCGCGGTGATTATCGTCAATTCGGATATCGCCGACTTTCCGACGCCCGTTGACGGTGTCGTCGGCTATTCCCAGCGCAATGGCACGCACAAGATCGGCGACTATCTGCTGAAGAAACTTGATGGCAAGCCGGCGAAGGTCGGCATCATCGAGGGGCTTCCCGGGTACCACTCGACCGAGCGCGTCGGCGGCTTCCTCGACGCCGTGAAGGATCAGCCCGGTATCGATATCGTGGCATCTATTCCCGGAGGCTGGAACGTGGAGGGCGGAAACACCGCGGGCATGGACCTGTTGCAGGCGCATCCCGACGTCGACGTCGTCTTCGCCGCGAATGACTACATGATCCTTGGCGTTGCCCAAGCGGCGAAGTCGCTTGGCAAGACGGATCTCATTCTGCTCGGCAACGACGGCGACACTGGCGCTGGCCTGGAGCCGATCGCCGCGGGCGATGTGACCGGGACGGTCAACACGACTCCGTTCGTCATGGGTCAGATCGCGTTTCAGGTCACGATGGATACGCTGAACGGCAAATTTGCCGGCGGATTCGTCGAGACGCCGACAACGATCGTCGACAAGGATAATGTGCTGCCGGTGTTAAGGGACGAGGCATCGCTCTATCCGAAGCCTTCCAAGTCCTACTGAGTCCACGAAGCGACGAAGGGGCCGCCGTCGCCGGCGGTCCCTTCTCAGCCCAGGCAAGACTATGCGGCAAGGCGTGCCCGTATGGGAGGCGGTCGGCCTCATCAAGCGCTTCGCCGGCGTCACCGCCGTCGACGGGATCTCGCTGCGTCTTTACGCTGGCGAGATTCATGGCCTGATCGGCGCCAACGGCTCCGGCAAGTCGACGCTGATCAAGATGCTTTGCGGCGTTTACCAACCGGATGGCGGCTCCATCCTGCGGCAGGGCTCGCCGATTGTGCTTCCCAATCCGAGCAACGCGCGTGCCGCCGGGGTCGCGACGGTCTTTCAGGAATTCTCTCTTGTTCCAAGCCTCACGGTCGCGGAGAACATCTATCTCGGCCGCCTTCCGAGAAACCGCGGCCAAGTGGACTGGAAGGCGTTGCGCGAGGCGGCGGCAAAGGTACTCGCGGAGATCGACGCTCGCATCGACGTCGGCGCGGTCGTCGGCAAGCTTTCCGTCGCGGAGCAGCAGATCGTCGAAATCGCCAAGGCGCTTGCCGCCGCTGCGTCGATCATCATCCTCGACGAGCCGACGACGGCGCTCGGCATCGGCGAGATCGCGCGCCTCCACGATCTCTTGAGGCGCCTGAAGGCGCAGGGACGCGCGATCCTTTACATTTCCCACCGTCTCGATGAGGTCGTCGACCTGGTCGACTGCGCCACCATCTTGAAGGACGGCAGCGTCGCTTCGACCGCCGAGAACTCCGAAGTCTCCGTCCCTTTCATGGTTCGCACCATGGTCGGCGATGTCGGCGAGCACTATCCGAAGGAGCGGAACGCCACCGACGAAGTGCTCCTGCGCGTCAGCGGCGTCACCACGCGCAATCGTGTCTTCGATGTGAGCTTCGAGGTTTGTCGCGGCGAAGTTTTCGGTATCGGCGGCGTGCTCGGCTCGGGCCGAACCGAATTGGCACGCGCACTTTTCGGCGTCGATCCGATCCTCGCGGGCACAATTGAGTTCAAGGGTGCGCCGGTGCGTTTTTCGAGCGCCAAGCAGGCGATCAGAGCGGGCATTGCGCTGGTCCCGGAAAACCGCAAGGCCGACGGTCTCTTCTTCAACTTCGCCGGTTTTCCGAACATCTCCTCCGCCGCGCTCGGCCGGTTGGGCAGCCACGGCCTGATCAGCCCGACACGCGAGCGGGAAGCAGGACGGAAGCTGGTGCGCGCACTTGAGATCACGCCGGCGGCAGAGACCAAAGAGGTCGGCTACCTCTCCGGCGGCAACCAGCAGAAGATCGTCGTCGCCAGATGGCTCTTTGCCGACGCTGACCTCTTCATCCTCGACGAGCCGACGCAGGGCATTGATATCGGCGCGCGCGTCGCGGTCTATCGCCTGATCAATGGGCTGACCGCCTCCGGCAAGGGGGTCATCCTGATCTCGTCAGACGACGAGGAGCTGCTTTCGATGAGCGATCGCGTCGGCGTCATGAGCCATGGCCGCATGGTCGGCATCCACCGACCCGGCGAGCTCGACGCCACTGCCCTCGTCCGCGCCTCGACCGGCGCTTCGCTTGGGACCCCCGCATGAGCCGCATCTTCTCCAGCCCGATCGCCGGGGCGCTCAGCGCCATGATCTTGGTCGCGATCATCGTCGCGGCGACCACCAACCGCTTTCTCGATCAGGGCAACCTCTCGAACCTCGCGCTGCAGGTCTCCATCGTCTCCATTGTCGCCATCGGATCGACGCTCGTGATTCTGACCGGCGGCATCGACCTTTCGCCCGGCTCGGCGATCGCGCTGATGACCATGGTTTTCGCCACGCTTGCCAAGACGCTCGGCTGGCCGCTCTTCGCGGCGGTCATCGCGGTGCTCGTGCTCGGAATCCTGCTCGGGCTGATAAACGGCGTGCTCGCCGCCTATCTGCGCATCCCCTCCTTCATCACGACGCTCGCGACGCTCTCCGCCTTCCGCGGCGTCGCCTTCATGTTCAACAACGGCTCGCCGATCTTCTCTGTGTCGCCCAATATCGAGGTTCTCTTCTACGGCACGGTCGCCGGCATTCCGCTGCCGCTCTTCTACGTGGTCGCGCTCTATGCGCTGGCCTTCTGGTTCTTGCGCTATACCGCCCTCGGGCGGCAGATCTACGCTGTCGGGGGCAACGCGAACGCCGCGCGCCTCTCCGGCATCGACGTGCGCCTGACGCAGCTTCTTGCCTTCGCTATCGCCGGTCTGGCGGCGGGCGTTGGCGCCGTGCTCATGACGGCGCGCCTCAATTCCGGTTCGCCGAACTACGGTGTGGGGCTGGAACTCTCCGCCATCGCCGCGGCCGTGATTGGCGGCGCCAGCCTCGCCGGCGGGCGCGGCCATGTGATCAACACTGTGATCGGCGCGATGACCATCGTCATCGTACAGAACGCGCTCAACCTGAACGCCGTGCCGACCTCGGCGCAGAACGTCACCATCGGCGCGATCATCGTGCTCGCCGTCGGCATCGACATGTGGCGGAACGAGATCGGCGCCGCGCTGCAAAACCTGTTCGGCACCAAACCGCAGACCTGACGAGGCTCAGACATGGCTCCCGTGACCTTCTCCCACATCGGCATCTCCGTCCCCGATCTCGACAAGGCGGTTGAGTTTTACTCAGAGGTCTTCGGCCTCTACGTCATCATGGGTCCGACGACGATCAAGCAGGACGACAGCGCCATCGGGCAGATGTGCGACGACGTCTTCGGCGAGGGGTGGGGCTCTTTCCGCATCGCACATCTCTCCACCGGCGACGGCATTGGCATCGAGATATTCGAGTTCCCCAATGCCGAGAAGCGCGAGAACAATTTCGAATACTGGAAGTCGGGCACCTTTCACTTCTGCGTCCAGGATCCGGACCTCGAGGCGCTGCTGGAGAAGGTGAAGAAGCACGGCGGCAAGCAGCGCATGAAGCAGGTGCGTTACTACTATCCCGGCGAGAAGCCCTACCGGATGGTCTACTGCGAAGACCCGTTCGGCAACATCTTCGAGCTCTACAGCCACTCCTACGAGCTGACCTACTCGTCAGCGGCTTACGTTTGAGGTGCCGCAACCGATGCCGCGCTTCAAAGTGGTCATCACCGATTTCGACTACGGCGACAACGACATAGAGCGCGCCATCCTTGAGCCGATCGGCGCGGAAGTGGTTGCATTGCAGGCGAAGAGCGAGGACGACCTCATCCCGCATATGGGCGACTGCGACGCGGTGATGAATCAATACGAGCGCGTCGGCGCGAAAGCGATTGGCGCGATGCGGCGCTGCAAGGTGATCGCGCGCTTCGGTGTCGGCGTCGACATCGTTGACGTGGAGGCCGCTACCGCGCACGGCATCCTCGTCACCAACGTGCGCGACTACTGCACCGAGGAGGTCGCCGATCACGCCATTGCGCTGTGGCTGGCGCTGACCCGCAAGCTCTTCCAGTACGACCGCGCGACACATCAGGGCATCTGGCACTGGAAGGCGGCGCGGCCCGTGCCGCGGCTCCGCGGCCGGACGATGGGCATCGTCTCTTTCGGCCATATCGGTCAGGCGATCGCGGAGCGCGCGCACGCCTTCGGCGTGACGATCGTCGTCTACGATCCCTATCTCTCCGCCGACTTCGTCAAGCGGAAGGGAGCGGAGCAGGTCTCCAAGGATGAGCTTCTCGGGCGCGCCGACGCGATTATGATGCAGGTGCCGATGACCGAGGAGACGCGGCATTTCCTTGGGCCGGAGGAGTTCGCGCGGGTCAAGCCCGGCGTCGTCATCGTCAATACCGGGCGCGGCCCGACGGTCGACAACAAGGCGCTCTACGACGCGATCGTAGCGGGGCGCGTCGCAGGCGCGGGGCTCGATGATCCGGAAGAGGAGCCGGCAAAGCGCAAGCATTGGGACCCGAAGAACAATCCGATTTTCTCGCTTCCGAACGTCATCGTCACGCCGCACGTCGCCTACTACTCGGAGGAGTCGATCCGGCTCGCGAGGGAGACGGCGGCGAGCGAGGTCGCCCGCGTCCTGAGCGGCGAGCGCCCGAAGAATCCCGTCAACAACGTCGTGCTGCCGACGCTGGCCGCCGGCTAGTGCACAAAGAGGTTTCCATGCTGAAAGAGTTCAACGACTTCGAGCGGCGTCCGGATCTGCTCGCGAAGTTCGACGCGGTGGCGAAGTGCTATTCGGCCTCCTGCGTCTTCGCGGATGTGTTGTACAGGACTGGCGTGATGGACAGCGCAATCAAGCCGCCATTCAAGGCGAAAGCGGTCGGTCAGGCTATCACCGTGCAGCTCTCCAAGGGCGACCTCGTCGATCCGCTGAAGGCGCTCGAAATGGGGCAGGCAGGCGACATCATCGTGGTCGATGCCGGCGGCGACACGGAGACGTCGGTTTGCGGCGGGCTGATGGGCCGGCTCGCCAAGAATCGCGGTATCCGCGGCATGATTGTCGATGGAGCTGGCCGCGACACCGACGAGCTGGAGGACATAGGCTGGCCGATCTGGACGCGCGCCATCACCGCGCGCGGAACGCACACGATGTTCTCCGGCCGCAAGGAGGAGCTTTCGATCAACGTGCCGATCGCTTGTGCCGGTGTGGTCGTCTATCCCGGCGACTTCATCGTTGCCGACGTGATCGGTGTCACCGTCGTGCCCGTCGCCAAAGCGGAAGAGATCGTCGAGCTGGCGCGTGACCAGGCGGAGCGGGAGGAGAAGACCCGCGCCTGGGTGGCGAAGGGTAAGACAGTGGAGGATCTCCTCGCCGAGTTCGGAAGGATTTGATGACGGGCCGTATGGCGGTCCGGGCTCGGCGCTTTGGCGCTGGCCGCCTTATGCCCCGTTGTGAGTGATGTTCTGCAATTCCAGCCGGCGCTCTCCGGCCGCTAAGATGTGATCTCAAAGCGCTCCCGAGCCCGATAGAGTTTCCTGTCGGACGTGGTGTAAGCAACCCGATTGGGAGGGAGACGACAGCCATGCCGATTTCCGGACCGCCGCTGGACGGCCCAACGAATTTGGCGGGGATCCTGAGAAAAGGTCTCGAAGCGAAGCCGGATTCCGAGGCGCTGGTATCACGCAACCGCCGCTGGACGTGGCGGAAGCTGGATTCGGTTTCAAGCCGCCTCGCCGAAAGCTACCTCGATCTTGGCCTGGCGCCGGGCGACCGCATCGCCTCGTTCATGCCGAACCGGACCGAGCTGCTTGTCCATTACCTCGCCTGCATGAAGTGCGGGCTCGTCGCGGTGCCCCTGAACTATCGCTACATGGCGCCCGAAATCGACCACGCGCTCGGCATCTGTGGCGCCAAGATTCTCCTCGCCCATGACGAGCGTCGGCAGGACCTGGCGTCCAGCAAGCTCGCGAACAAGCTGCCGCTTGGCCTGATCGGTTTTGGCGACGATGGCGCCGGCGGCGAGCCAAGCTTCCGATCATTGACCGAAGGCGATCCGGCTCGCGATCTTCCGCCGCCAAGAGGTGACGATCCCGCGATCATCTTCTTCACCTCCGGCAGCACGGGTAAGCCGAAGGGGGTCTGTCACAGCTTCGATACGCTGGGTTGGATCGTCGCCAGCGCCGTCCGGAGCTTCGAAATGGGCCCGGAGGACGTCATGCTGCCCGGCGGGTCCATATCGCATGTCGGCGGGCACCATTTGTCCATGATGACGTTCGCCGCCGCCGGGAAGATCGTGACGGCGCGCACTTCCGATGGCGACGAAATCCTGCCGCTGCTGCGTGCGGAGCGGCCGACCAAAATGTGGATGCTGCCGTCCGCGCTTTATGCCCTTGTCCGCGATCACGGCGCCCGCCACGAGGACTTTGCGTCCGTGAAGGCCTGCTATTCCGGCGGCGACAAGGTCTCCGCGGCTCTTGAAGCGGAGTTCACATCGATGGCGGGCATTGCGATCGACGAGGATTACGGCATGACGGAGATCGGCATTCCGACGGTCAATCCGACCGATGCGTCGAAGATCGGCTCCGTCGGTCCCCTTGCGCCCGGCTACCGGGCGTCGCTGCGCGACTCCAATGGCAGCGAAGTCCCAACCGGCGCGGACGGGCGTCTCTGGATCAGGTTCGCCGGCAACATGGTGTCCTATTGGGGCAATCCCGACGCGACGCACGAAACGATCGTCGATGGCTGGCTGGATACCGGCGACGTGATGAGCGCCGACGAAGACGGCTATCTGTGGTTCCACGGTCGCCTGAAACAGATCATCATCCACGATGGCTCGAACATCTGCCCGCAGGAGGTGGAGGCTTCACTGCTCGAACACGACGCTGTGGCCAGCGCCGGCGTGGTTGGCATCCAGGACCCGATGCACGGCGAGAACGTGCGCGCCTATGTCAAACTCGATCCGTCGGCAAAACCGCCCTCGATGCAGGAGCTGATCAGATTTTCCCGTGAACGCGTCGGCTACAAGGCGCCCGACGAGATCGTATTTCTCGACGAAATGCCGCTCAACGCGACGGGCAAGGTCGACCGGGTATCCCTGAAAGAAATGGCGGCTTCGACACGGTGAAAGGGTTCGATCGGATCGTCCGCCGGCTCCCGCCAGCGAGGCCAACAATAATCAATTGAAACAATGATGTATGGCGGAGGGAGCGGAGGCCAAACAATTCAGGCAACGCGCGGGGTTTGGGCCGATTTCTGGCAGGCGGCCCGGAAATTCCCCCTGAAAATTGGGCGGATGAAGGTGAACAGCGGGGGCCTCAGCGTCTTGCAGCACCCTTCATCCTCGCGATTAGTTCTCGCGCCTGCTCGATCTCCATTGGATTGGTCGGCGCTTGATAGCTGCCCGTCCGATGTCGGTAGAGCGCGTTCGCAGTCCGGGTTACCGCGATCTCTCGGCGTTCGAAAGCACCCTGGGCAAGGTCGTTACCTCTGAGAGCCTCATGGGCCTTATAAAGATCAAACCAACTGACCCTGCCCCCGAAGGGTACCCACTCATAAGGAGAGTCTGTTCAGGTTTTGGTGTGCCCCCCAACGCGCCCTCGGCGGCGGTTAGATTTTTCCGGCCTTAACCGGCATCACGGGCTGGCTGCGTGTGCCGATATCATGAGCGCTGCCGGGACCTTGTTCCCGATGGCGCCGTGTGGCCGTTGTTCGTTGTAGTCTCTGCGCCAAGCCTCCAACTTTTCCGCCGCGTCCGCAAGCGTCAGGAACCAATGGGCGTTCAAGCATTCCGCCCGCAGCCGAGCATTGAACGCTTCAATGAAGGCGTTGTCGTCGGCTTTCCGGGCCGTGAGAAGTCGAGCGTGACGCCGTAGCGGTAGGCCCACAGGTCCATGTCGCGCGAGATAAACTCCGAGCCCTGGTCGACGCGGATCGTCTTCGGATAGCCGATGCTGCGAGCAGACCCCCTCAAGGGTCGCGACCACGTCCTCGCCGCGGTAGCTGAACCTCGCGATCGAGCGCCGGTGAGTAGCGCGAGAAGGTGTCGACGACGGTCAGAACGCGTATCTTGCGCCCGGTGGCCAGCTGGTCGTGCACGAAGTCCATGGCCCAGACATCGTTCGGGTCCGATGGCCTCGACGCGGTCCTCGCGGAGCTTGGCCTTCACCCGCCGCCGCGGCGTCTTGTTCCTGAGTTGCATGCCCAACTCCTTGTAAATCCTGTAGGTCCTCTTCGTGATTAATCTCCCATCCCTCCCGCCTGAGCAGGACATGCACACGCCGATAGCCGAAGCGCATGCGGGTCTGGCAAATCTCCTTGATCCGCTGTTCCAGAGCGGCCTGACCGGATCGACGCGACTTGTATCGGTAGGTCTTCGGGTCGAACCGGATCGCCGCACAGGCACGGCGGATCGAGATCACCCACTCCGATCGCAGCGCGTCGACCAGCGCTCTCTTCCGGACAGGCCTCAGAGCTTTCTTTTTATGACGTCCTGCAACATCTCGCGGTCGAGCGTGAGATCAGCCACGATCTTCTTCAGCCGCGCGTTCTCGTGCTCGAGCTCGCGCACCCGCCGCATCTCCGACGGCATCATGCCCGAATACTTCTTCTTCCAATTGAAGTAGGTCGCCTGGCTGATCCCCGCCTTGCGGCAGATCTCCGCCACCGGCGTCCCGTCCTCACCCTGCTTGATGATGAACGCCTTCTGCGCATCCGTGAACTGCGATGCCTTCATCGCTCTCCGCTCCTTCTCCCAGCCAAGGAAATGGCGCGGAAAACTCTAACTCACTTCGAGGGCATTCCCAGGAGGCAGACCATGGCGAACCGCGATGGCAGCGAATCGAAAGCTCGCGCGAAGCGCACATTGCGCTCGATCTCCGCCATGAGCGGCGTAAGGGAAGGATCAAGGTCGCGTAGCTCACCACCGTCGGCAAAGCCCGCCTCATTCTCCTCCAAATCGTAGAACCGGTCGTTTGCCGTCCGCCACTCATTGAC
The DNA here is from genome assembly GCA_963814905.1 of uncultured Alphaproteobacteria bacterium. Lineage (GTDB taxonomy): Bacteria > Pseudomonadota > Alphaproteobacteria > Rhizobiales > Afifellaceae > DASWJZ01. The sequence continues at coordinate 237,897 of CAWFEM010000011.1, read as the reverse complement.
CAGCTCGGCGCGATCCGAGGCACCGCCGTCCAGAACCGTCTTTCGGACGTACGACAGGTAATCACCCAGCGGAGGCTGACCCAGCGCGTGCATGCCAACACGGGAGCGAAGCGAATGGAGCGGGCACGGCCATTGCACGGCGAAGCGAACGCGCAGCGCGTCCGGCACACGCGTATTGGGCGGTATTGTCACCGCCGCTCTGCGGCCTCCGAAATCCAAGATGACCAGAAACTCAGGCGCGCGCCGCGTGGCGTTCCATGCCGCTTCAATGCCGCAGATACGCCGCGTGTGGTCCTGGCCCGTTCGGCCTTCGCTTTTCTCAGCAGGCTCATGTATCGTCCGGTCGATCGAACGGGGGGAGTTGCCGTTCAATCTGAGACTCCAATGGACCCGGGGAATGCCGACCAAAGGAGGGCGATCATGGCCCGCGATTGGTTGATCGAAGCCAAATATATCGAATATTGCAGTTGTGACCTCGGCTGTCCGTGTGAATCCATGGCCGACCCCACCCACGGCCATTGCACCGGCATGGTCGGGTTCGAAATCGACAAGGGGTATTGCGACGATGTCAAGCTCGACGGCCTGACGGTGCTCGCGACCTTCTACTTCCCGCGCGCGATCCACCACGGCGAAGGCGTGATGCACCCGATCATCAATGAGACTGCTAGCGACGCACAGAGAGATGCGATCTTCTACATCCTGTCGGGCGAGGACCAATCGGTCGGCACCGTGTTTCAAATCTTCTCGGTGATTGTCGAGACCATTAAGGACCCGCTGTTCGCGCCGATAACCTTCGAGTGGGATCTCGACAAGCGCACTGCTAAGATTGAAGTGGCGAACACGGTGCGCGCACACAGCGAGCCGATCCGCAACCCGGTCACCGATGCCGAGCACCAGATAATCACCGTGCTTCCGAACGGCTGGGTGTTCCACGAGGCGGAGAATGTCGCCGGCTTCGCCAAGGGCACCGGCCCGATCCGATTCGACCTAAATCGCCGGCACAGCTCGATGGCGCACGTCGCTTGGGGTCCGAAGGGCCTGGTGCACAGCTATGACGAGTACAAGCAGAAGTACGGCCGGCCGTAGCCAGCCCGCCACCGCGACATCGTCGAAACCGGCAACGATATTCAAGAGGCTCAGCGCAGCTTCGACGCGAGGGATTCGCTGCCCGGCGACGGACGCCCGATCCGTCCCTCCCAGCCGATTCTGACGACGTGGAGTCCCTGTTCCGTCAGTACGGCTACCTGGGCGTCCAGGTCGTGGCCGTCGCCGCCGTCCCACAACAGAAAACTAGGAGCCCGACCTTTAGCTGCCTCCAGTCGAGCGAGCGGGCACGTAGACGCGCGCGAGTCATCTGTTCTTCTGCTCTAGTTGCCTGACGCGCTCCTCAACGTCCGCTAACTCGATGGCTCGCTGCTGCGCATCCAAGATGGAACAAAGATCGGCAGCTTCGCCTGGGGTGATTTCGCCGGACGCGGCCGATCGAACGATCACAGCGGCAGCCCTTTTCGCGCCCTCGACCGTCGACGTGTCGGGCAAATCGATGTGGAGCATGCGGCCGGGCAGTGCCCGTCCGTAGGCGCTGTCGATCAGCATGCCGATAGCAGAGATGCGTGCCGTTTCGCTTGCAGCTTCTCGTGAAAGCCGCGCCAGCTCTTGAATCGCCTCCGGCCCATGCCTAAGCGCCAGTTCCCGCACCTCGGCAGTCGCCTTGTTCGGGGTGCCCTTCTGACGGCCGCCCGTCTTGTTGCCGTCGGCATCCATCGCGCTTTCAATCGCACAGCCGAAGGGATGGCAGTCGAACTCGGCCCACAGCCAGCCCGGCGTCTCGCGGAGCGCCCTTGAGGAACTCGACACGCTCAGAGGTTACTAGAACTCAGAAGTTGGCCAAGTCTGCCCGAACTATGGCTTCGAGCGGTTAGCTGAAGCCGGCAAAGCCGGTATCAGGTTTTCTGAATCCCCACGGTCGTGTAGTTTGCTTCGCGAGATGCCTCAGACCCCTTCCAAAACAGTTCAAGCCGCGAGGGACGCATACGAGACCGGCGCATGGGCCGACGCGACCGAACTGTTTCTGCGAGCGGACGCGGGGTGCGAGCTTGAGATCGACGACCTCGATGCGCTGGTCTGGGCAGCCGGCGTTTCGGCGCAGGATCGCGTGATGTTGGCAACGCTCGAACGTGTCTATGCACACCACTCCGCCAACGGGGATCACGAAGAATGCGCGCGTGCGGCATTCTGGAGCGGGCTTCGGAACATGCTGATCGGCGAGGTCGGGCTCGGGTCTGGATGGCTTCAGCGCGCCGCGAAACACGTTGAGCAGACTCCGCCGGACTGTGTGCAGCGGGGCTATCTACTGCTGCCGCAGGTCTACATGCACCGCGGCAAGGGCGTTTATGACAGGGCCATTGAAGTTGCCGACAAGGCAATTGCGTTCGGGGAGCACGCAGACGAACCGGACCTGATCGCGCTGGCCGGAAGCATCAAGGGGGGCATCCTGTTCCGGCTGGGACGGATCGACGAGGGCTATGTTCCGATCGACGAGGCGATGTTGCTGGCCAACAGCCAGCGCCTCTCGCCCGTGGTGTGCGGCGTCGTCTATTGCGAAGTCGTCGCCTCATGCTGCCGCGTTCTCGAAATGGTGCGAGCACGCGAATGGACGGCAATCCTCAATGACTGGTGCCGGCGAAACCCACAAGCAAGGGCTTTCAACGGCGTCTGCCTGGTCCACCGGGCCGAGGTTCTGCAGTTTGAGGGCAACTGGAACGAAGCCTTCGCGGAAGCCGAGCGCGCAGGACACGAGCTGCAAGGCACGACCGAACAGACCGCTATAGCCACCGCCGCCTATCGGCGCGGCGAAATCCTGCGGCTGCGCGGCTCGTCCAAGGTCTCCGAAGCCGAGTATCGCCAGGCGGGCGAGATCGGGATCGACCCACAGCCCGGACTTGCCCTGCTCCGACTTGCGCAGGGTCGGCACGACGAAGCGGCCGCGATGATCAGCCGCGCGCTTGAGACGGCCGCCGACATGCCCCGAAAAACCGCTCTCTTGCCGGCGGGGATTGAGATTTTCATTGCATGCGGTGATCTGGATACGACCGAAAAGCTTTGCGCCGAGATGACCAAGATCGCAGAGCTTTTTGGCACGGAAATCCTGGCCCGCGTCGCCGATCAGGGATGCGGATCCCTCGCGATGGCACGCGGCGAATACGCCGATGCCGTGGTCGGGATGAGCCGCGCCCGGCGCTACTGGTCCGAGTTCGGCGCGCCCTATCTGGTGGCCCGCCTTGGCGTCGACATCGCCCAGTGCTGCGCAAAGCTTGGCGACTTGCAAAGCGCTGATATGGAATTCGATGCGGCGGAGAAGCTATTCCGGAAGGTCGGCGCCGAACCCGATCTCGCGCGAATCCGCAAGATCCGCACGGGGACTAAATCGCCCGGCGCGGATAACCTGACCGCGCGCGAGCTGGAGGTGTTGGCGCTGATGGCCCACGGCGGTACGAACCGCGAGATTGCCGGAGAACTTGGGCTCAGCCCCAAGACGGTAAACCGCCATGTCGAGAACATCTTCGGCAAGTTCGGCGTGTCGTCGCGGGCCGCCGCCGTCGCGAAAGCGTTGAAGACCGGCGCGATCTGACCCTCGCAGCGATGCGTAGAATGCCCCATTCGCAGAATTTTTCGGAATGGGTCGTCCTCACGATGAATGCCGGCGGTGACCTGCCCAAACTCGTCTCCAGAATGAACACAAGACTGGAGAGGGATCATGGGCACCGAGTCCACGACTGCGCCGTCAACCGAAAGGACGTATGCCGGCCGCCATCCGGCGGACCTGGTTGAAACGGGAAATCTTCTGAGAACCCAGCCCGGCGCCTTCCCAGCGCCATCCGCGAAAGACACGGCCATGGCAATGTCCGAGCGGCACGATGTCATCGTGATCGGGGCAGGCCAGGCCGGGCTTTCGGTCGGGTATCACCTGAAGCAAAAGGGTATCGACTTCGTCATTCTCGACGGCGCTTCCAGGGTTGGCGATGTCTGGCGAAACCGATGGAATTCGTTGAGGCTTTTCACCCCAGCGAAGTTCGACGGGTTAGACGGTTTCCGCTTTCCCGCGGACAAGGATACCTTCCCCACCAAGGACCAGATGGCAGACTACCTCGAAAGCTACGCCGAAAGGTTCAATCTTCCGGTGCGCCTGGACACCTACGTCGAGCGTCTCCTCAAGGCGAACGGTCGCTATCGCGTGGAAACTACCGGCGGCGCCTACGAGGCGGATCAGGTCGTGGTCGCGGCGGCGAGCTATCAGAAGCCGCGCTTACCGGAATTTGCACGCGACCTGGACGCGCATGTCGTTCAGATCCATTCCCACCAATACCGGAACCCCGCCCAGCTTCAGGACGGCCCGGTGCTCTTGGTCGGTGCCGGCAATTCGGGCGCCGAAATCGCAATGGACCTGGTCCGATCGCACGAAGTTTATCTGGCCGGCCGTGACGTCGGACATGTGCCTTTCGAAATTTCCGGTTTCATGGGGCGAAAACTGCTGGTTCGCCTCGTCATTCGGGGCATGTTCCATCATGTCCTGACGATGCGGACGCCAATGGGCCGGAAGTTCCGCGCCAAAATGCATGACCACGGCATGCCGCTGATCCGCACGCGCCCCGGTCAACTGGAGCGCGCCGGTGTCCGTCGGATCGGAAAGATCACCGGCATCAAGGACGGCAAGGCCGTGTCCGAAGACGGAACGAAGGTTCCCTTCGCCAGTGTCATCTGGTGCACCGGCTTCCATCCGGGTTTCGACTGGATCGCATTGCCGGTTCTCGACGACCACGGCTCGCCCCGACACCGGTTCGGCAAATCGACGGACACGCAAGGGCTCTACTTTGCCGGGCTTCATTTCCAGTACGCAGTGTCTTCGACAATGGTCGCCGGTGCCGGACGCGACGCACGACGCGTCGTTGGCTGGATTGCCGCCACAGCCAATAGCTGAAACGCCGTCGGCTGCGCCCATGCGCCAGTCCTGCAGGTGATGGCCGATATGCTCGGCAAGATCACGGCCTTGGCGGCCAAGTAAGTGAGGCAGCCAAGAATAATTGCCCGGAAAGCGTTAGCGATCGGCAATTGGACGCGTAGCAGCGCATGGCGTCCTCTTCCGCGGGGCGCGGTTCGGCTCATTTCGATTATTGACGGAAGGTCGGGATACAGTTTTCGCACAAGCGAACGCACCGGTGTTGGACGGATTGCGATTTGGCATGTCTCGGAAGCCCATCTGCTACCCACCGTGGAGGGAGCAGGAGACACAAAGATCAGGCCACGATCGAGCGTCCGCAGAGGGTCAAAAGTCCCCGTCGGCTCCGTAGAACGTGATGTCCGGTTTCCTGCGCAACGGAGGCGTCCCCGCGGTATTTCGAAACCGGCAGAAAAGCGCCAGCAGCGGAAGGTCACGCGCTGCACTTGGCGGCGACGGAGGTGTTCAGTCGACATCTTCTCGCAATGGACTAGGTCGAAATGATCTTCGGCCAGGGTCCAACAAGCAAAAGGTGAGCGCCTTGACGAAAGCCACCAACCACACTGTGGGCAAACGTGGACACTTGGCTCGCCCCAGTGCTATCGTCATGCGGCGTGTCTCTCGGCCGGAGCCCGAAGCCGCATGATCTTCAATACGCTGTATCGAGGCGCTGTCGTTCGACAGGCTCAGGCGTTGGGATTCGGCGCCGCCCGCGGACTGCCGGCGTTCTGCCTCTACAGCCTGTTGATTGGCTACGCTGCGACAGCACGCGCGGGCGCACTGCATGACGCCGTCAAGGTCGGCGACCGACCTGCGATCGAAGCGTTGCTGACCGGCGGCACGGATATCGAGGAGTCAGACTTCGTTGTTGGTACCGCCCTACATGTTGCGGTGGCGCAGGGCGATGCGGCGGTAGCGGCTCTGCTGCTCGATCACGGTGCGAACATCGAAGCGGAAAGTGAATTGCAGGGTGCACGCGCGCTGCATCTTGCCGCGGATTTCGGCGATCTCGCCATGATAACGCTTTTGCTCGACTTTGATGCCGAGATCGATTCGCGGGCCGGCAACACGCGCACGCCCCTGATACGCGCCGCAGCGGCGGGGCATCTTGAAGCAGTCGCGCTGCTGCTCGGCTATGGTGCCGCGATCGACGAGCATGAGAATGTCATTGGCCGAACGGCGCTTCACCTAGCCGCGTTCCATGGGCATGTTGAAGTAGTCAAATTGCTGGTCGAAGGCGGCGCCAAAGTCGACGCGAGAGACAATCGTGGGTACACGCCATTTATCCTGGCCGCCAGCACCGAATTGTACGGGAACGTGGGCGATGCTCGGCTTATCGAGTACCTCCTGGCTCAAGGAGCTGACCTAAATGCTCGGGACAACAACGGACTGACGGCGCTGGGCTGGGCGGAGTCGAGAGCCAATTTCGCAGCTTATGACGAACTAGCTCAAATACTGCGGGATCTCGGTGCATCCCGGTGAAGTCCTGAAGCAATGGATTGCCATATGGCGTCGTCTGCGACTACGGGACTGACTGAATTGGCGTGAATGCCCGCCTTGGGTCAGAGGCAGACCCCCGACAGTTCCATCAGGACGTCCGCTTATCCCTCAAGAGCGGACTTCCTGAGCGCCGGTTCGTGACTTGGTTTTTGCGCCAACTCGGAAGTTGCACCACCAAGCAAGCGACATCCAATCTTCTAATTTAGACGGCGTCGCTTCATTCCGGCAAGACTTCTCCGGAACCGCCGAGTTCCTTTGGAAAATCCTTCAGCTTGGGCAGTCCATCCCGCATGGGCAGGCAGGTCTCGGCGTAGTTGACGTGGAGCGCCGGTGCGAATTTGAGGCTCGGTAGGATGGCGGCATACACATCGAGCAGGCCAAAAGTCGGATGATCCGTCATGATGTGGCCGCCGCACTTCGTGCAGAATTGCCGGTCGCTGCGTTCGGTCTTTTGGTAGTGGCCGATATGCTCTTTCCCCTTCGTGACCTCCACAGCATCCGGCTTCCAAAGCGTGAATGCGTTGACTGGCCCCGCCGACCATTCTCTGCAAGATGTGCAATGACAGTAGCCCATTGCCTCGGGCGGTCCGGACACCCGAACTTCGACAGCTCCGCAAAAACACGTTCCTTTGTGTGTCTCAGCCATTCCTCAACTCCTCTTTTCGAGGACGCTCTAAGCTGAGGCGAACGCCCGATCGGATGCTGGCATCGCAAACGCCGGGCCAGCACGCAAGCCGAAAGCCGCCTCGGTTGAGCACATGTCCGGTTCTGATTCCGGAAATAAATGGGCGCCTTGAGGCAGCCGCCAAAACTACACTGCGACAAAGGTAGCGAGGAAACGCGCTCGTTCAGGCAGGGGCGCTGCTGATCAACCACATCGCACCGGGGAGGCGCACGCTCACACCGTCCGCATACGGCGCCAACGCCTGGCGGAGGGAAGCGACGGCTCTCGAGACGACTTCTGCCGGCTGCTTGCGCAGCCAACTGTTCAAGGCGCCGATTTGGGTTGACTGAATCACAGCCTCCTCCAGCCCACGGCCAGCGGCGATGTCGAGGTCCATATCGAGCTTCTCGAAGCGCGGCGATCCCCAGCCGGCCGCGGTGAGAACCTCGGTGACGTGCTTTGGATCGGCGAAGGCGAACATTCCGGGAGCGTCCGGGACCGGCTTCGGGCGCGGCGGCAGGTGCTGCGCGACTGTAGTCATCGGCACCTCCATCCAAGGGTTTTCAGCCAGCGTCCGCCAGACCACCAGCGCCATGCGCGCGTCGGGAGTCGGCGCCGCGGCGCATATTGGTGAAGGCCGCCACCCTATCGCCGAAGAACGTCACGCCGAAGGCCGAGGTCAGCAAATCGTACTCGTCCAGCGCCGCCGATGCGGGATCGGCCTGGCGCCAGTCGATGTTGGTGATGCCGGCGGCGTTCGCGCGTCTCTTACCCTCAGCCAGCATCGGCCCCGAGATATCCAGCGCCGCCACGCGGCCTGAGGGCCCGACGGCGCGCGCAAACTCCAGTGTGGGCGCGCCACAGCCACAACCGATATCCACCACCTGTTCGCCGGCGCGCGGCGCGGCGAAGGCGAGTAAGGCGTCCGTCACCGCCGTGAGCGTGATGTCGGTGTGCTCCTGTCGAGTCACCCAAGTTTGGCCGCCATTCCCGTCCCAGAAGGCAAGCATGTCGGCGTTGATCTCTTCGGAGCCGGCCATGCGAGTCTCCTGCTGGGTGGTTGCGGAAGTTGCGCTATCGAAAACCGGACCGCAAGCGGCGCCACCAGCGGACTACCCTGAGATGCATGCAAGATCTTCCCGCACGGGAGAATCCTCGCCCGTCTAAGGTGAACAGATAACGTGGGTGGTAGCGATAGCGAACATCCGTCACCCGCTTCGCTCTTCTCGTCGCTTGTTTGAACACGTAAACTCAGCTTCAAATTCGGAAAGCTAACAATATGCCTCAAGCGTCAGCTCATCCGGGAGACCCTCACTACATCACTCGCAGCGGCTGGTTACGCGCTGCAGTTCTTGGCGCAAATGATGGGGTCGTTTCCGTCTCGTCCTTGATAGTAGGGGTAGCTGCGGCCGATCCGAACCCGAGCACGATTATAATCGCGGGCATTGCCGGACTCTCGGCGGGCGCAATGTCGATGGCTGCAGGCGAATACGTATCCGTCTCTTCGCAATCCGACACGGAACGGGCCGACGTCGCACGGGAAACCAAAGCGTTGCGGGAGCTTCCAGACGCGGAACTTGTCGAACTCGCCGCCATCTATCAAGAGAAAGGGCTTAGTGAAGAGACTGCCCTTGTGGTTGCGAAAGAGCTCACTGAGAAAGATGCGCTTGGCACCCATGTTCGGGACGAGCTTGGACTGTCAGAGGCACACGCGGCCAACCCGCTTCAGGCCGCGTTTACTTCGGGCGTGACGTTCAGCATTGCCGCGGCGATCCCACTGCTGGCTGCGTTTGCGGCACCCGCAGATTTGATTATTCCAGTTGTCCTCGTTGTCACTGTTATCACTTTGGCCGCTCTTGGCGCTTTGGGAGCAAAGGCGGGCGCCGCACCCGTTTTGCGCGCTACTCTGCGTGTGGTGATGTGGGGAGTGTTCGCAATGGCTGTCACGGCAGGCGTGGGCTGGCTTTTCGGTGTCAGCGTCTGAGTGAAGCTCGCAACTCAATGCAATGACCAGCCGCGAGATTCCATCCTTGCCGAAGTTGTGATTCAAGCTCCTCAGGAGGAACTGCCCATGTCGCCCGAACAGTGCCGCCGCCGTCACCCAGGCCGGCGGATATTTGTAGTGGGAGACGTCGAGGATGACGAAAAGGTCCGTGTCGGCGTCGTAGGCGGCGAGCGGCGAGATGTGGCCACCAGCCTCCTGGCCGATCGCTTTGCGCTCATAGCTCAATGCGCGCATAGCTCGTTGCCGCGACACTTTCCCCGAGGAACCGATCTCGCTCCCCACTCGCAAGCCCAACTCAATACGGTGGCGCGCCAGCTCAACGAGCGGCCCAGAAAAACACTGGACTTCCACTCGCCAGCAGAGAGATTCAACGACTGCGTTGCGGCGACCGGTTTGAGACCTCTCAGAGCGGACGTAGAAGCGCGGGAGACCTAGCACGACAGTCGCCGCGAAGGTACGAGCCGGTGCGGCGGCGAAAACAACGCGGAGTAGAATCACGATTACGGCGCATTAACCCTGCCGACCTACAAAGAGAAATTGGCGCCCGCACGATCCATCCCCTTCCCTGGCGTTGGGAGAAACGGAATCGAGGTGGCACTTGCACTTAGAAATCATCGCGGCAGCGATCGGCAGTATCTTGACTGCCTACGGATTGGTGGCCTTGGCCCCGACCGGCGCTGATCTGCACGGGCCTGCTCTCCCTAGCCTCATTGAAGACGATCAGCTTCCCTGCCTTGATAGCGGTCTTCGCGGGCATAGGGCTGATCAGCTTTGGTGCGCTTATCGGGCTTGTTGAAGCGCTCCTGACAGAGACTAAACGCAGTCTCCGTACACCAACGGCGCGCAGCGCCACCGCTGCTGAGAACCGAGATTTGCCCGAAGCCTATATGATCCTGGAGCCCCTTGTGGCGGAAAGCCGCGTTGAGCCAAGGCTTTGGACGGAGCCGGAGTGATGCGCCGCTACGCGGACGCGCTGGCCGACTTCGATCGCAGCGCCAAGCCAACGCCCCGTTTCGATCAGGCGCATGCAAAGATGGAGCGATACCGTCACGACTGTTGCGGAGGGGAGTTCAAAGCCGCTGTTTCGGAACACTCCCTCATGCAGCGACCTCCGGTGCGTGCTTTCCATGACCCCTCCGAGATCAGCCACAGCCACGCAAGGCCAGGGGCCGGTACGCGGCCTAAGCCATTGAAATACAACAACTGTCAGGGCTGTCAGAGGTAGCAGCACCACCGAAAGCCCATATGGCACGCTTTTGGCCGATTTATGCGCCGCACCCCGATGCCGGCCAAAGCCATCATGTTGCGCTCCACGGCACATTCGCGTAGGTTCGATTTCTACCGTAAGATGCTGAGATTTTCTTCCGTCGCTCGTTTAGGTGCTCGTTTGAGAGCGCTTGCAGCCAGAAGAAGCAGAATCGGGCGCACGCATGAAGTGCCTGCGCTGCCGTATGGCCTGGCAAGCGACGTGGCCATGCTCATTTCACAGAAGCTTTGATTACGGGAGGCATCAGCGATGAAAAGCGTAAAGCGTAGCATTTGTGCGCGGCTGCTGTCGGCACCTTTGGTCATGGTGTCGGCTGCCTTTGCCCAACAGTCCCAACCGCCGGACGAATACCTCCAATCTGTAGAGGGGCAGTCCGTGGAGGGATATGTCCAGACCAGCGAGGGACCGAAGGGCGAGACCCTGCAATTCCCCGAGGCGCTTGGGGAAGGACATGCGCGGCTGATCACGACAATCGGCGACACGAGCGGCTCGTTCGTCGAGTGGTTCGAGCCGGTCGACAGCGACGAGATTGATCGCATCGGGGTGGGTGTCGGCGCGAAATTTCCGACCCCGCCGCTCGTGTCGACCAAGTTCGTCGAGAGCCACACCCCACTCGAAGTCTTCCTTGCCATCGCAGACCCGCTGCAGGCGCCGCCGCCCGAGCTTGTGCGGCATGCCATCCAGATGGAGCGGCTCGCACCTCTCGAAAAAGATGCAAGAGATCGTCTGAGGCGGGAAAACGAAGAGACGCTGCGCGGTTTCACCGTCACCGGCAGCGACACTCCGCATTCGTGCTCGCCGGCTTTCACGAACTGGGTCGGACAGGTCTTTGGCTCCGCAAGCTGTGGCGGTACCTCCGGAAACTTCACGTCGTTCAAGGAGACCTACTGCACCGCCGGCTGCAACCATCAGCTCGGGTCGGTGGACAAAGGCTGGTGCGTTCCGGCGCTGCTCTCTTGCGATCAGGTGCAGGCCACCAACCGCTACTACGCCGGGCGCCTCGGGAACTTCCACGGCGACGGCTATATCGGTCTTAACGGGCAATGGCAGCACTTTCTCGCGGCGAACTGCCAGGGCAACGGGCCGTTCTCGTTCAAGCGCACGCGCGGCAGCTCGGTGGCCTACAAGTCGGTCCCGGTCGGATACGCCTATCACTACTTCTGGGGCAACTGGCCGGTGGCGACCGCAACGACCAACGTCACCTACGGCTCGTGGCAACACGGCATCCCGGCCTCGGGCTCAAGCTACAAGCTGAACCGGATGGATCTGATCAACAACACCGCACCGGGAGACACGGCGATCCTGTGCGGAGACATCCGCTACGAACGCGACATGAGCGACATCTCCTCCCCATCGTGCCATGGGCCGAACATCTCGCTCTGCACCGGCGGGAACTGCGACAGCGAATGCTTCCACTGCGCGGGCGGCACCTGCAACTAGCGCCGTCGCGGCCAGCGGCTCCCCCAGGTGCGCCGCCGTTGCGCCGGCCGTCCGTCGGCCGGCGTGACCTGAGCGTCGCAAGCGTTGGCAAACGAGCCTCGCATCGCACCGGCAGCAGGCAAAATGGCGAAGCGACTGTACTAAGATCGCGCCACCGCGCACGCCCCACCCGTGCGGACTCGGCTCGGCAGACAGCTGGCGTATTTATGAGTTCACGGCCGTGAACCGTGGAACACCACCTGGGGTCTCATCTGAGCCCAAAATATCCAAGTATGAAAAGGACAATCACGACGGCCCCAACCAGCCAAATGATGTTGTTCATAGGTGCTCCGCGTTTCTATTATATGCAAACTCCGTTGGGCCTCTGATCAACCCTCTTCACTTTACTTCAGATACGAGGGAGGTTTGAGCACGCGGCCCGTGTGCGATAATGCTACTCGGTCTCTTAGGTTCCGCGAACCCTCGGCTCGCGCGGCGGCCCGCGCGCTCTGTCACGTCGACGTGCAGGAGCTGGCGGCGGAGTTAGACCTGCTCGACTAGCCCTTCGCCAGCGGGCGAGCTTCGGCCACCGCCTGTAGGGCGGCCTGGTGCGATCGCCTCGACCGAAGTCCTGACCGCTTCGCTTGATAATCTTTAAGCCGAGCGTCCCCTTGAGCAGCTCTGAGCCGAGCCTCGATTGCCTTCGCCTGATAAGCGCCCACCGCAATGCGCTCGTCCCAAGGAAACGCGGACACGTCCAATTTACCCAAAAGCGTGATGACGCTGTCCGCCGCTAAAAAGCCCTCGATCTGGAATTGGTTGTGCTGCATCTATAGAGAACGTAACGGGCGGGATCATGTTCCTTTTGGTGAAAAATCTGGCTTCAGCGAGGCGACTCATTCTTTTCTCCTGATCACGCCTTCGAGCTTGGTCGCCGCGGCAGCGGTATTCGAGATCGTTCCGAACTTGCGCACATTGAGGTGCAACAGATCGAGGCGGCGATCGATTTCGTCGGTATCGACGATCAGCTCGTAGTCGATGGAAGCCATCATTGGGGGGCTGTCCTGGCGAATGCCGTGGAGTTTCACCTCGACGCCTCGGAGCTCGAAGTTGAGTATCGGAATCGCGCGCTCGATGCCCTTGATCATGCAGGCGGCCAACGCGGCAAGGAAAAGCTCCGCCGGATTGAAGGCGTCAGGCCGCCCGTTTACGTCTGTGTCGAGGACGATCTCAGCATCCTTGCAGTGCGCGAGGCTGCCATGGGCGTCGACCCGTTTGGCCGTGACGTTGTATTCGAGCATTTGGAGGCCTCGTTCCGTCGAAATGGCGCTGTACGTGTTTGGCTGACCAACGGGCCAGCGTTGACCAGCGTTGACCAGCGTTGACCAGCGTTGAACAGTCCGCGCGCGAACACCGCCGACATTGACCGACGTCAATTCATGCCGTGCCGGACGCCAGCCGAGAGCTACGTCGTTTGCGATAGTGACTGGGAGGCTGAGGTGGCGCGTGTGCTCGAAAGCCATCCTGCGATCCGCTGCTATGCCAAGAACCAAGGGAAGCTTCCAACGTCATCAGCGCGCCGATCGGAAATGCGCGCGGCACGGAGGCAATCACGACGCTTCTATTTCGGGAAGCGGTATTTACCGTCGCCCGAAGGGCGGAAGCTGTGACAGCCCGTGCAGGCCTCGGTCAGTGCATCGAATCGCGCCTTGAACACCTCGATGTCACCCGCCTCCGCGGCCTGCTGCGCGCCAGCCGCTGCCGCCTTGAGGGCATCGGCGGCAGCCTGGAATCCTTCGGCATCGCCCCATATCTCCGGCCTGGCACGGGTACCCGCGATCTCGCCCTTGGCGGTTCCAGCCGGGAACAGGGTCGTGACCTTGTCGATCGAGGCGCCGATGATCCTGGCGGCTTCGGCAGCCGCCTTGAGGTCTGTGCTCTCGCCCTTCTTGATCGCGAGCATGGGCCAGTAGGCCGATTGCATGTCTAACATCAGGCCGTTGCGCTGCGTGACAAACTGCATGAGTTCGTATTGCGCCATCGTTTGGCTTGCGGCGAATAGCGCAATGCCGAAGGCGCCAGTAAGGAAGAGCTTTCTTATCGCTACCTCCCCTTAGGTTGATAGTTCAGAGCGAAACACGAGGTAGGCGAACAAAATCATATCCCCAAGCACCATCAGGGAGCCGACGACGGCAATCAGTTCAAATTCGGGATGGCCGAGGTAGATTGCCGCAACCCCGCAGGTCAGAACGATCGTCCCGCAAATCCAGATCACCGATTGAATGAAGGCCGCCCGGCTACTATCGAGCGCCGGGTGGAGCCGGTAGAAGATTCCGATCAGGAACAACGAGACCCACCCCAGCAAATTGAGATGTGCATGCGCGGGGAAAACGGAATGGTCTCCGGACGCCGCCATGGCGATACCTATCCCCATGCCGACGATTCCAAGGCAGACGGCCGAACAAAAACAAATAGTCGAGGCCCTCATGGCGCCCCTCCTCTTTGAGCCATCTTCGATTTTCACGGTGATTCGCGCTGGCTCTCCCGTACACTAGCGCGATCCGACAAGATTTCTATTGGCGAGAAAGGCCAACTGCGGTGGTTTCCCGGATGTCGGAATTTGGCGCTTTTGAGAAGTCTCCGGAGGCGTTGTCCATGTCCGAGTTCCGGCCCTTAGCGGACAGTTGCTGGCTTGACTGTCTATTCATGCAACCGGATCTCCCGTTTCGCCAGTCGGAAAGCGCCCTCGATCAGTACAGCCAGGGAAAAGCATCGCCACCAGCACCCACAACTTGACTGGGCTGTTCATGGCCGTCTGCCAGACCAGTGCGCCCAAGGCCAGCAGACATGCAACCGCGCCAGCAGCCGATATCCAGCCGCGGCTATGTGTGTGCGGCGCGTGGCGCGCGTAATTCGACATCACTTGCGAGCGGTCGAGGGCAGCGTCAAAGCTGATTTCTCTACCCGGCCTAGCGGCTCTTAAGGTAATATTGATCCGCCGAGCGCGCGCTAAGGCTGCAGGATCGCCCGTCCGTCGGGGCCGTCGACGGGCGGGCGTTGCGTACGGCCAACCGCGCGGGCCGGCGGAGCCCAGTGATGTGGGAGAGGCCTCAATGGAAGCCGGAATCATGGAGACGGTCGCGAAGGTGGCCGGTATCGGCGGCATCGCATTCGGCGTGGTACTCATTCTCTTCCGCGACATCGTGCGCAAGAACATCTTCCCGAAACTGTCGTCGAAGGATGCCTATCGCCTCCTGACAACGATCACGGTCGCCGTCTTCGCGATCGCAATCGCGGGTGTGGGCGCGTGGGTCTGGGTGGGCACGCATCCTGCGCCGGGTGCGGCCATTGAGGCCGGACACGACATCGGCGCCGGCGGCGACATCAATCTCCAGGGCGACGCCGCCGGTGGCGGCATAAAGGCCGGACAGGATGTCAATGCGGGAGGCGACATCAACGTTGGGAAGTAGATGCGCCGCAAAGCCGATGCTCAAGCTTCATAACCGCAATGCCCTGCTTCTCATCGGGCTGTCGTTTGTTGCGATCTCACCGGCCGGTGCGCAGGTGGGATCGCCCACCATCGGGGCGGGGCGGGATATCAATGTCGGCGGCAGCATTAACTTCGGCATGACCGACGAGCGCGCGGAAGCATTCGCGGAAGCCTATGCGCGCGGCGAAAGTCCTGCCGTGGGAGAGCTCGCCTCTGTTTCTCAGCGGAGCGGCGTCGCCAATGCAGCGATCGCCTCCTTCTTCGCGAGCCTCGGACAGCAGAACGTTCCGCCCGAGCGCTACGCCATAGAGTTCGCCGCCTATGTTCAGAAGCTCAAGGAGCAGGACGCCCGGCTAGCGCTGCTGAAAACGGAAAATCCGGAGATCGATGCCCTGATCGAACGCGCCCGGAAGGCGCTTTCCGAGGGGCGGCAGGACGAGGCGCGGCAGCTCTTCGAACAGGTCGAGAAAGCCGCCGATGGTGAAGCGCGGGAAACCGAAAAGCTCTTTTTGGAGGCGAAGGCGGCGTACGAGCAGGATCAGCTTCTGTCCGCGACCGCCGCCAGCGAGCTTGGCGAGATCGACATGTTGCAGCTCGATTTCTCCTCCGCGGCGGATCAGTTCGAGCGTGCCGGGTCGAAGGTGCCCGAGACACGGCCGGATCTTCGCCCGCAATATATCGAGCGGCAGGCCTATGCGCTTTATCGCCAGGGCTTCGAGCGCGGCGACCTCAAGGCGCTCCGCGAAGCCGTCGCACTCCGGCGCAGGCTTGTCTCGGAGCACCCCCGCGAAACCGATCCCATGCAATGGGGCCTTGCTCAGCAGCGGCTCGCAAACGCGCTGGTGAAGCTTGGCCAGTTCACCGGCGACGCGTCGCTCTTCTCGGAGGCCGTCGACACCTTCCGCGTCGCAACGGAGGAAGTGACGCGCGAAGGTGCGCCGGTGGAATGGGCACTCATCCAGAACGATCTCGCGATCGCGCTTTTCCAGCGTGGCGGACCGAACGACCTGCGGAATGCGATCGACGGTCTGCGGTCGGGTCTGGAGGAGGTCACGCCTGAGCGGGACCTCTCGAAATGGGAGATCATGCTGACGACGCTCAGCGTCGTGCTGGCGACGGGCTTCGAAGAAGAGGGTGACAAGAATCAGGTCACCGCGCTCGTCAAGGAGCTGCGCGCCGGGTTGGCGCAAAGCCCACGGGACAAGGACCCGCTCGGCTGGGCGCTGATCCAGTACAATCTCGGGATCGCGCTCGCGATCAGTAGCCGCTTTGAAAGCGATACACTCTCGCTTCACGAGTTGGTGGTCGCGCTCAACGCAGCGCTCGAGGAGAGCGCCCGCGCGAAATTTGCCGATCGCTGGGCCATGATCCACGCCATGCTGGGTCGCGTGCTCGCCGAACTCGGCCGGCGGGAGCGGAAGGAGGACTATTTCGCGGAGGCCACGCGAGCCTTCCGCAACGCGCTCGGGGAAATCACCCACAAGCTCGATCCCAGTTCATGGGCGCAGGTCGAGATCGATCTCGGCTCGGCGCTCACGTCGTGGGGCGAATTTGAGGCGGACTCGCGGCATCTGCGCGAAGCCGTGGCCGTCTATGAGAAGGCGCTACTGGAAACGCCGGCGGAGATCGACCCGGCGTCGTGGCTCAGGATTCAGACGGAGCTTGGCGTGACGCTTGGCATGATCGGCAAGAAGGACTCCGACGACGCGGCACTGAACCGCTCCGCAACGGAGTTTCAGGCCGCGATCGACGTCGCCGGCCGCCTCAAGAACAATGGTTACCTGATGATGCTGAACAACAATCTCGGCAATGTGTTCGTGTCTCTCGGAGCGGGCGGAACAGGCTCGGACAATCTCTCCAAGGCCGTCGCTGCCTACCGAGCGGCACTTGCCGTCGTCGCCCCGGAGGTGGATCCCCTCAACCATGCGTACATCCAGGTGAGTTTGGGCGAGGCGTTGATGAAATTGGCCGAGCTGAACCGCGATCCGAGCTCTGTTGAAGAGGCGATCGCTGCGTTCCGTGGCGCGGAGAAGATATACTACGCGCGCGGCCAGGCGGAGCTGTTAGCAGAGGCACGCACAAATATTGCGACCGCTGAAGCGTTTCGGACTGGTTTGCGACAGTAAGCGCAGGATCCTTGTTGTCCCAGGCGCCGCCGAGACGGCCATGCGAGATGTACAAGGAAGAGGAAGTGCAGGCGCCGAGGCATCCACCCGGCCCGAACGGACGCCAAAGCCTAGAGACACGGTTACGCTAGACAGCCACTGGAAGCTCATTACCGCGAACGTCTCCTTCCGCACCCTCCAGATCGAGCTCAAAGGGCTCGTTCGCGGAGCATCCGCAGAGGGAGCGCCTTTGCCGGGGCGCGCTCATTGCGAGCTCGGCGCAAAGACGCGATGACCGTTTTGGGTCAATCTCGGACCTCCGCCGACGCGGTCGGGACGACCGCTTAACCCTCAAGAACGGACATGCCGTGCGTCAGTCCGGACTTCTGAGAAGCGCCAGGACCGGAAGTCGTCAAGCGGGGGCCATTTGGAACGGCCGGTTGCGCCAAAGCGGCCATCTGAGCGAGCGATATGTGGTGCAACCGAAACATGCACCGGTGGCTGGGTTGTCCACTTGGCGGCCGGACCGTCCGAGTTGGAAGATCTATGCCCCTCGCGGCAGCGGCCTCTTCGAATGCGCGAAGGCTGGCCGCCCCTCATCAAACTCCGCTGCGATCCCCTTCTGGAGCAGCGAGAGCGCAGTGGCAGGGTCGTCCGCAAAGTCGAACAGCGCCAAGTCTTCTCGGGCTATCGAGTCGTGGCGTACCAGCGCCTCGAAATCGATAATCTCGTTCCAGTAGCCGGGGCCGTAGAGCACGACGGGAATCGCCCGGCTCAACTTCCTCGTCTGGGCGAGCGTCAGGATTTCGAACAACTCGTCGAGCGTGCCGAACCCACCAGGGAACACCACCAAGGCACGGGCGAGATGGGCGAACCACAGCTTGCGCATAAAGAAGTAATGGAACTCGAACGTGAGTTCGGTGGGGGTGTAAAGGTTGGGAGGCTGCGCATGCGGCAAGCCTATGTTGAGCCCAATGGTTCTGCCCCCCGCCTCCGACGCTCCGCGGTTGGCTGCCTCCATGATGCCGGGGCCGCCGCCGGTGCAGACGACGTAGCGCCTCGAGGGCGATACTTGGCCTTGCGACCAGGTCGTGACAAGACGCGCCAGTTCGCGCGCTTCGTCGTAGTAGCGGCCCAAGGGCCCATCGGGCTTTATGCGAGCGGAGCCAAAGAAAACGATCGTGTCGCAGATTCGTTCGCGGTGGAACGCCTGCATCGGCTGGAGGTACTCGGCGAGGATGCGGACGGGTCGACCGTCGTCGCTATCCAGAAACTCTTCATTCTTGTAGGCGACCGATACGGGTTCCGACGCAACCTCCTTCATGGCTTCTCCTTTACGGTTGCGAAGTCGATGAACCCCCGCGCCACATCGGTGTGGATGAGTTCGACCCGGACGTAGTCGCCGACATCGAGGCCTTCTGAGCCGCGCACGACCTTGCCCTCTGCCGACGGCCCAGAGATGCGGACCCAAGTTCCCTTTTCGGATGCGCCGGTCACGATACCGTCGAAGCGGGTGCCAATGCGAGATGTCAGCAGCAGAGCCGCCGCAGATTTGCGCACTTGGCGTTCGACTTTGTCGGCGTTGTCCTCCTGTATCGTGCAGTGCCCCGCCAGCCCCGCCAGCTCTTCATCCGAGTAAGGAGCGTCGCCTTTGACGAGTGCCGCCTTCAGGAGACGCTGGGCGATCACGTCGGGGAACCGGCGGTTTGGCGCGGTTGAGTGCGTATAGTCCCGCACGGCGAGGCCGAAGTGCCCCTCGATGTCCTGCCCCGGCCGCTCCAATGCGTATTCGCCCCTGCCCAGGAGCTTGACCACAGACAGCGAGATATCCGGAAATCTCTCGGGATCGGCCCGCCTACGCGATTCCAGAAAGGCGTCGAGCGCGATGGCATCCGGCGTAGCCGGCAAGCGTTCGCCGGACTCCGCGGCCAACTGAACGATGCGGTCCCAGCGCTTTGGCGAGCGCAGCACGCGTCTGAGCGACGAATAGCCTTTCTTCTCCAGGAATCTCGCGCTTACGCCGTTGGCCGCAACCATGAAATCCTCGATCAGGTCCTTTGCTCGATTCCGCTGGTCCGGACGCATGTCCACCAACTCTTCAGCCTCGTAGATCGGCCGCGCTTCAATCGTTTCGAGCCGCAGCGCGCCCATTGCCTGGCGCATGCCTCGCATCGCTCGCGCGGCGCGGTCCTGGAGGCGAAGTTGCTCGTCGAGACCGTCCATTGCCGCGACTTTCGCAGGGATCGGTCCCTGCTGCTCAAGCCATGCCGCGAGGCTATTGTAGGCCAGTTTGGCGTGGTTCAGTACCAGCGCCCGATAGATCTCGCCGGCGACGATTCTACCGTCGGCAGCGACCTTCATGTCCATGACGATCGCGAGCCGTTCCTGTCCTTCACCGAGCGAGGTGAGGTTGGTCGAGAGCTTTTCGGGAAGCATTGGGAATATCCGGGCGGCGGTATAAACCGACGTCGTATTCGTCCGAGCGTGGTTGTCGATCGCGCTATCTTTCTTCACCAGCGCATCGACGTCGGCGATCGCGACGAGGACTTTGACGACTCCATCGGCCATCGGTTCGGCCGAAGAAACCTGGTCAAGGTCGCGCGAGTCATCGTTGTCGATGGACGCCCACAACAGATGTCGCAGATCACGGATGTCGGTTGCGAATGCCCGCGCAGGCTCATTGATTCTCGCAGTTTCGGCGAGCACTGCCTTGGAGAAATCCGGAAGAAGCCCACGCTGCTCCATTGCGTCGTGGGCGATGCGCCGGAGATCAAATCTGCCTGATTTCCGAGTAATGTCTGTCGCCCTCTTGAAACCAAATTTCCACGGAACCTATCAAATGCGCAACGGCACCCGAACGATCCGGAACGTCGCACGCGGAGCGCGTGCAAGGTGACGTTAGGACAGGAAGTACGCCATCGCGAGGACGCATACCGCTTACACCTCCACAAAAAGTGGTGGCTGCTGAGACGTGAGCCGGGCCAGCCTCACTTCGAACCTTCGAAGTATCGGCTTGGCGTGGTGCCGAAACCGCGGCGAAACATTGCGAAGAAGGCACTGGTGGTCTGGTAGCCGACCTCCGCCGACGCGGTCGGGATGACCGTTTAACCCTTAAGAACGGACATGCCGTGCGTCAGTCCGGACTTCTGAGAAGCGCAAATATCAGAAGCTCGCGGCAAGTGAAACCGATGGCACTTTGGATCCGAAAGACCGACACCCCGACCCGCCTTAGCTCATGTCGCGCCAGAAGCCCAGGACGGCACCGACGACCAGGTCAGGGCTGGTATTCATGGCCAGGTGCTGCTCGCCTGGCATAACCACGGTGCGTGCATTCGGAAGAACATTCTCCAGTCTTGCGATGACTTTGCCAAAGATGGGCGGGCTGTCGCCGCCTTTGAGAAGCAAGACAGGGATCGACAACTTGCTGGCACGGTCTTCGGGCAGGCGATAGGAGTCCTCGCCTCGATGCTCTCGTGGCAGCGTGTGTGCGGCGGCGACGCGGATCGGCCATGTGGGCGAGGATTGGAGGGCTTCGATCTGGTGCGGCGGCATGCCCATGATCTCGGCCAGGAAGGTTTTGACAACTTCTTCGCGATCGCCTGCCGCGATAAGCCTCTCTAAATGTTCGAGCTGTTCGTGAGAGCAGAAGCTATCGCCTTCGAAGATAGACGGCTCGTAAAGGACAAGGCCGGCAAGGCTATCCGTTCGCATCGCCGCCTCCAGTGCGCACAAAGCCCCGAAGGAGTGGCCAAACAGAAGAGCAGGCGCATCGAGCGCATCGACGACCGCGGCTACGTCTTCGAACTCACGCACAATAGAGTATTCCGGGCTGTCGCCACTGTCGCCGAAACCTCGACGATCCATCGCCGTGAGAGTGAAATGCTCCTCGAGCAGTGGCCGAATCGATGCCCATCGTGCACGGTTCAGGGCAGATCCATGTACGAGCACGAGATGCGGGCCATTACCGCCCTGCTCGTAGGCGATCAACGTGCCGTCCGCGCTAGCGACAGTTTTCATGCCAACTCCTCCCCGATGCAACCTCGGCCGTCAGATTGATAGGCACCCTGCAACATCTGAAGGTCTTCAATGCAAGGGACATGCCGGGCCACTGATCGCTTCGATCACAGATAGGATGTTCCGCAACACCGGGCGGCTTGGCCACAATAGAAGAACTGATCAGGAATGTCGCTGGATCGGAGGCCCCGTACGGCAAACGGGTCATTCTGCCGAACCGTTGTAGATCAGCACAGTAGGATCCTTTTCGGCAGTCTCCCGCGTGCAGGCAGTGTTGCCGAGGTGCGTCGTGAGACGCGGATATTTCTCGGCTAGAGCTTTGAGTGTGGCGAGCTCGGGAATGCGCGGATGCGCCACGCAGACCGCGCCGTCGATGCTCCAAGCCGCCTCGAATGGCACTAAAGACACGCAGGCATTGATGCCAAAGCGGTCGGGCCGGTTTTCCTGCACCACTTCGTCATCAGAAACGCAGGCGGCTACGCTGATTTATGCATGCCCGATGCCGAGGGCAGAAGCCTCGGCTTTCCATCGCGCAAAGCCGTGCGGCCCAAGCGCGCGTTTGTGCGTCGTAGTCTCCCAGCGCTCCGTAGGTCGCCCACCCCGCCGGGGCGGCTTTCAAGAAACCCCGCCCGATTGGCCCTATATGTCAGTTGGTGGGGTCCGGGCAGCACCATTCTCTCGCGTCCCAGGTACTACGACTGCACCCCTAATATCTCGACGAGCGCGGCCGCTACTTCGGCGGCGACTGCATGCTCCGAAGCTGACAGTTCGCTCGCCGCCGTTGTCAGGCAACTGTCAGCGTCCCGCTGATAGCTTGCGGCGTCACCGCAGTGTGTGCGGAGGAGCCGAGCTTCGATCCTGGCTCCCTTCGACGCGCTTTTTCAGCGAAAGGCGATGAACGTCAACTACGCCGACAAAGTCACGATCCGCCCGCAAGAATCCGGGCTGATGCTGGCCGTTTGGGATCCATTCGTACGCATCTTCCACTGGCTGCTGGTCACCGCTCTGACGGCCGCGCTCGTCACCAGCCTTTGGTTGCCGCCGACTTGGATCAACGCGCATGTCTTCGCCGGCACGAGCGCCGCGGCGTTGGTGGCGACACGGATCGTATGGGGCTTCCTCGGCCCCTCCACTGCCCGTTTCTCCGACTTCGTCCGCGGACCGCGATCCCTGCTGCATCACTTGACAGAGCTCAGGACCGGCGCCGGACAGCGCTACGTCGGCCACAATCCGCTCGGCGCGGCTATGATTCTTGCGCTCCTCGCAATTGTCCTCGCCGTCGCCGCCAGTGGGACGGTCGCGCTCGGCGGCGTGGTCAAGTTCGGGCCGCTCGCGTTTGCGTCGAGCTTCACCGTCGGAGAGGCGGCGCGCCAGATCCACGCTTTGCTTGCTTACGGGCTTCTTGCCCTCATCGCCCTGCACGTCGCGGGAGCGATCTTCGAGAGCCGGCGCACCCGCGAGAATCTCGTCAGATCGATGATCGACGGCCGCAAGGAGCTGCGCCCCGGCGATGCCGTTCCCGCCAAACGCACGCCGTATCCACTCGCCGCTACGGCAATCGTCACAGCCCTTTTTTTCGTCTCGACGGCGGTGCTCGCCAACCTTGCCAACCGGCCGGCGCTCGGCGTCCCGACAAAACCACTTGATCCGGTCTACGCGACGGAGTGCGGCGTCTGCCACGTCGCCTATCATCCAAGCCTCGCGCCAGCGGAAACCTGGCGCGCGCTGATGGCCGGCCTGAGCGATCATTTCGGCGAAGACGCCTCGCTCGATCCGGGAACCGCTCAGACGATTCTCGCCTATCTGACCACCAACTCAGCCGACGCCTTCGACACGCGCGCCGCAAACGTCTTCCGGCGCCGCAACCCTGACGATCCTCTCAGCATCACGGCGACCTCGTTCTGGCGCCGCCGCCACGCCCGCATCCCCGACCGGGTTTTTGCCGCGCCCGCGGTCGCAAGCCGGGCGAATTGCGACGCCTGCCACGCCGACGCGGCGAGCGGTCTCTTCCGCCCGTCCGCAATCGCCATACCGAAGGATGCCGAACCGTGAGCCGGACCAAGCGAATGCTCTTCATTTCCACCGTCGTTCTGGCCGGATCGGCGGCAGCGTGCCTCGCGGCGGGGGCCGCGCAGCAGGCCATTCTCGATCATTACGCGCAGGAGGCTCAGGCGAGCGGCGATCCCTTCTCCGGTTTCTCGGCCGACCGCGGGAAGGCCTTCTTTCTCGCCAGTCACGGCAGCGGCGATACGCCCTCATGCAGCACGTGCCACACGACCGATCCGACCAATTTTGGCCGCACCCGCGTCGGCAAGGAGATCAAGCCGATGGCGGTTTCGGTCAACCCCGATCGCTTCACCGACCCGGCCAAGGTCGAGAAGTGGTTCCGGCGGAACTGCAACACCGTGCTCGGTCGCGAATGCACGGCCGCCGAGAAGGGCGACTTCATCGCCTTCATGGCGAGCCGCTAACCGAAGCCGCCAACAAGGAGGAACGCTGATGAGGACGATCGCCATCGCCGGCTCGGCGGCCGCGCTTGCGCTCTGCGCCGCTCTCGCTGTTGAGATCGACGCCGGATCGAGTGCGGTCGCGCAAACCGCTGCGCCCGCGGACAATTCCGCGGCCGGCGCTACGCCGGCTCCCACCGACTCGACGCAAGCCCCCGCCCCGACCTCGGGCGAGCAGGCGTTCAACACCGAATGCGGCGCCTGCCACATGGCATATCCGCCCGTGATGCTGCCGGCGCGGTCCTGGCAGGCGATCACCGCCAACCTTGCCGACCACTTCGGCGAGGACGCAAGCCTCGACCCGGAGACGACCCAGAAGATCAGCGAGTATCTGGTCGCCAACGCTGCCGACACCACCGGCCAGGGCCGAGCGATCCTGCGTGGGGTCGCCACAGATCAGGTGCCGCTCCGCGTCACCGAGATGCCGTGGTGGCGCCGGGCACATTACGAAGTCCCGGACGCCGCCTTCACCCGCCCGGAGGTGGTTTCCAAGTCCAATTGTCTCGCGTGTCACCGCAGCGGAGCTGGCGGGGAGGCCGAGGACGATTGAAGCGCAGTGCGCGGCGCTTCCAAGGTTCTCTGATTGTGTCAACGCCGGTCGAATGATGTGCCAGTGCACCGGAGCAAAGACGTCCCACTGATGCGTCGGGCGATCCCGAGGATGCGCCTGTCGATGGGATGATCAGGTCTTTGTCTGTCGGCGGCGGCTACTTGATCCAGTGCGGCAAGAACTTGCCCAGGAAACCTTCTCCAAGAAGTTCGAGAACCGCGAAGGCTTTCTTGATCTGCGTTGGCGCGCACGCCAGCGCGACTGCAATCACGCTTCTCAGGTGTTCACGCTCCACCGAATCCATTCGACGAGTATGGGAATATAATCCTGTCGGTCAAGCGGGCACGCATCCAGGCAATCGTTTGGCAAACGAATTGTCTGCTATGTTGCCCTACCTTGTGTTCAAACAGGCTGGACGATGGAACTGCAGGCTCTTGAAACGCTCGGAAAGGTCGCCGGCATCGGCGGGATAGCCGTCGGAGTCATGCTGCTCGTGTTCCGCGATGCCTTGCGGAAGAGCATCCTGTCCAAGATGACCCGTCAGCAGAGCTTTCGTATCGTAACGATGTCAATGGTGTTGGTTTGGTCAGTGGCCCTCGCCGGCATCGCCGCGTGGGCTTGGACAGAAACCCGGCCTGACGGCACAGGCCCGTCTGGCGGCTCGTCTGTCACCACGTCCGGCGATAACAGCCCGGTGATCCAAGACGTCAACGGCTCGGTGAAGATCAATAGCGGCGGAAACTAAGCGTGATCTCAAAGGGGCGGTGCCGCCTTAGAGTCCGACTCGAAACTCATGTTGGCCGTGCCAAGCAGCGCGTTTGCAGCATGACGGAGGCAGCGTAGAGGAAGGCCTCAGCTGAGGCGATGGAGCCTTCGAAGTCTTGGCCGACCTTCGGTTGCAGTTGATCCAGGCGAAGAAGCGCTCGACCACCCAGCGGCGGCAAGACCTGGAAGCCGACCCGGTCGGCGATCTTCTTGACCACCTCGATGGCTATGCAGGTGGCGGCTGTGACCCGCTGGGCATGAACGGGCCGATGATTGCCCACTCCTCATCGATCAAGTCACTTCCGTAACGCAAGTGGTGGCGGCTGTGCTGCCGCCGGATAGTCGGCATCCACATGAAGCTCTCCAAACCGTCTTCGACAACGGTTTGGAATCACATCTGAAATGATGAGTTTAGTCCAATAGACTGCACAAGCGCGACACGTCGCCAAGCGTGAACTTTGGACCCGAGGAGTTTTCGATATGCCAAAATATCAGACAAGCTTTGACATCCCGGCGACGGCGAATCGTGTCTGGCAGGTCCTCACCGCACTTGACCGCTATCCCGAGTGGAATCCGCAGATCTCAACGATCAGCGGCACCATTGCCCCGGGCGCGAAGGTCGATCTGCGACTGACCATGCCCGACAGACCGGCGATGAACGTTTCCGCGAGGATCGAACGGGCGGAGCCGGACCGGTTGCTGACATGGCGAGGCCACGTGTTGGCACCGTGGTTCTTCCAGGGCTTTCGTCGGTTCGAGATCGAGCCGATCGACGCCGGCCGCGTCCGCTTTACTCATGTCGAAGACATTACCGGACTTTTCGCGCCCGTGTTTGCGTTGGTGATGGGAGGCGCGGCAGGGAGAAGCCATCAGGCGCTGAACGAGGCACTCCGCGCCCGCTCCGAGAGTTCAACGGTGCAGGAGTGAGGACGCGCTTCAGGTTCGAGACAGCCTCTTAGAGCGCGTGGGTGCTGCGGCTAGCGCGGAGCTAACCCCGAGAACAGGCGTGAGCCCTCGAACGGGAGGTAGTAGCCGTATGCGATCAGGCTTGCCTTCTTCCCGTGCCAGTCGCGCTCAGTGATGCCGAAGTCGAGTTCAATCTCCTCGCCGTAGCTCAGGGTCAACTCTTCACCGTCGGCGTCTCGGAGCGACGCTCTCCGTGGTTTGAAGATGGAAGCGACTCCCTCGCGATTCACCAATCTTAGACGGATCATGTCGAGGAAGGCGATCTCGTGTTCCATCTCGCGGACCGCGACGCGTCCCCTGAAACGCTCCAGCGTCTTTTCCTCTGTGCGCTTCTTCTCTGGCGCGTTTGCATCGACAAGGAAATGTCCCTCGCTCCGCCAGAACCGGCCATCCGGCTGATAGGTGAAGGCGTATGGACAGCTTCCTACGCCAAACCCGGCGATCAGCACGAAGTTGTTGGGATCGTGCTGACGGAACGCAAACTCCTGTCCGTCGACTTGCACGTTTTCGATACGCCAGGCGGGACCATACTCGTACCTCTCCACGATATCGGGAACACTCTGCCGGGGAAAAGCAGAAGCAGGCTTGCGGAACATGGTCGTTTGATTGAAATCCTGAACCGTAACCGACCCTCCTCCAAGCGCATGAACGGCACGCGCAAGATTGCTCCCTTCCTGCGCGGCCGCCTCAAGATCAGCTTGGGCATCCGACTGCAAGCCAGACTGAGCCAGTTCGATCCGGACCGGTAGGACGATCTTCTCTCCGGGCCGCAATGCGCCCAAGGGATAGAGTCGCTTACTGATCGGGGCGGCGCGATCAAGCGCATCGTTCGACTCGTTATGTTCGCGCAACGTCATGGAGTGTGTCTCGCGCAGCTCAAAGTCGCCCACTTCGATGGCATTGTCGGATATGTTCTCCACGACGGCGATAAGCATCTGAAAATCACGTGGTGTTGACGTGAAGGTCCAACCGTAATGGACTCCGAGTTTTCCAAGGACCAGCATGAAATGCTCCGGCAAGCCTTCGCGCGCGAGATAGCGGATTGACGCGACGTTCTTCAGAAGTTCCTCGCTACGCCAATTACTGAGAACATCTTCGACGCTCTCGCTACCTGCGATGTCTAGTGGCGTGCCGGCCCCGGGAGTGGGGAATGCTTGTCTAAGAACACGGCTGGCGTAATCTCGATAGTTGTGTTCGTAGGCGTCGAGGTCATCGCTGCTCATCCAGCGCCAAATCATGGGCGCTCCAGTGAGCACGTCTCCGTCAAGTTCAGGGGTCTGCCCGCCTTGTCCCCAGTAGATTGCATCGAAGCCAGCCGGCCAATCAGGCCCGCGAAACAGCGTTCGTGCCGCAGCAATGTCCGGGATGAACAGTTTGTCTTCTCGACCATTCCCAAAATAGGCACGCCAGATATTCGGGTCCAAGACCGGAAACTCGCCCCCTTCACCCGGACGAGTCTCAATCGAAGGGTCGACCTGTTTAGCGTAGTCTGCGAACTCACCAACATAATCGCCGCCCTTGAACGAGACGTCGCCGACAAGGGTGGTGCCGCGCATGGGTGTGGCGAACTGGTCGAGGAAGGCGCGTGCTTCGTCCGAGACGGCGTTGGTGACGATGGCCTGTTGGCCGCCAAGGCGCTCCGCCCATTCTGGCGAGAGCAAGCCGTCGAGAAGAAAGTTCAGACCTAGCCCGCCGACGCGGTAGTAAGCGATGCGGAACTTGGGTGCGTTTGAATCTCCGCACACGATACTGACGTCGCCGTTCACGTGCATGACGACGGGGCTGCAATCGCCCTGTGTGGATATGTTCTGCGCGATCGCGGTCGAGCCACCCGTCGGTATCGAGGCGACGAAAAGAAAAGACATTGCCAAGCGGTTGGGCGACATAACAGGCGCTGGCTCCAACGGAGGCTATTGTTGGCAGATGAAATTGGATCCCCTAGTCTCCATCGACCTTACCGGTCGGATAGAAGGCCCGCAACGTCACGTTGATCAACTCTCGTTGTGCGGTGCTCGAGATTTTAAGTGATCCATCGCACAGGCCGGCTCTGGTAAAGAAGGTCCGTGCCCTCTACTCAGTGCGAAGCGCGATCGTTCACGGCGACCTCAATCGAGCAAACGAACATAAGAAGGTTGGCCCAGGCAGGGAGTTTCACAGCGAGGGAAAATTAGTCGAGTTCGCCCGCGATCTTCTCCGAGCTGGCTGCCGCAGAATTATTCTTGATCTAGCAAATGGGGCGAAGTGGAAGGGGTACCACGAAAGGCTTGAGTCCATCGTCCTTTCTGGGGCCCGTGGACGGGCCTTCTGGCGAGCTTGATCCATGGTTCCAGGCACAGGATGAGGTGCAACGGGGGCGAACGAAGCACGCATCCAGAACTGCATCTCCTCTACATCTCGATGCCCGTCCCGACATTGATGCCCCGCGACCGCAGTCGGTCACGGGGCCGCCAAGAAGGGCGGGACGCGTCTCACCGCGGGCGGCTTTCCACTCCATCCATTCGACCCTGGCGTCGACCAGCCTCGCCCGAACGCCGATGGCTCCCACAGCACCGAGGTGACGCGGACGGTTCAGGTGGGAGGCGCCTGGGCGGTGGTCCCGAGCCTCTGGTTCGACAAGGAGGGCGTGCCGTACGACCTGTCGGACCTGTCCGACGACCGGCTGGCCCAGTTCGTCAGCGCCTACGAGCGCAATTCTGGCCAGCAATTCCCGCGGTTCGAGTCGGAGCGCGCTGGAACGGCATTTGCAGCGGGCCGGTCGAGCCAAGGAGGGGCTCAGCGCGGAACCCAGGCCCATCCCCCCTTCGCGCGCCTGCGCAGCGTGTGGGGACGCCTAGAGGGGACGGCCCGAGCCCGGGCCACGTCCTCGGCGTGCCGGATCTCGGAGGGGGAAGTCGGTCAATCATGACCGTTCGGTTCGAGACCGCCGGGTAAGCGCGCGCGGATTTTCGCAAAATTCGAAAGTCCTTTTGGATTTCGGTCGGTCTGAGGACAGCGGAATTCAACTGTCCATTCGGGCAGGCAGCTATTGGCGACCGGTCCGAGTCATGAGAAGGACCGGCCCATAGCGGAAAACGAAAAGAGCGAAGGCCAAGCTCCAGGCGGTGCCGCCCGCGATCAACAGCGCAAGGAAATGAGCGGGGAAGAATGGAGCGGCGACGCGCAGAAGCGCCCCGCCTGTCACCAAAAGATAAATCGCAAGGGTCGCCACGTCCGTCTCAATCGGGCGGCCGGTGTGGCCCAGCGTCGCGCGCGTCATGACGGCGAGCGTCATCGTGGCGATCGCACCCGCCGTCAGGGCGTGAACCGCAGCGCTTTGCGGAACGATGCCGGGCGCAAGGATCGCCGTACCGAGCAGGACGAAAGCAACAGCGAGCCACGCATAACCCACGTGCAGGATGAAAACGATGGGCTCCCGCCACGTGCTCAAAGAGCGCCAGCGCGCGAGCCGCGCGCCCAGCAGCATCCCCGCAAGCGCGAGCAACGCGCCGCTGATTAAGCGGTCCGGTTCGATGTTCCACGCCAGGACTCCGGCGACGACGGACGCGAGCGCGATTCGATCAACGTGATCGATGCTGGCGGGCAGACGTTTTTCGCCGCGCTTTGCCAACCAGTTGCGTGTGAAACTCGGCGTGATCCGCCCCCCGATGAGGGCGAGCAGAAGCGCCGCCGCGCCAAGCGCCAGCCGGATCGCGACCCCCGAGAGGCCGGGCCAAAAGCCTCCTAGATGATGGAGCAGGTTTCCGCCCGCAAACAACGTCAGCAGCAGTGCGACGGGGATGTTCCGCCAGTTTTTCCCGGCGTATACTTCGCGCCAGACGGCGCCAAAGAGCACGACCGGGAACGCGAGATCGACAACAAGCGCGACGGACGGGGGACCTGCCACCGAGCACGCGACGCGGCCCGCCACCCACAGGGCAAAGAGCGCTGCCAAAGGCGCGCCTGAAAGTGGAAGACGCCCTGTCCAGTTGGGTACGGCGGTCAGGACAAAGCCGGCCATCACCGCGCCCAGATAGCCGAAGATCATCTCGTGCGCATGCCAGTCCACGCCGGTGAACGGGCCGGATGGACCGGCGCCGCTCGAGTACATCCAGAGCCAGAACGGGACCGCGGCGGCTGCGTAGACCGAGGCGCCGAGAAAGAACGGACGAAAGCCGTAGCTCAGGAACGCAGGCGCCGCGCGCGAACGGCCGCGCCTGTCGATCGAGCTGTCGCCGGCGCGAACGCGGCTCCGCGGGACGGATCTGTCGTCCCGCTCACGCGCGGGCGGCGGTCCGACGCTGCCGGGCGTATTGCTCATCGCGCTCCGCCCGAGCCGGCCTGAGACGGCGCATGGCGACCGGCGACGCCGCGATCAGTTCGCCGGCGGAAAGGCGGCGAGCACCGCATCGGGATCGACCTTCGCTCCGTCCGCGTCGAACTGTGCGAGGTAGTAAATGATGTTCTCGAGGTCGGCGTCGTTCTTGAGACCGGCGAAGGCCATTTTGCTCTTCGGGACGACGTCCTTCGGATTGTGCAGATAGGCGCGGAGGGTCGCCGGGTCCCAGATATGCGGCTCCGCCTCCTGGATCGCCATCAGTGTGCCATCGCGCCCCGACGAATATTTGAAGCCTTCGACCGAGCCCCAAGGGCGCCCGACCACGCCGTTCAGCTCCGGCCCGACCTTGTTTTGCGCCCCTTCGCCGATCTGGTGGCAGACACGGCACTTGGTGAAGACCTTCTCGCCGGCTGCGAGATCAGCGGCATTCGCCGCACCGGTGGAAAGAAGGAGCGTGGAGGCAAGCAGGTAGGAAAGGCGCATCGGGATATCCTTTGATCTCGAAGTGACAAGGCGGCGACCATCAGGCGATCGCGTGAACGAGGCGTGCTTCGGGAAAGGCGGCGAGAATGTCGGCGGCAGCGTGCTCGGGCGCGGCACAGAGCGCGGTGGAAAGCGCGTCGGCGAGCGTCGCTGTCGGTGCGGCCACGGTCACCTGACGGCGTCCCATTGCCGGACGTCCGCTTCGCGGGTCGAGGATATGGCCGACGCTGCCGGCGTGGTCGAAGGCGGTGCCGAGCGTTGCAGACGTGGCGAGCGCGCGGTCTTTCAAACCGACCACGCGATTCGCTCCCGCGATCGTCACGGGCCACGCCCGACCGTCCTGCTGCGCGCCGACGGCACGAATCTCGCCCATGTCGACAAGGACATGATCGAAGCCCCGCGCGTGGAAGAGCTCGGCGAGCCGATCGGTGATGTAACCTTGCGCGATGCCGTTCAACGTGAGCGCCATGCCTTGCCGCGCAAATGCGATCCTGCCGGCATCGAAATGGATGTGACGGAGCCCGATGCGCCCCAGCGCCTCCTCAAGGCGCAATGTCGACGCGGCGCGCGGAGAAGCCTCCGTGTAGAAGCGCGCATAGGCCTCCCATAGCGGCTGCACCGTGGGGTCGAAGAAGCCACCGCTCGCGGCGTTGACCGAGGCAGCGATCGATAGGATTTGGAGGAGGTCGCCGGAGGGGGCGTCGATCCGGCCGCTGGCATTCAGGCGCGCGATCGCGCTGTCGGAGCGGAAGAGGCTGAACTCCGATTCCAGACGGTCGATCTCTCGCCGGCAGGCTTCGAGGCATTCTTCCGCGGCGTCGCGGTCGGCGTGATCGATCAGGATCTGCGCACGCGCTCCGAGCGACATGCCACGCCACGTCACGCGGCTCTTCGCCTCGCCCGGCCAGCCCCACGTCGCGCCGGCGAACGCTGTCCCGGCGGCGATCAGTAGAAAGCGCCTGCGCGTCGCTGCCGTCATCCGCCTATCTCCGGTCCATGCGAGGCGTCGCTACCGGTCACCTCGGGATCCACCTCGACAGGCGCCAGCACCATGTCGTCGCTGATCTGCGCATAGGCGACGACCGTGCCGCCGTTCTCCGAGGCGAACCGCTCCGCGGGGGCTTTCTCGGAGAAGGGCACGAACTCGGGCGCCCCCATGCCGCCGCGCTCCGTGCTGCCGATCACGTAAAGCGCCTTGTCGGCGGCGATCCAGTTGTCGATGCCAGGGTCCTCCCAGCTCTTCGCGGTGCCCATGTCGTTCACGTAGATGACCGCGACCTCGGCGGTCTCCTCGGGGAGCCGATCGAACACGAAAGCATCGCGAATCTGCGTGAACCAGAGCGGCTCCGCCACGCCAACGAGATGCACCTGCGCCTTCGGGCCGGCATGCTCCAGCACGTTCATCTGACAATAGTGACCGACGGCCTCCTCGCTCATCGTCACCGGCGGCGGAACGGACACGGGCATCTCTCCGCTGCACGCGGCCAGGAGAAGGAGAAGGACGATCGATGCGGCGGGCAGCTTCATGCGTCGCACCTCCTGAAAAGCAAATAGGCCAGGACGCTCAGGGCGATCGGCCACAGGGCCATGGAGAGCGCCGGCGCCCACGTTGGCACCGCCAAGGCAGAGCCCGCAGCCGTCAGGCTTTCGCCCTGCAGACCGGCGTCGAGCGCGGCGAGGTTGAAGAGGCGGAAGGCGTCGGTCGGACCGGCAATGAGGAGCCAGGGAAAGATGTGCTTCGTGAAGATGCCGCCGTCATCGACCACGAGCCCCCCGAGAAGCCCGACGTCAAAGAGCACTACGGCAACGATCCAGACGGCGATCGCGACACTCGCTGCTGCGGACGCATGGCGCGCCATGGCGCTCAGACAGAGGCCCGCGGCGATGAAAGTACCGCCCAGCAGAACGGCGCTTGCATAGAGTCGCGCGAGGCTGCCGAGGTCGGCGGCGGACGCGCCGCCTGCCGCCCACACGGCTGCCGCCGTGAACGCGAACCCGACGAAGATCGCCAGCGCCACGACGGCGATCTGCGCGACGAGCTTGCCGGCAAGGATCTCGCCTCGCGACACCGGGTAGCTCAGGAGTAGCGGCAGCGTGCCACGCTCCGTCTCTCCTGCGATCGCATCGTAGGAAAGAAGCAGCGCGATCAGCGGCACGAGGTAAACGCTGAGTGTCGCAAGGCTTGCGACGGTGACGGCGAGCCGGCTGGCGCCGACCGTGCCGCCGGGCGCGGAGCCCGCCAGCGCAAGCACGAGGCCGAAGGCCGTCATCAGCAATACCGCAGTGACGACCCAGCGATTGCGCAGCGCGATCCGGAGCTCGGCGGCGGCGATGGCGCCGGTGCGGGCGATCATGGCATGTCGCTCCCTGCATTAGACCCGCAATAATGGCGATAGAGGTCCTCGAGGCTCGGCAGGATGACGTCGATGTCGCGAATCGCGTCGCCGAAGGCCGTGACCTCGGCGAGCCGCGCGATCTTGTCGCCCGGCGTGCAGGCGAGCTCCACGGCGTGACCGTTGACGCGGCGACCGCCGAGCCGCGTGGCGATGGCATCCGCGGTTTCCGATCCCGCCTGCACTCTGAGCCGGATGGGAAGGTTGGCGCCCGCCTGCAGCTGCGGCAGGCGGTCGTCGGCGACGAGCTTGCCGTTGCGCAGGATCGCGATGCGGTCGGTGCGCGCCTCAAGCTCGGTCAAGGCGTGCGAGGAATGGACGACGGCCGCGCCCGCTTCCGCCAACTCGACGACAATGACGTAGAAGAGATCGCGCGAGAGTGGATCGAGCCCGGATGTCGGCTCGTCGAGGATCACCACGGCAGGCTTGCCGACAATAAGTTGGGCGAGGCCGAGGCGCTGGCGCATCCCCTTGGAATAGGTGCCAATCCGCCGGTCCATTGCATCGGCGAGCCCGACGCGCTCCAGACAGGCGGCCGCCTGGCGCGGGCTTTCGCCCTTCAGCCTCGCGAGCGTGGCGATCTGCTCGCGGCCGGTCAGCAGTTTGTGGAACGCGACGGTCTCCGGCAGGTAGGCATAGGCCCGCCGTGCAGCGGCGCTTCCGGCCGCGTTACCGACAACAACGACCTCACCTCGGTCGGGACGCGTCAGTCCGAGCACGAGACGAAGGAGCGTCGTCTTCCCCGCCCCGTTGTGGCCAAGCAGTGCGACCCGTTCGCCGCGCGCGACCTGCAACGAGACCGCGTCAAGGGCCACCTGCTTGCCGAAGCGCTTGGAGACCGCGCGAATGTCGATCGCCGGGCCGCTCATGACGCACCGCCCGGCACGTCGGAATCGAGTTCGACCGGGTGCATGAGAGGATGTTTGTCGACAATGCCGCCGGGAAGCAGCGCCGGAAACTTCGCCACCGTCCAGCGGATGAGCTGAACGGCAGGGCTGCCGAGGAGAAGACGCGCCGCCGGCTGCGTCCACAGGATCTGATCCATGATGTCGTTCGGCCGATAGGGAATGTCGGCCAGTCCGTCCCCATCGATATCGACGGAGGTCTGGTCGCTCCAGTAGTTGCCGCGTCCGTCGGCGCTCCAGTCGAGCCAGCGGGTGCCGACATATTTCACCTGCGTGCGGTTGCCGATGAAGGCGTTGCCGGTGAGCGCGTTGCGCTCCGAACCGGCAGTGAAGTGAATGCCGATCGGACATCCTTCAAAACGGTTTTCGGCGATGCGGTTCTTGTTGGCGTTGTACATAAACAGGCATTTTTCGCCGCCGTTCCGCACGAGGTTGCGCTCCACCACGGCGTCGTTGACGTAGTTCAACATGATGCCGTGGTCGCGGTCGCCAAGGGAGCGGTTGCCGGTGACCTTCAGGTCGCGCGAATACATCAGCACGAAGCCCGCGTGGTTGCCCGTGGAGACGTTGCCGGCGAGCACGCCGCCGTTCGTGTACATGTAGTGGACGGCGAAGCGCAGGTCCTCGAAGCGGTTGCCGCGAAACGTGTCGTCGCTGCTGGTGTTGACGAAGATGCCGTCGCGGCCGTAGCGGACGAGATTGTCTTCAATCACCGTGCCCGGCGCGTTCCAGATGTAGACGCCGTTGCCGCGGTCGTTCATTCGAAAACCTTGGCGGCCGATGATCGTGTTGCCGCGAACGAGCGAGTCGCGTGCGCCGTGGACGTCGACGCCGACGAGGTTTCCTTCCAGCCGGTTGTCGAGAATGCGGGCTCCATGCGCGGCCTTGGTAAGCTTGATGCCGGAATCCAGAGTTTCCGCGGACGAGCCGGACCCGACGATCGTCAGGTGGCTGACGGTGACGGCGTCGCCCGCCACCGTGACGACCGTGCCCTTTTCCGTGCCGGCGATGATAGCGCCGGGCTCGCCCGTCAACGTGAGCGGGCGATCGAGCACGACCGGTCCCTGATATCGGCCGGGACCGAGCCGAATCACGTCGCCCGGCCCGGCCTGGTCGATAATGGCTTGCAGCGGGCCCGCCTCGGCCGAGACCGCACGCTCGGCGCCGCTTGCAGCGGAGCCGAGCAGGGCGGCGACAGCCGCGAACGCGACGAGCGCGGACGTGCGGACGCGCGAATGCATCAGCCGACGCGCGGCTCGACGAACATGCGGCCGCGCATCTCCATGTGGAGCGCGTGGCAGAACCACTGGCAGTAGTACCAGTGCACGCCCGGCCGATCCGCCGTGAACGTCACGGAAGCGGTCGCCTGCGGGCCGATCTCCATGGCGATGCCGTGGTTGCCGAGCGTGAAGCCGTGCGTCAGGTCGTCCACGTCGTCGATATTGGTGATGTAGATGGTGACCTCGTCGCCCTGCTTCACGGTGAAGCTCTCAAGCGAGAACGTCGGTGCCACCGAATACATATAGACGCGTACCTTGTTGCCGTCGCGGATCGGCTTATCGGCGCCGTCCTCCAGCACCACGCCGTCCGCTTCCGCCTGCTTGCGTGCATCATCCCACATCGGATCGTCGCGCTTGTAAATCGAAAGCGGATTCACCTTCGAGCGACTGACGATGATGCAGTCATGCGGCTCGGCGAAGGTCGGGCCGTCGTGCACGACCGCCGGCTGGTCGAGCGAGATGTCGATCAGCTGCTCGTTTTCAGGCTTCAGCGGGCCGACATTGATGAAGCGGTCCTTGGAGAACTTGTTCAGCGAGATGAGCCACTTTCCGTCCGCTTCCTTGGTCTCGCCCATGGAGGTATGGTTGTGGCCGGGCTGATAGTGGACATCCACCTTGGCGAGGATGGGATCGACCTCCTCTCCGTTGTACTGCCGAATCGCCGCGTCGATGTTCCACTTGCACATCTGGCTGTCGAGAAAGAGCGTCGTATAGGCGTTTCCCGCGCCGTCGAACGCGGTGTGGAGCGGTCCCAGGCCGAGCTCGGGCTCGGCCACCACACAGGAGCGTGGTTCGGCGCCGTCGAACAGCGCGTCGAACTTTGTGACATCGAGCACGGTAACGGTCGGCGACAGCTTACCGTTGATGACGATGTGCGTGCCGTCGGGCGCCGTGTTGCAGCCATGCGGACTGTTCGGAATCGGAACGTAGGCCGTGTAGCGCGAACCGTGACGGCCATCGAGCACCGGGACGCCGTTGTGCTCGGTGTAGTCGCCGTTCTTCACGCCCTCCTCGATGCGGGCAATGTTGAAGATTACGGCCCAGTCCGTCTCACTCGCCGTCATCTCGGCGAGGTTCATGCCGCGTTCCGAATTGTAGCATGTGGAAACTGCGTATTTGCCCTGATAATCGGCATCGCAATTGTCCAGATTGCCGTCGACAATCACCTGCCACGCGACCTTCATCGCGTCGCCGTCGATCGCGGTGAAGATTGCGACATACCTCTGCGGATCGTCGAGGATCATCCCGTCGTTCGGCAGCGGAATCTCGTGCTCGCCGTTGGCGAAGACGTAACCGGTACGCGGGAACTTCTGCGGGCGCAGGCCGTGAATATCGCTGGTGTTCGGGATTTCGATGATCTTGTCGCACTTCATGATGTCGCAGCGAATGCGTGCCACGCGCGTGTTCGCCTTGTCATTCATGAAGAGATAGCGGCCGTCGTAGGTGCCGTCGGTGAACGACATGTGCGGGTGGTGCAAATCGCCGTTCTCGTAGGTCTTCATCCCGCGCTTGGCGAGGAAGTCTTTCGTCGCCGGCAGCAGGCCGTCGGTGAGAATCTTGAGGCTCTCGTTGGTGACGCCCCAGCCGGTAGCGCTGCAGCGGTTGAACACCGGCACGCGCATCAGCTCGCGCATGGACGGCACGCCGACGATGCGCATCTCGCCTGTCTGGCCGCTCGACCAGAACCCGTAATATTCGTCGAGCTCGCCGGGGGCCAATTCGAACTTCTGTCCTGCGCCCTGCGCCTTCGCCGGTGTCACCATGGCCGAGCCGGCCAGCGCCATCGCGCCCCCGCCGAGCGTGCCGGTTCCGGCGGCGAGCGCCGTGACGGCCGTTCCGCCCAGCATCGAGCGGCGTGTGACCGCGAAGTCCTCACTCTGTTCGTCGTCGTTGCGGTTCGTCATCTCCAACCTCCATTCTTCCGTAAGTCGGTATTTCAGGTTGTCGCCGCGGCCGGCTTCCTTCCGGCCGCCTTCGCCTTTTCGGCGGCAAGGAACGGCGCGCGCCGCTGCTTGCGCTTGATACAGACCGGGCACTTTTCGTCGTCTTGGTAGAGCACCTGGCAGTGCATGCAGTACAGGCACTCGTTGGTGTCGATCCGCCCATCCGGATGGATCGCCTGAACCATGCATTCGTTGGCGCAGCGCTGGCACGGCGAACCGCATTCGCGGTAGCGCTTCATCCATTCGAAGATGCGGAGCTTGGCGGGGATGGCGAGGGCGGCGCCAAGCGGGCAGAGGTAGCGGCAGTAGAAGCGCTCCACGAAGAGCCCTGCTCCAAGCAGCAGGCCGGCGAAGAGCACGAACGGCCATTCACGCTGGAACTTGAGCACGATCGCCGTCTTGAAGGGCTCCACCTCGGCATAGTGCTCGGCGAGCGGCAGCGAGTAGAGCGACAGCCCGAAGAGTGTAAGGAAGAGAACGTATTTGATCGGCCAGAGCCGCTCGTGCAGCCCCCACGGCAGCTCCCATTGCGGAATGCGCACCAGCTTTGCCAGCCGGTTCGTGAGCTCCTGCAGAGCGCCGAACGGGCAGAGCCAGCCGCAATAGGCGCCGCGCCCCCAGAAGAGCAGCGCCGCCGCGACGCCGAACCAGAGGATGAAGATCAGCGGGTCGATCAAGAACGCGTCCCAGCTGAACTCCGTCGTCAGCGAATTGGTGAAGGCGAGGACGTTGACGACGGAAAGCTGTGCGTTGGCGATCCACCCGACCCAGACCAGCGTGAAGGTCAGGAAGGCGATGCGAAACCAGAAGACCGCCCGCTCGCTTCGCGTCAGCGGCATCTGGAAGAAGAAGAAAGCGGTGAGGACGCTGAGCGCCGCGGCCAGTGTGCCGATCGCGAACTTGCGGTCGCGCCAGATGCGCTGCCAGAGCTGGGCCTTCGCCGCCAACTCGTCATCGGAGACGTCCGCCGGTTGGCTCTCGGCGGCGGGGGCCGGGCCGCTCACAGGGCGGAGGTACTTCTCCGGCAGCGTGTAGGGCAGGTCGAAGGTGAGAAACGCCTTCTCCAGCGGGCCGATGGCGCGCTGCACGAGCAGCTGCAGCCGCCACGGTTTGGTTGGATCGAAGCCGGAATCGGCCGGGATGCGGAAAAGGTCGAGCTCGGCGAAGGACGGCGCACCGGCAGCCGCGATCGCACCGACGCGATTATGTTGCCGGTCGCGAAAGCGCACGCTCGTATCGCCCTGGATCAGCTGTATGCGGTCGAAGACGCCGCCGCGCACGTAGCCCGAGCCCTTGAACGAATAGCGCCCCCGCCCGGCGAGCAGGATGGCGTTCTCGCCTTCCGCCAGGGAGTTGGTGAGGTTGTCGTATTGCGCATCGCCGAGGAGGCTGCGCCCGATCGTAGGCACGCTGACCAGAGCCGCTCGAAGATCGATGAAGGTATCGGAATCGGCGCCCTTCTCCGGACGGGCCGCGGCTTCCGCTTCACCGGACTCGACGAAGGCCCGATTGATCTGGCCGATGTCCAGATTGAGCGCCGCGACCGAGCCGCCGGCTTCGAGTGACGCCCAGTCGACCGTTCCGCCGGCGTCGGGGCCAATCTCGTAGACGGTCTCCTGCGGCCGTGTTTCGACCGCAAGCCCGCCGAGCCCAAGGCGTCGCGCGACCTTGAGGCTGGCGCGCACGATTGAATCGTCGATGACGATGACCGTCACGGTGGCGCCGGAGATGATGTCGACGTCGTGCGCCTCGCCGCCGGCCGCCGCCTCCTTCTTGATGTCGAGGCTCGTATAGGATTCCGTCAGCGCGCGAATGCGCGACTTGGGAATGCCGACGAGCACGATCGGCTCGGCATGCTTGACGAGGCGCACGCCGGTAATGACCGCATCGTTGTCGAGCGCGACGACAATGTGGATCGGCTTTCCGGAATAGCCCGTCGTGGAGACGTAGTCGGCGGTCAGGAACGCCCAGCCGACAACCTCCTCGCCACGCATCAGCGGCACCGCCGGGAATTCCGCTTTCGGCGCGCCATAGCGATCCGCCGCGGCGTTGAGCTCCGCGGGGGCGATCTTGGCCAAATAGCTCATGAGCTGCGACGCGTCGCCGGCGGCTGCGAACGCAGGCTGTGCAAAAATGGCGAGGAAGGCGAGAAGTGGAATAAGCGCCTGCACGAACCGCACGCCCCAAGCATCTGGAATATCGGTGCATCCGCCTTCTCTCAGACCGCGGGGCGCGCATCCTTGACTTTGATCAAGCCATGGCGCGATTTGGTCCGGGCGGCCGGCCTTTTCGGCGGTTTCGACACCCGCTGAGGGCCAGTCAGTGCTTTCGGAAGTCGTCAGAGATGAACAGGCAAACGGGCGCCGATAACGGCGTGCTCAAATTCCTGAGTCAGGCGCCGCTCTTCTCCGAACTGAGCGAGGCGGAGTTCGGCGAGGTGATGTTCGGTGTCCGCGAGCAGACGCTTCAGCGAGGTACGCCGATTTTCGCCCGCGGCGATCCGGCACACGTTTTCTATGTCGTCATCGAAGGCTGGGTGAAGGTCTTCCGCACGACGATTGCCGGCGAAGAAGCCGTCATCGGCATCTTCACGCGCGGCCAGAGCTTCGCGGAAATCGCTGCGCTTGCCCGAGACGTCTATCCGGCGAACGCCGAAGCGGTCACCGACGTTCGCCTCGCCATCATCCCGATCGAACGAATCGTTGCGAGCATCAGCCGTGACCCGAACGTAGCGCTGACAATGCTCGCCTCCGTCTGCCGACACATGCACCGCCTGGTCGACGAAATCGAGCATGCCAAAGGGCTGACCGGCATCCAGCGCGTCGCCGGCTTCCTCGTTGAACAGAGCCCGGTACAAAGCGGGGCCTGCACGGTTCACCTGCCGTACGAGAAGACCCTGATCGCGAGTAAGCTCGGCATGAAGGCAGAGAGCCTGTCGCGGGTCTTCCAGCGACTTCGGCGCTACGGCGTGGTGATCAACCGCGACATGGCGGTGATCAGCGAAGTCGAAACGCTTTCTGATGTCTTCGAGGAAAACCAGAGGTGAGTGCTGTGGGCAGGAGACAATGAAGCGATCTGCTTTGCGGCCGATCGCGGACTTGCTACAGCGCTACCGCCCGAGCGATCCGGGGGAACCGCATCCCGCGACTACATAATGCCGCAGAAATCCGTCCGCTCTCCGGCGGAGCGGCCAACCAAAATGTGGATGCTGCCCTCCGCGCTTTATGCCCTTGTCCGCGATCACGGCGCCCGCCACGAGGACTTTGCGTCCGTGAAGGCCTGCTATTCCGGCGGCGACAAGGTCTCCGCGGCTCTTGAGGCGGAGTTCACATCGATGGCGGGCATTGCGATCGACGAGGATTACGGCATGACGGAGATCGGCATTCCGACGGTCAATCCGACCGATGCGTCGAAGATCGGCTCCGTCGGTCCCCTTGCGCCCGGCTACCGGGCGTCGCTCCGCGACTCCAACGGCAGCGAAGTCCCAACCGGCGCGGACGGACGTCTCTGGATCAGGTTCGCCGGCAACATGGTGTCCTATTGGGGCAATCCCGACGCGACGCACGAAACGATCGTCGATGGCTGGCTGGATACCGGCGACGTGATGAGCGCCGACGAAGACGGCTATCTGTGGTTCCACGGTCGCCTGAAACAGATCATCATCCACGATGGCTCGAACATCTGCCCCCAGGAGGTGGAGGCTTCACTGCTCGAACACGACGCGGTGGCCAGCGCCGGCGTGGTTGGCATCCAGGACCCGATGCACGGCGAGAACGTGCGCGCCTATGTCAAACTCGATCCGTCGGCAAAGCCGCCCTCGATGCAGGAGCTGATCAGATTTTCCCGCGAGCGCGTCGGCTACAAGGCGCCCGACGAGATCGTATTTCTCGACGAAATGCCGCTCAACGCGACGGGCAAGGTCGACCGGGTATCCCTGAAAGAAATGGCGGCTTCGACACGGTGAAAGGGTTCGATCGGATCGTCCGCCGGCACCGGCCAGCGAGGCCAACAATAATCAATTGAAACAATGATGTATGGCGGAGGGAGCGGGATTCGAACCCGCGTTACGGTTTCCCGTAAACACGCTTTCCAAGCGTGCGCCTTCAGCCACTCGGCCACCCCTCCTTTTGGACGCGCGGGAGCGCACCAACGCCCGTCCGGGAGCGCCTCATGTATCGACCGCGCCGCCCAATCGCAAGGCGGGCGATAGGGCCGGTCAGGGGGCCGAACAGCCGAGCGGGCGGCCGCCCCGCCGATCATAGGCCGATCACAGTCCGTTCAGCGGCGATTGCCCCGGCGGGCGAACGCTCTTAACTATGGGCCATGCTTCGCTTCATCGCCCGCTTTCTCGGCTATTGGATCGTCGCCGCTGCGCTGGTCGCGGCCGTTATCGACGGCGCCAAGTCGATTGCCGCCTCCGCCGTGGTGCTGACGCCGGTGGCGGAGACCTATACGACCGTCGCCGCTTTCGGCGCGCCGGATGGCACGGAGATCGCCATCCCGACGGCGCCGTGGCCGGCCGACGTGCCGCTCGCATGGCTGATGGCCTCGCCGACGGCGATCGTGCTCGCCGTCCTCGGCGTCGCCCTTCTCGTCCTCGGCGCGCGGCGCCGCCGGCCCTTCCTGAGCCGCGAATTCGCCGCCTGATCCCGAAAAGCGGGAAGCGGCTTTCGGATAAGATCACGCGCAAACAAGAACAACACCAACAACTCGGAGGCTTTCATGCTCTTCGGTATGCTCTCCAAGAAGCTCGCAGTCCCCGCCCCCGGCGAGGCGCTCGTCGGCCGCGACGAGCCGATCGCCACGGCGGAGACCCATTTCGTCAACGGTCGGAAGCTCAAGGGGCCCTATCCTGAGGGCTTGGAGACCGCTGTCTTCGGCCTCGGCTGCTTCTGGGGCGCGGAGCGCATCTTCTGGAAGACGCCGGGGGTCTTCGTGACCGCGGTCGGCTATGCCGGCGGCGAGACGAAGAACCCGACCTATCAGGAGGTCTGCTCCGGGCGCACCGGCCATACCGAGGTCGTGCTCGTCGTCTTCGACCCGAAGGCGGTCTCCTACGCGGAGCTTCTCCGCCGCTTCTGGGAGGCGCACGACCCGACGCAGGGCATGCGCCAGGGCAACGACGTCGGCACGCAATATCGCTCCGCCGTCTATGTGTTCAGCGACGAGCAGCGGAAGCAGGCGGAAGCCTCGCGCGACGCCTATCAGGCGGCGCTCGGCACGTCGCGCGGCGAGATCACGACGGAGATCCGCGAGGCGCCGGAGTTCTACTTCGCCGAGGACTATCACCAGCAATATCTCGCCAAGAACCCGGCGGGCTATTGCGGCCTCGGCGGGACGGGCATCTCCTGCCCGATCCTCAAGGAAGAGGCGGCTTAGCGCCCAAACGTGTCGTCATTGCCGGGCTCGACCCGGCAATCCATCCCGGCGCGCTCGCGAACAGCCTCAACGTCACGGAATGGATGCCCGGAACAAGTCCGGGCATGACGACAATTGTCGGGGTTTCGCTGTCGGGCTACTCCGCCGGCCTTGGGCGCGGAAGCCGCGCCTCCATCATCGGCGTGCCGGCGGCATTGACGACGACCGGCACGGCCGGGGTCGGCGGCGGCGGCTGACCCATCTCCACCGCGAAGGCCTGCTGCATGGTGAGCGCGTTCGCCACCGGCTCCGCCGCCAGCACATTGGTGCAGGCGCGCGGCAGGTCGGACAGCGTCACCTGCTTCGGCGGCTTTGAGGGTTTCGACGGTTTCGGCGCGGGCTTATAGGGCGCGGCCGAGTACCAGTAATCGAGCGCCGCGCCGCAACCGTCGCCCGGCGGCGGCGGTGACTGCTTCTTGCACGGCGTGCCCGGTGGGCAGGAAAGTCGGACGTGGAAGTGGTCGTCGTGCCCATAATAGGGGCGCAGCTTGCTGAGCCAGTCACGGTCGCTCCCCGCCGTCCGGCAGAGCTCCTTCTTGATCCCGGGCGCCACGAAGATGCGCTCCACGCGTGGATCGAGCGCCGCGCGGCGCAACAAGCGCCCGTGCGCCGGCG
Source organism: uncultured Alphaproteobacteria bacterium (assembly GCA_963814905.1). Classification (GTDB taxonomy): domain Bacteria; phylum Pseudomonadota; class Alphaproteobacteria; order Rhizobiales; family Afifellaceae; genus DASWJZ01. Next base: position 194,297 of record CAWFEM010000011.1, on the reverse strand, counting down.
TCCAGCGGTCGGGATAGATGTCGTGCGGGCCGGCCTTCGCAACGGCGATCGCGGAGGTCTCCTCCCGCTCCTTCTCGCTCAGCCGCCGGTCGGGCATCGGGACGAACCAGATATCCACGTCGAGGCCGATCTGGTGCGAGGCATGGCCGGAGACCATCGGCCCGCCGCGCGGCTGCGACATGTCGCCGATCAGAAGGCCCGGCCAGCCGTCGAGCTTCGCGGCGTCCTGCGAAAGCTTTTCGATGTAATCGACCAGCGTCGGAAGACCCCACTGGCGATTGCGCGAGAGCCGCATCGCCTGCCAGGTGGGCCCGTCCGGCGGGAGTTGCACGCCGCCGGCAAGGCAGCCGCGGCTATAAAAGCCGATCGGCTCCGACGGCAGGGCGGCGGGGAACGGCCGCCCGCCGAAGAGTTTCTTAGCCGGCGTTTCCGCGGCGGCCGGCGCGGCGGCGATGAGCGCCACGGAAAGGCTCGCTAGAATCATGAAGAGCCGAAGCATGGCGCACGATAGCACGACGGAGCGAAGGGCTTAAGACGGCGGCTTCGCGACGCGCCAGACCCTGAGCGTCGTCCCCTCGTGCGGGGGAACCGGCTGCAGCCATTCCGGCGCATGGCCCTTCAGAAGCTCGGCGAGCAGTCCATCCGGCGCCTTGTGGGCGGCGATCGCCGATTCCTGCGACGTCGTGCAGATCGCCACGTAATCCACCTTGCGTGCGTCGAAGATCGCCTTCGCGTCGGCGGGCGGGCGCTGCATGGCGTTGATGGAATCGAGGATCGCCTGGCCGTTCCGATGATAGGGGCCGGCGACGACGTCGTGGTCGGAGATTTTCAGCACCGTAGAGCCGTAGAAGAGCGGCGACAGCACGAGCCCGTGCGGGATTGCGGCGAAGGCGGCCGCACTCTGCGGATCGAAACAATTGCGCTCCGCGGTGGAGAGCCCCTTCACCAGCGCCGGATCGGGCTTCGGCTGCTCTAGCGGCGCGATGCGCCCGTTGGTCGCAAGCGCGACCGCCTTCTCCCCGCCCCAGCCGATCAGGAGCCACGTGAAGGGGATCGCTACAATGAAAGCGGCGGCGACGGGCAACACGCGCTGGAGACGGCTTCCGCCACGTCTGGTCATGCGGGCGTGAATCCCCGCAAGCCAGGCGCCGATGACGGGAACGGCGACGGCGCTCGCGAACGGCAGCGTGCGCACTTGGTAGAACGAGAGAGCCACGGCGAGCGACAGGAGAGCCGCCGGCAGCAGCCATGGACCGCCGCGCCGTGCGCGCCAAAGCGCCACGGCGAGCGCGATCAGAAGCGGCCCGACCGATCCGACCGCCCCCACCCATTCGCGCTCCGCATATCCCCAGATCGGCTGCGCCTCGGAGACCGTATCGAGAAAAGCGGTCTTCACGTCGGGCGAGAGCTGGCCGTAGGGCCCGGCGAGACATTGCGGGGTAATGCCGACGAACCAGGCGAGCGCCGCCGCGCCAACGACAAGGAGCCCGACGATCCTGAGAACGCGCCCCCGCTCGCCGACGAAAAGTGCCAGCGCCGCCAGACCCAGCCCAGCGACCAGCGCCGGCAGCGCGAAGGACCAGGAGAGCGAGTCGCAGACCCAGGCTGCGTCGGGCGAGCCGCTCAGAACGTAAAGCGCGGCCGGCATGATCCCGAGCGTCGCGCCATAAGCGGCGACGGCGCGCCGGTTCTCGCCGTTCCAGGCAAAGCGCAACGCGATCGTCGCGCCCAGCACCGCGACATACGGCATCATCTCCAGCCCTATGGCGAGCGTCAGCGCGGAGCTAATGCCTGCGAGGAATCCATAAAGCGGCCCCGCGCCGAAACGCAGCGCGAAGGCGAGCGTCGCCAGCGTCACCGCGATCTGCGCGTTGTGGTGGTCGATGTCGCCGGGGAAATAGAGGATCAGCGGGTCGATGAAGAAGAGCACGAGAAAGAGCGACGCAATCGCCGCCGTGCGGCCCGCGAGCGACGCGGCGACCCCCGCCGCGCTCGCCATCAGCGCGAGCAGGAGCAGCGTCGGCCAGAGCGTCAGCGCGAAGGGCTCGCCCAGCCCCACTGCATTGCCCACGAAGACGAGGAAGGCGAGCGGCGCGTCGATCAGCCGCGACCATTGCAGGAGCGCGCCGGCCGGCGGGTCCATGCGATGCTGCACGAGGTCGAACCAGCCCTGCCCGGCCAGCAGATCGCGCACCTGCACGATCCTGAGGAAGCTGTCCGGATCCTGCGCTTCGAACATTCCGGGATGCAGTATCCGCGCGGCGACGAGCGCCACGGCGAAAGCCGCCCAGCAGATCAGCACGACCGCGGGAAGCGAAGGCTCGTTCGCCCCCGCTGTAGGCAGGGCTCCGTTCGGCACGGTGTCTGCTTTGGCTTTCACGATGCGTAGCGGGTCCGGCGCGGGAGAGATGCGGTTAACACTAGGTGGCAAAGGTGAACGCGGGGTTCTCTAAACTTGAGAATCTTACCAGACGTTAACACCTGCCGCGCTAGATCGACCGGAGACGATCCGGGGTTCAAACGATGAGCGCAACGGCGATCGAGGACGGCCTGAACATCGCCGTGCTCATTCCATGCCACAATCAGGCCGAGACGATCGGCGCCACCGTGCGCGGCTTCCGCGAAGCGCTGCCGGCGGCGCGGGTCTTCGTCTTCGACAACAATTCCACCGACGACACGGCTCGCGCCGCGACGCGCGAAGGCGCGCGCGTCTATCGCGAGGCGCAGGACGGGAAAGGCAACGTTGTCAGACGGATGTTCGCCGACATCGACGCCGACGTCTATGTGCTGGCGGAAGCCGACGGATGCTACGACCCGGCCGACGCGCCCTCGCTCGTCAATGCGCTCGTCACCGAGCGGGTCGACATGGTGGTCGGCACGCGGCGACGGCAGCTCGCTTTCTCCGAACACGCTTTCGATTGGCTCTATCGGCGCTTCTTCACCGGCGCCTCCACCGACATCGTCTCCGGCTATCGTGCCTTCACCCGCCGCTTCGTGAAGAGCTTTCCGGCGATCTCCACCGGTTTCAACGTCGAGATCGAGCTTTCCATGCATGCCAACCAGCTCATGATCCCGGTCGCGGAGATCGATCTCGGCGAATTCGGCACGCCGCACAAACCCGCGGCAAAGTCCGCCGGCGTCGGCGAGGGCCTGCGCGCGGCGGCGATGCTCGGAATGCTGGTCAAGGAGACACGGCCGTTCGCCTTCTTCGCGTTCTTCGCGATCGTCTTCTGGATCGTCGGCCTGCTGATGATGATTCCGATCCTCACCGCGCAGCTCGACGGCGAAGTGCTTGCCTCCTTCTCAAACGCGTTCGTCGGCATGAGCATGTTTGTGGCCGGCTTCATCATGGGCGGCTGCGGGCTGATCCTGGAATCGCTCGGCCGCTCTCGCGTAGAGCAGAAGCGTATTCTCTTCCTGACCGTTCCCGGCCTCGGAGCCCAGTAGACATGCTTCGGCTCGTGCGTGCGGAAGCCCCGCAATTCTTCCGCTTCGCGCTCGTCGGCGGGACCGGGTTCCTGGTCGACGCGCTGGTGCTGTCGCTTCTTCACTACGGGGCGGGGCTCGATCCCTTCTCTGCGCGCGTCGTCTCCATGTGCGCCGCGACCCTGACGACGTGGCGGCTCAACCGCACGCTCACGTTCGGCGCCTCCCGCCGCAGCCAGGCGCAAGAGGGTGTGCGCTACGCAACCATCGCGGCGCTCGCGGCCGGCGTGAACTACGTCGTCTATGCGCTGGCGCTGCTCCTGTGGCGCGACCTCCCGCCAATCGTCGCGCTCGTCGCCGGGGCCGGCTCGGCGATGGCCTTCTCCTATGCCGGCTATTCGCGCGTCGTCTTTTCCGGCCCGCGGACGATCATCGGCGAACCGAGCTCGCAAAGCCGATAGCCGCGCTTGCGCTTTGCGAGATCGAAGTGGAAATGCGTCGCATGCGCGGCGTTGGAGCCCGGCCCGAGCACGGTCGTGAAATACTTGCACGCGCCGCTACGCACGTCGCTCTCAAAACGCGCCTCCGGCGAGCCGGGATCGTTTGATCCCACGCCGACGTCCTTTCGCCCCGCGAATTCGAATGACGCAATGTCGATGGCGTTGGCGCGCGCGTGCTCGCTGACCTTGGCGTGCGGATCGTTGTATCGGGTTCGGCAGACATAAGCGGAATCCTGGCGGATGCCCTCAAGTCCCGCGCCGAGGCTGCGTAGGCTCGCGGGCGCCACGATCGCCTTCATCCATTCGGCGAGCGCACGCGTCGCGGTGCAGCTCAGGATCGTCTTTGGCTCGATCCTCACGCCGGACCCGAGCCCTTTGACTTCCAGCGGATGTGGTATCAGGCACGCGCCATCGGTGTCGATCGGCGGCAAAAGCTCGAAGTCGACGCCGAGCACGCGCAACTCAGAAAGGCAGGCGGCGAGCTCCGCATCGCTTTCCTCGGAGACGACCGAAGCGAGCCGGACTGGGGCCGGCGCCAGGCCGCCATTCTCCGGCGTGACCATCGTCAGAAGCGCCGGCGATTTCTCCGGACGGGGACGCGGCAGCGGGGCCAGGCGTTCGATCGCGGTCGCAGCATCCGCTTCTGGCGTCCCGCCGCTACCCGCGGTCTTGAAGTGCGACGCCACGCCATCGGCCCATTCAACGACATCCGAAGGAGGCTCTGTCGCCGGACGCGGCTTCGGAAGGCGTGCAGCTTCGTCGGCCGCGGCCGACAGGAACGCACTGCCAAGCACCAGGAACGCGAGAGAAAGCGCTCCGGTACGAAAAATGTTCATTGGAAGGAGACGACGACACCGGGCTCAACCAGCCCGGCAAGCTCTTCGGCGTCCCAGTTGGTCAGCCGCACGCAGCCATGCGAGGCGGTCTTTCCGATCTTCGTCGGCTCCGGCGTGCCGTGAATGCCGTAGCTCGGCTCGGTCAGGTCGATCCACACGGAGCCGACCGGGTTGTTTGGACCCGGCGGCAGCTGAAGCTTCTCCGTGTTGCCGTTCTGAATGAAGTTTCCAGGGTCGTAGTAGTAGACCGGGTCGCGCGCCACCGCGCTCACCAGGTGCTCGCCGGACGGTGACGGGTTTTCCTCGCTGCCGATGGTCGCCGGATAGGCGACGATAAGGCGGTTCTGCGCATCGTAGGCGCGCACTTGCCGCTCGGTCTTGTCCGCCACGATGCGCGTCACCTTGCCGGTGACCGGCGCTCCGTCGACAGCCGCGACCCAGATTGCCGTGCCGGCCTGACGGAAATCGGCGTTCGGGTTCAGCGCGACAAGAAGCTTCGTATCCATGTGGAACCGCTCGCCGAACATCTCCAGAGGAACTCGTATATCCAAGGCTCGGCAGCCGAGATTGTTCCGCGTAGTCGGCCGGTATCTCGGCGAGGAACGGATAGGCCAGATCGTCCGGCGTGATCGTGTACTGGACGAGGACGGGGGGAGCGGAATCGCCGCCAAGCGCGTCCCAGATTTTTTGGTCGAGCATTCCATCGATCGGAAGGCCGAGCACGGTCTCAACCGCAGCGATCGCCTTCTCCAGATTGCCGCCGGCATAGGCGTCGATGGCGCCGGGCGACGCGCCCGCGCGGTCGAGAAGGACTTGCACTTTCAACACGAGCGGATCGGCGCCCTTGACGGGCACGACCTCGGCGGGAAGGGCCGCATCGTTCACCTCCTCGACGGTCAGGCTCTCGCGCGTGCGCTCCGTAGCCGGCGCGGCATTCGCGTCCGTCGCCGATGGCGCGCCTTCCTGAGCCGCCTCACTCGTCGCCGAAGCCTCGCCGGACTCCGATGCGTCCGCCGCGGAGCCGGCAGCTGGGGACCCCGCCGGCGGAGTAATTTTGCGCACGGCCTTTTCCTCGGGCGAGCGCTCTATTTTGGGCGGCGTATAGGGGCGCGGGCCGGGCTCGACCGGCACGAGTTGCGGCGGCAGGCCCTGCGCAGGCGCGGCCGGCTGCGGCTCCTGCGGGAACACGAGCGGCTGCGGCGCTTCTTGCGGCAATTGTTGCTGCGGCAACTGTTGCTGCTGCGGCAGCGGCGGCTGGTCGGGCGGCGGTGACGCTTCGTCCCGCTTCAGCGTATCCTCGATCAGCTCCTCGAAGCTTTGCGTCTGCGCGAATGCCGCCAGGGGCGAGGCGGCGACAAGAAAGAGCAGCAGGCATGCCAAGCCGTTGGCAAATCGCACGATATCTCCCTCGTGAACCCGAATGCGCGCACGTTTGCGCGCCTTTCGGGCATTCGCGTGACCTTAGAGCATGATCCCGAAAAGTGGGCACCGGTTTTCGGAAAAGATCATGCTCCAAGACAGTCAGACAGCCTCCGATCCGCCACCTCGCCGCGGTCGAAGCGAAAGTGCCGGTCTGTGAACATATGCCTTGCCGCACGGACGATCGCCTCTATCTCTCTCCCGGTCAAAACGCGGAAGGGCGGACCAATGATCACACGCTCACTTGGCCGCAACGGCCCGAAGGTCTCCGCGCTCGGATTGGGCTGCATGGGAATGTCGGGCATGTACGGTCCGGCCGACCGCGCCGAGAGCCTCGCGACGATCCACGCCGCGCTCGACGCGGGCATCAACCTCCTCGACACCGGCGATTTCTACGGCATGGGCCACAACGAGATGCTGATCGGCGAGGCGCTCAAGGGCCGCCGCGACGAAGCCCTGATCAGCGTCAAGTTCGGCGCGCTTGCGCGATCCGGACTCAGCCTGGCTCGGCTACGACGCGCGGCCCGCCGCGGTGAAGAACTTCCTCTCCTACAGCCTGAAGCGCCTGGGCGTCGATCACATCGACATCTACCGGCCGGCGCGGCTCGACCCGAAAGTGCCGATCGAGGAGACCGTCGGCGCCATCGCCGATCTGATCGAAGCCGGTCATGTCCGCCATGTCGGCCTGTCGGAGGTCGGTGTCGAGACGATCCGCCGCGCCCACGCCGTGCACCCGGTCGTCGATCTGCAGATCGAATATTCGCTGATCTCGCGCGGCATCGAGGACGCGATCCTCCCGACCTGTCGCGCGCTCGGCATCGGGATCACCGCCTATGGCGTGCTTTCGCGCGGCCTGATCAGCGGCCACTGGTCGAAGGCGGCGCGCGACAGAAGCGATTTCCGCGCCCACAACCCGCGCTTCCAGGGCGAGAATCTTGAAAAGAACCTCGCCCTCGTCGAGACGCTGCGGGGCGTGGCGGAGGCGCGCGGCGTCTCGCCGGCGCAGATCGCCATCGCCTGGGTGCTGGCGCGCGGCGAGGACATTGTGCCGCTGGTAGGGGCTCGGCGACGTGAGCGGCTGGAGGAATCGCTCGGCGCGCTCGACGTCAAACTGACCGATGTCGACCTCGCCGCGATCGAGAGGGCTGTGCCACCCGGTGCCGCGGCGGGCGAACGTTACGCCCCGGCGCAGATGGCGATGCTCGACAGCGAGCGCGGCGCACAAGCGTAGTCACCGCGCGACGCCGAACCCTACTTCACGAGGCGCCCATCTGACCGCGGTGGCGCAGATAGTGGTCGGCCAGAACGATCGCGAGCATCGCCTCGCCGACCGGCACCGCGCGGATGCCGACGCAGGGGTCGTGGCGGCCCTTGGTGACGAGGTCGATGTCCTCGCCCGACCGCGTGATCCCCTTGACCGGGGTGAGGATCGAGGAGGTCGGCTTCACGGCGAAGCGGCAGACGACCGGCTGGCCGCTTGAGATGCCGCCGAGCACGCCGCCGGCATTGTTCGACAGGAAGACCGGCTTGCCGTCATTGCCGATGCGCATCTCGTCGGCATTCTCCTCGCCGCGGATGCGCGCAGCTTCAAAGCCGTTGCCGATCTCCACGCCCTTCACCGCGTTGATCGACATCATCGCGGAGGCGATGTCCTGGTCGAGCTTGCCGTAGACCGGGGCGCCGAGACCTGCCGGCACGCCCTCGGCCACCACCTCCACCACCGCGCCGACGGAAGAGCCGGCTTTGCGGATGTCGTCGAGATAGGCCTCCCACTTCGTCGCGGTCTCCGCGTCGGGCGAGAAGAAGGGATTGTTGTCGACCGCGTTCCAGTCCCAGCGCGAACGCTCGATCGCGATCTCGCCGACCCTGACCAGCGCGCCACGCACGCTCATGCCGGGCACGACCTTGCGCGCGATCGCGCCGGCCGCGACGCGCATCGCCGTCTCGCGCGCCGACGAGCGTCCGCCGCCGCGATAGTCTCGGATGCCGTATTTGACGTCGTAGGTGTAGTCGGCGTGGCCGGGCCGGTAGCTCTCGCGGATCTCCGAATAGTCCTTGGAGCGCTGGTCGACGTTCTCGATCATGAGCGAGATCGGAGCCCCGGTGGTGACGAGGCCGTCTGTCGTCTCGTCCTCGAAGACGCCGGAGAGGATCTTCACCTGGTCGGGCTCGCGCCGCTGCGTGGTGAAGCGCGACTGTCCCGGCCGCCGCTTGTCGAGATAGGCCTGGATCTCCGCCTCGGAGATCGGGATCCTCGGGGGACAGCCGTCGACCACGCAGCCGATCGCGCTCCCATGGCTTTCGCCCCAGGTGGTGACGCGGAAGAGATGACCGAACGTGTTGTGCGACATGGCGTTTCTCGCCGGAAGCTGTATGCGGCCGGCGGCAGAGCGTCAAACTCAGATCGTCAGGATGGAGCTCTCGGTGAAGAGGATGACGCGGTCCTGCGGCACGGCGAGATACGGCGCGTCATGCGCCGGGAGCCCGGCCAGCAGATAGAAGAGCGCGCGCAGGACGCCGCCATGCGCGACGAGAAAGGTCGGCGCATCGAGCGACTTCAGCCAGACCCCGACGCGTTCTGAGACCGCTTTGTAGCTCTCGCCGTTCGGCGGGGCGTAGCCCCATTTGTCGGCGATTCGCGCCCGCACCTGTTTCGGATACCGCCGGGTGATATCGCCGAGGGTGAGCCCCTCCCAGTCGCCGTAATTCGCCTCCATCAGCCTCGGCGTCGTCGCGAAGCGCCGGCCCGCCTGGCCCGCCGCGTCGAGCACGATCCGCATCGTCTCCGTCGTGCGCTCGAGCGGCGAAGCGACAAGGTGCCAGTCGCCTTCCGCGAGGATACCGGCGACCGCGCGGCCGTTCCGCGCCGCCTGTCGCCTGCCGTGATCGTTGAGCGGAATGTCGCGCTGGCCCTGGAAGCGGAACTCGCGGTTCCAGTCGGTCTCGCCGTGGCGGATGAAGACGAGCGGTACTTTCACGCGCGACCTCCTAGACGGAAACCCGGTGCCGGGCGTTCCTGTAAGACTTCGCGGCGGAAACGAAAGAGCGCCGCCGGGCGCCCGCCGGTCGTCGTCGAGGTGCCGCCGGTCGGCTCCACGAGCTGGCCGTTCTCCACCAGGCGGCGGAAGTTCTGCTTATGCAGGTGCTGTCCGGAAATGGCTTCTACGGTGCGTTGCAGCTCGGTCAGCGTGAAAAACTCAGGCATCAGCTCGAACACGACCGGACGATATTTCAGCTTGCCGCGCAACCGCGAAATCGCCGTCGCGAGGATGCGGCGATGGTCGTGCCGCATCGGCTGGCCGAGCGTCGGCGGACGCGTCCGCTCAAGCGCGGCCGGACGTCCGTCGCGCCGCGCCTCCTCCACAAGCCCCGCCTCGTAGAGGAGCTCGAAGCGGTCAAGCACGCGCTCCTCGTCCCACGGCAGACCGCTGACGCCGAAGGCAAGCCGCACCCGGTCACGCCGCGCGATGGCGCGCGCCGGCGCATCCTTGTCCGGCTTCTGCGCCGCCCAGTCGGAGAGGAGCGGCATGATCTCCGCGTCGAGCGGCGCCGGCCTGCCGCCGCGCCAGTCCTCCCAGGGGAAAAAGCCGTACCAAGGCTTCCAGGCGGCGCCGGAGCGCGCCAGCACGTCGTCGGATTCCGGCGAGCGGCGGGTCAGCGCGAGATAGCCCACCGACATGACGCGCGGATCGCGTGCCGAGGGTTCGGCGTGCCGGCCGCGGTCGCCGAAGGTGTAGAGCTGCTCGACATAGCCGAGCTTCAGGTGGGTCTGCGCCTCCACCCATCCACGCAGGCCGATCTCCAAGGTGCGATGCCCGACCGGATCGAAGGGACCGAAGGGAAGGCTGTCGCCGGGCTCGCCGCGTGTCTCCACGACCAGGATGAGCGGCGTGGTCTTCTCCACCGCGACGATGGCGGCGTTGAGACCAACCTCGATCCCGGCGACGCCGGCGGAGGTTCCGGATTTGCGCGCCGGCTCACTCATCGATGGGGAGCGCGAACACCGTGCCTTCGAAGGCATCGGCGCCGCGCCCGATCTTCTCCACCGCCCTGACCATGCGGCCCGAGCGGCCGAGGATTTCGTCGGCGAGGGCGACGAAGCGCGCATTCGGCGTCGCCTCCGGCGAACGTGCGCGCAGGCGGAGCGCGATCAGCTCCTCGTCGAGGTCGGGGCGCGCGGCGCAAAGCGCGGAGAAGGCGCCGGCGGTTGAGCGGCTGATCCCGGCGAAGCAATGCACGACGATCGGCGACGCGCGGTCCCAGCGTCCGACGAATTCGAGATATTCGTTCACGTGCACCTGCGCCGGGCAGGTCATCCCTTCCGCCGGCTCGGAGATGTCGTGGATCGCGACATGCAGGTGATTTTCCGCAGGCACGACCGGCGGCCGCGAGAAGACCGTGCCGGCATTGACCAGCGTGACGATGTGGCTGGCGCGGTATTCGGCGACCGTCTCGGCGAGACGCGAGAGCGGACAGACGACGATCGCGCTCATGTCAGACCTCCGTCGTGGCGGCCTTCGCGGCCGCCTTGAAGCTTTTCAGATAGAGCGATTCGGCCTTCTTCGCGGACCACGGCTCCAGCATCGCCGCGACTTTCTCCGAGCCGATCGCGCCGGGGCGGCCAAAGAACCGCGCCGCCTCGCGGTCGGCGAAACCGGCAAGCGTCACCGCTTCGAAATAAGCGGCGGTCTGGTCGGCTTTCTTGATGCGCGCGACGACCGGGTTCGCGAGCGTGACGGGAAGGCTGAAGCGCAGCCGCACGGCGCGGTGAAGCCGCTCCTCAACCTCGCGATAGGCCGCGTCGATCACCGCCTTGAAGGGCGAGATCATGTCGCCGATCACGTATTCCGGCGCATCGTGGAGGAGCGTGGCGAGCCGCTCCGCCGGCGTCGCCACCGGATTTTGCAGCCGGTGCACGCGCTCAACCAGCAGCGAATGCTGGGCGACGGAAAAGGCGTGGTCGCCGTAGGTCTGCCCGTTCCAGCGCGCCACGCGCGCGAGCCCGTGCGCGATGTCCTCGATCTCCACGTCGAGCGGCGAAGGATCGAGAAGGTCGAGCCGCCGCCCCGACAGCATCCGCTGCCAGGCACGCGGCGGCGCGCCGGGGCGGTCGGGCATCGCGCTCAGTCCTCGCCCGCGGTCGCCGCGCCGGTCACGGCGGCCGGCCAATCATAGGTCGCCCAGTCGGGGAGCGTTGCCACGACGTCCGTCTCTCCGGCGCGAACGGAGACGCCCTCGTCGAGGGCTGCGCGCAACCGGTCGAGCCGTACCAAACCGATGCCCCGTCCGTCGGCGGAGGAGCCGAGGCGGCCGAGCGGTCGCCCGCCGCCGACGATCTCCGCGCCGGCATCGGGAAGCGTCTCTTTCGATTCGATCGCCACGATGCGGCGACGCGCCGTGCCGCGATGGCGCATGCGGCTCACCACCTCCTGGCCGATATAGCAGCCCTTCTGGAAATCGACGCCAGCAAGCGAATCCATGCCGGCGTCGAAGGGAAAGGCGTCGCCGAAGACGAAGTCCACGCCGCCCTCGGGAATGGCGAGCGCGATCCGGTGCCGGTGCCAATCGGCGGCCGTCGCATCGGTTTCCACCGAGTTCTGCGGCGCGAGCCAGCGGCTGCCGAGCGCGGCAAGGCGCGGATCGGCGGGGTGCGCCCCGCTCCCTTCGTCCGACCAGCGAGCGTAGACGGCAAGCTCGGGCGCCAATGCCATCTCCACCTTGGCTCGGAGCTTGTAGAGCCGGAGTCGCTTCAGGAACGCTTCCGCCTCCTCGGCGCGAAGATCGGCCGCATAGCCCTCCGGCAGCCTATGGAGCACGAAGTCCCACAGGATCTTTCCCTGCGGCGTCAGTAGCGCGCCGTAGCCAATGCCGTGACGATCGACGGCCTCCATGTCGAGCGTCAGCACGTTGTGGAGCAGCGTCTTCGCGTCCGGCCCGGCGATGCGGACCGCGGCGCGGTCATCGAGGTGAGCAGTGGGCATCGGTCTTGCGGCGTAAGGTGTCGTCGGGGCCGGCGCGGACCGGACGCGTCGCGTTGTCGTCTTCACTGCCCATCTGTCTCGGCCCTTGCTTTCCGGCCCGCCCGAGTTACCCCTCCCCTACCCTCCCCCACAAGAGGGACGTGAAAGGGGCTTGGATGACGCAGACCTTCGACCTTCTCCTCCGCGGCGGAACCGTCGTGAACCATGACGGCGTCGGGTCGCGCGATATCGGCGTCGTGGAGGGCCGCATCGCGGCGCTCGGCGATCTTAGCGGGGCAGATGCCGGCGAGATCGTGGATGCGTCGGGTCTGACGATCTTCCCGGGCGTCATCGACAGCCAGGTGCATTTCCGCGAGCCCGGCGCGGAGCACAAGGAGGATCTGGAGACCGGGTCGCTCGCCGCGGTGATGGGCGGCGTGACCGCCGTCTTCGAGATGCCCAACACCAGCCCGCTGACGACGACGGCGGAGGCGCTTGCCGACAAGCTCGCCCGGGCAAAAGGCCGCATGCATTGCGACCACGCTTTCTGGGTCGGCGGAACCGCGGAAAACGCGGACGATATTCCGGCACTGGAACGCCTGCCGGGCGCTGCCGGCATCAAGGTCTTCATGGGCTCCTCGACGGGCGACCTTCTGGTCCCGGACGATGCGGGCGTACGCGCCATCCTGAAGAAGACGCGACGCCGCGCGGCTTTCCACTCCGAGGACGAATATCGGCTGAAGGATCGCCTCGGCGAGCGGCGCGAAGGCGACCCGTCGAGCCATCCGGTGTGGCGCGACGTGGAGACCGCGCTCTCCTCAACGCGTCGGCTCGTCGCGATCGCGCGCGAGACCGGCGCACCGATCCACGTGCTGCATATCTCCACCTTCGACGAGATGCGCTTCCTCGCAGCGCACAAGGACATCGCCTCGGTGGAAGTGACGCCGCATCATCTGACGCTCTCCGCCGACGACTACGCGCGCCTCGGCACGCTTCTGCAGATGAACCCGCCGGTGCGCGACGCGAAGCATCGCGAAGGCGTATGGGCCGGCGTCGCCGACGGCACCGCCGACATCCTCGGCTCCGACCACGCGCCGCATACGCTTGAGGAAAAGGCGAAGCCCTATCCGCAATCGCCCTCCGGCATGCCGGGCGTGCAGACGCTCGTCCCGGTGATGCTTAACCACGTCGCCGAAGGCCGCATGTCGCTCTTGCGCTTCATGGACATGACGAGCGCCGGCCCTGCGCGGCTCTTCGGCATCGCCGGCAAGGGCCGGATCGCAGTCGGCTACGACGCCGATCTCACCGTCGTCGATCTGAAGCGCACGGTGACGATCGACAATTCTTGGGGCGCCTCGCGCGCCGGCTGGACGCCGTATGACGGCATGAAGGTCACCGGCTGGCCGGTCGGCACGATCCTGCGCGGCCGCCGCGTCATGTGGGAGGGAGAGCTGGTTAGCCGGGGAAGCGGACGCCCGGTGCGTTTCCTGGCCGCGCTCGGTAACCACGCCTGACGACAGGCTACGCTCCCTTAAGGGGCGGCTGTTAGGAGGGAGGCTTGACCCTCCTTCTGGCGGCCTGGAGCGGGACGTGAATCTCACAAAGGTCTTTTCGGGCGGCAACGTGCGCGAGCTTTTTTCGCGCGCGCGCGATTTCGCCGCCCGCGACGACCAAGCCGGCGTCGCGCGGCGCTCCGCGATGGTGGCGCTTGTCATCCGCGTGACGAGCGCCGGCCTCGCTTATCTCGCGCAGGTCGTGTTCGCGCGCCTGATGGGCCAGTACGAATACGGCGTTTTCGCCTATACCTGGGTCTGGTTCCTGGTGTTCTCCGCCATCGCCACGCTCGGCTTCGGCGATTCGCCCGTTCGCTACGTGGCGCAATTGCGCGCGCGCGGCGAAGACGACTATCTGCGCGGCTTCATCCGCTTCGCGCCCTTGATGATGCTCGCCTCGTCGGTCGTCTTCGGCGTTCTTCTCGTCGCCGCGCTTCCCTTGCTCGAGAGCCTGATCGACCACGCCTATCTGGTGCCGATGGCGTTCATGGCGGTGTCGATTCCTTTCGCCTGCCTGCAAGCCTTCTTCGAGGGTCTCGGCCGCAGCTACGACTGGCCCGTGCCGGCGCTCCTGCCGAACTACATCCTCCGCCACGGCCTGCTCCTCGTCATCATGGTCGCCGCCGTCTGGCTTGGCTTCAAGGCAACGGCGCCGACCGGTTTCGTCTGCCTGGTGCTGGCCATGACGATTTCGATCGCCTACCAGGCCACGACGATCCTCCTCCGCCTGCGTCGCGTCGTCCCGCCGGGGCCGCGCGCCTACAGGCCGCGCGAATGGATCAAGGGCTCGGCGCCTTTCGCCCTCCTCTATGCGGCGCAGCATCTCTCCTCCTTCGCCGACGTGCTCGTCCTTTCCTTCTTCGTGAGCCCGGCCGAGATCGCCATCTACTTCGCCGCGACACGCATCATCCAGGTGGTGAACCTCGTGCCCTACGCGGCGACGGTCGGCACCGCACATCTCTTCTCCGCCAGCCACACGCTCGGCGACCACGACGAGCTGCAGCGGCTTTGCCGCTCGGTCGCGGCGACGACCTTCACCATCGCGGCGTTCGCTGTTCTCGCCATGGTGGCGGCCGGCCACTGGCTCCTCGGCATGTTCGGTCACGGCTTTGAGGCGGGTTACGTCCCCCTCATGATCCTCGGCGTCGGCGTCTTCGCACGTGTCGCAGCGGGCCCGGCGGAGGACATGCTCAACATGACCGGCAACAGCCAGGTCTCCGCGTCGACCTATCTGGCGATCGTTGCGATCAACGTGCCGCTCGCCGTTGCGCTGGTCATTCCCTTCGGGCTGAACGGGGCGGCGATAGCGAGCGCGATCGCGTTGATGCTTCGCGCGCTGTGGCTCTCCCACGCCGTCTGGAAGCGGCTCAGAATCCGCACGTCGATCCTCTCCGTGATCGCGGCATGGGGCATTTCCGGCCTGAGTGCGCGCGGCTCGGCGCTCCGCACCCCGGCGGAATAGGCGTCAGTCGCCGGCGATGAAGAAGAGCCAGCGCCCGTCCTTGTCGATGCCGACGCGGAAGAAGGTGTAGGCGCCGTAGGACTTCATGTCCTCGTAGTCGGCGGCGGTGAGAAGCGTGAACAGCTCCACCATCTGCGTCGGCGTCAGCGCGGCAAGCGGGTAGCGCGCGAAATAAGGCCAGACGAAATAGTCGTCGTCGGTGCCCTCCCCGACATGCACGAAGCCGGACTCCAGCACTTCAAGCAGAATCGCGAGAATTTCGCGCCCTTCGGCATCGGCCGCGAGCGTCTTCAGATACGCGATCGGATCGCCGGGGTCGCCATAGGCAACGGAGGGCGGCTCGGACTCCGCATCCATCAGCGGCCGCAGCGATTCGATGTCGCCCGATTTCGCCGCCTCCATCAGCTTGCGCCGTGTCTCGCGGACCGCCTCGGGCAGGACGGACTCGTCGCGGAGGATCGTCGGAAGCGGAGCGTCGACACTCGGCGCCGGCGTATCCGCATCCGGCGCGGGGTCTGGTTGAGCCGCAGTCGTGGCGGCGGCCGCCGGCGTGGCAAACGCGGCAAGCGACGCCACGAGGCCCACCATCCGCAGGCGCGAAAGAACGTCGCCGATCCTCATGCGCCTGACGATAGGGGGCGGCGGGCCGTCGGCGCAACCGCGCCGGCGAGGCCTCCGGCGCCCGGGCTGTCAGTGCACGGCGGTTGGAATGGAGAACTCACCCGCCGTGATGCGGGCCGCCAACCGTTCCGCGAAGGTCGCCACAGCAGTCTCGCCATAGGTCGAGACGAGATCGCCGAGCGCGGCGAAAAGAGCGGCGTGCGCCAGGACTTCGGGCTCTATCCCATCGCCGAGCGCGTCCTTCCAGACAATCGAAAGCCTCTGCAAAGCCTCGCGTTTCTGAAGCTTCAGCTCCTCGTTTTCCGGCTGTCCCTGGTCGCGCATTATTCGCCCTCCGGCGTTTTGTCTAACCCGCGTAACATGGCGCAACGGCCGCGCACACGGGATTGTGAAGGAATTGTTAACCGAGGCACTTATTGGCTGTAACGGCCGCGAACATCGCTCGCCAGCGCCTCTCCCTCGCCCAGGTAGCGGGTGATTGCAAGCCGCGCGGAGGGTGTGCAGTGGCGGTAGACGGCGTTGTAGGTCTCAAAGCCGTGGTTGAAGCGGGCGATAAGCTTGGCACGGCGCTGCGGAGGCGGCTCTTCGGCCGAGATGAGGGCGTTCATCTCCGCCCGCCAGGCGAAGCCGTCGGACTCCCCGCAAAGGTCGCGCAGGAAGGAGAGCGAACCCAGAATCTCCGAAAGCCGCAGCAGCTTCTCCTCATAGATCGGCGCCGGCGGCTCGCCCGATGCCGCGGCGCCGGACTCTATGCTGTCGGCGGAATTGGCAGGCACGTCGTCCTGCGCCATCGCCGCCGTGGAAGCGGCGAGAAGGACGGCGAGACCGGCAAGCGTTCGGCCGAAGCGATTCATGGTCGGCGATTGTGCGGGGCGGAGGGTTTTCCCGCAAGGGCGCGCGCGCTCACCACGGCTATGGAGAGACAAGCGCGGCGATCGCGCGGGCGATCCAGCCCGCGGCGTGCGCGGTCGTCGGCCTTTCCAGCACAGCGGCAAGCGGGACGAACGCCGCCTGCGCGGCGTCGTCGCCGGCAGCCGGCTCTCCGCCCGATGCCCGTGCGGCGAAGACCGTCAGACGCAACGGCGAATGCTCAGGCGCGGGAATGAAGGAGCCGAGCCGCACGAGATCCCGGACCTTCAGCCCGGTCTCCTCGAAAAGCTCGCGCCGCGCCGTTTCCTCCAAAGTCTCGCCCGCCTCCGAGCGGCCACCGGGAAAGCTCCATAGCCCCGCGAAGGGCGCCCGCGCCCGCTCCACCATCAGCACGCGCATGACGGATGGGGCGCGGTCGAGCACGATGACGCTCGCGCCCGTGCGCGCCTGCTTGTTGCCGTCTTCGTTTCGCGCGACCATCTGAGCCAAGACCATGTGCGGCCGATACACACTGATAGCGAATGCGGAGGCGATCCGCCTCCTCTTCGAGGTGCCCGCCTTCGATGAGCGGCTCGTCGTGCCGCGCTACAATATCGCGCCGACGCAGCCGATCGTCGTGGTGCGCGAAGGTCCGAAGGGGCGCGAGCTGGTGCCCGTGCGCTGGGGCCTGATCCCGTGGTGGGCGAAGGACCCGAAGACCCTGCCCCTGATGATCAACGCGCGGGCGGAAGGGATCGCCGAGAAGCCGGCCTACCGCGATCCGTTCAAATATCGCCGCTGTCTGGTGCCGGCCTCCGGCTTCTATGAATGGCAGGCGCCGCGATCGGAAGGGGGCCGCGGGCCCAAGCAGCCGTTCCTGGCAAGCCCCGGCCCGCTTCGCGAGGGCGGCGACACGCTCATCGCCTTCGCCGGCCTGTGGGAGACATGGCACGGGCCGGACGGAAGCGAGATCGACACCGCGACGATCGTGACGACCGACGCCAACGATAGGCTCGCGCCGATCCACGAGCGCATGCCGGTCGTGGTTGCGCCAGAGGATTTCGAGACCTGGCTTTCCGCAGGGAGCAGCCCGCAAGAGGCGGCGGCGCTGCTCAGGCCCGCGCCCAACGACCTCTTCGCGCTGACGCCCGTCTCCACCCGCGTCAATTCGGCCGACAACGACGACCCGGGGCTGATCGAAGAGACGACCGAGAAGCCGGAAGAGACGCCGAAACGCGCTTCTCCAAAGCGCGCCGCGCCCGATCCGCGCCAGCGCAACCTGTTCTAGTGAGTAGTGAATGGTGAGTGGTGAGTAGGGTGCGTCCCGCTTGAATATCCAACGCACCACTCACTACGCACCACTCACCTCGCTAAACAATCCGCCCGGGGTTCAGGATGTTGTTCGGGTCGAAAGCGCGCTTCAGCTTGCGCATCATGTCGAGCTCCACCTCGCTCTTCACGTCCTTCAGGAGCGTGCGCTTGTAGCGGCCGACGCCGTGCTCCGCCGCGATCGAGCCGCCCATTCCGGCGACGATGCCGTGCACAGTCCGATGCACCTCCTGCGCGCGCGCCATGAACGCCTTCGCATCCATGCCGACGGGCTGCGAGAAATTGAAGTGCAGGTTGCCGTCGCCGATATGCCCGAACGGTACCGGCCGCACGCCGGGCACGAGCTCTTCCACCGCCGCGGAGCCCGCCGCGATCAGGTCGGCCATGCGCGGCACCGGCACGGAGACGTCGTGTTTGATTGAGGCGCCCTCGTGCTTCTGGATCTCGCTCAGCGCGTGGCGCATCCGCCAAAAATCCCGCGCCTGGGCGACCGACTGCGCGATCGCGGCGTCGGTCACGATGCCGGCCTCAAAGCCGGCGGAAAGCACATCTTCGGCGAGCGCCTGCGCATCCGGCTCGTCCTTGCCCGACGCGATCTCCATCAGCACGTACCAGGGATGCGCGCTTTCCAGCGGATCGCGGGCGCCGTCGAGATAGGTCGTCAGCATCTCGATCGCGATGCGCGGCATCAGCTCGAACGCCGTCAGTCCAACACCGGCGCGCTCGCGGGCGAGCTTCAGGAGCGCCAGCGAGTCGGACGCCTTTTCGATGCCGACGAAAGCGACAACCTGTCCGCGCGGGCGCGGGAAAAGCTTCAGGACCGCCGCAGTGACGATGCCGAGCGTGCCTTCCGCGCCGATGAAGAGCTGCTTCAGGTCGTAACCGGAATTGTCCTTGATCAGGCCGCGCAGACCGTCCCAGATCTCGCCGGTCGGCAGCACCACTTCCAAGCCTAGAACGAGGTTGCGCGTGTTGCCGTAGGCAAGCACCTGCGTGCCGCCGGCATTGGTGGAGATGTTGCCGCCGATCCGGCACGAGCCCTGCGAGCCGAGCGTAAGCGGGAAGAGCATGCCGGCCTCCTCCGCTGCGATATGCAGGTTCTCAAGCACCACGCCCGCTTCCGCGACGATCATGGCGCCGGCGGCATCAACGCTGCGAATCGTGTCGAGGCGCTCCAGCGACAGCACGATCTCGCGGCCGCTCTCGTCCGGCGTCTGCCCGCCGACAAGCCCGGTGTTGCCGCCTTGCGGCACGATCGGCGTTCCGGTCCGATTGGCGAGCTTCAGGACCTCCGCGATCTCGTGCGCGGAGCCCGGGCGCACCACGGCCGGCGACGCGCCGTGATAGTAGCCGCGCCATTCGGAGAGATAGGGCGCTTTCTCCTCTGCCCCGGTCAGCACGTGGGAGGCGCCGACGATCGCCTCCATCCCGGCAAGGACCGCGTCTTTCGTGAGCGTTTCCGACATGGCCTCCCCTTACGGCAGCAGCACCTGGGCGTCGAGGCGGCTTGAAGGGGGAAAATCCCCATGCCATTACCCGGGGGGCGGCAATTTTACCGCACGGTCAATCTAGGGCGGGCAGAACGGGATGGAAGCGTCGGTCGGCGAGGTTATGCGCGGAAAGCGCGGGCTTATCATGGGCGTCGCCAACAACCGCTCGCTTGCCTGGGGAATCGCCTCAGCCCTCCGCAAGGCCGGCGCAGAGCTCGCTCTGACCTATCAGGGCGACGCCTTGAAGAAGCGCGTGGAGCCGCTCGCCGCCGAGCTTCAGGCGCATGTCGTCGGCCATTGCGACGTGACCGATCCCTCCACGATCGACGCCGTCTTCAAGCAGGTGGAGCGGCTCTGGGGCGAGCTCGACTTCCTCGTCCATGCCGTCGCCTTCTCCGACAAGGACGAGCTGACCGGCCGCTATATCGACACCACGGCGGACAATTTCTCCAAGACCATGCTGATCTCCTGCTACTCGCTGACGGCGGTGGCGCAGCGGGCGGAGAAGCTGATGCCGTCGGGCGGCGCGATCCTGACCCTCACCTATTACGGGGCGGAGAAGGTGATGCCGCATTACAACGTCATGGGCGTCGCCAAGGCGGCGCTGGAAGCGTCGATCCGCTACCTCGCGGTCGATCTCGGGCCGAAGGCGGTGCGCGTGAACGCCATCTCGGCGGGGCCGATCAAGACGCTCGCCGCTTCGGGGATCGGCGACTTCCGCTATATCCTGAAGTGGAACGAGCTCAACGCACCGCTCCGCCGCACGGTGACGATCGACGACGTGGGCCGCTCGGCGCTCTTCCTGCTCTCCGACCTTTCAGGCGGGGTGACCGGCGAAATCGTGCATGTCGACGCCGGTTACCACGTGGTCGGCATGAAGGCGGTCGACGCCCCGGACATCGCGACGGTCATCCACAAGGATTGATCTCCGCGACGTGAGCGCCCTCAGCGCTTCAAATAGGCCGGCTGCGGGCTGCCATCGAGATAGATCAGGTGACGGTTGTCGGGGTTCTCGCCGCGCAACAGGGCATCGCGCTCGAAGGCGCGCTCGCGCGGGATGACAAAGGCATAGATATAATGCACCTCGCCGTCCCAGAAGCGGTCCGGGACCGGGAACGAGAAGCCGTGATTCTTGCCCTGCACGTCGACCGGGACGTCGTCTGGAACGTCGTAATATTGTGACGCGAGCATCGTCCCGAGATAGGTGAAGTCGCCGCAGACCTTCTCCGGCCTTCCGTTCGTCTCGATGCAGCCGGAGAACTCGGGTCGGATTCCGTCCGGGTCCTTGCCGCTCACATAGAGATAGACGTTCATCGATTCGTCCGCGTCGCGCCTGTCGGCGACCCAGCCGGTGATGTTGCCTTGAGTGTCGAGCGCGTAGACGTTGCCCCAGATGTTGAAGTCCGTCTCCTTGGTCTTGGCCTGCTCTTCCGGCGGCGGAGGTACGGCCGCCTCGGTTCGTGAGTCCTGGGGCGCCTCGACGCTTTCTCCCGCCGCGTCGCCGCCAACCGGCTGCGTCAAGAGAGGCTGCACGAAATACCAGGAGAGACCTACGACGACGGCGAGCGCCGCCAGTGCCAGCCATAGCGGGGGGCGCATGCGCCGTTTCGGCTCAACCACGTCGACCGACTTCGCCGTGCGAACCTTGTAAGTGCGGATGGGGCGGACGATGTTCTTGACGCGCCGCTCGCCGGCATCCTCGATCAGGAGATGAACCTTACCGGGAAGCTGGTCGTAGGCAGCCCCGGAAATCAGGATTCCGCCGGGCTCGCAGAGCTGCTCAAGGCGCGCCGCCACGTTGACCCCGTCGCCGAGCAGATCGCTCCCCTCCACGACGACGTCGCCGAGATTGACGCCGATGCGCAGCATCAGCGGCTTGCCCGGCACGACCTCGATCTGCTTGCGCCTGAGCTTCTTCTGGATCGAAGCGGCACAGCTCACCGCGTCGACGACGGAAGCGAATTCGACGAGCATGCCGTCGCCCATCAGCTTCACGATGCGGCCGCTATGCTCGACGATCAGCGGATCGGCGACCTCCGTGCGCAGCTGGCGAAGCGCGGTGAGCGTGCCGCCTTCATCGGCCTCCATCAGCCCCGAAAAGCCCACCACGTCGGCGGCCATGATCGCGGCGAGGCGCCGCTCGACGTGCGCCGGCTCGGCCTCCACCCGGTCCCCCACCTTTCAGTCTCAGCCGATCTCGACGACGAGGCGGCCACGCACCTGGCCGTCGACAATCTTCTCCGCAGCGCCCCTGATCTCGTCGAAGCCGATCGTCGTCGTCATCGCCTCGAGCTTCTTCTGATCGAGGTCGCGCTCAAGCCGCGCCCAGGCCTCCTCGCGCGCCTTGCGCGGCTGGGTGACGGAGTTGATGCCGATCAGAGTTACGCCGCGCAGGATGAACGGCGCGACGGACGTGGGAAGCCCCATGCCGCCCGCATTGCCGCAGGCGGCGATGGCGCCACCCGCCTTGGTCATGGCGATGACATTGGCGAGCACGTTGGAGCCGACTGTATCGACGGCGCCCACCCAGCGCTCCTTGTCGAGGAGCTTGGCGGGATCGACGAGCTCCTCGCGGTCGACGATCTCCGCCGCCCCGAGGCTCTTCAGATAGTCGGCCTCCGCGGCGCGCCCCGTGACGGCGATGACGTGGTAGCCGAGCTTCTTCAGAAGCGCGACGGCGACGGAGCCGACGCCGCCGGCGGCCCCCGTCACCACGATCGCGCCGCTATCGGGTTTGATACCGTGCTTCTCAAGCGCGATCACGCAGAGCATCGCCGTATAGCCGGCGGTGCCGATCGCCATCGTGTCGGCGGCGGGAATCGCCTTCGGCTTCTTGATCAGCCAGTCGCCTTTTACGCGCGCATATTTGGCGTAGGCGCCGTAATGCCCCTCGCCGACGCCCCAGCCGTTCAGAATCACCTCGTCGCCCGGCTTGAAATCGGGATTTTCGGACGTGACGACCTCGCCGACGAAGTCGATGCCGGGGATCATCGGAAAGCGGCGCACCACGGGCAGCTTGCCGGTGATGGCGAGCCCGTCCTTGTAGTTGACGGTGGAATGGCTGACGCGGACGACGACGTCGCCCTCCATCAGATCGTCGAGCGTCAGCTCGCGGGTTTCGACGAACTGCTTCTTGTCAGCGTCGCGGTCGACGACAAGGGCTTTGAAAGTCTCAGCTTCAGGCATGCGGCCTCCTCCCCCGCGCCTTCATGGCGCGGCAGCGCGAAGGCCGCAACCCTACGCGGGTGCGACCTGATAGGCCGGGGCTTCCTTGATCGGCCAGTGCACGATCGCGGCGAAAATGCCGAGCGCGACGCCGAGCCACCACACCACGTCATAAGAGCCGGTCTGGTCGTAGAGCCGGCCGCCGAGCCACACGCCGAGAAACGCGCCGAACTGATGGGAGAAGAACACGATCCCCATCAGCACCCCGAGATGCTTCGGCCCGAACATGATGGCGACGAGCCCGGAAGTCGGCGGCACGGTGGAAAGCCACAGAAGCCCGATCACCGCGGCGAAGATGAGCACGGTGGCTGGTGTCGTCGGCAGGAGAACGAAGAGCGCGATCAAGACCGCGCGCGACAGGTAGATCACGGACAGGAGGACCGGCTTCGAATTGTTCTGGCTGATCCAGCCCGATGCCAGCGATCCGATGATGTTGAAGAGCCCGATCAAGGCGAGCGCCCAGGCGCCGATGCGCGGATCGAGCCCTTTGTCGACGATATAGGCCGGCAGATGCGCGGTGATGAAGGCGACGTGGAAGCCGCAGACGAAGAAGCCGACGGTCAGGAGGACGTAGCTTCTGTAGGCGAAGGCCTCCGTCAGCGCCTGGCCGACACTCTGCTCGCGCATCGCCTGCTGGGCCACGCCGGGCCTGCCGGCGAGCGCCAGCGCCAGCACGGGAATGGCGAGCATCATCGCGGCGAGCACCACGAGCGCCTGCTGCCAGCCGAAGGTGTGGATCAGTGTCTGCCCGAGAGGGGCGAAGATGAACTGCCCCATGGAGCCCGCCGCCGTGCCGATGCCGAAGACGATGGTGCGCTTTTCCGCCGGCACACGCCGGCCGAAGGCGGTGAGGACGATCGCGAAGGACCCGGCCGCCATACCGAGGCCGATGAGCACGCCGGCTGAAATATTGAGCCAGAGAGGGTTTGGCGCCCAGGCCATGAGCGCGACCCCCGCGCCGTAGACGAATCCGCCGGCGGCGAGCACGCGGCCGGTGCCGAAACGGTCGGCGAAAGCCCCGGCGACCGGCTGACCGAAACCCCACATGATGTTCTGGATGGCGATGGAGAGCGCGAACGTCTCGCGGCTCCAGCCATGCGCTTCCGTCATCGGCGTCAGGAAGAGCCCCATGATGGAGCGCGGGCCAAAGGAAAGAAGCGAGATCAGGCACCCGGCGACGATCACCACCGGAAGGGCGACGGCGGCTGAGCGCTTGGCGGCTGGCGCGGAAACGACCATGGCGATCCCCGGGGAGCGTGGCGGACGGCTACCTGGTGCTTCTAACCCAGCTTCGACTGATCGGCGGCATTCATCTTTCTGACCATTTGGATCAGCCGTTTTGAACGAAATGTCGCAGGCCGCGAATCCTTAACGTCGCTTGAAATGCCGCCATGACAGCTTTATGTAATCCGGGACCGGCACTGGCCGGTTTTCTTTGGAGCCACTTATACTCATACTGAGTATAATAATTATGCGGGGAGGACGCGATGAGTTTCCTGCAGGGTCTCGAGACGGAGCGCCGCGAGGGCGTCAGAGCGGAGAAGCGCCAACGCTTCCCGGTCCTGCCGCGTCCGGACCTCTCCTATACGCCGGAGGTCGCCGCTGAGACGGCGCATCTCTACGAGAAGGTGCGGCACGTCATACCTGCGGTCGAATGGCCGCTTTTCGCGCCGACGATCCGGGCGATCAATGCGCTGAAGCAGGAGCGGAACGCCGTCATCCTGGCGCACAATTACCAGACGCCCGAGATCTACCACTGCGTGGCCGACATCGTCGGCGACTCGCTGCAGCTCGCCCAGGAAGCGGCGCGCGCGGACGCGGACGTGATTGTCCAATGCGGCGTCCACTTCATGGCGGAGACCTCGAAGATCCTCTGCCCGGAGAAGACGGTGCTGATCCCCGACAGCCGCGCCGGCTGCTCGCTCGCCGCTTCCATCACCGGCGAGGACGTGCGCCGGCTGCGCGACGCCTATCCGGGCGTCCCCATCGTCGCATACGTAAACACCTCCGCGGAGGTGAAGGCGGAGGTCGATATCTGCTGCACCTCGTCGAACGCCGTGGAAGTGGTGGAATCGCTCAACGCCAAGCGCGTCATCATGCTGCCCGACCGTTATCTCGCGAGCTGGGTGGCGTCGCAGACCGACGTTGAGATCATCGCCTGGCACGGCGCCTGCGAGGTGCATGAGCGCTTCACCGGCGAGGAGCTCAGGGCTTATCGCGCGGCCGATCCGTCGATCAAGATCATCGCCCATCCGGAATGCCCGCCCGACGTGATCGCGGAAGCGGACTTCACCGGCTCCACCGCGAAGATGATCGACTGGGTCAAGACCAAGCATCCGGCGAAGGTGCTGATGGTCACCGAGTGCTCGATGGCCGACAATGTCGCGTCTGAAGCGCCCTCGGTCGAGTTTGTGCGGCCGTGCAATCTCTGCCCGCACATGAAGCGCATCCAGCTTCCGAAGATCCTCGATTCGCTGCTCTTCATGCAGGAAGAGGTCGTCGTCGACCCGCTCATCGCGGCGAAGGCGCGGCGCAGCGTAGAGCGCATGGTGAATTTGAAGAGCTGAGGAAACGACGATGCCCTTGAGGCCAACGCGCGACACCCTCTCTCCTGGAGGGAGAGGGTGGGTTGCTCCGCCGACCACCCTCCCCCTCAGGGTCGCGCGTAAGCGCCCATGACCTCTTCCCCATTCCACCCCGAGTCCTGGGAAGGCATCGACGACGTCGTCATCGTCGGCGGTGGCCTCGCCGGTCTCTTCTGCGCGCTGAAGCTCGCTCCTCGCCCGGTCACGATCATTGCCGGTGCGCCGATCGGAGAAGGCGCCTCCTCCACCTGGGCGCAGGGCGGCATCGCCGCCGCGCTCGGCACCGGCGACACGATCGAGAGCCACGTTGCCGATACGATCGCCGCCGGGGCCGGCATCGTCGACGAGCGCGTGGCGCGCGGCATGGCGTCGGAAGCGGCGGAACGCGTGCACGACCTTCTCGGCTATGGCGTCGTCTTCGATCGCGAGCTCGACGGCGCACTAAAGCTTTCGCGCGAGGCGGCGCATTCGCAACGGCGCATCGTGCGCGTCAAAGGCGACATGGCGGGCGCTGCGATCATGTCGGCGCTCGTCGCCGCGGTCAGGCGGACGGCCTCGATCCGCGTGCTTGAAGGCTACGTCGCCGAACAGCTTCGCGCCGAAGGCCAATACGTCACCGGGCTCGTGGCGCGCGACCGCCGCGGCGGCCTTTCCGACCGGCTGCACCTTTCCACGCGCGCGATCGTGCTTGCCTCCGGCGGCATCGGGCACCTTTACGCCGTCACCACCAATCCCCCGGAGGCGCGCGGCGAAGGCCTCGCCATGGCGGCGCGCGCCGGCGCACTGATCGCCGATCCGGAATTCGTGCAGTTCCATCCGACGGCCGTCGATGTCGGGCGCGATCCGGCGCCGCTCGCCACCGAGGCGCTGCGCGGCGAGGGCGCGATCATCGTCGACAGAAACGGGCACCGCTTCATGCTCGACGTCCATCCCGACGGCGAGCTCGCGCCGCGCGACATCGTGGCGCGCGCCGTGCACGAGGCGAAGATTTCCGGCCGCGGCGCGTTCCTCGATTGCCGCGAAGCGATCGGCGCGAGCTTCGCCGAGCGTTTCCCGACCGTCTATGCCGCCTGCAAGGCGGCCGGCGTCGATCCGACACGGCAGCCGATCCCGATCGCGCCGGCGGCGCACTATCACATGGGCGGCGTGCACGTGGACGGCGTCGGCCGCACGACGCTCGACGGGCTGTGGGCTTGCGGCGAGGTCGCCTCGACCGGAGCGCATGGCGCGAACCGGCTCGCCTCCAACTCGCTCCTGGAAGCGGTGGTCTTCGCGGCGCGGGTGGCGGAGGACATTCACGGCCTCCTCCCCAATCACAAGGTGACGCATTGGGTCGGCGCGCCGGAGGCCGACGCACCGTCGGCGCCGGACGAGGACGACCAGGCGATCAGCAGGCTGCGCGCCACGATGAGCCGGCATGTCGGCGTCGTGCGCGACCGCGCCGGGCTCTTGCAGGCGCTGGCGGCGATCGAGGAGCTTTCCTCGCACCAGCACGGTCCGCAGGTGATCAACGCGCTCGCCGCGGCGAAGCTCGTCGCCGCCGCCGCGCTCGGCCGCAAGGAGAGCCGCGGCGGGCACTATCGCTCCGACTTCCCCGAGTCCGACCCGGCACTCGCCAAGCGCAGCTTCATCACGCTCACCCAGGCGGACGCCGTCGCCCGGCAGGCGGCCGCACCGCTCGAATTGGCATCATGAGACCGCTCGCCGTGCTTCCCCCGCCACTTGTGGAGAAGGCGGTGGCGGAGGCGCTTTCAGAAGATCTCGGCCGCGCCGGCGACATTACCTCCGCCGCAACGATCCCCGCCGACGCCACCGCCTCCGGGGTCATCGCGGCGCGCGAGGCCGGCGTCATCGCCGGGCTCGCGCTCGCCGAAGCGGCCTTCCGCCAGATGCACGCGGGGATTTCGTTCAACCCCGCCGTCTCCGACGGCGAGGCGGTTTCCGCCGGCGCGGTCGTCGCGCGCCTTTCCGGCAACGCCCGCGCCATCCTTTCGGCGGAGCGCGTCGCGCTCAACTATCTCTGCCACCTTTCCGGTATCGCGACGCTGACCCGCCGCTACGCCGATGCGGTTGCGCATACGAAGGCGCGGATCACCTGCACGCGCAAGACCATCCCGGGGCTGCGCGCCTTCGAGAAATACGCCGTGCGCTGCGGCGGCGGCTCCAACCATCGCTTCGGCCTCGACGACGCGATCCTGATCAAGGACAACCACATCGCCGTCGCCAGCGGGGTCGGTGAGGCCATCCGTCGCGCCAAGGCTTTTGCCGGCCATCTGGTGAAGATCGAGGTGGAGGTCGACACCCTCGACCAGCTCAAAGAGGCGCTCGCGGCGGGGACGGACGCGGTTCTCCTCGACAACATGCCACCGGCGACGCTGAGGCAGGCGGTCGCACTCGCCGAGGGACGAGCGGTCCTGGAAGCGTCCGGCGGCATCACGCTTCAAACCGTCGCGGAAATCGCGGAGACCGGCGTCGATTTCATCTCGTCGGGCGCCCTTACCCACTCGCCCCGCGCGCTCGATCTCGGGCTTGATATCGAAGTCGGCGTCTGACGGGGATTCTCCGGGCCGCGCCCCAGGATGTCCCCAGATCGCGGAACTCAGGGCCGGTTCTGGATTGTGCGCTGCGGCGTATCAAGCTAGCAGCACCTATGGGGAGCTTCACCACCGCGTGAGGGGCGGCGAATGGCGAAATGGGTCTACGGATTTGGCGGCGGCCGCGCGGAGGGCTCCGCCGCAATGCGGGAGCTGCTCGGCGGCAAGGGCGCCAATCTCGCCGAGATGGCGAATCTCGGCCTGCCCGTCCCGCCCGGCTTCACCGTCACCACCGAAGTCTGCACCGCCTTCTACGCCAACGACCGCACCTATCCGCCCGAGCTGAAGGCAGAGGTGGAGACCGCGCTCGGCGCCATCGCCGACCATACCGGCAAGATATTCGGCGACCGCGAGGACCCGCTTCTGGTTTCCGTGCGCTCCGGCGCGCGCGCCTCCATGCCCGGGATGATGGACACGGTCCTCAATCTCGGCCTGAACGACGAGACCGTGAACGCGGTCGCCGCGCTCGCCGACGAGCGCTTCGCCTGGGACACCTACCGCCGCTTCATCCAGATGTACGGAAGCGTGGTGCTCGGCGTCGAGCACCATGAGTTCGAGTCGATCCTGGAGCTTGAGCGCGAGAAGCGCGGCCACGCCCAGGACACCGATCTCGACGCCGCGGCCTGGCAGATCGTTGTCATGGAATACAAGAAGCTCATCGAAGAGACGCTCGAGATACCCTTCCCGCAGGCGCCCGCCGATCAGCTTTGGGGCGCGATCGGCGCCGTCTTCGGCTCATGGATGAACCCGCGCGCCGATTCCTACCGCAAGCTCCACGACATCCCGGCAAGCTGGGGCACCGCCGTCAACGTGCAGGCGATGGTGTTCGGCAATATGGGCGACACGTCGGCGACCGGCGTCACATTCACGCGCAACCCGGCGACCGGCGAGAAAGGGCTCTTCGGGGAGTTCCTGGTCAACGCGCAGGGCGAGGACGTGGTCGCCGGCATCCGCACGCCGCAGGACCTGACGGAAGCCGCACGCGTGGCCTCCGGCTCCAAGCTTCCCTCGCTCGAAACGGTGATGCCGGAAGCCTATCGAGAGCTGACGGCGACGGCCGAGCGTCTGGAAGCGCATTACCGCGACATGCAGGACCTGGAGTTCACGGTCGAGCGCGGAAAATTCTGGATCCTGCAGACGCGCGCCGGCAAGCGCACCGCCAGCGCGGCGATCAAGGTCGCCGTCGACATGGCGGAAGAAGGCCTGATCACGCGCGAAGAGGCGGTGGGGCGCGTCGAGCCTGAGGCGCTCAACCAGCTTCTCCATCCGACGCTCGACCCCGACGCCAAACGCACAATGATCGCGCGTGGCCTTCCCGCCTCCCCCGGCGCCGCCACCGGCGAGATCGTGTTCAGCGCGGAGGAAGCGGAGCGGCTGAAGACGGAAGGCAAGGAGCTGATCCTCGTCCGCAACGAGACGAGCCCGGAGGACATCAACGGCATGGTCGCCGCGCTCGGCGTCTTGACGGCACGCGGCGGCATGACCAGCCACGCGGCGGTCGTCGCCCGCGGCATGGGAAAGCCGTGCGTGTGCGGCGCCGGCTCGCTCAAGATCGACCTCAAGGCGGGGACCATGACGGTCGCCGGCAAGACCTGGAGCGCCGGTGGCGTCATCACCATCGACGGCGCGACGGGCGAGATTTTCGACGGCCGCGTGCCGACGCTGAAGCCGGAGCTGACCGGCGATTTCGGCACGCTGATGGGCTGGGCGGACGGCGTCAGGCGGCTCAGAGTGCGCGCCAACGCGGAGACGCCGAACGATGCGCGCGTAGCGCGCGAATTCGGTGCGGAGGGGATCGGGCTATGCCGCACGGAGCACATGTTCTTCGAGGGCGACCGCATCCTCGGCGTGCGCGAGATGATCCTCGCCAAGGATTCGGAAGGCCGCCGCGCCGCGCTTGAAAAGCTCCTGCCGATGCAGCGGCAGGACTTCATCGAGCTCTTCAAGATCATGCACGGCCTGCCGGTGACGATCCGGCTGCTCGATCCGCCGCTGCACGAGTTCCTTCCGAAATCGGACGAGGAGGTCGCCGACGTCGCGAAGGCGATGAACGTCGACGCGGCGCTGCTGCGCGAACGGATCATCTCGCTGACCGAGACCAATCCGATGCTCGGGCATCGCGGCTGCCGGCTTCTCATCACCTATCCCGAGATCGCCGAGATGCAGGCGCGCGCCATCCTGGAGGCGGCGGCGGAAGCCGCGAAGGCGACCGGCGAGCCGGTGGTGCCGGAGATCATGGTGCCGCTCGTCGGCATGCGTAGCGAGCTCGACCATGTGCGCGCGACGATCGATCGTACGGCGAAGGCACTTGCCGCCAACGGCGCGACCGTCGAATACACCGTCGGCACCATGATCGAGCTGCCGCGCGCCGCACTTCGCGCGCAGGAGATTGCGGGCGGCGCCGACTTCTTCTCCTTCGGCACCAACGATCTCACGCAGACGACGTTCGGCATCTCGCGCGACGACGCGCACGGCTTCATCGGTCAGTACCAGGAGCTCGGCCTGATCGAGAAGGACCCCTTCATCACCCTCGACACGGAGGGCGTCGGCGTGCTCGTGCGCGTGGGGGCAAACGAGGGCCGCAGGGCGCAGCCCAATCTGAAGCTCGGCATCTGCGGCGAGCATGGCGGCGACCCCGCCTCGATCCGCTTCTGCGAGGCGGTCGGGCTCGATTACGTCTCCTGCTCGCCCTTCCGTGTGCCCATCGCACGGCTCGCCGCCGCACAGGCGGCGCTCGACAGCGCCCAGAATCAGACTGCGTAATCAGACTGCGTAATCAGACCGCGTCGCGGCCTCCACGAGCCCCCGATAAAGGTTACCCCTGCGTATTGCTGGGCGCCCCATTATCGCCTGATTAAGGCTAGAGAAATCTTATGCCCGCACTCGGCGGGCCGCGGATCTCGGGGGGCACGACGCGGTTAACCGCGTATAAACCTCAACTCGGTTTTAATGGGCTTGTGAAAAAGCAGCGGTCGTCTGTTGCAAGCGCGCAACAGGCTCCGTGGGGTCGGAGGGGTATCTGCGCTGTGTATCATGCGACGTCTCGCGTAAGCGTCCTGAAATTCGCCGCCGCAACCAGCATATCGATAGCAGCCATCGCGACTGCACTGCCGGGCGTGGTAAGTAGCCTTTCACCCGACCGGGCGGCCGCCTCCGTGTCGCCTGCGGCGGATCCCGTTTCCATTTCCGACAGCCGCGGGACCCTCGGCGAAAGCGCCGACACGATCAGGATCACCCCTGTGACCCCGGCGCGGCCCCGTCTCTATTCGAGCGTGGAAGATTTGCCGCCGGCCGGCCGGATCGCCGACCTGGCGCTTTTGACCGCGCCGCACGATTCCACACTTCCGGCGCTCCGCTTCAGCACGCATCACGCGGGCGACGTGGCCTATTCGACCTTCACGGTGACGCCGCACGCTTCAAGGGTGCGCATGGCGGCGCGCATTCCGATCGCCAAGCCCGATCCGAAGAGCGGCGGCGTCTTCAGGATCACCCGCGACGGCGCGGTGGAAGCGAATTCCGCCGTGCTCGCCTATGCGGCGCCGACGCGCGACATCGAAGCGCCGTTCGAGGCGGTTCTCGCCAATCCGCGGATCGTCGACGCTGTGCCCGACGACGACCTCGATCAGCGCGACCTGCGCCGACCCCGCCCGCGCCCCGACCCTGAACTCGTCCTCGATTGGCTCGACGGCCGCGCGCTCGGCCAGTTCGCCCCCGGTCAGCATCCCTGGGTCACGAACCCGCTTCCGGCGAGCGTGCATCAGACCAAGCAGCAGCGCTGCCTGGCGGAGGGCATCTATTTCGAAGCACGCGGCGAAAGCCAGACGGGCCAGGCCGCCGTTGCACAGGTCATCCTGAACCGCGTACGCAATCCCGCTTATCCGGACACGATCTGCGGCGTCGTCTTCCAGAACGAGACGCGGCGGCACGGCTGCCAGTTCTCCTTCGCCTGCGACGGCCGCCCGGAGAAGATCACCGAGCAGGGACCGTGGAAGAAAGCCCAGCAGATCGCCGCGGACGTCACCGCCGGCAAGCTGTGGATCGACGAGGTGGGCGACTCCACCCACTATCATGCCGGCTATGTGGACCCGCGCTGGGGTCACAAGATGATCCAGAAGGACCGCCTCGGTCAGCACATCTTCTACCGCACCCGAAAGGGCGGCTGGTCCTGATTTCCCCCGTCTGCTCCTGACGGATCAAAGCGCGCCTTCGGGCGCGCTTTTTCTTTGGGGACAGCAGTCGGGGGCGCATCGACAATCGTTGTCGTCATTGCCGGACTTGATCCGGCAATCCATTCCGTAACCGAAGCCCCAAGCACGAACGTGACAAATGGATGCCCGGGTCGAGCCCGGGCATGACGACAGTTCTGGTAGTTTGAGGATGGCCCCTCCCCCTACCCTTCGATCCGCGAGAAGTCGGCGACCGTCAGCGTGGCGCGGCGGAGCATGTTGAGGAGCTTCAGGCGGTTGGCGCGAAGGTCCGCATCCTCGGTGTTGACGGTGACCTTGTCGAAGAACGCGTCGACCGCGGGGCGGAGCTCGGCGAGCGCGCGCATGGCGCCCTCGAAATCCTCGCGCTCGACATGGTCGCGGGCGTGCCCCTCCGCCGCCTGCATGACGTGGAAGAGCGCCTTCTCTTCCGGCTCGCCCTTGGTCTCGATCAGATGATGATCGGGCGGGCCGTCGAAGGCCCCCTCGCCGTCCTTCTTCTCCTCGGCGCGGAGAATGTTGGCGGCACGGCGATAGCCGACGAGCAGGTTCGCGCCGTCGTCGCTATCGAGGAATTTCCCGAGCGCCTCGACGCGGCGGACGATCATCAGGAGATCGTCCTGGCCGGGCAGCGCGAAGACCGGCGTCGATCAGATCGTGCCGCGCACCGGTGTCGCGAGATGGACTTTGAGGCGGTCGACGAAGAAGGCGAGGAGATCGTGCCATCGAATGCAACCTCTCGCTGCACGCAGCAACATCCTGATAGTCGAGTCTCTCAAAGAACCTGAAGCGAGATCAACCATCGCAAGCGATTCTCGACCTCGAAGTCCGCTGAGATCGTGTGTGAAGTCCTCGATCCAAATGCGCGGTCGATGTGAACCCGAGTCAGGTCGCAGTTCGAGCTTGTTCTCCAGCACCAAGTCGGATCACCCCCAGCGCCGCCCTTCTTAGCGCATATGGGTCCTTCGCTCCCCGTCGGCTTCTCGTCGATCGCCCAGAAGCCCACCAGCGTGTCGAGCTTGTCGGCAAGCGCCACGGCGATTGACACCGGCTCGCTCGGCACGATGTCGTTCGGTCCCTGCGGCTTGTAGTGATCGCGGATCGCATCGGCGACCTCAGTCTTCTCGCCCTGCGCCAGCGCGTAATAGCGCCCCATCACGCCCTGCAGCTCGGGGAACTCGCCGACCATCTCCGTCGTCAGGTCGGCCTTGGCGAGCCGCGCCGCGCGCTCCGCGTCGTCGGGGTTCGCACCCACGAGCGGCGCCAATTCGCGCGCCAGCCGCGCGATGCGCTCCACGCGCTCCCATTGCGTGCCGAGCTTCTCGTGGAAGGTGATCCTCTGAAGCTTCTCGCCGTGCTTCTCGAGCCGCACCTTCAAATCCTGCTCCCAGAAGAAGCGCGCATCGGAAAGCCGCGCCGCGATCACCCGCTCATTGCCGGCGACGATCTCCTTGCCGCCGTCCTTCGCCTCGATGTTGGCGGTCAGGAGGAAGCGATTGGTGAGCGCGCCGGTCTTCGGGTCGGCGAGCACGAAGCATTTCTGGTTTTGGCGGATGGTGAGGCGGATCACCTCGTCGGGAATCTCAAGGAACGCCTCGTCGAACGATCCCATCAGCACGACCGGCCATTCCACCAGCCCGGCGACTTCCTCCACGAGGCCGGGGTCCTCCACAACCTCCAGCCCTTGCGCGAAGGCGAGGTGCTTCGCCTCCGCCTCGATGGTTGCCTTGCGCCGCTCCGCATCGAGCACGACCTTGGCGGCGTTGAGCGCAGGCTCGTAGTCGTCGAAGCGGCGCACCTTGATCGGCGCATCGCCCGCCATGAAGCGGTGGCCGTAGGTGACGTTCCCCGCCGCGACGCCGTCGACGTCGAAATCGACCACGATCGGCTCCTCCGTCTCCGGCCCGAAGGTGCAGAGGATGGAGCGGAGCGGCCGCACCCATCGCAAGCTCGACGCGCCCTCCGCGTGCGCGTCGGCGAAGGGCGAATCCGTTGGCGCCGAGCGCGCGCCCCAGCGCATCGATTTCGGCCACGGGAAAGCGCGGATCGCGGCCGGCACAACGTCGGCGATGATGGTCTCCGCGGCGCGTCCCGGGCGGACCACGGCGGCGACGTAAAAGTCGCCCTTTTTCGGGTCCTTCTCGATCTTCGCCTCGTGCACCGAAACAAGCCCGGCGCCGCGCAGAAAGCCCTCGATGGCTTTCTCCGGCGCGCCGACGCGCGGACCTTTACGCTCCTCGCGCATGTCGGGGGAGCGCGCCGTCAGGCCGTGCACGGTCAGCGCCAGGCGCCGCGGCGTGGCGAAGGCCTTGGCGCCCTCGTAGGTGAGCCCGGCTTCCACCAGCCCGTCGGTGACGAGACGGCGCAGATCCTCAGCCGCCTGCCGCTGCATGCGGGCGGGGATTTCCTCGGAGAAAAGCTCAAGCAGAAGATCGGGCATCGGCACCTCTAAAGCATGATCCCGAAAAGTGGGCACCGGTTTTCGGAAAAGATCATGCTCGAACAATCGGATAGAGCCTCCAATCTGATTCAATCAGGATGGAAGGCTCTGGTGCGATGCCATATCAAAGCGACGCGTGCCTTGTCATGGAAAGGATGCCGCGCCCCCGCTTCTTGACCGCGCTTGAGGAGACGGCCCACCCGGCCCCTGCACCCCCTGCCCCCAGCGCCTGCTGCTTCGCGCCAAGACGATTCGCCACACGCTTTCCGTCAGGTCGATCGGCCACGCAACCGCGCTGGCAACGCAGTTCCGGGCTTTCGGCGGAAGGGGCCAAGCCGGCATCCCGGACGGGCGACGGCGGGTGGTCGTAAGCCCTTCCGCCAGCGCCGGATTCACGATCAGCCGCCGCTGAGATCAAAGCGTCATGCTCGCCGAAAAATGCACGATGTTCTGGAATATATTCCTTTTTGTTCTTGCAACGTTCACGGCCAAGCGCTAGTTATAGGGCCATGTTGAATCACGCCGAGCAGCGGCCCAATATTGCGCAACGTGGTCTCCCCGACCCCGTCCCTAAGGCCGGCGTCCGCTTCCGCGGGCGTCGGCCCGCGGGTCCTTCCGAATCGGACATCCTGGCCGAAAGACGGCGCGGACGCGGGGCGCAGACCAACGTTTCCGGACGCTACGAATCGAAGTCGCTCGAGGCGTTCGACGACGATTGGGGCACGCTTGAGGAGTTGCCGGCGCTCAGGACCGAGGTGCAGGTCGAGCGCGCCCGCAGGATCATCACCCGCAACCAGTCGCCCGACATCTCCTTCGACCGTTCCATCAACCCCTATCGCGGCTGCGAGCACGGCTGCGCCTACTGCTTCGCGCGGCCGACGCACGCCAATATGGGGCTGTCGCCGGGACTCGATTTCGAGACCAAGCTCTTCGTGAAGCCCGATGCGGCGAAGCTCCTGGAAAAGGAGCTTGCCGCCCCCGGCTACGAGCCGCGCACGATCGCGATCGGCACCAATACCGATCCCTATCAGCCGATCGAGCGCGAGTGGCGGGTGATGCGGCAGATCCTGGAAGTGCTCGCGAAGGCGAACCATCCGGTCGGCATCGTCACCAAGTCGGCGCTGGTCGCGCGCGACATCGACATCCTCGCGCCCATGGCGGCGCGCGGTCTCGCCAAGGTGGCGCTGTCGCTGACGACGCTCGACCGCAAGCTCGCGCGCGCCATGGAGCCGCGCGCCGCGACTCCGGCCAAGCGCCTTGAGACGATGCAGAAGCTCGCCGAAGCCGGCATTCCGGTCACCGTGATGACGGCGCCGATCGTGCCGGCCTTGAACGACATGGAGCTGGAGCGGCTGCTCGAAGCCGGCTACGAGGCCGGCGCACGCGAGGCGGGCTACGTGCTCCTGCGCCTGCCGCTCGAGGTCGCGCCGGTCTTCCGCGAATGGCTGACCGCCAACTATCCCGACCGCTATGAGCACGTCATGTCGGTGATGCAGCAAATGCGCGGCGGCAAGGACTACGAATCGGAGTGGGGCGTGCGCCAGCGCGGACGCGGACCCTATGCGTGGATGATCGGCCGCCGCTTCGAGCTCGCGACGAAGCGGATCGGGCTCAACGTGGAGCGGCGGAAGCTCCGCGCCGATCTTTTCGAGCCGCCTGTGCCGCTGGGCGGGCAGTTGAAGCTGGCGCTGGTGTAGCGCGGCTTCTTTCCAGTGTCGTCATGCCCGGACTTGATCCGGGCATCCATTCCGTTGCGCTGAAGCCCGTTGCGACTGTTGCGGAATGGATTGCCGGGTCGAGCCCGGCAATGACGACAATGTTTGATGGTGAGGCGGCCACCCGCCTGTGACTTCGTCGACACCGCGCTTGCCTGCCCCCGCACCTCGGCCTATCCGGAGTCATGGCGCTTGCCGAATCCGTCGAGCCGAGAGAACGGCCCCTCGCCGTCCGCCCGTCGTTCCGCGCCGAGCGGAAGCTCTTCCGCGAGGGCTTCGTCCGCGTGGCGGGGATCGACGAAGCGGGGCGCGGGCCGCTCGCTGGGCCCGTGGTCGCAGCGGCCGTCGTGCTCGACCCGAAGAAGATCCCGAAAGGTCTCGCCGATTCCAAGCTGCTGACCGCGGAGAAGCGCGAGGCGCTCTTCGACGCTATCTGCAAGCGCGCGGAAATCTCCGTCGCCTTCGGCTCCGTCGCGGCGATCGACCGCGTGAACATCTTGCAGGCGACGCTGATCGCGATGCGCCGTGCGGTGCACGGCCTCTCCGAGCCTGTGGACGCCGCGCTCGTCGACGGCAATGTCGTGCCGCAGAACATGCCGTGCGAGGCTCGCCCGCTGATCGGCGGCGACGCGACCTGCGTCTCGATCGCCGCCGCCTCGATCGTCGCCAAGGTCATCCGCGACCGGTTGATGGCGCGATGCGACGCGCGCTTCGAAGGCTACGGCCTCGCTTCGCACAAGGGCTATTCGACCAAGGCGCACCAGGAGGCGTTGACCGAGCTCGGCCCCTGCCGGCTGCACCGCCGAAGCTTCTGGCGCGTCGCGGCCTTCTTCGAGCCGACGCAGGGCGACCTGTCGGAGGCGTGGGAGGACTGACGCGTAAGAACTGTCGTCATGCCATGGCTCGACCATGGCATCCACTCCGTGACGCTTGAGAACCTCGAAGGCGACGGAATGGATTGCCGGGTCAAGCCCGGCAATGACGACGAGATGTGTGGGTAGAGCGCTAGTTCAGGTTCTTCCTGACCGTCGCGATGGAGCGCTCGATCAGCTCTTCGCCGGTCTTGCCCTTCGCCTCCTCGGCGAGGATGCGGCCGGCGGCGGCGGTCGCGACGTCGATGGCGCGGCTCCTGACCTCGGCGACGGCCTGGGTTTCCGCCTGCGCGATGCGCGCTTCGACCGCCTTGGTGCGGCGGACCACATATTCTTCGATGCGGGCGCGCGATTCGGTGGCGAGCGCCTCAGCCTCGCGCTTTGCCTGGTCGACGATCTGCTGAGCCTCGCTCTCCGCCTGGCCGCGCTTCTTCTCGTATTCCTTGAGCAGCGCTTCCGCTTCCTCGCGCAGCCGCCGCGCCTCGTCGAGATCGGTCCTGATCTTGGTGGCGCGGTCGTCGAGCGCCTTCACCAGCATCGCCGGCACTTTCAGGTAGACCATGATGCCGAGGACGACGAGGAGCCCGAGGAAGACCCACAAGGTGGCCCATTGGGTCGGGTTCATGTCGGGGCCCCCTCCGCCATCACCGCTTCGACGGCGCGCGCGATCTCGTCCTTGCCGGCCTTGGCGCCGATCAGAACCTCAACCATCGTCTCCACCGCATCCTTGGCGATCGCATCGACGCCTTGCAGCGCCGCGACCTTCACCTTGGCGATCTCCGATTCGGCGGCGGCGAGCTTGTCGTTGAGCGCGCCTTCCGTCCTGGCGCGGTCGGCATCGATCTCCGCCTTCACCGCATCGCGCGCCTTCTGCCCGATCTGATGGGCGTTCTGGCGCGCCTCGGCGAGCGCCTGCTCATAGGCGGCGATCGCCGCTTCCGATTCCGCCTTCATGCGCCCGGCTTCCGCCAGGTCGGCGGCGATGCGGTTCTCGCGGTCCTCCAGGATGCCGCTGATCCGCGGAACCGCGACGCGCTTCATCAGCAGGTAGAGCCCGCCGAAAGCGATCACCAGCCACAGAAGCTGCGAGCCGAAGGTCGACGGATCGAAGGGCGGGAACGCATTGTGCCCGCCGCCGTGCTGCGCACCGGCCTCCGTCGTGGCGTGCATGCCTTCGGTCCCCGGCGTCGCCGGGAGGCCTTCGGCGGCCGGCGCGGCGTCATTGGGCCCCGGTGCCGGTTCCGACTGGGCGAACGATGGTGAGACGAAGTTCAAGGCATTGCCCTTTGCTTGCGGCCTTCCGCTTCAGGACCTGACTTCACACGGCGATCAAGGACCGCCGGCAGAGGTCGTCAGACCGCGAAGATGAGCAGGAGCGCGATCAGCAGCGAGAAGATGCCGAGCGCCTCCGTCACCGCGAAGCCGAAGATCAGTCGGCCGAACTGGCCGTCGGCCGCCGCCGGATTGCGGATCGCGCTCTGCAGATAAAGGCCGAAGAGCGAGCCGAGACCGATGCCCGCCCCGCCCATGCCGACACAGGCGATACCGGCTCCGATCAGCTTTGCAGCATCCGCTTCCATGATGAACTCCTTGAGTGTCTTGCGTTGATTGACGTCAGTGCGACGGGTGTAGCGCGTCGTTCAGGTACATGCAGGTCAGGATCGCGAAGACATAGGCCTGCAGGAAGGCGACGAGGATTTCCAGCGCGGTCAGCGCAACGGTCATCGCGAAGGGGATGACCGCGCCGACCCAGCCGACGGCGCCGAAAGCGCCGAGCATCAGGATGAAGCTCGCGAAGACCTTCAGCGTGATGTGGCCGGCGAGCATGTTGGCGAAGAGACGCACCGAGAGGCTGATCGGTCGCGACAGGAACGACATCACCTCGATCGCGACGACGAGCGGCATCAGATAGCCGGGCACGCCCTGCGGCACGAAGAGGCCGAGGAACTTCAGCCCGTTGCGGTAGAAGCCGTAGAGAATGACGAGCAGGATGATGGTGACGGCGAGTGCCGCGGTGATGACGATGTGGCTCGTCACCGTGAAGAAATACGGGACCAGCCCGATCACGTTGCAGAAGAGCACGAACATGAAGATCGAGAACACGAACGGGAAGAAGCGCATCCCGTCCTTGCCGGCGCTCTCGCGCAGCATGTTGGCGACGAACTCGTAGGAGATCTCGGCGAGCGCCTGGATGCGGCCGGGGACGACCGCCCGGCTCGATGTGCCGAGGATCAACAACGCCGAAATCAGCGCCACCACGATCAGCATGAACAGCGCGGAATTTGTGAAGGCGAAATGCACGCCACCGATCGTGCCGAAATCGACGATGTTGGTGATGCCGAATTGATGGATCGGGTCGACCTTGTCGGCCGCTGCTTCTTCCACGCTTATCCCCTCCAGCGCGCCCGAGTGCCGGGCTGCGAATTCAATCGGCGCGTCCGTTCCCGCCCTGGGATCCGCCGCCGGTCATGCGGCTCGAAACGCGCACCACATTCAACACGCCTGCCGCGAAGCCGAGCAGCAGAAGGACGATCAACCCCCACGGCGAGGTGCCGGCCACCCGATCGAGGCCCCAACCCAAGGCCGCGCCGACAAGAACCCCGGCGACAAACTCACTCGCCAGCCGGAA
Source organism: uncultured Alphaproteobacteria bacterium (assembly GCA_963814905.1). GTDB lineage: Bacteria > Pseudomonadota > Alphaproteobacteria > Rhizobiales > Afifellaceae > DASWJZ01. The sequence continues at coordinate 154,587 of CAWFEM010000011.1, read as the reverse complement.
AGCATAAGCGAGATCCGCGCTATTCGTACGCGACGGTCGTTCCGCTTCCTCGCGTTCGCGCTTTCCAGCGTCGAGCTCGCGGGAAAGACGGTCAAGCCGCCGTGCAAGATCGGCATCGGAACCGTCGCCGTCAGTCCCTCCCGCCTTCCTGCTCCGCGCCGCCATCCGAATATCCGAGAATCGCTCTCCAGACAGCGCGCAAACAAGCCCGGCAGGGCTGGACCCCCTCCGAAACCGGGCGCACCATAGTTTTGCCCCTGGGGGGTGTCAAGGCGGCGTGAAATGCAATCAAGTCTTTGAAATAGCTGACATTTTTTATCCAGAACGGACGCCATCCGCGCTCAACTCGCCTCGCGGTAGCCCTCCGCCTCGGCAAGATCGACCGAGACCACCTGCGAGACGCCGCGTTCGGCCATGGTGACGCCGAGGAGCCGATCCATCTGCGCCATGGTGATCGGGTTGTGCGTGACGACGATGAAGCGCGTGTCGGTGCGCTTGCGCATGTCGTTCAGGAGCTTGCAGAAGCGGTCGACATTGGCGTCGTCGAGCGGCGCGTCCACCTCGTCGAGCACGCAGATCGGCGAGGGATTGGTCAGGAAGACCGCGAAGATCAGCGCCAGCGCCGTCAGCGCCTGCTCGCCGCCGGACAGAAGCGTCATCGATTGCGGACGCTTGCCGGGCGGCCGGGCGACGATCTCCAGCCCCGCTTCGAGCGGATCGTCGGAGCCGACCAGCGCAAGCTCAGCCGTTCCGCCTCCGAAAAGATGCTGGAAAAGACTGGAGAAATGGCCGTTCACCGTCTCGAAGGCGGCGACGAGCCGCTGGCGGCCCTCGCGGTTCAGGTTCTGGATGCCGAGGCGAAGGCGCTTGATCGCCTCCTCAAGGTCGTCCTTCTCCGCGCGCATCTCGCCGAGCCGCGTCTCAAGTTCCGCCGATTCCTCCTCCGCGCGAAGATTGACGCCGCCGAGGCGCTCGCGCTCCGCCTTGAGCTTGTGGAGCCGCGTCTCGACAGCGGCGGCTTCCGGCAGTTCAGCCTCAGGCGCGAGGCCGGCGACATCGCGCAGCTCGTCGATCTGCCACTCGAAATGCTCCGCGATCTGGGCGGCAAGCTCGCTCTTGCGGGTATTGGCCGCGATGACGCGCTCCTCGTCGCGGCCGCGCCGCTCGCGCGCCTCCGCATGCGCGTCAAGCGCCGCGCGCGCGGTCTCCTGCGCTTCACGATGGGAGGCCTCCGCTGCGGCAAGCTCGTCCTGCGCCGCGGTGAGCTCCGCGCTCGCCGCGTCCATCTCCACACCGAGCGCGCGCCGCCGCTCCTCGAAGAGCGAGGGATCGTCGGGGACGGCTGCGATCTCCGTATCGAGCGCAGCGAGCCGCTCTTTCAGCTCCGCGACACGCTCCTCCGCGCGCCGCGACCGCGCGCCCCATCGCTCGCGCTCCTCCGCGATGCCGGCAAGGCGCGCGCCCCGCGCCGCCTGGCTGTGCGCGGCGCGATCGGCCTGGAGCCGCGCTTCCGCGGCGTGGGCGCGCTCCGTGCCCAGCGATTGCTGCACCTCGTCGCGCCGCCGCTCCAGCGTGGCGTTCTCCGGCAGGCCCGAGAGCGCATCCTCCGCGGCGCGAAGCTCCGCGCGACAGGTCTCCGTGTCGGTCTCGATCCGCGCCAGCACGCCGGCAAAAGACGAGACGCGCTCGATCACCCGCGCATGGCGCTTCTCCGCATCGGCGAGCGTCTTGCGGTGCGTCTCCAGCGCCTGGCGCGACTCCTGCAGGGCGCGGCGGGTATCGGCGTCGACATGTTCCGCCTCGGCGCGAAGCTGCGTGGCGCGGCCGAAGGCGTCGAGCGCTTTCTCCACGTCGGCGCGCGCCGCGCGCAGCTCCTGCGTGACGATTCCCATGCGCGTGCGCTGCTCAAGCCGGCGCGCACGCGCCGCCGCCGAGCCGGCCTGCGCGGTCAGACCATCCCAGCGCCACAGCCCGCCATCGGTGGTGACGAGCCGCTGGCCGGTCTTGAGTCGCGCCTGAAGGCTGGCCGCCTCGCTCGCAGCGACGACGCCGATCTGGCGCAGCCTGCGGGTGAGGCTTTCCGGTCCGCGCACGAAGTCGGCGAGCGCCACGACGCCGTCGGGAAGCGCGGGATCGCCGTCGGAAGACGGCGCGGCACCCCAATGAACGGGAGCGCCGCCGTCGAGCGAGGCGTCGAGATCGTCGCCGAGGGCGGCGGCGAGCGCCTGCTCGTAGCCGGGCGAGACGACGAGCGAATCGATCAGCGGCGGAAAGCGTTCGGCCTCGGCGGCGTCGAGAAGCTCGGCGAGCATGCGCGCCTCGGCCTCAAGCGCGCCGAAAGCGCGTTCCGCCGCGTCGTAAGGGCCGCGCGCCCGGCGTTCGCCTTCGCGCGCCGTGGCATAGGTGGCCTCCGCCGCCTCCGCTTCCCGCTGGCGCTCCGCTACAAGCGCCTCGGCATCGGCAAGTGCTGCGGCGGCGGTCGCGACCTCCGCTTCCACACCCTGTTCCGCGACGATCTTCTCGCGCTGGGCAAGCGCGGTCGCGCGCTCATCCTCCAGCCGTCGAAGCTTCGACTGCGCCTCGCGCATCGCGCGCTCGCGCGCCGCGCGCTCCGCCTCCGCCGCGGCAAGCGCGCCCGCGGCGCCGGCGAATTCCATCTCCCAGGCATGGACCGAGGCGGCGGCGGTCTCCGCCGCGGCGGTGACGGCACCGAGCTGTCCCTCCGCTTCCTCGCTCTCACGGCTGAGCTTCGCCTCCTCCGCGTCGAGGGTCCCCAACGCGGCACCCGCGTCGCGCCCCGCCTCGCCTTCATGGGTAAGGTCGGCTTCTGCCTGGGCGCGCCGCCCGATCAGTTCCTGCCGGCGCGCCTTGAGCTGCGCCTCCTCACGATCGATCTCCGCGGCCGCGGATTTCAACCGTTCCAGCTTCGCCGCCGCGGCGGCGGCCTTGTCGCGCAGCGCCGGAAGCCGCTCAGCCGAGATCGCCTCTGCCTTCGCCGCCTCGCCTTGTGCGGCGGAAGCCTCGGCGAAATGCGCCTCGGCGGCCTGCAATTCCGCTTCCGCCTCGGCGAGCCGGCCGAGTGCGCTCTCCCAGTTGATGACGTAGAGGATCGCCTCGGAGCGGCGGATCTCCTCGGAAATCTTGCGATAGCGCGTGGCCTGCCGCGCCTGTCGCTTCAGCCCGTCGAGCTGGCTTTCGATCTCCGCCATGACATCGGTGAGGCGGTTCAGGTTGGTCTCGGCGGCGCGCAGCTTCTGCTCCGCCTCGTTACGGCGGGCGTGCAGCCCGGAAATGCCGGCCGCGTCCTCCAGGATGCCGCGGCGGGCGATCGGCTTGGCGGCGATCAGCTCCGCGACCTGGCCCTGGCGGACGAGCGCGGAAGAATGCGCACCGGTGGCCGCGTCGGCGAAAAGGATCTGCACGTCGCGGGCGCGCACCTCGCGGCCGTTGATGCGGTATGAGGACCCGGCGTCGCGCTCGATGCGGCGGGTGATCTCGACCGGCTCCGGACCGTTGCCCGTGCCTTCGTCGCGCTCAGCGCCGAGCGTCACCTCCGCCATGTTGCGCGAAGGGCGGCCGCCGGAGCCGGAGAAGATCACGTCCTCCATGCCGCCGCCGCGCATCGCCTTGTAGGAGCTTTCGCCCATGACGAAGCGCAGCGCCTCGACAAGGTTCGACTTGCCGCAGCCATTCGGCCCGACGACGCCCGTGATCCCGGTCTCGACCGGAACCTCAATGGCGTCGGCGAAGGATTTGAACCCGTGCAGGCGGAGGCGGGTGACCTTCATATCAGATGCGAGCCTCCGACGATCGGCGAGGGCTCGCCGGCGCGTCTAAAGCATCGGACCGAAAAGTGGGAAACGGTTTTCGGAAGAATCCGATGCTCGAACAAGGATGCGCGGCATCGTGCCCATTTCGGCTGCGCTCGCGATGCTCTAGTTGAGCAGCGGCTCGATCGCTTTATCCAACTCGTCAAGCGACAACGCCCCTTCGTATTTCTTGCCGTTGATAAAGAACGTCGGCGTGGCTTGCACCCCAAACGCCGAGCCGCGGTCCCTGACCGCGTTGATTCCCTCGAATAGTGCCTGATTCTTCACGCACGCTTCAAAGCTTTGCTCGGTGAATCCGAACTGCGACGCCACGTCAATGATACCGGCCTTCACATCGCTGCCGTAGAGCCATTTGTCCTGGGTGCGAAAGAAGGTGTGGACGACGTCGAAAAATTTGTCGGCGGGCGCGCAGCGGGCAAGCATCGCGACCGCGACGGCCGGCGCGTTCAGCGGAAATTCGCGGAACACGTAGCGCACCTTCCCGCTGTCGATGTACTTGATCTTGAAGGCGTCGAAGGTGGTCTCGTCGAAATGCGCGCAGTGCGGGCAGCTCATGGAGGCGTATTCGACGACGCTGACCGGCGCGTCGGCCGGGCCGAGGACCTTCTCGCCGAGCGGGCCGGGCGAGAGGAGATCCTCAACGTTGACGGTATCGGCCGTTTCCACCGCAAACGCGCCGGATGGGCCCAACACCAATGCACCGGCCAGCGAAACGGCCAGGAACACGCGGCGGACGAGTTTCAGCATTGTCGGCATCCTTTCACCGGGGCGTATATCGAACCTTCCCGGGCGACTGAAGTCTCAGCCCCTTGAACGGGGGCTGAACGGCGGCGTTCCGCCGTTTTCAGATACGGCATGGTGGTTTACGGCGAAACGCGCAAGTCGTCACGATCGTGCGAGGACCTTGCTGGCGAGCGCGCGAAGCGATTCGCCCAGAGGCCCATCCACGCGCCCAAGCTTTTCCTGCAACGCGACCGGCACATCCCGGGCTCTTTCAGCCGGCGCCGGCGCCTCCTCGTCCTGCCGACCCATCGGGTGCTGCACGATCTTCACCACACCGACCGCCGGATAGCCGAAATAGGCGTTGAGCCGCTCGCGGACACGCCCCGTCTCGTGGGCGAACTGAAGCGACAGGGCCGGATCGCAGCGCACGACCAGCGTCGCCGCCTTGCCGTCGCGCGGCCAGCGGATGCGCTCCGGCGCGGTGCGGCCGGCATAGGCTGCGCCGACGATGTCCGGCCACCAGGCGATCAGCTCCGCGCGCGCCAGCCCGCGCTTGCGCAGCATCGGATCGAGCGTCTTTCCGATCAGCTCCGCGACGGTCCGCGCGGCCGGACGCGAGGGATGCGTCATTGTTGACGGAACTCCTTCGGCCCTTGCCAGGACCGGCCCGACGGCCACAGTGGCCGGGATGACGATGTCGCCCGCCACGCTAGCGAACCCGCCCGCGCCCGCAAGGGGCAATCCGACACCCTCCGCGGCAGCGCTTCTTTCCTGGTTCGATCGGCATGCACGGACGCTCCCCTGGCGCGTCCCGCCTGCGGCACGGCGCGGCGGCGCGCGGCCCGATCCTTATCGCGTCTGGCTCTCGGAGGTGATGCTGCAGCAGACGACGGTCAGGGCCGTGGCCCCCTATTTCCACAGCTTCGTTGCGCGCTGGCCGACAATCGGCGCGTTGGCTGCCGCCGACGAGCGCGACATCATGGCCGCCTGGGCCGGGCTTGGCTACTATTCGCGCGCCCGCAACCTGGTCGAATGCGCGCACGCCGTCGCGGCCCTGCCCGGCGCGCGCTTTCCTGAAAGCGCCGAAGCGCTCTCCAAGCTTCCCGGGATCGGCACCTATACGTCGGCGGCGATCGCGGCGATCGCCTTCGACGAGCCGGTCGCGGTGATCGACGGCAACGTGGAGCGGGTGGTTACGCGGCTCTTCGCCATCGAGACGCCGCTTCCTGCCGCAAAGCCGCTGATTCGCGAACGGCTCGCGCCGCTCGTTCCGGCTGCGCGCGCGGGAGAATTCGCCGAAGCCGTCGATGGATCTCGGCGCGACGATCTGCACGCCGCGAAAGCCCGCCTGCGCTCTCTGTCCCTGGTCGGACGCCTGCGTCGCGCGGCGCGAGGGACTGGAAACGGTGCTGCCCCTGAAGGCGCCGAAGAAAGCCCGTCCGACGCGCTTCGGCACCGCCTTCGTCGCGCGCCGCGAAGACGGCGCGGTCCTGCTCCGCCGCCGCCCGCCCAGGGGCCTCCTCGGCGGCATGAGCGAGGTGCCCGGCAACGAATGGAGCGAGGACGCCTCGCCAGATACGCCGCCGCTTACCGCCGACTGGATCGCGCTTGCCGCGCCGGTCACGCACACCTTCACGCATTTCGAGCTGAAGCTCCGTATCGAACGGGCGGAAATCGGTCTCGACACCCCCGCCCCACCCGGCCACTGGTGGGCAACCGCACTTTCCGGCGAGGCGTTGCCGAGCGTCATGAAAAAGGCCATCGAAGCGGCCTATCCCGGCATCACCAAGCCTTAGGAAAGAGCGTGAGCGATATCCATCACATCGTCCTCGACGTCGGACGCGTGCTTGTCCACTACGACCCGCATCAGGGTTATTTCGCGCTGATCCCCGACGCCAGCGCGCGCACGGCGTTCCTGACCGACGTCTGCTCGAACGCATGGAACATTGAGCAGGACCGCGGCCGAAGCTGGACGGACGCGGAGGCGGAGGCGATCGCCCGCCATCCCGACAAGGCGGACCTGATCCGCGCTTTCCGCAAGAACTGGCACCTGATGGTGTCGCATGAATATCCCGAAAGCGTCGCGGTCTTTCGCGCGCTGCTTGGGCGCGGCCACGATGTGACGCTGCTCACCAATTTCGCGCCCGACACGTTCCGCGAAGCGCAGCAGCGCTTCCCCATCCTGAAGGAGGGTCGCGGCGTGACCGTCTCCGGCGATATCGGCCTAATCAAGCCCGACCCGGCGATCTACGCGCATCACGCCAAGGCGTTCGATCTTCAGCCGGAAGCGACGCTGTTCTTCGACGATTCTCCCGCCAACGTGGAAGCGGCGCGCGCCGCAGGGTGGAATGCGGAGCTTTTCACGAGCGCGGAGAAGATGCGCGCGGACCTGGAAAGGTACGGTGTGACGATTTGAGATTGCACATCGGGTACGCGTCCTTCGAGGCCGTCGCTTCGCGCCGGCACCTCAGGATGAGGCCCCAGGAGGATGGCGTCCCCCACCATCCTCATGCTGAGGAGCCGTCCTGAGCCTGTCGAAGGACGGCGTCTCGAAGCACGCAGCGCGCTTCCAGCGCTACGTCACACGGCCATCCGCTCCCGAATTTCCGTCCTGAGCGCGTCGATCGGCTGCAGCGCGCCGCTCTGCTCCCGATGCCAGAAGGTCCAGCCGTTGCAGGCTTCAAGCCCCTGCACCGCCGCGCCGACGCGGTGGATGGAGCCCACATGCTGCCGGCCGCCGGTCTCGCAGAGAAGCGAGGCGTCGGCGCGCACGGTGGCGGCGAAGCGGCGGCGGGAATCGGTCAAGACGTCGCCGGCCGCGACGAGGCCCGCTTCGATCAGCGCGCCGAACGGAACGCGCGGCTCCGCGCGTTTTCCTTCAAACACCTTGAGGACTGCGCCGGTGGTGCGCTCCGTCGCGTCGATCCTTTTCCGCGCGGCGTCGGCATAGGCGGTCTCGCGCTCGATTCCGATGAAATGCCGGCCGAGCTTCTTTGCGACCGCGCCGGTCGTGCCGGTGCCGAAGAAGGGATCGAGCACCACGTCGCCCGGTTTCGTGCTCGCGAGCAGCACGCGATAGAGCAGCGCCTCCGGCTTCTGCGTCGGATGCACCTTGTCGCCGTTCGCGTCCTTCAGCCGCTCCTCGCCGGTGCAGATCGGCAGGAACCAGTCGGAGCGCATCTGTAGATCGTCGTTGAAGACCTTCAGCGCATCGTAGTTGAAGGTGTAGGCCTTGGCCTCTGCCGCCGGCGCCGCCCAGATCAGCGTCTCGTGCGCGTTGGCGAAGCGACGGCCGCGGAAATTCGGCATCGGGTTGGTCTTGCGCCAGACGACGTCGTTCAGGATCCAGAAGCCGAGGTCCTGCAGCGTCGCGCCGACGCGGAAGATGTTGTGATAGGAGCCGATCACCCACAGCGCGCCGGTTGGCTTCAGGATGCGGCGGCATTCCCCGAGCCAGGCGCGGGTGAACGCGTCATAGGTGGCGAAGTCGGCGAAGCGGTCCCAGGCATCGTCCACGCCGTCGACGCGCGACTGGTCCGGCCGGTGCAATTCGCCGGAAAGCTGCAGATTGTAAGGCGGGTCTGCGAAGACCAGATCGATGCTCTTCGAAGGGAGCCTGGCAAGCTCCGCCAGACAATCGCCGACCAGGATCACATCGTGCTTGAGAGCCGCCGCTCTTTCCCGCGCTACCCGCACACCCATCACGCAACTCCACACAACACAGTGGAAAACGTGGCCGAACAGGGTGAAGTCGCGGTTGAGGAACGTGGTGAAGACGGGGTTAAATCCTGGCGTTTCGGCTCCGGCGGCCCTTAAAATCGCTCACCCCGGCTGTTATAGGCATGGGATCGGGTGTGGGAGGATGTCTCTTTCGATGCGGCCATTCCGTCGGGCCCCGCTTGCCGCGGCCTCAATTATCGCGATCGGACTCTTCGCCGTATCGACGCTTGGCGCGTGTTCGGTCATCAATCATATCCGCCCCGGGGCCAAAGGGCCGAAGCCGAAAGAGACCGCGAGCGTCGCCGGCCAGGTCGACCCGCGCCGCTATATCGGTCCGGATTATTGTCCCGAGCTTCGCATCTTCGACGGGGCGCAACTCATCCGCACCTACGAGCGCGGCCACCAGGGCGACCAGAACTACGTGATCTGGCAAGCCTCGATCGGCAAGACAGCGCGCGAATGCCTCTACGACACGGCAGGCAACGTGACGATCAAGGTCGGCATCTTCGGGCGCACCGTCGCCGGCCCGAAGGGCAAGGGTGATACCGTCACGATCCCGATCAAGATCGTCGTCGCCAGGTACAAGGAAGCGGCGCTCGCCACCGAGCGCTTCACGACATCCGTGGATATCCCGGCGCGCGGCTCCGCCGTCTTCACCCAGGTGAAGGAGATCACGGTGCCCTCGCCTGGAGACAGGCGCAACTACGTGATCTATCTCGGGTTCGGCGTCGAGGACTGGGACCCGTTCAAGCCGGTCGCTCCGGCGGTCGCTTCCGTCGTGGAGGAGCCGCCAATCGCCGAACCGGCGCCCGCGGCGGCGCCTCCGCCTCCGTCGAAGCCCCAGCCGCAGAAGAAGACGCCGAACGAGTTGCCGGTGCCGAGCGGCGGCGGGTTTATCCTCACCCAATAGCGCCCGGAGCGGCCGCGCGGTTGACGCGACGCGCGATTGCGCCCAAGACTCCGCCTCGCGGATCATGTCGCGATCCGCGTTCGTAAGACGCCGCGCGGGAGAGACCCGGTCATCGACGGCCGGGCGCCGAAGGAGCAACCGCCCCGGAAACTCTCAGGCGAGTGGACCGCGCAAGTGCGAGCGACGCTCTGGAAAGAGGCCGCCGGGCCGAAAGACCCGGTTGCCCACCGAAGGAGTAACCGGCGAAAGCCGGGAATCTCTCAGGTCCGCGTGACAGAGGGGGCACGGATGGGCGTCTGACACGCGCCCTCGTGCAACGCTCTGGCGCAGGACGAGATGACAGCAGGTAACGAAGCCCTCAGCCGCACGGCGCTTCACGATCTCCACCTGGAGATCGGCGCCCGCATGGTGCCGTTCGCCGGCTATTCCATGCCCGTCCAATATGAGGGCATCCTCGCCGAGCATCGCTGGACGCGCGAGCATGCTGGCCTCTTCGACGTCTCGCATATGGGACAGCGCTTCCTCATCGGGCCGGACCACGAGACGACCTCAGCCGCGCTTGAACGGCTCACGCCCGGCGACTTCGCGGCGCTCGGCCCCGGGCGCATGCGCTACACCCTGCTCCTCAACGACAGCGGCGGTATCATCGACGACCTGATGGTCACGCGGCCGGGCTCCGAGAACGACGATGGCGCGATCGGCCTGGTTTTCAATGCCGGCCGCAAGGAGTTCGACGACGACTATTTCTCTGCCCGCCTGCCGGACGACGTGACGCTGCAAACCGCCAACGACCGCGCGCTCCTCGCGCTGCAGGGGCCGGAAGCAGCGGCTGTGATGGCGCGGCACTGCCGGAAGGCGGCGGCACTGACCTTCATGGGCACGACGAGCAGCGAATTCGACGGCATCGACTGCCATATCTCGCGCTCCGGCTACACGGGTGAAGACGGGTTCGAAATCTCCGTTCCGGTGGGGGATGCTGAAAACCTGGCACGTGCGCTTCTCGCTGAGCCGGAGGTGAAGCCGATCGGGCTTGGCGCGCGCGACTCGCTGCGCCTCGAAGCCGGCCTGCCGCTCTATGGCCACGACCTCGACGAAACCATTTCGCCGGTGGAGGCCGATCTCGGCTTCGCCATTTCCAAGCGGCGGCGTGCCGAGGGCGGCTTCCCGGGTGCTGAGCGCATATTGAAGGAGCTCGCCGACGGCCCTTCCCGCAAGCGCGTCGGAATCCGCCCGGCGGGCCGTGCGCCCGTCCGCGAGGGGGCGGAGGTCGTCGTCGAAGGCGAAGTGGTCGGCCTGGTCACGTCGGGCGGCTTCGGCGGCACGGTGAACGCCCCCGTCGCGATGGGCTACGTCGCGCCCAAATTCGCCGAGCCGGGCACGAAGCTTGCAACACGCGGCAGACGCGGCGACGAGGCGGCCGAGATAGCCGCCCTTCCCTTCGTGCCGCACCGCTATTTCCGAACGAAGAGCTGAGGACTGAAGAGCGATGTCAGATACGCGCTACACCAAGGACCACGAATGGATACGGGTGGACGGCGACACCGCCACCATCGGCATCACCGGATACGCCGCCGAGCAGCTCGGCGACGTGGTCTTCGTTGAGCTGCCGGAAGTCGGACGCAGCGTGAAGAAGGGCGAAGGCGCCGCGGTCGTGGAATCGGTCAAGGCGGCAAGCGACGTCTACGCTCCGGTCTCCGGCGAGGTTACGGAGACGAACGCCGCTCTCGCCGACGAGCCCGGCGCCGTCAATCAGGCGCCGGAAGATGCCGGCTGGTTCATGAAGATAAAGCTCGCCGACGCAAGCGAAGTCGAAGGACTCTTCGACGAAGCGGGCTACCGCGACTTCATCGCAACGCTCTGAGGCTCAGCTCATGGCCCACGATTACCGCGCCACCATCGTCTGGAAGCAAGTCGGCGACGACTTCGCCAGAGGCCGCTACACACGCGCGCACGAATGGCGCTTCGACGGCGGCCTTACGGTTCCCGCTTCCGCCTCGCCGGGCGTGGTGCCGCCGCAATTCGTGCGCGAGGACGCGGTCGATCCGGAAGAGGCATTCGTCGCCGCGCTTTCGAGCTGCCACATGCTCACCTTCATCGATCTCGCGCGCCATGCCGGGCTGATCGTCGAATCCTACGAGGACGAGGCGGTCGGCGTCATGGAGGAGATCGCGCCGAAGAAGAAGGCGGTGACCAAGGTAACGCTCAGGCCGAAGATCGTCTTCGGCGGCGAGCCGCCGGACCAGGCGAAGCTCGATCACCTGCATCACCAGGCGCACGAGATCTGTTACATCGCCAATTCCGTCACGACGAAGATCACGATCGAGATGCGGTCGTGAGAATGCGTCTCGCCACGAACGACGATCTCGACGCCGTGGCCGAGCTGACGGTGCGCGCCTACGCGCCGCACACGGAAGCTTTCGGCGCGCCACCGATCCCGGTGACGGAAGATTATGCGCCGCGCGTCAAGGCGGGCGAGGTATGGCTTCTGGAAGGCGGGGATGCGCCTGCCGGGCTGATCGTCCTGGAGGACGGGCCCGACGACTTGACGATCTTCAGCGTCGCGGTTGCACCCGAGCGCCAAGGCGAAGGCCTCGGTCGGCAGCTTCTCCGCTTCGCGGAGGAGGAAGCGCGTAGGCGCGGACACGCAACGCTGTCGCTCTACACGAATGCGCGAATGACGCGGAACATCGCGATCTACCGCGCTTTCGGCTTCGAAGAGACCGGCCGCCGGCCCAATCCCAAGCGGCCCGGCTGGATTCGCGTCGACATGGAAAAGCGGCTTGCAAGCGACGCCCAAGACCGGAGGTCTGCCTGAGACCATGCGCTATCTGCCCCATACGGACCAGGACCGCGCCGACATGCTCGCCGCGATCGGCGTCGGATCGATCGACGATCTCTTCTCCGACATCCCGGCGGAGAAACGGCTTTCGGAGCCGCTCAACCTTCCGAAGCATCGCAGCGAGCTGGAGGTGTCGCGCCTGATGCGCGCGCTCGCCGGCATGAACCGCGCCGCCGGCGAAGGGCCGTTCTTCGTCGGCGCCGGCGCCTACCGCCACCACGTGCCGGCGGCGGTCGACCACATCATCCAGCGCTCCGAGTTCCTCACCTCCTACACGCCCTACCAGCCGGAGATCGCGCAGGGCACGCTGCAATATCTCTTCGAGTTCCAGACGCAGGTCGCGAACCTGACCGGCATGGAGGTGGCCAACGCGTCCATGTACGACGGCTCCACCGCGACCGGCGAGGCGGTGCTGATGGCGCACCGCGTGACGCGGCGAAAGAAGGCGGTCGTCTCAGGCGGTCTCCATCCGCAATACCGCGAAGTGGTCGAGACGCTGTCGAACATGGCCGGCGACGAGGTGGTCGCGCTCGACCCCGATCCGCGCGCCACGGAAGACATCCTCCGACAAATCGACGACGAGACCTCATGCGTCGTCGTGCAGTCGCCCTCCTTCTTCGGACAGCTCTTCGACCTCGGCTCGATCGCGGCGAAGGCGCATATGCACGGCGCGCTCCTGATCGCCGTCTTCACGGAGGTGGTGTCGCTCGGACTTCTTGAGCCGCCCGGCGCGCAGGGCGCCGATATCGTCTGCGGCGAGGGTCAGGGGATCGGCAACGGGCTCAATTTCGGTGGGCCCTATGTCGGGCTCTTCGCCACCAAGCAGAAATACATCCGCCAGATGCCGGGGCGTCTCTCCGGCATGACAGTCGACGCGGAAGGTCAACGCGGCTTCGTGCTGACGCTTTCCACGCGCGAGCAGCATATCCGCCGCGAGAAGGCGACCTCCAACATCTGCACCAATTCCGGGCTTTGCTCTCTCGCGTTCACCGCGCACATGACGCTTCTCGGCGAATCGGGGCTGAAGAAGCTCGCTGAGGCGAACCACGCCCGCGCCTGCCAGCTCGCCGACGCCCTTCAAGAGATCGAGGGTGTGGAAGTCCTGAACGAGGCATTCTTCAACGAGTTCACGCTGAAGCTGCCGAAGCCGGCCGCACCGATCGTGGAGGTGCTTGCCAAGGCCGGCATCATGGCCGGCCTGCCGGTGGCGCGGCTTCTTCCCGATCGCGGGCTCGACGACCTCCTCCTCGTCGCGGCGACGGAGACGGCGACGGAATCCGATATCGAGATGTTCCGCATCGCGCTGGCGGAGGCGGTGAAATGAACGACCAGGGCCGCCCGACCCGCGCCGAGCCCAAAGAGGCGAAGCGCGAGACCTTCACCGGCAACCGCGGGCTTGCCATCGAGGAGCCGCTCCTCTTCGAGATCGGCCGCAAGGAGATTTCCGGCGTCGATGTCGACGTGCCGGAGACCACCGGGAATCGCCTCGGCAAGCATCGCCGCAAGGCGCCGATCGATCTGCCGGCGCTCTCCGAGCCGGAGGGGATGCGCCACTATGTGCGCCTTTCTCAGAAGAACTACGCCATCGACATGGGCATCTATCCGCTCGGCTCGTGCACGATGAAGTACAATCCGCGGCTGAACGAGCAGGTGGCGCGGCTCCCCGGCTTCGCCGACATCCACCCGCTGCAGCCGCCGTCGAGCGTGCCCGGTGCGCTGGCGCTGATCCACGAGCTCGGCCGCTGGCTTCTGGAAATCACCGGAATGCACTCCGTGGCCATGAGCCCCAAGGCCGGCGCGCATGGCGAGCTTTGCGGCATGATGGCGATCAAGGCGGCGCTTGCCGATCGCGGCGACGCGCGCAGCAAGGTGCTCGTGCCGGAATCCGCGCACGGCACCAACCCGGCGACGGCGGCACTCCTTGGCTTTTCGGTGGTCACCGTGCCGGCGCGCCCCGACGGGACGGTCGCGGCGGAGGATGTGCGCGCGAAACTCGCGGAGAATGCCGGCGAGGTCGCCGCGCTGATGCTGACCAATCCCAATACCTGCGGCATTTTCGAGCCGCAGGTGGCGGAGATCGCCGAAGCCGTGCACGAGGCCGGCGGCTTCTTCTACTGCGACGGCGCCAACCTGAACGCCATCATGGGCAAGGCAAAGCCGGGCGAACTCGGCATCGACGCCATGCACATCAACCTGCACAAAACCTTCTCCACCCCGCATGGCGGCGGCGGACCGGGCGCCGGTCCTGTGGTGCTTTCCGAGGCGCTCGCGCCCTTCGCGCCGCTTCCCTATGTGGTGCGCGACGGCCAGAAGTTCCGGCTCGTCGAGCACGCCTCAGATGCGGGTGAGGCGAAGCCGCTCGGCCGTCTGACGGCCTTTCACGGTCAGATGGGCATGTTCGTGCGCGCCTTCGCGTGGATGCTCTCGCACGGCTCCGACGGCATGCGTCAGGCCTCCGAAGACGCGGTGCTGAACGCCAATTACGTGCGCGCCGGGCTGAAGGACATCATGTCGGTCTCCTTCCCCGACCATCCGGCCATGCACGAGGCGCTTTTCGACGACCGTTTCCTGAAAGACAGCGGCGTGTCGACGCTCGACTTCGCCAAGGCGATGATCGACGAGGGCTTCCACCCGATGACGGTCTATTTCCCGCTCGTCGTCCACGGCGCCATGCTGGTCGAGCCGACGGAATCGGAATCGCGCGCCAGCCTCGATCTCTTCGTCGCGACCCTGCGCGATCTCGTCTTCGCGGTGAAGGCGGGCAAGCGCGAGCGCTTCTCCGAAGCCCCGCGCTTCGCCCCGCGGCGTCGCCTCGACGAGACGCGCGCGGCACGCCAGCCGGTGCTGAAATGGACGCCACCCGAGCCTTACGAGGAGGCCGCGGAGTAGGAACGCAGCCCTCTCCCCGCAAAGGCGAGAGGGCTTCTCCGCGACAAACTCGCACCCGTGCCAGAACGCTCCGCCAATCTTGCCGGCATCGGCCTCATGCTGCTTGCGATGCTGCTCTTCTCGGTGAACGACGCGCTCGGCAAGTGGCTGGTCGCAACCTATGGGGTCGCGCAGATCCTGCTGATCCGCTCGATCTCCGCATCGTTGACGATCGCGCCCTTCGTGGTGAAGGCCGGGGCTGAGCCGTTCCGACGCGCGCCGCGCCCCGGCTTGCAGGCGATCCGGGTCGTGCTGGCGACGGCGGAGATCACGCTCTTCTATCTCGCCGTCTCGTATATCCCGCTTGCCGACGCGATGACCTTCTACCTCGCCGGCCCGATCTACGTGACCGCGCTCTCCGCGCTGCTTCTGCGCGAGAAGGTCGGGCCGTATCGCTGGAGCGCGGTCGTCGTCGGTTTCGTCGGCGTCGTCATCGCGCTTGGTCCTACGGCGAACGGGCTCGCGGCGTTCGGTCCGGGGCAGTTCATCGCGCTCGGCGGCAGCATCTGCTACGCGCTCTTCATGATCGCCACGCGGCAGGTCAAGGAAACGCCGAACGTCGTGTTCGTCACATGGCAGGTCGCCGGCGCGATCGTGGCCGGCGCCATCGGCGCGCCCTTCGCGTGGGTGCCGATGCCGGGGTCTGACTTCCTGCTCCTGCTCCTTCTCGGAGTCGCGGCGACCGGCGCCATCGTGCTCGTCAACCAGTCGCTGCGCCTCGCCCCGGCATCGGTCGTCGCGCCGTTCCAATATTCGACGATCGTCTGGGCGATCACATTCGGCTATCTCGTCTTCGGCGACTTTCCGAACGCGCATACGCTTGTCGGCGCGGCGATCATTTTAGCGTCGGGGCTCTTTATCTTCGTGCGCGAGCAGCGGCTTGGAGCGCCGGGCGCCGACCAGCCCGCGCTCGCCGAGCGCTAGAGCATGATCCCGAAAAGTGGATGCCGGTTTTCGGAAAAGATCATGCTCAAATAAGAAGCTCCATTCTGATTTAATCAGTATGAAAAGGACTCTAGCGAAAGCGGAAGAGCGCTTCGCTTTCCCACGGGCCGTCGCGATAGCGCCAGAGGTGCAGGCCAACACCACGCATGCGGCGCGGTATGCTCTCACGGCGGAGCAATTCCAGCGTGCGCCGCGCCTCCGCCTCGCTCTCGGTGGTCTGGATCGTCACATGCGGGCGAAAGCCGGCGCGGTCCTGGTCGGCGAGCCACGGCCACCATTCGGCCGCCAGCTCTTCGCGCAGCGCATGAAGCCGTGGCGATTTCAGGAAGATCGCCACGCCGCGCTCAAGCGTCCGCGCCTCGCCGATTTCCACCTCGATTTGCTTCTCGCCCGCCGCAACGGCGCGGAGCAGCGCCTTGACCTCGCGGGCACGCTCGGCCGGAAGCCGGTGGAAAAGCGTCACATGCGCCGGGACAAAATTGCGCTCCGGCGCGTAGTGCCGGTGGCGGAGCGCGTCGAAGGCGGCGAACGCCGCGCCGTCCATCTCCAGCGTCAGGACGAAAGGAGCCGCCACGCTCGGCCGGCACCGCTCAGGCGACCGGCTGCCGCCAATCGCGCAGCGCTTCGAGCGTCGGCGGCACTTCGGCAAGGCGGCGCACGACGGTGACCGCGCCGGCATCCATCAGCGCCTCGGCGTGCCCGGGCCATGAATGCGAGGCGCCGGTGAAACCGACGACGCGCATTCCCGCGGCGACGGCGCCCGTCACGCCGGTCGTGGAATCCTCGATCACCACGGCATCGGCGGGGTCGGTTTCAAAAATTCCGGCGGCGTGCAGAAAGACGTCGGGCGCCGGCTTGCCGCGCTTGTTGGCGACCTCCTGGGCGGAGAAGACGTAAGGGCGGAAGCGGTCCCAGAGACCGACCCGGTCGAGCGAGACCTTCAACCGCTCGGAGCGCGAGTTCGAGCAGATGCAGCGCGGATCATCGAGCGCGTCGAGCATCTCGTGGACGCCGGGGATCGGCGCGACCTCCATGCGCAGCTTCAGATCGGTGTCGCGCTTGGCCCGCGCGACCGCCTCGTCGGGGATCGCGCGGCCGATCTCCTCGCCGATCTGCTCGAATATCCCCTCCGTGGTGATGCCGGCGAAGCGGTGGGCAAGCTCCGCCGCGCCGATCTCGTAGCCGAATTCGCGCAGAATTGCCGCATCCACCTCCGCAGAAAGGATCTCGGAATCGATGAGCACGCCGTCACAGTCGAAAATGATAAGCATGGCCGCCCGTTTAGCAGGCTTTCGCCGCGCGGCAAGGGCGGCCCGCGCGCTTGCCGGGATTCCCTCGGCCCTATAGGTTCGAGGCTTCCAGGGACGGAGTATCTTCAGCGTGCGTTATGTCTCGACCCGCGGCGAAGCACCGGCGCTCGGTTTTCGCGACGTCGTGCTCGCGGGGCTGGCGCGCGACGGCGGGCTCTACCTTCCGGAGACCTGGCCGGCGCTCTCCAAGCGCGAGATCGCGGCACTTGCCGGCCTCTCCTATCCCGAAGCGGCGTTGCGGATCATCGACCGCTTCACCGGCGGCGAGATCGGCGCGCCGGCGCTGAAGCGCATGATCGAGGAAGCCTACGCGACGTTTCGCCACGACGCGGTGGCGCCGCTCGTCCAGATCGGCCCGAACCACTTCCTGCTTGAGCTCTTCCACGGGCCGACGCTCGCCTTCAAGGACCTGGCGATGCAGTTCCTCGCCCGGCTGATGGACCATATCCTCGCCGAGCGCGGCGAGCGGGCGACCATCGTCGGCGCCACGTCGGGCGATACCGGCGGCGCCGCGATCGAGGCCTTCCGTGGGCGCGCGCGCACCGATATCGCGATCCTCTTTCCCGACGGGCGCGTCTCCTCCGTGCAGCGCCGGCAGATGACGACGGCGGCGGAGAGGAACGTGCAGGCGATCGCGGTGCAAGGAAACTTCGACGATTGCCAGGCCCTGGTGAAGGCGATGTTCAACGACGGACGCTTCCGCGAGCGAGTCCATCTTTCCGGCGTGAACTCGATCAACTGGGGGCGCATCGTCGCGCAGATCGTCTATTATTTCACCGCCGCGGTCGCGCTCGGCGCGCCGCACCGCGCCGTCTCCTTCACCGTTCCGACCGGGAATTTCGGCAACATCTTCGCCGGTTATGCGGCGAAGCGAATGGGGCTTCCGATCGAGCGGCTGATCGTCGCGACCAACGTCAACGACATTCTCGACCGCACGCTGAAGAACGGGCGCTACGAGGTGCGCGGCGTGACCGCCACCGCCTCGCCGTCGATGGACATCCAGGTCTCCTCCAATTTCGAGCGGCTTCTGTTCGAAGCGGAGGACCGCGACGCAGAGATCGTAAGGCGGCTGATGGCGGGACTCGGACAGTCGGGCGCCTTCACCCTCGGCGCGGCCGCGCGCGAGACGCTTGGCGCGACCTTCAGCTCCGGCTCGGCGAGCGAAGCGGAGACCGCCGCCGCGATCGCCCGTCTCTTCCGCGACGACGGCATCCTGATCGATCCGCACTCGGCGGTCGGCGTGGCGGTCGCGGAGAACCATCTCGGCGCGACGCCGATGGTGACGCTCGCGACCGCGCATCCGGCGAAATTCCCCGACGCCGTGGAAGCCGCGGTGGGCGTGCGGCCGGAACTGCCGGACTGGGCGCGAGCGATCCTGACGCGCAAGGAAAAATACCGCACGCTTCCCGCCGACCTCGGAACGGTGGAGGAGGCGGTCGAATCCGGAATTACAACAACGGCCGAGGCCGTCGGATGAGCGTCGAACTCTCGCATCTCCCTAACGGCATCACGATCGTCACGCACACCATGCCGCATCTTGAGAGCATCGCGCTCGGGCTTTGGGTCGGAGCCGGCGCACGCTCGGAGACGAAGCGCGAGCACGGCATCTCGCACCTGCTCGAGCACATGGCTTTCAAGGGAACGACCAGGCGCAGCGCCCGCGAGATCGCGGAGACGATCGAGGCGGTTGGCGGCGAGATGAACGCGGAGACGAGCGTCGACCATACGACCTACTACCTGAGGCTCCTGAAGGACGACATCGCGCTCGGCCTGGAGGTGCTCGGCGACATCATCGGCGACTCCATCCTCGACCCGGATGAGCTGGCCCTCGAGCAGCACGTCATCCTGCAGGAGATCGGCGCGGCGGAAGACACGCCGGAAGACCTTGTCTTCGACTTCTTCCAGGAAGCAGCGTTCCCCGATCAGGCGATCGGCCGCAACGTGCTCGGCACCCCGCAATCGATCCAGTCGCACACGCGCGACGACCTCCGGAACTTCCTTCAGACCCATTATTGCGGTCCACGGATCGTGGTCTCCGCCGCCGGCAATCTCGACCACGCCGAAGTGGTGCGGCTCGCAGAGACGCATCTCGGCAAGCTTTCCGACCGCAAGCCGGCGCCGCCGGAGCCGGGCGTCTACAGAGGCGGCGAGCGCAAGGAGGTGCGCCCTCTGAAGGAGGCGCAGCTCCTGATCGGCTTCCCCGCGCCGACCTATATGGAGCCCTCTTTCACGACCGCCCATGTCTTCTCCGCCATTCTCGGCGGCGGCATGGCCTCGCGGCTCTTTCAGGAGGTGCGCGAGAGCCGCGGTCTCTGCTATTCCATCTATTCCTTCTACTGGCCGTTCACGGATACCGGGCTCTTCGGCATCCAGGCGGCGACCTCGGAAGAAGAGCTCGGGCAGTTGGTGAGCGTCGTCCTCGACGAGTTGCGCAAGATGGCAGACGGCGTCACGCCGCTGGAGCTGCAGCGCGCCAAGACACAGATGCGTGCCGGCCTTCTGATGACCCTCGAGAGCCCGATCGCGCGCGCCGGCCAGATCGCACGGCACGTGCTTCTGCACGGGCGCCCGCTTACCCTTGAGGAAATGCTGGCGCGGGTCGACGCGGTCGGCAATGCCGAGCTCGTCGAGCTTGCCGCCACCATGCTCGGAAGCGCGCCGACGCTGGCCGCCATCGGTCCGGTGACACGGCTTCCGGGGGTGAACGAGATCGCCTCGACCATGGCCGGGCACAAGAAGGCGGTTGGCTGGTAGCGATGGCGTTCCTGCGCGCGACGACGGTCTCCGAAACGCCGGTCATCCCGGGCAACGGCCTGTTCCTGCGCACGCCGAGCCTTGCCGACTACACGGACTGGACGAGAGTGCGTTCCGAAAGCCGTGCCTTCCTGACGCCGTGGGAACCGACCTGGCCGGCCGACGATCTGACCCGCACCGCCTTTCGCCGCCGCATCCGCCGCTACCACGCAGAGGTGCGTGAGGACCGCGCCTATCCCTTCTTCATCTTCCGCCAGAGCGACTTCGTGCTGCTCGGCGGCATCACCATCTCCAACGTCACGCGCGGCATGACGCAGACAGCGACGCTCGGCTATTGGATGGGAGAGCGCTACGCCGGCAAAGGGCATATGAGCGCGGCGGTCAGGGCGATCGCGCCCTTCGCCTTCGGCGCGTTGCGCTTGCACCGGCTGGAAGCCGCCTGCCTTCCGCACAACGCGGCCTCCATGCGGCTTCTGGAGAAAGTCGGCTTCAAACGGGAGGGGCTGGCTCGCGGCCTCGTATGCATCAACGGTCGCTGGCAGGACCATATCGTGTTTGCGCTGCTCTCCGACGACAGGCTCGCCTGAGCGCCAAATAGCCCGGGAATCGGGCCCCTTTGCCATGTCGGCGCCGAATTTTGTCGGCTTGTGAAGCTCCGCGGCGAGCATTACAGCTTTGTAAACGGACTGTTCCGGAGGTGGCGCGTTGCGCGCTGGACCCATTTTCACGCGCATTGTCTTTGCCGTCGCCGCCATCCTCCTCGCCGGCCGCGCCCTTGCTCTCGACGCCGTGCCGCTGCAGGTCGACGATCCGGTCGTCGATCTGAGCGGTTCGTTCGATCGCTATCTGAACCAGGGCGACCGTATCCAGGTCTCCACCGCGCCGGGGGCGGACGGCATCGTGCGCCGCATCGAGGTGCCGGCGGAAAATCCCGAAGGCGCATCCGACTGGATCGTCTTCGCCCTCGCCAACCCCTCCGACGAGCAGCTTGAGCGCCTGATCGTCGTCCCGCATTACCGGCTGGTGGGCTCGCGGCTGATCTGGCCCGATCTCGGATGGCAGCGTATCCGCGCCGTGACTCCGAGCGAGGGCTTCGCGCCGGAACGGGAGCCGAGCAGCGAGGCCGACATCTTCCGCATCACGCTCGATCCCGGCGCCATCGTCACCTACGTCGCGGAGCTGAGCGACCCCGCGCTGCCGGAGATCCATCTCTGGCGTCCGGACGCCTACGAGAGCATGATCAACAGCTACACGCTCTATCGCGGCGTTGTGCTGGGCATTGCAGGACTTCTGGCGCTCTTCCTGAGCGTGCTCTTCGTGGTCAAGGGCACCGCGATGTTCCCGGCGACGGCGGCGCTCGCCTGGGCCGTCTTCGCCTATATCTCCATCGATTTCGGCTTCTGGAGCCGTGTCTTCCAAAGCTCCAACGCGCATATGGCGACGTGGCGCGCCGGCACCGAGGTGGTGCTCGCCGGAGCGCTTGTCGTCTTCCTCTATACCTACCTCCATCTGCACCGCTGGCACGTCCGCTACAGCCATCTGGCGATGCTTTGGCTGATCGGGCTCGCTCTGCTTGCCGGTGTCATCGCGGTCGATCCGAGCGTTGCGGCCGGCATCGCGCGGCTCTCGCTCGGGCTGACGGCGGTGGTCGGGCTCGGCATCATATTGTGGCTCGCGATCCGCGGGTTCGACCGCGCGATCATGCTGATCCCGACCTGGATCGTGCTGCTCTTCTGGGTGGCGGCCGCCTGGCTCGCGGTGACCGGGCGCATCAACCATCCCGTCGTGCAGCCGGCGCTCGCCGGCGGGCTGGTGCTGATCGTGATGCTCATCGCCTTCACCATCATGCAGCACGCTTTTGCCGGTGGCGCGCTGGCGCAGGGGCTGATCAGCGACGCGGAGCAGAAGGCGCTGGCGCTGGTGGGCGCCGGCCACTCGATCTGGGACTGGGACGCGGCGCGCGACCGCATCGAGACCGGCCGCGATATCGAGCACGTGCTCGGCTTCAAGCGCGGCGCGCTCGACGGACCGGCGCGCAACTGGCTCGGCCTCGTGCATCCGAGCGAACGCGATCTCTTCCGCGCCATGCTCGACGCGGCGGTCAACCAGCGGCGTGGCCGCATCAACCTCGATTTCCGCATGCGCGCGGAGGACGGCCACTTTCTCTGGTTCGCCATCCGCGCCCGTCCGATCGTCGGTTCCGACGGCGAGGTGATGCGCTGCTCCGGAACGATCGCCGACATCACCGATCAGAAGCTCGCCGAGGAAAGGCTGCTGCACGACGCAGTGCACGACAATCTGACCGGCCTGCCCAACCGTCAGATCCTGCTCGACCGGCTCGATACCGCACTGATCCGCGCGCGATTGGAGCGTATCGCCGCGCCGACCGTCGTCGTCTTCGACCTCGACAACTTCAAGGAAGTGAACACCGAACACGGCCATTCTGTCGGCGATTCGGTGCTGCTTGCGCTCTCCCGGCGTATCGTGAGGCTGTTGCCACTGCAGGATTCGCTGACGCGGCTGCACGGCGATTCCTTCGCCGTGCTGATCCTGTCGGAAACCGAACCGGACGCGATCGACCAGCTGGTGCGCGAGCTTGCGCGCAGCGTCAAGGCGGCGATCTCCATCGGCGACAGCGACGTCTTCCTCACCGCCTCGGTGGGGATCGCGCCGGCCGCCAACGAGGGAACCGCGGAGGATCACATCCGCCGCGCGGAGGCCGCCGTCTATCAGGCGAAGCGCTACGGCGGCGACTATATCCAGTTCTACGAGCCGGCCTTCGGCATGCGCAGCCGCCGCATCGACATCGACGGCGAGCTCAGGAAGGCGCTCGAGGGGGGCAATATCGACATCGTCTATCAGCCGGTGGTGCGGCTGGAGGACAATTCCATCGCCGGCTTCGAGGCGTTGACACGCTGGGAGCATCCGCTGCATGGGCGCATTTCGCCGAAGGAGTTCATCTCGGCCGCGGAAGAGAGCGGGCTGATCGTACAGCTCGGCCTCTACGTGCTTGAGCACGCCGCGCGCGAGCTCGCTTCCTGGCAGAACGCGCTTGGGAACGCGCCCCTCCCCTTCGTCTCCATCAACGTGTCGAGCCAGCAGCTCCTGCGCCACGATCTCATCAACGACTTCAAGGCGGTGATGGCGCGCACCGGCGTCGCGCCGGAGACGCTGAAGCTTGAGGTCACCGAATCGCTGGTGATGCAGAACCCGGAATATTCCGCCAAGGTTCTCGCCCGCCTGCGCGAGCTCGGCGCCGGGCTCTCGCTCGACGATTTCGGCACCGGCTATTCGGCGCTCTCCTACCTGCAGCGCTTCCCCTTCGACACGATCAAGATCGACAAGTCGTTCGTGCGGCCGAACGGCTCGCCGGCGCGCTCCATCCTCCTGCGCTCAATCGTGACGATGGCGCACGAACTCGGCATGGAGGTCGTGGCGGAGGGCGCGGAGACCGAAGCGGAGATCATGGAGGTGACGGAAGCCGGCTGCGAATACGCGCAAGGCTTCGTGTTCGGGCGGCCGATGACGGCGCAGATGGTGCAGCAGATGATCCGCCGGCGCCCGGCGGTGGCGCGCGCCAGCTAAGCAGGCCCTCCACCGTCGTCATGCCCGGACTTGATCCGGGCACCCATTCCGAAACGCTCCTGCAAACGCGGCAGTCACGGAATGGATTGCCGGGTCGAGCCCGGCAATGACGACACGTGTTGAGGCTGCGGCCGCTCGCCGTGGCTCCACGTCAGGCGTGCCCGGCCTCGATTGAGAGCATCGCGGGCTCCACGCCGATCTTGGCAAGCGCGCGATCGTATTTGGCGTCGACGTCGTCGTCGAAGATCAGGTCGCAATCCGCCTGGCTGTGCAGCCAGCCGTTCGCCTGGATCTCGAACTCAAGCTGCCCCGGCGCCCAGCCGGCGTAACCGAGCGCGAGCAGCGCGCGATCCGGCCCACGACCGTCGGAGATGGCGCGCAGGATCTCCAGCGTCGCCGTCAGGCAGATGCCTTCCGCGATCGGCAGCGTGGCATTCTCCAGGAAAAAGTCGGCGGAATGCAGTACGAAGCCGCGCCCGGTCTCCACCGGCCCGCCGCGATGCACGCGGATGTTGTCGACGCCGCCGGGAAGGTCGGGCTCGTCGCGCGCCTGCACGATATCGAGCTGCACGAGAAGCTCGCGGAAGCTCACCTCATCCGCGAGCTTGTTGATGACAATGCCCATGGCCCCGTCGCCGGAATGCGCACACACATAGACCACGGAGCGGGCGAACCGCTTGTCGGCCATACTGGGCATGGCGATCAGAAGCTGCCCGTCGAGAAGCCCCTGCGGCCGTGTGCGCGTTTTCATCCGTGAATGCTACCAATCCCACCCCAAGTTGGATAGGTCGGGGGAACCGCCCGGGTGCCAGGTCTCGCTACGCCACATTCTTATGAGTAAGCTAAGGTTGAATTCGATGACCGCAATAGCAACGCGCCTCGCTTTTCTCGGATTCGCGCTCTCCGCGGCGATTCCGGCGAGTGCGCTCGCCGCCCATTCCGGCTGGACCGATGCCGACGAGGCGCAGCTCAGGCTGCTGCTCGTAAAGCACGATGACGGGCGGATCGAGGGTGGCGTGGAGATCGCGCTCGAGCCGGGCTGGTACACCTACTGGCGCAACCCGGGCGAAGCCGGTGTGCCGCCGGTTCTCGACTTCTCCGGCTCTGAGAACGTCGCGGATGTTGCGGTGCGCTATCCGGCGCCGGTCCGCCACGATGACGGGGCGAGCGTCTCGCTCATCTATACCGATGCGGTGGTGCTGCCCCTCGCCGTCACGCCGCGCGAGGCGGGAAAGCCGCTGACGCTTCATCTGGAGGCGACGTTCGGCGTTTGCAGCGACATCTGCGTTCCGACCCGCGCGAGCGCGGAGGTGACGCTGTCTTCCGCGCCCGATCCGCTGAGCGATGAACGGCTCAAGAGCTTCGCGCCGCGCGTCCCCGGCGCGCCGGAGCCGGGCCGCTTCGATGTCGAGGCGATCACCGCGGAGGGTAACGACCTTTTGATCGACGTGCGCATGCCGGCATCGTCCTATTCGGACCTCTTCGCCGATCCGCCCGCGGGTTGGTATATCGGCCAGCCGTCCTTGGTCACGCGCTCCGGCGATGTTTCGCGCTACCGCCTTTCGCTTGCCGGACGGCCGGCCGATGTCGACATCAAGGGCCAGACCTTCCGCTTCGTCGCCGTCTCCGGCGGCGAGGCAATCGAAAAAGCGGTCGTGATCGACTGAACGTCCGGCCGCTCGTCAAGAATTTCGAATCCCAGAATGGAGAACGCGATGACGATCAACGTTGGCGACCGCGTGCCCTCCGCCGGTCTCTTCGAGCCCGGCGAAAGCGGCCCGGACAAGCTTTCCACCGAGGCTCTTTTCGGGGGGCGCAAGGTCGTCCTGGTGGGCATGCCCGGCGCCTTCACACCGACCTGCCACCAGCGCCACCTTCCCGGCTTCATCGAGAACCGCGACGCGATCCTCGCCAAGGGCGTGGATGAGATCGTCATCCTTTCCACCAACGACACGCATGTCCTGCGTGCCTGGGCGGAGGCGAGCGGAGGCAAGGGCAAGGTCCGCTTCGTCTCCGACGGCAATTGCGAGTTCATCTCGCAGGCCGGTCTCTCCTTCGACGGCTCCGGCACCGGAATGGGAATACGGGCGCGCCGCTTCGCCATGATCGTCGACGACGGCGTGGTCACGGCGATCTCGGTGGAGGACACGAACGGGCAGACGGCCGTCAGCTCCGCCGCGCAGATCATGGAGCGGCTCTAGGCCGCGCACTGACGGACGGCTGCTCTCAGCCTTTATCGTTCAGGAAGGGCGCCATGCCCTTCCTGGCGAGTTCGTCGGCGCGCTCGTTCAGATCGTGGCCGGAATGGCCGCGCACCCAGCGCCAGTCGACGTCGTGGCTCTCCCTGAGCCGGTCGAGCTGCTGCCAGAGATCGGCGTTCTTCACCGGCTTCCTGTCGGAGGTCTTCCAGCCGTTCCGCTTCCAGCCGTGGATCCACTTCGTGATCCCGTTTCGGAGATATTCCGAATCGGTGTGAAGCTCCACGACGGCCGAGCCCTTCAGGGCCTTCAGCGCCTCGATGGCGGCGGTCAGCTCCATACGGTTGTTGGTAGTCGCTTCAGCCCCGCCGTAGAGCTCCTTCTCGCTGCCGCCATATTCAAGGATCGCGGCCCAGCCGCCCGGCCCCGGATTGCCGGAGCAGGCGCCGTCGGTGTGCACGACCACGCGCTTCCCGCCGCTCATGCGTCGACACCGTAATCGGCGGCGCTTTCAGCCCTCTGGTGGAAGCGCAGCTTGCGCAGATATTCGCGCGGGTCCTTGGGCGTCACCAGCGCGCCGGGCGGATTGTTGAGCCAGTCGTAGAGCCGGGTCAGGTGAAAGCGGAGTGCCGCGCCGCGCGAGAGGATCGGCAAGGCCGCGAGCTCCGCGGGCTCAAGCGCGCGGATGGCGGCATAGGCCTGGATCAGGGCGCGGCCCTTGGTGACGTTGAAGGCGTTGTCCGGTTCGAAACACCAGGCGTTCAGGCAGACCGCCAGATCGTAGGCGAGGAGATCGTTGCAGGCGAAATAGAAGTCGATCAGGCCGGAAAGCCGCCCCTTCAGGAAGAAGACGTTGTCGGGGAAGAGGTCGGCGTGGATGATTCCGGCCGGCAACGCCGTCGGCCAGGCGGATTGCAGGAAATCCAGTTCGGCATCGACGAAAGCGGCGAGGCCCGGCTCTACTTCGTCGGCACGCGACCGCGACATCTCGAAGAGCGGCCGCCAGCCGGTGAGCGACAGCGCGTTCTCGCGCCGCATCGTGAAGCCGCGTCCGGCCTCGTGCATCTCGGCGAGCGCCTTGCCGACAGCGGCGCAATGATGCGGCTGCGGGCGGCGCACCGACATTCCTTCCAGGAAGGTGATCAAGGCCGCGGGGCGGCCGGCGATGCGCCTCAGCGTCTTGCCGTCATGGCCGCGCACCGGCAGCGGGCAGGAAATGCCGCGCTCCGAAAGATGCTGCATCAATCCGAGGAAGAACGGCAGATCGGATTCCGCCACGCGCTTCTCGTAGAGCGTCAGGATGTAGATGCCGGTCTCGGCGCGAAGCAGGAAATTGGAGTTCTCGACCCCCTCCGCGATGCCTTTGAAAGACAGTAGCGCGCCGAGATCGTAGGCCTTGAGCAGGGCTTCGAGGTCGGCATCGCCGACTTCGGTGTAGACGGCCATGAAGGAAGGAGCCTGTTCTAGGCCGCAGCCTCTCGAAGCTGCCTCGGCAGGGAGAAGACGATGTTCTCCTTGGCGGTCCGCACAAGCTCGACATTGATATCGAAGCGCGCGGCGAAGGCGTCGAGCACCTCCTCAACGATCACCTCCGGCGCGGAGGCGCCAGCGGTGACGCCGATCTGCTGAACGCCCTCGAACACCGACCAGTCGATCTCCGAGGCGCGCTGGATCAGGACGGCGCGGGGACATCCCGCGCGCTCCGCCACTTCCACGAGCCGCTGCGAATTGGAGGAGTTCGGCGCGCCGACGACGAGCATGCGGTCGACCACGGGCGCGACGCGCTTCACCGCCTCCTGGCGGTTGGTGGTGGCGTAGCAGATGTCTTCCTTGTGCGGGCCGATGATGTTCGGAAACCGCTCCTTAAGCACGGCGACGATTTCCGATGTGTCGTCGACCGAAAGCGTCGTCTGGGTGATCCAGGCAAGGTTGTCGGGCTCGCGCGGCTGAAAGCTGCGCGCATCCTCCGCGGTCTCCACCAGCGAGATGGAGCCGGACGGAAGCTGACCCATCGTACCCTCGACTTCGGGATGGCCGGCATGGCCGACGAGCACGATCTCGTGCCCGCGGCGATGATGCAGGATGGCTTCCTTGTGGACCTTGGAAACCAGTGGGCACGTCGCATCGAGCACCGAAATGTTCCGGGCCGCCGCGTCCTCGCGCACGCTTTTCGACACGCCGTGGGCGGAAAAGACCACCGGGCGGTCGGCCTCCGGAATCTCCTGAAGCTCCTCCACGAAGACCGCGCCCTTGGCCTTCAGGCTCTCCACCACGTAGCGGTTGTGCACGATCTCGTGACGCACATAGACCGGCGCGCCGAAGCGCTCCAGCGCCTCTTCCACCACCTGGATGGCACGCTCCACCCCGGCGCAGAAGCCGCGCGGAGCGCAAAGCAGGATATGAAGCTTGGGACCGGGCATCTTGCCTCGCACTTAGGGAGCCTCGGCGGGTGGCGTCAAGCGGACCCGTCGTTCCCCGCACCGACGCGGCGCCAGACGAAAGCCGCGAAAACCGCGAAAAGTCCAGCGGCAAGCCCGTACCACGTCACCGCATATTGCAGGTGATTGTTGGGGAACACCATGCGCGTTTCGCCGCTCTGCGGCAACCCGCCGGGCGGCGATTCGGCGGCGACGAGATCGATGGAAAACGGCGCGACCGGCGGCGAAAGGTCCTTGGCGGCGGCGATCGCGGCGATGTCGCGCGCATAAAAGATGTTCTGCTCCGGCGCGTCGTTTGGTGTGAAGAAGCCGCGCGTCTCGTCCGGCCGCAGAAGACCGGTGACGGTCACCGTGCCGCCGGCCGGCTCCCCGCCGCGATCCGCCGGCCGCTCCTTGCCCTGCGGCACGAAGCCGCGATTGACGAGGACAGTTCCACCACCGGTAAGCGCAAACGGCGTCACCACCCAGAAGCCCGGTCCGCCATAGCGCCCGTGCGGATCGGGTATGCTGGTGAAGACCAGCGCCTCCCTGTCGTTGAGGAAGCGCCCCTCAAGACGGAACGGGCGGTACTCCTCCGCGGCGATGTCGATGCCGGGCCATGCCGACGCTGTGGGCAGGTCGCGCACCGGGCCGCTCGGCCGCTCCGTCACGCGCGCGATCAGGTCTTCCTTCCAGGCCAGGCGGCGGACCTGCCAGTTTCCCAGCGACACGAGAACCGCGATGCCGGCGAGAGCGAAAACCGCCGGCAGGACAAGCCCGCGAAGGCTCCGCGCCCGAGAATCAGTCGCCGTGATGGATGCGGCCCTCTTCAGCCTTGTGATGGTACTGGAGGGCGACGAGCACGCCCTTCAGCGGCCGCAGCATGCCGAGGCAGAGGATCAGCACCAGCGGACCCCATAGGACGAAATGAACCCAGATCGGCGGGCTGTAGGCGACCTCCACAAGGAGTGCCGCGCCGGCGATGATGAAGCCGACGATCAGGATCACGAAAACGGCCGGGCCATCAGCGGAATCGGCAAACGAATAGTCGAGGCCACAGGCGGAGCAGCGCGGCGCAAGCGTGATAAATCCGGTGAACAGCCGTCCCTCGCCGCAGCGGGGGCAACGCCCTCCGAGGCCGACCGAAATGGGATTCTGCGGCGCGTAAAGCGCCTTGTCTTCGCTCATTTCAAGTTCGCAGCCGAAAGCGCGGCAAGTAGCAGCGACCGGCGCGGCGCGGTGGAGCCCGGTCTCACTCCCCTATTCGTAAAGGCCGCCGGCATTCCCCCAGACATAGATGCAGGTGAAGAGGAACAGCCAGACGACGTCGACGAAGTGCCAGTACCACGCCGCCGCCTCGAAACCGAAATGCTGTTTCGGCGTGAACTGCCCAAGGAAGGCGCGCACCAGGCACACCGTCAGGAAGATCGATCCGATGATGACGTGGAAGCCGTGAAAGCCGGTCGCCATGAAGAAGGTGGAGCCGTAGATGCTTCCCTTGAAGCCGAACGGCGCGTGGATGTACTCGTAGGCCTGCACGCAGGTGAACATCACGCCGAGCACGATGGTGAGCGCCAGCCCCCATTTCAGGCCGCGGCGGTCGTTTTGAAGCAGCGCGTGATGCGCCCAGGTGACCGTCGTTCCGGAGGTGAGCAGGAGCAGCGTGTTCAGAAGCGGCAAGTGCCACGGGTCGAGCACCTCCAGTCCCTTCGGCGGCCACTCACCGCCGGTCGCCGCCACACGCAAATATTGCACCGCCTCGCCGGAGTACAGGCTGGCGTCGAAGAAGGCCCAGAACCAGGCGACGAAGAACATCACCTCCGAGGCGATGAACATGATCATGCCGTAGCGCAGGTGGAGCTGGACCACCGGCGTGTGATCGCCGCGATTGGCCTCGCGGATCACGTCGACCCACCAGCCGAACATCGTGTAGAGCACGCCGAGCGCGCCGGGCAGCGTCCACCAATAGCTGGCGCCATGCATGGCGGAGATGAAGCCGAGCGCCAGCGCGAATGCCGAGACCGCGCCGACGATCGGCCACGGGCTCGGATCGACGAGATGGTAGTCGTGATGCTTCGCGTGCGCCTCAGCCATGGTCGTCCCGTTCCATCCGCTTCGCGAGCCGGCCAGTGCCGGCTTGCACGTTTCTAGAGCTTTTCTAAGCCGTCGTCGCCTTCCGTCTGCGCGACCGGTTGTCCAACCGGCTCGGCAGAGCCGACGGCCGGGAAGAAGGTGTAGGAGAGCGTGATCGTCCGCGTGCCGTCGAGCTCGCGGTCATCCGCGAGATCGGGCGAGACGAAGAACTGCACCGGCATTTCGACCTGCTCGCCGGGCTCTAGCGCCTGCTCGGTGAAGCAGAAGCACTGGATCTTGTTGAAGTAGGAACCCGCGAGATCGGGCTGCACGTTGAAGGTTGCCGTGCCGGTCGTCGCCGCAGCGCCGGTATTCTCGGCGACGAATTTGATCAGCGCCGTCTCGCCGAGCTTCACCTTCACCTGCGGAACCGCCGGCCGGAATGCCCACGGGAGCCCGGCGACGTTGCCGTCGAAGCGGACCACGACCTCGCGGTCGACGACGCGGTCGGCGCCGGTCGTGGCGCGCTGCGTCGTCCCGGCATAGCCGGTTACCCGGCAGAACAGGCTGTAGAGCGGAACGGCGGCGAAGGATGCGCCGACCATGCCGAGCGAAAGCGACAGGAGCCCGACCGCGAGCGCGGCGTTACCGGCGGATTTCTTAGGGCCGCTCATGCCGGATGCCGGGTGCGTCCCGCCTCAATTGTGGAGAACCCCCGGCCCGTTGACGAGCGCGAGCACGTAGAAGAGCACGGCGAGAAGCCCGAGCACGATTGCAAGCGCCACCGAACGCCGGCGCCGACGCCTTGTCTGCTCCGGAGTGAGGGTGCGCCTCTCATCGGCCTCACCCACCGAACGGCCCGGTCAGGCCCAGTTCGACGAGCCGCACGGCGAAGAGGCTGAAGAGATAGACGATGGAATAGCCGAAGAGGCTCTTGGCCGCGGCGTTGTTGTCGGCGTCGCCGCGACGCCAGAGCCGTATCCCGCGACGCAGGAACTCCGCGCCCAGGAGAAGCGAAGCGACGCCGTAGATCGGGCCGGCCTGGCCGAGCAGGAAGGGCAGCGTCCCGAGCGGCGCAAGCAGCAGCGAATAGATCAGGATCTGCTGCCGCGTCGCGGTGTCGCCGGCAACGTTCGGCAGCATCGGCACGCCGGCTTCCGCGTAATCGTCGCGGACGAAGAGCGCGAGCGCCCAGAAATGCGGCGGCGTCCACATGAAGATGATGAGGAAGTAGATGAGCGGCTCGAGCGAGACGCCGCCCGTCACCGCCGCCCACCCGATGACCGGCGGCAGCGCGCCGGCGGCCCCGCCGATGACGATGTTCTGCGCGGTCAGGCGCTTCAGCCAGGCGGTGTAGATTATGACGTAGAAGAAGATCGTGAAGGCGAGGAGCCCGGCGGCGAGCCAGTTGGTGGCGAGACCGAGAATGGCGACCGAGAAGGAGGCAAGCACGATGCCGAAACCGAGACCTTCCGCGCGGCTCATGCGGCCGGCCGGAATCGGACGCCCGCGCGTGCGCCGCATAAGGCTGTCGATATCGGAATCGTACCACATGTTGAGCGCGCCGGCCGCACCGGCGCCGGCGGCGATGGCGAGAAGCGCGATGACCGCGACGGCCGGGTGGATGGAGGCCGGCGCCGCCGCCATGCCGACGAGCGCGGTGAAGACGACGAGCGACATGACGCGCGGCTTCAGAAGCGCGACGTAATCCTCTACGTCCGCCCCGCCCCACTCCTCGACAAGGAGCTTCCCCTCGCTTTCGTTGGCCGTTGCCGTCATCTGTGTCGCCGTGCGCCTCCTAGCGGATGCGCGGCAGCTCCTCCCACTGATGGAACGGCGGCGGCGAAGGAAGCTGCCATTCCAGCGTCGTCGCGCCCTCGCCCCAAGGATTGCTGGCGGCCACACGCTTGCGGCTCATCGCCTCGAAGATCCCGTAGAGGAAGATCAGCGCGCCGATACCGGAAATATAGGAGCCGTACGAGGACACCATGTTCCAGCCGGCGAACGCGTCGGGATAGTCGATGTAGCGGCGCGGCATCCCGGCGACGCCGAGGAAATGCTGCGGGAAGAAGACGAGGTTCACGCCGATGAACGTGACCCAGAAGTGCACCTTCCCGATCGTCTCGTTGTACATGTAGCCGGTCATCTTCGGGAACCAGTAGTACCAGCCCGCGAAGATCGCGAAGACGGCGCCGAGCGACAGCACATAGTGGAAATGCGCGACCACGAAATAGGTGTCGTGCATGGAGCGGTCGAGCCCGGCATTGGCGAGCTGGATGCCGGTCACGCCGCCGACCGTGAACAGGAAGATGAAGCCGATCGCCCACAGCATCGGGGTGCGGAAAGATATCGACCCGCCCCACATCGTGGCGATCCAGGAGAATATCTTGATGCCGGTCGGCACCGCGATCACCATCGTGGCGAAGGTGAAATAGGCCTGCGTGTCGACGTCGATGCCGGTGGTGAACATGTGGTGGGCCCAGACGATGAACCCGATCACGCCGATCGACACCATGGCGTAAGCCATACCGAGATAGCCGAAGACCGGCTTCTTGGAGAAGGTGGAGATGATGAGGCTGACCATGCCGAAGCCCGGCAGGATCAGGATGTAGACCTCGGGGTGCCCGAAGAACCAGAAGAGATGCTGGAACAGGATCGGATCGCCGCCGCCCTGCGGATTGAAGAACGTCGTGCCGAAATTGCGGTCGGTCAGGAGCATGGTGATGGCGCCCGCGAGCACCGGCAGCGACAACAGCAGCAGGAAGGCGGTCACCAGGATCGACCAGACGAAGAGCGGCATCTTATGCAGCGTCATGCCCGGCGCGCGCATATTGAAGATCGTGGTGATGAAGTTGATGGCGCCGAGGATCGAGGACGCGCCGGCGAGATGGATCGCCAGAATGCCGAAATCCATCGCCGGACCCGGCTGTCCGCTCGTGGAGAAGGGCGGATAAAGGGTCCAACCGCCGCCGACGCCGTAGCCGCCCGCCGGCCCCTCCATGAACATCGACATCAAAAGCAGCAGGAAAGCCGGCGGCAGGAGCCAGAACGAAATGTTGTTCATGCGCGGGAACGCCATGTCCGGCGCGCCGATCTGGATCGGAACGAACCAATTGCCGAAGCCGCCGATCATCGCCGGCATGACCATGAAGAAGATCATGATCAGTCCGTGCGCGGTCGTGAACACGTTGTACATGTGCTTGCCGTAATCGAGCGCTTCGCCCGCCGACACGCCATAGACCATCTGCGCAAGGCCGTAGAAGATCTGAATGCCCGGCTGCTGCAGCTCCATGCGCATGGCGATGGAGAGCGCGCCGCCGATGACCCCCGCGATGATCGCGAAGATCAGGTACATCGTGCCGATGTCCTTGTGGTTCGTCGCGTAGACGTAGCGCTTCCATCCGGTTGGATGCGCGGCATGAGCCTCGTGAACTGCTGCGTGGGCCATCGTCAGCTCCTGCGCTTCAATCGCCGCCCTCAGCGGGCAGCAAGCTTCTCTTCTTGCTTATCTTCGTCGATCCGGCTCGCCAGCGTCTTGTAGGCGCCCTCCAGATCGGACCCCGCCTGCGTCGCCCAAGCGTTGAACTCGTCCTTCGACACCACGCGAATGGCGATCGGCATGAAGGCATGATCCTTGCCGCAAAGCTCGGAGCACTGGCCGTAGAACATTCCTTCGCGGTCGGCCTTGAAGTAGGTCTCGTTGAGACGCCCGGGCACCGCGTCCTCCTTCAGGCCGAAGGCCGGCATGGCGAAGGAGTGGATGGCGTCGCCCTCCGCGGTCACCTGGACACGCACGAACGTGTCGACCGGCACGACGGCGGGATTGTCGACAGAAAGATTGCGTATGTCCCCCGCGGCGAGCTGGTCGTCGGGAATCGGCAGCATGAAGATCGAGATCGGCTCCGCTACGCCCATTCCGGCATTGTCCTCGTCATTGGCGTAGTCGACATTCCACGCCCATTGCACGCCGGTGAACTTCACGGTCAGGAACTTCGCCGTCTGAGGATCGTAGTCGGGGTAAAGCTTGGAGGGGTCGTATTCGCCGTAAAGCAGCTTGAAGGACGGAATCGCGATCGCGACCAGGATCAGCACCGGCACCACGGTCCACAGCACCTCCACCGTGGTGTTGTGCGTGAAGCGCGAGGGGACCGGATTGGCGCGCTCGTTGTAACGCAAGATGCACCATCCGAGCAGCGCCATGACCAGGATCACGATGAGAGTGACGATGATCAGCGTGTACCAGCCGAACCATTCGATGTAGTTCATCACCAGGGTGGCCGGGTTCTGGAAGTCCATCTGCCAGTCGAACGCCCCCTCGGGGCGCTCCTGCGCGGAGGCGAGGCCGATGCCCGCCGTCAGCCACACAAGAGCCGCGATCAGTCTCGTCGCAACCGTCATGGATCAGTAACTCCGCCTTGCGGCTCCCGCGCGCGCCCCGAGCGAGCTTCCAAAAGCCTGCGATTCGGGATTCGCCCGTGCGCCTGCCGCAATCGCCGAGTAACCACAGTCGGCCGCAGCGTGCAACGCGCAAGCCCGCCGTCTTATGCGGCAAATTTGCGCGCAGTCCGGGCGGCTGCAGGGCTTCTGTGGCCCTTTTCTTGACACGCTGGACCGCTCTGCTAGGGCTTCGGCGCGCATGCGACCGACTTTAAGTCGCGAAGCGGCCGGCCGCTTCCGGAGGCAGAAATCGTGTACCGCTTCGTCTTGTCGTTGTTGACCTTGATGCTTCTCGTTTCCTCCCAGGCTATGGCGCAAGGGGAAATCAAATCCAAACACGGCGATTGGGACCTCCGCTGCGATAAGCCGGCGGGGGCGCAGACCCAGCAGTGCGTGATCATGCAGTTCGTGACCGCTCAGGACCGGGAGAACGTGGGCCTCTCCGTCGTGGTCATGAAGACCGCCGACAAGCAGGCGCGCATCCTTAGGGTTCTGGCGCCGCTCGGCGTCCTCCTGCCGCGCGGTCTCGGCCTCAGGATCGACAACACCGACATGGGCACGACCGGCTTCATCCGCTGCCTGCCGAACGGCTGCGTCTCGGAGGTCCTCATGGATGATGCGCTCATCCAGCAGCTCCGAAGCGGCAAGCAGGCGATGTTCATCATCTTCCAGACCCCGGAAGAGGGAATAGGCGTGCCGATTTCGCTTGCCGGATTCGGCGAGGGGTTTGACGCTCTCCCCTGACCGACCGGCTTTCGCCGGTTGTCGCGCGTGGGCGTTGAGGACGGCGAAGGATGCTCGAGGTCTCGGCCGCTGAAGAACACGGCCTCGCCTTCGGCGAGCCGCTGATCCTGCTTCTCGCCTCGGTGGTCGGCGTCGCCATCTCGCGCCGCCTCGGCCTGGGCTCGGTGCTCGGCTACCTCGCCGCCGGCGTGGTGATCGGGCCGATCGCGCGCCTCATCACCGGCGCCCAGGACATCATGCAGGTGGCCGAGCTCGGCATCGTGATGTTCCTGTTCATCATCGGTCTGGAGCTGAAGCCGTCCCGCCTCTGGGCCATGCGCACCGACATTTTCGGATTCGGCTTCGCGCAGGTGGTGCTGACCGGCGCCGTCCTGACCGCGATCTTCTACATCGCCGGCTGGCGCATCGAGCCGGCGGTGATCATCGGCTTCGGACTTGCCATGTCGTCGACCGCGTTCGGCATGCAGGTTCTGACCGAGCGCAGCGACCTCGTCACCCGTTACGGCCAGAAGGCGACGGCCGTTCTGCTCTTCCAGGATCTCGCGATCGCACCGCTTCTCGCCATCGTGCCGCTCCTGGCGCCCGGCCGCACGCAACTCGGCACAGGCGGCACGATGGCGGTTCTTTATGCCGTCGGCGCGCTCGGGGTCCTGCTTCTCAGCGGGCGCTATCTCCTGAACCCCTTCTTCCGCCTCCTGGCGCTCACCGGCGCGCGCGAGGTGATGACGGCGGCGGCGCTTTTGGTCGTGCTCGGCTCCGCCGCGCTCATGGAATTCGCCGGCCTCTCCATGGCGATGGGCGCCTTCCTGGCCGGGCTGATGCTGGCGGATTCCTCCTTCCGGCACGAGTTGGAGGCCGATATCGAGCCGTTCCGCGGCATCCTCTTCGGCCTTTTCTTCATCGCCGTGGGCATGGCGATAGACCCCGACTATATTTTGCAGAGCTGGTGGCGGATCGGGATCGCCGTGCTCGTCGTGATGGCCGTGAAGGCGGTCATCCTCTACGGGCTGGCGCGGCTCTTCAGGGCCGACCACAACGACGCCGTCAGGATCGCGCTGCTCCTGCCGCAGGCGGGCGAATTCGCCTTCGTGCTGTTCGCCTCCGCGTCGGCGGTGCGGGCGCTATGGCCGTCGGAGACCGCCTTCGTGGCCGGCATCGTGACGGTGACGATGGCGCTCACCCCGCTGTCCTTCCTGCTGGAGCGCTATTTGCTCAGGACGGAACCGGAAGAGACGCTGGAGGAGGATTTCGAGGGTGCCGGCGGGCAGGTGCTGATCATCGGCTTCGGCCGTTTCGGGCAGATCGTCAGTCAGGTCGTGCTCGCCCAGCATCTCGACGCCACCCTCATCGATTCCAGTGCGGAGCGGGTGCGGCAGGCGTCGCGCTTCGGCTTCCGCATCTATTTCGGCGACGGCACGCGGCGCGACGTTCTGAAGGCGGCCGGCGCGGAGCAGGCCACCGTCATCTGCGTCTGCGTGGCGAAAGTGGATGTGTCGAACCGCATCGTGGATCTGCTGCACGCGGAATTTCCCAACGCCAAGGTCTATGTCCGCTCTTACGACCGCGCGCATACGCTGGAGCTTCGTGCCCAGGGCATCGACTACGAGATTCGCGAAACCTTCGAATCCGCCCTCGCCTTCGGCGCCGCGACGCTGCGCGCGCTCGGACTCGACGCCGACGAGGCCGATACGATCGTGGAGGACGTGCGCCGCCGCGACGAGGAGCGCCTGGGGATTCAGCTCGGCGGCAATGCAGGTGGCGGGGCGGAGGCGCCGTCTCCCGTCACGCCGGAACCGCTCATCGAGCCGGGGCGCCGCACAGACGGCGGAGGCAGTCAGGAGGAGCGAGAGGACGCCCAGCGCTCCGCCGCGGAATGAAATCCATCTCCGACTTGGCCACCGTCGGCGCACTGGCTAAAAGGCTTGCATGAACAAGCACGAATTCTTCGGCCGCGACGGCGAGGCACGGCTTCGCTACCTCGACAGCGACTTTCAGGTCGTCACGCCCGGCGCCTACGTGACCTGCGCGGTCACCGGCAAGCGCATCCCGCTTTCGGAGCTTCGCTATTGGAGCGTCGACCGGCAGGAGCCCTATGCCGACGTGGAGGCGTCGCTCAAGCGGGAACTTTCTCTGCGTCCGGGGGGATAGACGGCGTCAGCCGATAGGTGCTGGCGTGGCGGCCGATTGCGTCGGTGATGAGCGCGGTCAGCCGCCGCGGCTCCTCGAAACGCACCCGCACGGGGAACGTTTCCGTCGCCGCGGCAAGCCGCGCCGCCGCCTCGCCGCGCCCGTTCAGCCGCACACGGTCCTTCTCGGTGGTGATCGGGGCGAGGTCGCGGCTCTTCGCTTCCGCCATGATCGCCTCGCATTCAGCCGGGGCGAAAGCATGGTGATCGGGAAAACTCATCGTGTGGCCGACCGTCGCCCCGGCGGCGGCCAGCGCCTTGTAGAACTTCGCCGGGTCGCCGATCCCACAAAACGCAAGATAAGGCCGGCGCTTCAGGCCGCGCTTGCGGGCCGGCTCCGAGACGGCCCGAAGCATCGGCCGTCCGGCGCGGGCGGCGATGCGCACGGCGCGGCCGCCGCTCCCCTCGCCGAGCACGACCAGCGCGTCGGCGTGGCGTATCTGCATCGCCAGCGGTGCGCGCAGCGGGCCGGCCGGGAAGACGTGGCCGTTGCCGATCCCGCGCTCCGCGTCGATGACGACGAGGGAGAGATCCTTCCTGAGCGACGAATTCTGGAAGCCGTCGTCCATGACCACGACATCGGCGCCGAGCTGGGCGAGGAGCTTCGCACCGGCCGGGCGGTCGGCGGCGATCACGGTCGGGGCGAACTGCGCCAGGAGCAGCGCTTCGTCGCCCACCTCCTGGGCGGTGTGAATTCCGACGGAAACGCAAAGCGGCCCGCGCTCCCGGCCGCCGTAGCCGCGCGTGAGGAAGCCCGGATTGAGCTTCAGCTTGCGGCAAACGCTCGCCACTTCGAGCGCGGTCGGCGTCTTTCCCGCTCCGCCGACGACGAGGTTGCCGACGCAGATAATCGGCACGTCGAGCGTTGCACCGGTACGCGCCATCAAATGCCCGCTGACCTGGCCGTAGACGTAGCCGAGAGGCGCCAGCGCGAGGCCGGCGACGCGGTGGCGATGCCACCAGAATTCAGGCGCGCGCGGGAGCTTCATCGGGAAGGCCGAGTGCGGTGAGATAGGGTTGCAACGCGCCGATCGTGCGATCGAGCGCGCCGCCGAAGCGCTCCACGCAGGCATGCGCCTCGCGCGCAAGCCGTTTGCACTCGGCGGGATTCTCGATCAGGCGCCCGACCGCTTCGGCGAGCGAAGCGGCGTCGTCGACCGCGACGACTGCCCCCGCCGCGCCGAGCGCGTCATAGACGTCGCGGAAATTTCCGACATGGCTGCCGTGCAGGATGGGCACCAGAAGCTTCGCCGGCTCAATCGGATTCTGCCCGCCATGCGGCACCATGGACCCCCCCAGAAAAGCAATGTCGGCCAGCCGGTACCATAAACCCATCTCGCCGATCGTGTCGGCCAGGTAGATGTCTGTCGATGGGCCGATCGCTTCGCCGGCGGAGCGGCGGCTCAGCGTCAGCCCCCTCGCGGCGATCTCCGCGGCGACCGCCTCCCCCCGCTCCGGATGACGCGGAGCGAGAATGGTCAGGAGGCGCGCGCCGTCACGGACAAGGCCGGCATGCGCGACGACCACCGCCGCCTCCTCTCCGCGATGCGTGCTCGCAGCCACCAGCACCGGCCGGTCGCCGATCTCGCGGCGCAGCGCGGCGAGCGCGTCGGCGTCGGCCGGCGGCGGCGGCGCATCGAACTTCAGGTTGCCGCATACGACCACGCGGCGCGCGCCGAGTGCTTTCAGCCGTTCGGCGTCGGCAAGGCTCTGCGCCAGGAAAAGCTCGGCACGGCCGAGGACGGCGCGCGCCAGCGGCGCCACGGCCCGCCACGAGCGGAACGAGTGCTCCGACATGCGCGCATTGACCACGGCAAGCGGCAGCCCGCGCAGGCGAACCACGCGCAGCATGGTCGGCCACAGCTCCGACTCGGCGAAGAGCGCGAGCCCGGGCCGCCAATAATCGAGAAAGCGGCCGACCGCGGCCGGCGTGTCGATCGGAACGAACTGGTGGATCACGGCACGCGGAAGCCGCCGCCGCGCGACCTCCGCGGCGGTCGTCGTGCCGGTGGTCAGGAGCACGCCCGATCCGAGCTCTCCCAGGCGGTTGATCAGCGGTGCGGCCGCGACCGTCTCCCCGACGCTTGCCGCATGCACCCAGACCAGCGGTCCGGGCGGGCGCGCGTGGCCGGCGACGCCGAACCGCTCGCCGCGGCGCGCGCCGTCTTCCTTGCCGCGGCGCTCGCGCAGCTTGAGCATCGCGCCGACGACGGGAGCCGCAACGTGCCCGACCGCTCCATAGACGGCGAGCGCGGTCTCGCCCAGGAGCCCGCCCGGGTTCCTGGCGTCTGCGATCTCAGCCTCCGACAAGCTCGGGCGTGGTCTGGTCGCCAAGAAGCTGCGTCTTGACCATGCGTGCATAGTTGCCGCCGCGCGCCACCAGCTCCGAATGGGTGCCGGTCTCCAGAACGCGACCGTTTTCCATGTAGAAGATCCTGTCGGCGCGCTGCACGGTGGACAGGCGGTGCGCGATCATCACCACCGTCCGCCCTTGCAGCAACCGCTGCATGGCCTCCTGAACCTTGGCTTCCGAATCCGCGTCGAGCGCGCTGGTCGGCTCGTCGAGGAGCACGATCGGCGTATCGCGGAGCATGGCGCGCGCGAAGGCGATGCGCTGGCGCTCGCCGCCGGAGAGCCGGTTGCCGGATTCCCCGACGCGCGTCTCGTACCCGTAGGGCAGCTTCATGATGAAATCGTGCGCCGCGGCCGCCTTCGCCGCGGCGATGATCGCCTCCTCGCTCGCGCCCGGCGAGCCGTAGGAGATATTGGCGGCGACCGTGTCGTCGAAGATCACCGGATCCTGGGTCAGGAGCGCGGAGGCGGCACGGACGCTTGCGATCGTCACGTCGCGCAGGTCCTGTCCGTCGATCTCGATCACTCCGGCCTTCGGATCGAAGAGGCGCAGGATGAGATTGAGCACCGTGCTCTTGCCCGCGCCGCTCGGCCCGACAAGGGCAAGCTTGCGTCCGGCGGGCAGCTCCAGATTGAAGCCGGAAAGAACCGGGCCGCTCTGCTCGTAGGCGAAGTCGACGTCCTTGAAGGTGATGGCGCCGGCGGTGACCTTGAGCGGCGGGGCGCCGCGCTTCTCGGTGACATGCGAGGTGTAATCGATCAGCGCGAAGACGCGCTCCGCCGCGATAAGGCCTTCGCTCAGCGTCGCGCCGATGCCGGCGAGCGACTTCATCGGCTGGTAGCTCAGCAACGCGGCGGTCATGAAGCCCATGAACTGGCCCAGCGTCACCTGGCCATAGACCCCCTGGTAGCCGCAGTAAAACACGCCCGCGGCAAAGCCGAGGCCGACGAGAATCTCCCAAAACGGGCCGACGGCCGCCCGCGTGCGGGTGGCTTTCATGAAGTATTTGCGCAGGTTGAACACGACCTGGCGCAGGCGCTCCGCCTCGTTTGCCTCCTGGCCGTAAGCCTTGACCACGCGCATGGCTTGCAGGGTCTGGGTCAGCACGCTGTTCAGATCGCCCTGCTGGCGCAGCGTGTGGCCGGCGGCCTTGCGTATCTTCTTCCGCTGCCGTCCGAGATTGAAGATCGCCGGCGGCGCGCCGATCAGGACGATCAGGCTCAGCCGCCAGTCCATGTAAAACATTGCCCCCATCAGGAAGACAATACTGGCGCCGTTCTTGAAGATGCCGACCAGAACCCGGTTCGCGGCGCGGTCGACGGCGCCTGAATCGCTGACGACGGTGGAGACAAAGCGGCCGGAATGAACGCCCTGGATCCAGGCGAGATCCGCAGACGCGATCGTATCGAACATGCGGATACGGATTTCCGCCACGATCCGGGTACCGACGGAGCTTTCGGCAACGGTTGCGATCCATTCCGCAATTGAGCGGACAACGACCGCGGCGACCATCAGCAGGGGAAGCACGTAGAGAAGCGCCTCGCTCTTTTTGACGAAGACGTCGTCGCCCACGCGCTGCAACAGGAACGGCGTCGCGCCGGACATGGCGGCGCTCACCAGCATTGCCCCGACCGAGATGGAGACGATGCGCCAATGCGGCAGGACCGTTTCGCGGACGAGCCGCACGAAGACCGGCCAGCGCGAATGGTCTTGATCCAGAAGCGCGTCGAAGGTGAATCCCGAACGCTGCGCCGCGGCGGCGGCGGACTCAGGCTTTCCCATTA
Organism: uncultured Alphaproteobacteria bacterium; assembly: GCA_963814905.1. Lineage (GTDB taxonomy): Bacteria > Pseudomonadota > Alphaproteobacteria > Rhizobiales > Afifellaceae > DASWJZ01. The sequence continues at coordinate 112,851 of CAWFEM010000011.1, read as the reverse complement.
TCCGTTTCCGGCTCCAACAACCGATGCAGGTGCACGATGAAATAGCGCATCTGCGCGTTGTCCACCGTCATCTGCGCCTTTTCTTTCCATGCCTTGTAGGCTTCCGCGTAGTTCGGGTAGATGCCCACAATATCGAGCCCGGCGAGGTCGCGGAAGCGCACCTTTTCGAACGCTTCCAGCTCGCCGCCGAAAACCAGGTGCAGAAGCTGCTTCTGGCTCGTTTCCGTCCCGCTCATCTCGACCCCCGGCAGCGCCTACGCCTTCCTTGCACGCGCTACCTCCCGGCCCGCGGCCTCCACCGTCGCCAGGAGGCGCGGATGGAGCCGAGAATTGGCGGCCGCTAGCACGCCGTGGCGCGGTTCCGCCTTGTTGTAGCGCAGCGGATTTCCGTCGAGCCCTGTCAGCCGACCGCCCGCTTCGTGCACCAAAAGGTCGGAGGCCGCAAGGTCCCAGTCATGCGCCCTGGGGCTCGCGAAAGCCGCGTCGAACCGGCCGGCCGCGACCTGGGCGAGACGATAGGCAAGCGAGGGGATATGCGCCTGCGCAAGGGCGCCGCTTTGCCGCACGGCCTCGGTCCTGAGCCAGCCGCGCGGCCCGGCGATACGAGCGCCCTCGATCTCCGCCCGGTCCGACACCGCAAGACGCGTGTCGCCGAGGAAGGCGCCGCCGCCGACCGTCGCCAGATAGACCTCCGAGCGCGCCGGCGCATTGAGCGCCGCCACGACCGGCCGGCCCGCCGCAACGATCGCCACGCTCACGCACCAGACGTCCCCGCCTTCGATGAAATTACGCGTGCCGTCGATCGGATCGACCACGAAGAGCGCCGGGCGCTCCAGCCGCACCGGATCGTCGGCCGTCTCCTCCGACAGCCACCCGAAATCGGGGCGCGCGGCGAGAAGCGTCTCGCGCAGGAAGCGATCGACCGCGATATCGGCATCGGTGACCGGCGAGCCGCCGACCTTCTCCCAGACCCCCGGATTGCAGCGGAAAAAGCGCATGGCGAGCCGGCCGGCTTCGAGCGCCGCGTCCTTCAGAAGATCGAGATCCGAATCGTCCGACCGCACGCACCCTCATCGCATGAATCCACCCGGCGCACGCCAATTTAGCTTTCGATTACCGTGATTTAGAGCGAAAAAGCGTTAACCACGGAAATTAAGCAGTTTAGGAAAAATCGCGCCTAATCTCTCCTATAACACGAGGCCAAAATGGCCCGAACAAAAAAGAATTGGCGTCGAGCAGTTATGGGTCAAGTCCAAGCAAACCTTGTGGGCTGTTCTTCGGAACAGCCCACCTCCTTCCCGGACGTGCTCCTATACAGGTGCAATTCTGGCGATGGTGCAGACTGTCTTGTTACATTTGACCGGAGAACAGTGATGATGTCTCGACCCGTCGCCGGACTCGCCTGCCGCATCCGCGTGCCGGTCCGCCAATACCAGGCGGTTGCGCTGGTCGTTCGCGGCAATAGCAACGTCGTCAGGCTCATGCATCGCGATATCGGCCTGTCGCTCGACGTGGAGGCGTTCGACAGCATCGTCACCGCGGAGGAATATCGCGACCGGCTCGCCGGCTTTCTCGACCTTCCGCCCGTCATCGTCTCCGCGTCGCCCGACGCGACTCGCGGTCAGGCGGACGGGAGCATCCGTGAACGGCGCACGCGCCCGGCGCGGGCACGGCGGCCGCGTTTCCTCATGCGCCGGCGTGGCAGCAATGCGGTCACGATCCGCAAGATCGAGGGACGCGAGATCATCGCGCGTTCCTGACCGCGCCCCCAAAAGTCAGGATCTCAGAAGCGCAGAATCGCGTCGGCGACGAGACCGGCGAAGACAATCCAGCCCGTGGTTGAGTTCGCCCGGAACCGCTTCAGGCAGTTCTCCGGATCGTCGGGATTGAGCGTCGCGATCAAATACACCGCGTGGAGAAGCCCGGCGCCGAGTGCGGCGAAGGCGAAAATCCCGGCATCGGCGATGACCAGCGCAAGCCCGAAAAGCACGAAGGCGGCGACGTAGAAGGCGGCGATCCCGGCGCGCGAGCGTCGGCCGAAAAGCCGCGCCGTGGAACGCACGCCGATCACCGCGTCGTCCTCCTTGTCTTGCAGCGCGTAGATCGTGTCGTAGCCGATCGTCCATAGGACCGCGCCGGCATAGAGCACGATCGGCGCGGCGGAGAGCTTGCCGAAGACCGCCGACCAGCCGACCAGCGCCCCCCATGAAAAGGCGAGTCCGAGCACGAATTGCGGCCAGTCGGTGACGCGCTTGGCAAAGGGGTAGAGCGCGACGACGGCAAGCGACGCGATGCCGAGGACGATGGTGAAGGCGTTGAACTGGAAGAGAACGAGCGCGCCGACGAGCGACTGCAGCACCAGAAAGACGAGCGCCTGCGAGGGCCTGACCTGTCCCGACGGCAGCGGGCGCAGACGCGTGCGCTCAACTTGTGCGTCGAAGTCGCGGTCGATCAGATCGTTATAGGTGCAGCCGGCGCCGCGCATGGCGATCGCGCCGACCAGGAACAGGAAAAGGTGCCAGACATTCGGCGCGCCGCGGTCGGCCGCGATGGCCGCGAGCGCCGCCGACCACCAGCACGGCCACAGAAGCAGCCACCAGCCGATCGGCCGGTCCCAGCGCGCCAGCCGCCCATAGGGCTTCAGCCAATCCGGCGCGAAGCGGTCGAGCCAGTTCTTCGGCGGCGCGTCGGGAAGGACGAGGGAAGGCGCGGGCATCCTTCCTGCTCGCGCGGACGGCGACCGCCGTCAAGCTCGTGGAACTCGGGATTTGTCACCGCCGTCGCGCATGATAGGGACCGCCGAGGCGGGCGATACGGGGCGGGCAGGCGCGGCGATGAATGTTCTTCTGATCGGGTCGGGGGGGCGCGAGCATTCGCTCGCCTGGGCACTCTCCGCCTCGCCGCTTCTCACCAAGCTCTTCGCCGCACCTGGAAATGCCGGCATCTGCGATTGCGCGGAATGCGTGGCGCTCGATCCGGCCGATCGCGCGGCGGTCGTTTCCTTCTGCCGACGCGAGCGGATCGACCTCGTCGTCGTCGGCCCGGAAGCGCCGCTCGTCGCCGGTCTCGTCGACGATCTGGAGGCGGCCGAAATCCGCGCCTTTGGGCCAACCAAGGCGGCGGCGCAGCTTGAAGGCTCCAAGGGCTTCACCAAGGATCTTTGCCGCGAGGCGGGCATCCCCACCGCCGGCTATCGGCACTTCAGCGATCCAGCTGACGCGCGCCCCTATGTCGAAGGCCATGCGCTCCCCGTCGTGGTGAAGGCCGACGGTCTCGCCGCCGGCAAAGGCGTTACCGTCGCGGCGGATCGCGCGACGGCGCTCGCCGCACTCGACGCGATCTTCTCCGAGCCCGGCGCATCTGTGGTGATCGAGGAATTTCTCGACGGCGAGGAGGCGAGCTTCTTCGCGCTCTCAGACGGCGAGACGGTGATCCCGTTCGGGACAGCGCAGGACCATAAGCGCGCCTTCGACGGCGACGAGGGGCCGAATACCGGCGGGATGGGCGCCTATTCCCCTGCCCCGATCCTCACCGACGCGATGTGCGAGCGGGTGATGGCGGAGATCGTCCGCCCCACCGTCGCCGCCCTGAAGGGGCGCGGCATCCGCTATCGCGGCGTGCTCTATGCCGGGCTGATGATCGACGCCGAAGGCCCGAAGCTCATCGAATACAACGCCCGCTTCGGCGACCCGGAATGCCAGGTGCTGATGATGCGTCTTGAAGACGATCTCCTGGCGGTCCTGAAGGCTGCGGTCGACGGCACGCTGGATCGCGTGCGCGTGCGCTGGAGCAAGGATTCCGCGCTCTGCGTCGTCATGGCCACAAACGGTTACCCCGGCGCTTACGAAAAAGGCTCCGAGATTCGTGGACTCGAAGCGGCAGGGGCGTTGCCGGATGTGGAGATATTCCACGCCGGTACGGTGCGCGACCGCGACACGATCCGCGCCGCCGGCGGACGCGTGCTCGGCGTCACCGCGCGCGGGCGCGACGTGCGTCAGGCGCAGCTACGCGCCTATGCCGCGGTCGATCTGATCGACTGGCCGGAAGGTTTCTGCCGCCGCGACATCGGCTGGCGCGGACTGGGATAATGTATTGGTGTAATGATATATTTCGCTTTGTTCACGGTTTTCCCTTGAACATTCCGCGCCCACCTGCTAACTGAATGGCGCCGGTTGCCCGACGAGATGATCATGCGCTTCGACCCCGACGAATTCATCGTGCTGCATCCTGCTCGCTGAGGTGGGGCGCGTCGTATGCCGCCATGGGCCCATGACGTGGTCCTGTGGGTCGTCCTGGTGGTGTCGCTGGCGGCGAATGTCTGTTTCCTGATCGGACGATGGATCTGGCGAGAGCCGCTTCGGTTCGGCGACCTCGTTGGGGTAATCATTCTTCTGGGGCTCATTGCTCTTGTCGTGCTGTGGCGTGTCCCGGACGCGCTCAGGCCGCCGACGGCCGTTACCATGGCGGCAATTCTTGCCACGGCCGGCTGGGTGTTCACGAACTACCTCAATCGCTACCAGGACAAGCTACGATACACCTACAGCGTGATCGATCACTTTCGATCCAACGAATCCCTGCACAAGGATGTCCTGTTCTTGCACGCGAACGGCATCCGCGAATTCTCACGCGAGGAAGTCAACGACATACTGGCGCAGCTCTCCAACCGCGCCCGCTACGGCAACGACCCCCCAAGATATCCGATCGGATACGCCATCCTCCGCCTGCTGAACTTCATCGAGCAGGTCGCGTACATGTACCGCTACAACTTCGTCGATCGGAGGCTGACGTACAGGAACTTCAACCTGATGTTCGGGACGATCTTGATACGCCTGCAATACTTCGTGATCTTGCGGCATGAAGAGAACGGCAAGGCGTTCAACGACATCGTTTGGCTGATCGAGGATTGGTACGGAATCGTGCTCGGCAAGGACGCTTTCACGCGCGACGTCCTGAAGGGAACGCCGAAATACAAGGCGGACTACCGGACGAAGTAGCGGAGAGCGACGCGCAGGCGCGCGTCTGAGCACCATCAGTTAACTAAACCTTTCAATCTTTTTCATAAAAGTTTCTTGTCCGGCCGCCATCTGGCCGCCAAGTTCCTCTTCAGAGGAAACGCCATGTCTGCGGAGTTGCGTATCGGTCTGGCCCTGGGTGGCGGTGGCGCCCGCGGGATGGTGCATGTCCTCGTTTGCGAGGCGTTCGACGAACTCGGCATCAAGCCGGCGCTGATCGCCGGGACCTCGATCGGCGCGATCATCGGCGCCGGCTACGCGGCGGGCTTCACCGGCAAGGACATGCGCGAGGCCGCAGTCGGCTTCTATTCCAAGCGCCGCGATGTGTTGGCGCGGCTCTGGCGCGCGCGCCCGCTCGCTTTCACGGATCTTCTGCGCGGCCGTTCGGTGACCCCGCAATTCGACGCGCGCGTCATCCTCGATTCCTTCGTTCCGGGACTTGAGCTGCTGCCTGAGACCTTCGAGGAGCTCAAAATCCCGCTGAAGGTGATCGCCTGCGACTTCTACGCCTGGTGCGAGGTGATTCTGAAGGAGGGCGAGCTTCGGCCCGCGATCGCCGCTTCCATCGCCATCCCCGCCCTCTTCCGGCCGGTCAACATCGACGGGCGGGTGCTGATCGACGGCGGCGCAACGAACCCGCTTCCCTTCGACCATATCGCCGACTGCGATCTGACCGTCGCCTGCGACGTCGCAGGCGGCCCGGCGGAAACGAACGGCCGGCAGCCGGGGCTCCTGGAATGCGTCGTCGGCGCCGCGCAGATCTCCATGCAGTCGATCATCCGCGAGAAGCTCAAATGGCATCAGCCGGATGTTCTGGTGCGCCCCGACATCAACGGCGTCTTCATCATGGACTTTCTGAAGACGCAGGCGATCCTCGACATGAACGCCGGCTTCAAGGACGACCTGAAGCGCCGGCTCGATCTCCTGATCAACACGCCATTCGAGCTGCCGCTCGCCTCAGCGAAGGGCGCTAAAAAAGCGGCGAAGAAGGACGGACGCCGCCGTCTCGCCGATTCCGGAGTAAACCTCTGGCGCATGGTGGCAGGTGGACGCGGCAAAGAAGCGGACGCCATGCTCGACGGCCCCGCCCTTGGGGTCGCCGGCGCCGTAATAGAGCCGGCGGATGCGGGCGAAGGAAATAGCCGCGGCGCATAGCGTGCAGGGCTCGAGCGTCACGTAGAGATCGCAATCGGAGAGCCGTTCCGAACCGAGCGCCTCCGCCGCCGCGCGGATCGCCATCACCTCCGCATGCGCCGTCACGTCGGAAAGCTCGCGCGTGCGGTTGCCGGCGGAGGCCACAAGCTTCCCATCGCGGACAAGGACCGCGCCGACGGGAATCTCACCGCGCGCGCCGGCGGCCTCCGCTTCCTTCAGCGCCGTTTCCATGAAGCTCGTCGCCTGCTCACTCATCTCGCTTAGGCCGGTTCCCCCTGATATGAGACCGGCATGAGTGGCGGCGGAAAAGCGGAAAAACAAGCGGCGATGACGGAAAAGGTGGCCGAGAAGGGCGAGCGCATCGCCAAGCGCATCGCCCGTGCCGGCCTCGCCTCGCGCCGCGACGCGGAGCGGATGATCGCGGAGGGCCGCGTGACGCTGAACGGCCGCAAGCTCCTGACGCCGGCGACGATCGTCGGACCGAAGGACAGGATCGAGGTCGACGGTGCGTTGCTCGCCGAGCGCGAGCGGACGCGGCTTTGGCTCTTCCACAAGCCAAAAGGCCTCGTCACCACCAACCGCGACCCCGAGGGGCGCCCAACGATCTTCTCCGTGCTGCCAACGGACCTGCCGCGCGTGATGACGGTCGGCCGCCTCGACATCGCCACGGAAGGCCTGATCCTCCTCACCAATGACGGCGGTCTGGCGCGTGTGCTCGAGCTTCCGGCGACAGGCTGGCTCCGGCGCTACCGGGTACGCGCGCATGGGACCGTCGAGCAGGCAGCGCTCGACGCGCTCCGCCGCGGCGTCACCATCGGCGGCATGGTCTATGGCGGCGTGGAAGCAAAGATCGACCGCCCGCAAGGCAGCAATGTCTGGCTGACGATCGGCCTCAGGGAAGGCAAGAACCGCGAGGTCAGGCGCGTGCTTGAGCATCTCGGGCTTTCCGTGAACCGGCTGATCCGCATCTCCTATGGGCCGTTCCAACTCGGCGACTTGAAGCCCGGCGCGGTGGAGGAAGTGCGCGGCCGGGTCCTGCGCGACCAGCTCGGCGAGAAGCTTGCCAAGGCGGCGAGCGCGGACTTCGACGCGCCGCTCCGCGCGGCTGCGCCGATTCCCGCGCCGGCGAAGCCACGTGCGCCGAAAGCAGCGCAAGGCAAGAAGCGGGCGGCGAGACGACCCGCCGCAAAAGAGGACAAGCCACGGGGCAGGCGCGATGCGCATCGTCGGCGGTCGCCTTAGGGGCCGGCCGCTCGCCGGACCGCGCTCAAATGCCATCCGCCCGACCAGCGACCGGCTGCGCGAGACGGTCTTCAACATCCTGAAGCATGGCTACGACCTGCCGCAGGCGGGGACGCGCGTGCTCGACCTCTTCGCCGGAACCGGAGCGCTCGGACTGGAAGCGGTGTCGCGCGGCGCCGCGCAGGCGCTTTTCGTGGAGACCAGCATCGAGGGGCGCGGGCTCCTGCGCACAAATATCGAGGCGCTGGGGTTGACCGGCGTCACTCGCATCCTGCGCCGCGACGCGGTCGACCTCGGCAAGGCTGGGACGATCCAGCCTTTCGGTCTCGCCTTCCTCGACCCGCCTTACGGCCAGGGGCTCGGCGAGCGCGCACTGCAAAGCGCGGCGGAAGGCGGCTGGCTTGAGCCCGGCGCGCTCTGCGTGCTGGAGGAGCGGGCGGATGTGGAGGTTGCGCTGCCGGAGGGGTATCAACCCCTCGACCAGCGGAAGTCCGGCGAGAGCCAGCTCGTCTTCGCGCGTTTCGGGTCGAGTTAGGCGGTGGGCACGGCCGCCGCGTGTGCGACGCGGAACACCTGCAAGTCCTGCTGCACGCCCCGCAGTTGCGCGCGGCTCGCCTCGACCGCGAAAGGCGCGAGCGCCTCTTTCACGTCGCCGGAATCATAGACGTCCTCGCTGACGACGATCTCGTCCGCCTCGGCGAGATTCTGCACGCGCGCTGCGATGTTCACGGTCTGCCCGAAATAGTCGAGCCGCTCGTTGAGCGTGACGGCGATCGCGGCGCCTTTGTGCACGCCGATCTTCAGGATCAGCTCCTTGTCGGGCTGGCGGCGATTGAAGGCGGCGATCTCGTCGCGCATCTCAAGCGCCGCCTGGACCGCATCGGCGGGATCGAGGAACGCCGCCATCACGGCGTCGCCGATCGTCTTGATGATCGCGCCCTTGTGGCGGACGGTGACGGCTTGCAGCTGCTCGAAATGCTGCTGCACGAGTGCGAAGGCGTTCAAGTCTCCGATCCGGTCGTAGAGCGCGGTGGAGCCTTTCAAGTCGGTGAAGAGAAGGGCGATGTCCTTCACGCCGATCCCCTCGTTGCCGCCGATCACCTCGAAGCGGAAGAGGTCGCGGAAGGTCTGGATGGTCAACAGCCGCTTGCCGGAAAGGTAGGGAGCGAAGTGCAGCGGCGGCGGGCGATCGACGCCCGGCGGCAGCGCGATGATATCGAAAGCGAAACGCTTTGCGGCCGCGCTCGTCAGCGAAAACCTCACCTTGCCGGGCGCGATGTCGCCGCCCGCCGGCTCGCAGCCGTTCTCGTCGCAGCGTATCTCGATCCGCTGATCGGCGGGCGGTCGCACCGGGTCGACGATGAAGAGAAAGCCCGCATCGTTGTCGACGCTCGAGGCGCGTAGCGCGCCCGCCTCGATGTCGACCTCCATCGTCACCGTCTCGCCCGGCTCGATGAAAGCGAGACCCTTGACCACCATCTCCTTCACTCTGAGGAACGGCGTGCCGTCCGGAATCAGCCCCTCTTCCGCCGAGCGGTAGCGGAAGAAATAGTCCTCCGCCGAAAGGCTTTCCGGGTCGTGATAGGCGATGCGGCGGATCGCCGGGTTCACCGTGAACGTGACGGCGATCATGTCGTCGAGCGCGGCGACCATGTCGACGTGACAATTGGTGCAGCGGCAATGGCTTTCGAGGTTCTTCAGCGCCCGGAAGCTCTCGATCACGCAGGAGCAGATCGGGCAGAGCAGGATCCAGTTCATCTCGAAGAGCCCGACCGCCGAGGCGTGCAGGAAGAGGTCGATCGCCTCGTCCTCGCCGATCCCTTTTTCAGCCGCGAAGCGCACGGGGTTGATGCGAAGAAGTGCCGCGTCGTCGGCTGAGCGGATGTGCGCTTCGAGCTTTGATACGAGGCGCGGGCTCCAGGCTCGCGCCGCTTCAAGCGCCGCCAGCCGCTCATCGAGAAGCTTCTCGTCGATCGTGGTCATATGCCCTCTCTCCTGGGAGGACCGTGGACTCTATACCGAACGGGGGTTTCTCGCGAACACTGCGGCAGAGCGGACCGCGGTTCTCACCGCCGCCCGAAAAGCCGCTCCACGTCGGCGAGCTTCAGTTCTACGTAGGTCGGGCGGCCGTGATTGCACTGGCCGGATTGCGGCGTCGCCTCCATCTCGCGTAAGAGCGCATCCATCTCCTCCGGCCGGAGCCGCCGCCCGGAGCGGACCGAGCCGTAGCAGGCCATCGTCGCGGCGACGTGGTCGAGCTTCTCCGAAAGCCGCGTCGTCGCGTCCCATTCGGCAAGGTCGTCGGCGATGTCGCGGACGAGAGCCGCCGCATCGATCTCGCCAAGCAGCGCCGGCGTCTCGGTGACGGCGACCGCGCCCGGCCCGAACGCCTCGATCGCGAGCCCGACGGCGGCGAGCTCGTCGGCGCGCGCGAGAAGCCGCGTCACGTCGTCGGCGGGAAGCTCCACCACCTCCGGGATCAGGAGCATCTGGCGCGGCACCGCGCGGCCGGCGAGCGCCGCCTTCAGCCGCTCATAGACGATGCGCTCGTGCGCGGCGTGCTGGTCGACGATGACGAGGCCGTCATTGGTCTGCGCGACGATGTAGTTGTCGTGGAGCTGCGCGCGCGCGGCGCCAAGGGGCCGGGCGAGCACCGTTTCGTCAGGCGGTAGCGCCGCGGCGCGTGCGTCGGCCGACGGCCGGTCGACGACGGCGAGGCCCGCTTGCGCCTCCTCCGCGAAGCCCGGCGCCGCCCAGCCTTGCCAACCTGCGCCGCCGCGGTCGGCGCCGTGGCGGTCGGCGGCGTAGCGCGACGCATCCCCGTTCCGCGGCGCTTCCGCCCGGAAAGCGGCGAGCGTGTCATCGCCGATGCTTCGCGCCGCACGGAAGCCGTGCGCGGCAAGCGCGTCGCGGATCGCGCCGATGACAAGGCCGCGCACCAGGCCGGAATCGCGGAAGCGCACTTCCAGCTTCGCCGGGTGCACGTTCACGTCGAACTCGGCGGGGTCGAGCTCAAGGAAGAGCGCGGCGACGGGAAAGCGGTCGCGCGCGAGGACGTCGGCATAGGCGGCGCGAAGCGCGCCGGTCAGCAGCGGATCGCGCAGCGGCCTTCCGTTCACGAACATGAACTGGTGCAGCGAATTGGCGCGGTTGAAGGTTGGAAGCCCCGCCCGCCCGGAGAGACGCACGTTCTCCCGAAGCGCTTCGATCGGCATGGAATCGGCGAGGAAGTCCTTGCCGACGACATCGGCCATCCGGGCCTCGCCAGCCCCCTCGCCCCGCCGCGGCGGGAATTCGACCGGCATGCGGTCGGCGCCCGCGAGCGTGAAGCCGACATGCGGATGCGCCAGCGCCAGCCGCCTGACAGTTTCGGCAACTGCGTTCGCCTCGGCACGGTCGGAGCGCAGGAACTTGAGCCGCGCCGGCACCGCGAAGAAGAGATCGTGCACCTCGATCTGCGTGCCGGAATTGCGGCTTGCCGGCCGCGCCTCATCAAGGCTGCCGCCTTCGACGGAGACCGCCCAGGCATGCGCCTCGCTCGCGTGACGCGATTCGACGTCGAGCCGCGCCACGGCGCCGATCGACGCAAGCGCCTCGCCGCGGAAGCCGAGCGTCGCGATATCGGCGAGATCGTCGCCTTCAAGCTTCGAGGTGCAGTGGCGGGCGACGGCGAGAGAAAGGTCGGCACGTGTCATGCCGACGCCGTCGTCGGCGACTCGGATGAGGCTCTTGCCGCCGCCCGCGGTCACGATCTCGATCCGGTTCGCACCGGCGTCGAGCGCGTTCTCGACGAGCTCCTTCACCACGCTCGCAGGACGTTCGACGACCTCGCCCGCAGCGATGCGGTTGATGACGTGGTCTGGAAGACGGCGGATCGTCACGGCGGCCTCGCGCGGGTGCGAATCCCCCACAACTCTCACTCAATAACGGCGGGGTGGAAAGGTGCTTAGCTACCCGGGAACAGACGCCACAAGAGCCGGCGCTTCTTCACACCGTCCTCGACTTCCGCGACCGGCGCCGTGTCGGCGGGCTCGCGAAGCTCCTCCGGCGGATCGGTCAGATAGCGCCGCTCCTTGCGGGTATAGCCCTTGGTCTCGGCGACGGCCTTGGCAAACTCCTCGCGATGCGACCCTTGGCGGACGAAGCGGTAGTATTCGTCGCGCTCCGCTTGCAGATCGTTCTGCGCAGGTGTCGGGTGCGTCCCCGGGCTCAGGATGCCGGCAAGAGGCTTCAGCCGCCGGTAGTCCTCACGCGTGATGTCATTGTCGGGATTGCCGTCGCCATCGTCGTGCATTATGGCGCGATCCTCGGAATCGACCGGCCAATCCGGGTTGGTGATGGAGGCGGTCTCAACCGGCGCGGGAAGCTGCTCCCCGCTCGGCGGGAGAACGAGCGGCGCGCGCGGCTGGTAATCGATCGGCCCTTTCTTTTCTTTCGAAAGGAGGCCGCCGGTCATCTCGCGGAAGAGCGCCATTTCCGGCGCTTGGCCGGTGCCATAGGTCGAGGTCATGGCGCAGCCGCCGAGCGCCATTGGCGACGCCAGGGCCACGAACAGCAGCGATTGCGAGAGTTTCGGGCGCCCCATTTCGATAAAAACCCTTCGAATCCGCTAACCTATAGCATGTGAAGGCCGTGCTTGCGACCTCGGCTTCGCAACAGCGTTCCTCCGCCGCGGTCTCATGTCTCCGTGGCGATTTCGGGGCGCTCCAGCGCCCAGGCGAGCACCAGGCCGATCGCCCCGGCCACGATCCAGACGTCGGCAAGGTTAAAGACGTACCATTCGAACGCGCCGACGTGGAAAAGGAAGAAATCCGCGACGGCGCCGTGCGCCAGCCGGTCGATGACGTTGGAAAGCGCGCCCCCGATGACCAGCCCGAGCGACAGGGTCGCGAGCCCGCCGCGCGTTATCCACAGCCACCACGAGAAAAGCGCCGCGCCGACGATCCCAAGCGCGACGAGAAACCAGCGGCCGGCATCGCCGTCCTGCGTGAAGAGGCCATAGCTGACGCCGCGATTCCACACGAGGACGAGGTCGAGGAACGGTGTCAGCGCCACGCGGCCGCGCTCCGCCATGTCGAACGGCCCGAGCAGCCAGAGCTTCGCCGCCTGGTCGACGAGGATGCCGAGCGCCGCGACCGAGAAGCCGACGGCGCGGGCGCGACCCCGGTTCCTCATTCCGCCGCCTGCCTCGCGGCGTCGTATTCGCGGAGCGCGGCGGCGTCGCGCAGCGTCACGTCCGGATAGTCCGGATCGCTGCCGATCTCCTCGGAATATTTCCATGAGCGCGCGCACTTCTTTCCCGCGGCCGGTTCGATCACCACTGCGGCAGCCGCTTCCTGCGGAAGGCGGAACGCAGTCTCCGGCGCCTCCTCAAGCGGACGCACCGCGAAGCCGGACGTGATCGCCACCTCCGCCATGTCGACGCCTTGCAGCGCCGCGAGAAGCGCCGCATCGGAGAGATAGAGGATCGCGCGGGCTTCCAGCGACGAGCCGATCTCCTTGCGGACGCGCGCCTCTTCAAGCGCGCCGAGGACAACGCGGCGGAGCCGGTGCACCCGCTCCCACTTCGCCTCAAGCGCTTCGTCCCGCCACGCCACCGGTACGTCGCGGAAGAGCTCCAGATGCACCGTGCCTGCCCCGACGTGACGCTCGCCCCATGCCTCGTCGCAGGTGAAGGGGATCATCGGCGCAAGCCAGCACACCAGCGTATCGAAAAGGATGTCGATCACGGTGAGCGCCGCGTGACGATCCTTGGAGGAAGCCGGATCGCAATAGAGGCGGTCCTTCCTGACGTCGAAATAGAAGGCGGAGAGGTCGTTGGTCATGAAGGCGAAAAGCGCGAAATAGGCGCGCTTGAAATCGAACGCCTGGTAGGCCTCGCGCACGAGGCCGTCGAGGCGCGCGAGCTCCGACAGCATCAGCCGCTCAAGCTCCGGCATGTCCGCCTCGGCGACGCGCGATTCCGGCCGGTAGTGTGCCAGCGATCCGAGCATCCAGCGGATCGTGTTCCTGAGCTTGCGGTAGGAATTGACGTTGGTCTTGATGATCTCAGGCCCGATCCGGAGATCCTCCGCATAGTCGGAGGAGACCACCCACAGACGCAGGATATCGGCGCCCGACTGTTCGATCACCTGCTGCGGCGTCACCTGATTGCCGAGCGACTTCGACATCTTGCGCCCATCCTCGGCCATGACGAAGCCGTGGGTGAGCACCGCGTCATAGGGCGCACGGCCGCGCGTGCCGCAGCTTTCCAGAAGCGACGAGTGGAACCAGCCGCGATGCTGGTCGGAGCCTTCCAGATAAAGCGAAGCCGGCCACTTCAGGTCCGAGCGTCCTTCAAGGACGAAAGCGTGGGTGGAGCCGGAATCGAACCAGACGTCGAGAATGTCGTCGACCTTGTCCCATTCGGCAGCGTCGAAGGCATTGCCGAGGAAGCGCTCCTTCGCGCCATCCACAAACCAGGCGTCGGCGCCCTCCGCGCGGAAGGCCTCGACGATGCGCTGGTTCACCGCCTCGTCCTTCAACACCTCGCCGGTGTCGCGGTTGACGAAGACGGCGATCGGCACGCCCCAGGCGCGCTGGCGCGAAACCACCCAGTCGGGTCGGTTCTCGATCATGCCGCGCAAGCGGTTCTGCCCCGCGGCGGGCACGAAGCGCGTGTCGGCGATCGCCGTCAGCGCACGGGCGCGCAAGGTGTCGCCCTTGCCACCGATATCGCGGTCCATATGGATGAACCATTGCGGCGTGTTGCGGAAGATGACCGGCTTCTTCGAGCGCCACGAATGCGGGTACTGGTGCTTGAGGCGCCCGCGCGCGATGAGCATGCCGGCCGCCACCAGCGCTTCGATCACCGCCTTGTTGGCGTCGCCCTTCTCGCCCTTCTCGGTGATGACCTGACGGCCGGTGAAGCCGGGCGCGTCGGCGGTGAATTTTCCGTCGGCGTCGACGGTATAGGGGATCGTCGTGTCGACGCCGCTCTCCTCCAGCTCGCGCCGATGCTCCATCCAAAGCTCGAAGTCCTCGCGGCCGTGGCCGGGCGCCGTATGGACGAAGCCGGTGCCGGCGTCGTCGGTCACATGCTCGCCGGGGAGGAGCGGCACGTCGAACTGATAGCCGCCGAGGCCGGCATGCTTCAGCGGATGCGCAACGACCAGCGTCTCGAAATCATCGGCGGTCACGTCCATAAGCCGCGCGTAGCTTTCAACGCGCGCCTGCCGCATCGCGTCCTCCGCCAGGCTGTCGGCGAGCACGAAACGGTCACCGGGCTTCGCCCAGTTCCCTTCCGCCGCCTCCGCGACTTCGTAGAGGCCGTAAGCGATCTTCGGCGAATAGCTGACCGCGCGGTTGCCGGGGATGGTCCAGGGCGTCGTCGTCCAGATCACCACAGAAGCGCCGCGCAGCGTGCGCGGACCCGACGCGACCGGGAACTTCACCCAGACCATGTCGGATGTGTAGTCGTGGTACTCCACCTCGGCCTCGGCAAGCGCGGTCTTCTCCACCACCGACCACATCACCGGCTTTGAGCCACGGTAGAGCTGGTCCGACATGGCGAACTTCATCAGCTCGGCGGCGATCGTCGCCTCCGCGCCGTTCGACATCGTCGTATAGGGATCGTCGAAGTCGCCGATCACACCAAGCCGCTTGAACTCCTCCGTCTGCACCGTCATCCAGTGGCGCGCGAACTCGCGGCACTCGTGCCGGAACTCGTTGATCGGAACCGCGTCCTTGTTCTTGCCCTTGGCGCGATACTCCTCCTCCACCTTCCACTCGATCGGCAGGCCGTGGCAGTCCCAGCCCGGCACGTAATTGGAATCGAAGCCAAGCATCTGGTGCGAGCGCACCACCACGTCCTTCAGGATCTTGTTCAGGCCTGTGCCGATATGGATGTGGCCGTTGGCGTAGGGCGGGCCGTCGTGGAGGACATACTTCTCGCGCCCCTTCGCGGCCTCGCGCTGGCGGCGATAAAGGTCCATCTGATCCCAGCGCTTGCGGATCTCCGGCTCCTTCTGCGGCAGTCCGGCGCGCATCGGGAAAGCCGTCTTCGGCAGGAACAGGGTCTCGGAATAGTCGCGGCCGGACTTCGACTGGTCCGCCGCCGCTTTCTTGTCGTTCATCGTCTGGCCTTCGAGGCTCGAACTCTCAAAATACGGGAGATGCCGCGCGTCGCGGCAAGGGGACCGAACTCGGCCGTCCCGGCCCCTTCAGAGCGAGGCCGGGCCGATAATTCGCAGTATCGGCAACAAAAAACGCGGCATGCCGGGTTCTTAGCCGAGGGTGGCGGTCAAGGGAAGGCGGTGGGAAGCACCCTTTTCCCGCCTCACTAGACGTGATGCCAAATGCGCACTATTTTATGGGCAACTGGCATCCGAAGGAGACCGAAGGTGGCGAGAGTGGCCCAGCCGAGGAAACGCCCGCGGTCGACCGCCCGTGCGGTCAGGAAAATCTCCCCCGGTGCGCCGGCGACTGACGAGGGAGTCGGTACCGGCTTTGCCGAGGGCGCCGCATCCGGCCATCCGCTGAACCTCGCCGACATCGTCCAGCGCGAGATCGGCAAGGCCGCAAACGGCGATCCGGCGGATTTCGCGATATTGGACGATCTGCTCGATCACGGTTTCAGCCGCGACGAGCTTTTCGACCTGGTGGTGCCGCGCAGGACCTACGCCCGGCGCAAGCAGGCGAAGGCCAGCCTCTCGGCGGAGGAGTCTGACCGCGCCGTCCGTCTTGCTCGGCTGACCGAGATGGCGGAGCGCGTCTTCGGCGATCCGGCAAGAGCGCATAGATGGCTGCGCAAGCCGAGCCCGATGCTCGACGGCGCGACACCGCTTTCCCTCATGCGGAGCGAAACCAGCGCACAACTTGTCGAGCAGGCGCTTCACCGGATCGACTACGGCATGTTTGCCTGACGCTGATGCGCGTCTGGCGGATATCCAATCACGTCGACCTGTCGGGTCGCGGCGGCGAGCTTGCGCACGGCCGGTGGAACCGCGTTGGGACTCCCGTCGTCTATTGCTCGGACCACCCGGCCACGACGCTTTTGGAAATGCTGGTGCGCATCGATCGCTGGGACGTGCCGCCAACCTTCCGGCTTCTGACGATCGACGTTCCAGATGACGCGCCGGAGCTTCGCGTCGAAGAGCCCATCCTTCCGGCAGAATGGCGCGCAGACATCGAAGCGACGCGGTTGCTCGGTACGGAACTCCTGCAGCGCGCAGAACACCTCTATCTGCTGGTCCCCTGCGTGCTCGTGCCTTTCGCGTGGAACGTGCTCCTCAACCCGGCGCATCCGGATATCGCCCGCTGCGCGATCACGGCGGTCACCGCAGAGGCATTCGATCCGCGCCTGATTCGCTGACGCGCAGCCCCATCTGGCGCTTCCTGCGCAAAGCAGATAGAGGCCGACCAATGAAGGGGCCCGGCGCCTGGCTGCGCGCACTCTACGACTGGACCATGGGGCTCGCGGCGACGCGCTACGCCACGGGCGCGCTTGCGCTCGTCTCCTTCATCGAAAGCTCGGTCTTTCCGATCCCGCCCGACGTGCTCCTGATTCCAATGGTGATCGCGAGGCCCGCCAAGGCGTGGTGGCTCGCCCTTGTCTGCACCGTCTCCTCGGTCGTCGGCGCGCTTCTCGGTTATGCGATCGGCGCGCTCTTCTTCGACGCGGTCGCGCGACCGATCCTCTCCTTCTACGGCTACCTGGAACAATTCGACGCCTTCGCCGACTACTATAATTCCTGGGGCGCGTGGGCGGTGCTTATCGCCGGCGTAACGCCGTTCCCCTTCAAGGTCATCACCATCGCCTCGGGCGCGACAAAGCTCTCGCTGCCAGTCTTCATCCTCGCCAGCATCGTCGCGCGCGGCATCCGCTTCTTCGTGGTGGCGGGGCTCCTCTATTTCTTCGGCCCGACGATCCGCGACTTCATCGAGGCGCGGCTGACGCTGATGTTCACGCTCTTCGTGGCACTTCTGATCGGTGGCTTCATGGTGGCGCGCTACGCTTTCTGAAGCGCTGCCGGAAGAGCGCGCCACGCGGCGTGAAGGCCCCGGTCGAAATCGCCGGGCGGACGGCGTTCGAGAAGGACGCGCGCTTCGATCGAATCCTCGTCCATGCGCGCGACGAGCGCTGCTACGCTGTCGAAGTTCGCCTCCGGACGGATGAAGCCGTGGAACGAGACGAGCGCCGTCGCGTCGTAGAGGTCGCCGGAATAGTCGAAGACGAACGTCTCCAGCACCGGATCGCCGCCGCCGAAGACGGGCCGGCGGCCGAAGCTCGCGACGCCGTCGCGCAGCGTCCCGTCCTCGCCGAGGAAGCGCACCGCGTAGATGCCGTGCGCCAGCGCGAATGCCGGATCGAGAGCCATGTTAGCCGTCGGGTAGCCGAGTTCGCGTCCGCGCTTGTCGCCGTGCACGACCGTGCCTGAAACGGCGAAACTCCAGCCGAGAAGCGCGTTCGCGCCGGCGATGTCGCCCGCTTCGAGCGCGGCGCGCACGCGCGTCGCGGAAACCGCCTCCACGTCGTCGGCAAGCGCTCCCACGACATGCACGGCAAACCCCTTGGCGCGCCCCTCGTCGCTCAGGAATTTCGGCGTGCCGCTGCGCGCCTTCCCGAAATGGAAATCGTAGCCGGTGACCGCGCCTCTGATCGCCAATCGCTCAAGCAGGATGTGGTCGACGAAATCCTCCGCGCTCGTCTCCGCAAGGGCGCGGTCGAAGGAAAGAACGAGCATGCCGTCGAGCCCGAGCGCGCCCGCAAGCGCTGCCTTGAGCGGCGCCGGCGTCAGCCGGAAGAGCGGCCGGCCGGAGAAGAAGGTGCGCGGATGCGGCTCGAAGGTGAGCATCAGGCAAGGCGCGCCGAGGCTCTCCGCCATCGCGCGCGCGGCGGAGAGAACGGCCTCGTGCCCGCGATGCATGCCGTCGAAATTTCCGATCGCCACAACGCCGCCTTTCCAGGCTTCGGGCAGCGTGCTGAGATCGGCGAGACGGGGTTCCTTGCCGAGGCCGATCATCTCCCCTTCCCCTTGGCGCCCGCTCCCGCGCCGCCGGTGGCCTCGCCCCATCTGAGCGCCGGCATGTAGGCGACGGCGGAGAGCCCCTCCGCCGCAAGCCGCGCCACAACGCGCTCGCCGTCCGGCGCAGCATGGTCGCCGAAATCGGCGGCGTGGATGCCGCCGGTGACGAAGAGGGCGGGAATGCCGTTATCGACGGCGCCACGAATGTCGGTCTGCAGGCCGTCGCCCACGGCGAGCGGGCGCGTGCCGCCGAGATCGGCGAGCGCACGGCGGGCGGCGGCGTAGATCGGCGCGTGCGGTTTGCCGGCAAGCACCGCCTCCCCGCCGAGCTCCGTATAGAGGGCGGCGAGCGCGCCGGCGCAGAAAACGAGGCGGTCGCCACGCTCCACCACGATATCCGGGTTGGCGCAGATCATCGACAGCCCACGATCGACCAGCCGCCGAAACAGGGCGCGGTAGTCCTCCGGGGTCTCGGTCTCGTCGTCGAGGAGGCCCGTGCAACTCACGAGGTCGGCCGCCTCTTCCGGAACGAACGCGATGTCGAGCCCTTCGTAAAAGCTCTTGTCGCGTTCCGGTCCGATATGGAGGAGCCGGACGCCGGGACGCTCGGCAATCAGGCCGCGCGTCACGTCGCCGGAGGTGACGACCCCGTCATAGGCGCTTTCCGGCACGCCAAGACTGCGGAGCTGCCCGCTGACCGGGCCGCACGGGCGGGGCGCATTGGTGACAAGAATCACCGGCCCGACCGCTTCGCGGAAATGTGCGATCGCGTTAACCGAATCGGGAAACGCGGCGACGCCGTTGTGGAGAACGCCCCAGACGTCGCACAGAAGCGAGTCGAATTCCCCGGCAAGCTCCTTAAGCCCCTCAATCCGGCGCATTCGACCGCGCACTCCTTCGCCCGCCTGCCCCAGCCGCCCCTGCTCAGCCTCGGTGCGCGCCGGCCCCATCGTGTCATGGCTCGGCCCGGTTGCCCTACCGGCTCGCCCGCGTCAACCAAGCCGTTAAGCCAACCCCGCCAATATGAAGGAAAGTTCACTCGCCCCGCTCGCAGGGCCCCTATATTGCGGCTATAGCCTTTCTCTCCAGGAGTGCTCTGCCAATATGAAGAGCCTGCTTCCCCTCGCCGTCTTGCTTGGAGTGACGATGTCCGCTGTTCCCGCTTTCGCCGAGACTCAGCCACCGGCAAAGGCCGCAGCGGATATTCCGCGCATGGCGCCGAATGCCGTCACCTTCACGCTGTCGAACGGGATGGAGGTGGCGGTTATCCCCGACCACCGCGCTCCGGTTGTCACTCACATGGTCTGGTACAAGGTGGGTTCGGCCGACGAAACGGCGGGCCAGTCCGGCATCGCGCATTTCCTCGAGCATCTGATGTTCAAGGGAACGGCGAAGCACCCCGATGACGAGTTCCGCCGCCGCGTCGCGGCGATCGGCGGCGACGAGAACGCCTTCACCTCCAACGACTACACAGTCTTCTTCCAGCGTGTCGCCAAGGAAAACCTCGGGGAGATGATGGCGTTTGAGGCCGACCGCATGACCGGCCTTCAGCTCACCGACGAGGTCGTCGCGACGGAGCGCGACGTGGTGCTGAACGAGCGCCGCGACCGGGTCGAAAAGAATCCGGACGCCGTCCTGAACGAGGGACTTCTCCGGATCCTCTACCTGAACCATCCCTACGGCCGGCCGGTGATCGGCTGGAACCATGAGATACTCGCGCTCGGCCGCGCCGCCGCGCTCAGTTACTACAAGCGCTACTACACGCCGAACAACGCGATCCTGGTCGTCGCCGGCGATGTGACGCCCGACGAGGTTCGCAAGCTCGCCGAGAAGACCTACGGCGTCATTCCCGCGCGACCCGATGCGGTACGCGCACCGCGCCCGTCGGAGCCGCCGGCGATCGGTCCGCGCTCCATCACGGTCCGCGACGCCAAGGTGCGCGAGCCGCAGATGCGGCGCTTCTACGTCGTGCCGTCCGCGGTGACCGCCGAGCCGGGTGAAGCGGAAGCCTTGAACCTGCTCGCCGAAATCCTCGGCGGCGGCGCCGTCAGCCGCTTTTACGACAAGCTGGTGCGCGGCGACGGCGCCGCCGCGACCTATGCCGGCGCCAATTATCGCTCCAACGGCCTCGATAGCTCCCGCTTCATCGTCTACGGCCTGCCCAAGCCCGGCGTCTCGCTCACCGACCTGGAAGCGCACATGGACGAGGTCATCGCCGACCTCGCGAAGAACGGCGTCTCCGACGAGGAGCTCGCCCGCGCCAAGCGCTCGTCGATCGCGCAGGCGATCTATTCGCTCGACAGCCAGGCGACGCTCGCCAACATCGTCGGGCAGGCGCTGGCGGTCGGCCAGAGCCTGGAAAGCGTGCAGGACTGGCCGGCGCGCGTTCAGGCGGTCACCAAGGAACAGGTACAGGCCGTGGCGCAGAAATACCTTCGGCCGGAGACCTCGGCGACCGGCTATCTGGAGCCTGAGGAAAGCCGGAGCTGACGCCCATGACCTTCCCTCTCTCTGCCCGCTCTCTTTCTGCCCGCGTCCTTGCAACCGCCCTCTTCGGAGCCGCCATGACCGTCGCATTCGTCGCCCCGCCGGCGCGCGCCGCAAGCGTTCAGGAAATCACCAGTCCGGGGGGGCTCAAGGCCTGGCTGGTGGAGGACTATACGGTTCCGATCGTGGCGATGAACATCGCCTTCCGCGGCGGCTCCTCGCAGGATCCGGCGGACAAGATCGGGCTTGCGAACCTGATGTCCGGCCTTCTCGACGAAGGCGCGGAGAATCTCGATTCCCGTGCCTATCAGGCGAAGCTCGAGGACCTGAGCGTCGAGGTCTCCTTCGACGCGGCACCCGACGCGTTCTACGGCAGCCTCCGCACGCTCTCCACCAATCTCGACGAAGCCTTCGACCTCTTCCGCGCGGCGGTCACCGCGCCGCGTTTCGACGCCGAGCCGGTGGAGCGTATCCGCGGTCAGATCCTCGCAAATCTCCGACAGAACGAATCCGACCCAAGCGAAATCGCGACCAAGCTCTTTTCCGAGACCCTTTTCGGCAAGCATCCTTACGGCGAACCGACGGACGGAACCACGGAGAGCGTGGCGGCGATCACCGCCGACGACCTGCACGCCTTTCACGATCGCACGATGGCGCGCGACAATCTCTACGTCGTCTTCGTCGGCGCGCTCGACGCCAAGACCGCCGCCGACGCGCTCGATCGGGTGTTCGGCGCCCTGCCGGAGCACGCCGCGCTGACGCCGGTCCCCGACACGTCCCCGGCAATCGGCAAGACCGCGCACGAGGAACTCAGTGTTCCGCAGGCGGCGATCCGCATCGGCGGCCCGGGGATGAAGCGCGACGATCCCGACTTCATCCCTGCTTACGTCGCCGACGAGATCCTGGGCGGCGGCACCTTCTCCTCGCGCCTCTACAAGGCGGTGCGCGAGAAGCGCGGCCTCGCCTATTCGGTCGGCTCGAGCCTGCTTCCCTACGATCACGCCGGCGCCTTCGTTGCCGCGACCTCGGTCGACGCCGCCAAGACCGACGAGACGGTCGACATCATGCGCGAGGAGATCGAGCGCTTCGCCAAGGACGGTCCGACGGCGGAGGAGCTTGCCGACACCAAGGATTATCTCATCGGCAATTTCGCGCTGCGCTTCGATTCCTCGCGGAAGATCGCGCGCAACCTTCTGAACTTCCAGCTCGATAATCTCGGCATCGACTATATCGACCGCCGCAACGCGATGATCCGGTCGGTGACGCTTGACGACGTGAAGCGGGTCGCGAAGCGCATCTGGGGCGACGGCTTTTCGGTCGTGACCGTCGGTCCCGGGAAGGCCTGATCCCCGGATTTCCCGCGAGCGGCGGGCTGAGATACCAGAAAATCCGAATGCAAGCAGGGGCTTGCGCTTCGCGCCGCTTCTGCTCACGATGACCCGGAACCGAGAATACCGGGGTTGGAGGGCGTTATGATCTTCAAGGCGGCGTCGCTTTCGGCGCTTATGTTCGTGTGCGCGGCATCGGCCGCGGCAGCCGGCCCGGCCGTCGACGCGGCGACACGCGCCGAGGCGCTGGTCGTGGAGGGCAAGACCGCGGAGGCGCTCGACGCGCTTTCCGCCGCGATGGACTCGATCTGCGAAGCGAGCCCGCTTGCCTTCCGCAAGGTCGCAATCGTCGATTCCTCAGGCGGATACGGCATTTACTCCGAACGGGCGGACACCACCTTCAAGCCGGACGAGAAGATGATGGTCTATGTCGAGCCGGTCTGTTTCGGCTACGGCGGCTCCGGCGCCTCAAGCACGATCGGCTTCACCGCCGACCTGGCCATCGAGAACACGACCGGCCAGGTCCTGGGCGAGGCGAAGGACGTTTTCTCGCTGTCGACGCCGAGCACGCCCAACAAGCGGGAATTCTCCATGACGCTCTCCTTCGCCGTGCCGTTCCTGAGACCCGGCGACTACAAGGCGATTTTCACGGTCCGCGACCAGAACTCCGACAAGAGCGGCATGTTCGAGGTCCCCTTCGCGATCACGCTGCCGTCCGGGGGCTGAGTCGGGGCGGATTTCTCCGCGACCGCACGCCGCACCGTCCGGACCTGCTCCCGCCGTTCCGCGGGCGCCCTTCCGGTCGCTGTCGGCGCGGACGTGACGGCATTTTTTTGCCGTGGCACGCACGCCGCCATTGACAGGATTTCCGCGGTTTCCTATCTCCTCGGCACCTGTTGGCACTCGCGATCCGTGAGTGCTAGCAGCCCGGATCAAAGGGGGCTTCGCCCCCTTTCACGATCATAAGGGGCGCTTGCCCCTCAATGTGACCCCAAGAGGGAAGAGGAACACATGCATTTCCGTCCACTGCACGACCGAGTCGTCGTCCGCCGCCTTGCTTCCGAAGAGAAGACCAAGGGCGGCATCATCATTCCGGATACCGCCCAGGAGAAGCCGCAGGAAGGTGAGGTCGTCGCCGTCGGTCCCGGCGCCCGCGACGAGGCCGGCAAGGTTCAGCCGCTCGACGTCAAGGTCGGCGATCGCATCCTGTTCGGCAAATGGTCCGGCACAGAGGTCAAGATCGACGGCGAGGAGCTCCTGATCATGAAGGAGTCCGACGTCATGGGCATCGTTGAAGGCACGCCCACCGCAAAGCGGAAGGCCGCCTAACTCGCCCCTTTCAGACATATCCGAACACGAGGAATCCAAACAATGGCAGCGAAAGACGTAAGATTCTCCGCCGATGCGCGTGAGAAGATGCTCCGCGGCGTCGACATCCTGGCGAACGCGGTTCGCATCACGCTCGGCCCCAAGGGCCGCAACGTGGTGATCGAGAAGTCGTTCGGCGCTCCGCGCATCACCAAGGACGGCGTGACGGTCGCCAAGGAAATCGAGCTTGAGGACAAGTTCGAGAACATGGGCGCGCAGATGGTGCGCGAAGTCGCGTCGAAGACCAACGACATCGCCGGCGACGGCACCACGACGGCGACCGTGCTTGCCCATGCCATCGTCAAGGAAGGCGCCAAATACGTCGCCGCCGGCATGAACCCGATGGACCTGAAGCGCGGCATCGATCTCGCGGTCACTTCGGTGGTCAAGGAGCTGCAGAAGCAGTCGAAGAAGATCAACACCTCCGCCGAAGTGGCGCAGGTCGGCACCATCTCGGCCAACGGCGACACCACCGTCGGCAACATGATCGCCGAGGCCATGCAGAAGGTCGGCAACGAGGGCGTGATCACCGTCGAGGAAGCGAAGTCGCTGGAGACCGAGCTGGAAGTCGTCGAAGGCATGCAGTTCGACCGCGGCTACATCTCTCCCTACTTCATCACCAACGCGGAGAAGATGATCGCCGACCTCGAGGACCCCTACATCCTGCTCTTCGAGAAGAAGCTCTCCAACCTGCAGGCGATGCTTCCGGTTCTGGAAGCCGTGGTGCAGTCCGGCCGTCCGCTCCTCATCATCGCTGAGGACGTGGAAGGCGAGGCACTGGCGACGCTCGTCGTCAACAAGCTGCGTGGCGGCCTGAAGGTCGCGGCAGTGAAGGCGCCCGGCTTCGGCGATCGCCGCAAGGCCATGCTGCAGGACATCGCCACCTTGACCGGCGGGCAGCTCATCTCCGAAGACCTCGGCATCAAGCTTGAGAGCGTCACGCTCGACATGCTCGGCCGCGCCAAGAAGGTGGCGATCTCCAAGGAAGAGACGACCATCGTCGACGGCTCCGGCAAGAAGAAGGACATCGAGGGCCGCATCAGCCAGATCAAGGCGCAGATCGAGGAGACCACCTCCGACTACGACCGCGAGAAGCTGCAGGAGCGGCTTGCCAAGCTCGCCGGCGGCGTCGCGGTGATCCGCGTCGGCGGCGCGAGCGAGGTCGAGGTGAAGGAGAAGAAGGATCGCGTCGACGATGCCTTGAACGCCACGCGTGCGGCGGTCGAGGAAGGCGTCGTGCCGGGCGGCGGCGTTGCGTTGCTGCGCGCGCGCAAGGCGGTCGACAAGCTCTCCAGCGAGAACCCGGACGTTCAGGCCGGCATCAAGATCGTGATGAAGGCGCTTGAGTTGCCGATCCGTCAGATCGCGCAGAATTCCGGCGTGGACGCTTCGATCGTGGTCGGCAAGGTCTTGGAGAACAAGTCGAACACGTTCGGCTTCGACGCCCAGGCCGAGGAATACAAGGACCTCGTCCAGGCCGGCATCATCGACCCGACCAAGGTCGTGCGTGTGGCCCTGCAGGACGCAGCGTCCGTCGCCGGCCTCCTGGTGATGACCGAGGCGATGATCGCCGAGGCGCCGAAGAAGGACTCGCCCGCCATGCCCCCGATGCCGGGTGGCGGCGGAATGGGCGGCATGGACTTCTAAGGTCTGCCACCCTCAGAAAATCGAAAGGGGCCCCTCGCGGGCCCCTTTCTTTTTCTAAAGCGTGCGGACGTCAGAGCTTGGCGAGAGTCGCGCAAAGGGCAACGGTCGCGCGGTCGAAAGCGCCCGGACTGCTCATCACGTCACGGCACTTCGTCTTGAGCAGCGCCACCTCCGAATTGTCGAGATTGCTGAGCGCCGTCTGGATTTGCTGCGTGCTTACCGGCTGATTGGATACCGGCTGATCGGCGACGCCGTCGCCGTTCGTATCGATCCCCACGACCGCGCCGCCGGGGTTGAGAACAACGGTGGCCGTCGTGCCGTCGTTGACCGGGTTGCTGCCGGTGCCGATCACGATCGAGCCGGTGGGGTTGCCGGAGGCGGTGCCTTCGCCGATTTTGACGTCGGCGGTGGCCGGGCCGGTGCCGTCGATGATGTTGTTACCGCCGACGGTGACGTTGCCGGTGGTAGGGCCGGAACCGCCGAGGAGGCTCCCGCCGGAGGTCGAAGCGGTGGCGCTGGAACCGCCCCCACCGCCGCCGCTAAGGCCGCCGCCCAAGTTTCCGGTGCTGGCGGTCGCATTGCCGCCGGTGATGCCGCCGAGGTTGACGGACTGCGCCGAAGCCGGTGCATTCGTCCAGGCGAGCGCCGCAACGAGGCTCGCTGCAAAGATCCAATCGCGCTTCTTCATGATCGCCTCCTGTTGAATTGACATACGATCGAAATCGCGGCAGGAGAATTTTTCTGGCAGGCCCGCGTTCCTCCGAAGTCGCCAACAAGGTTTCAGCTCGCTTAAGCACTTCAGGTTCGGCGACGCTAAAATCGATGCGAAATGTAGCCGCCGGTTGCCGCGCAGCGACTTCCGCCTCACTCGGACGCGATGGTCCGTGCCGCGCCTTCGTCGATCGCGACACCCGCCTTCGCAAGGCGCTGAAGAAGCGCCCCCGCGATCGCGCGCGCATCCGCGTCCCACGCCGCCGCGTGCGAGGCGGCAAGCTTCGCTTCCGATTTCAGGATCAGCCCGTCGTCGAGCACCTTCAAATGATTGGCGGCGAGGGTCGAGCCGGTGGTGGTGATGTCGACGATCAGGTCAGCGGTGCCGGCGGCCGGCGCGCCCTCCGTCGCGCCGAGGCTTTCAACCACGCGGTAGAGCGCAATGCCGTGCGCGGCGAAGAAGCCCTGCGTCAGGTTCCAGTATTTGGTGGCGATGCGCATGCGGCGTCCATGGCGGGCGCGGAACCCCGCCGCGACGTCGTCGAGGTCCTCCATGGTCCAGACGTCGATCCAAAGCTCCGGGACGGCGACGACGACGTTCGCCGCGCCGAAGCCGAGGCCCGCGAGAAGCACGATCCTCGCTTCCCAGCCGGCGACCGTCTCGCGCACCAGGTCCTCGCCGGTGATGCCCAGGTGGACGCTGCCGGCGGCAAGCTCGCGCGCGATCTCGGAGGCGGAAAGGAAGGCAATCTCGACACCCTCGATGCCGGCGAGGCGGCCGCGATAGCGGCGTCCGTTCGTTTGAACCGGCAGACCGGCGCGCGCAAAGAGCGCCTCCGCCTCCTCCATGAGCCGGCCCTTCGACGGGAGCGCGAGGACAAGCGCGCCGCTCATGGCGTCCCCTCCCCGCCGACCCGGTCCCCGATCTGGTCGAGCCGCATGGTGAAGCCGACGGCCGGGATCGGCCGGCCGGCGCCGAGCATCTCCATCAGCCGGTCGTAGCGGCCGCCGCCGATCGGCGGCTCGGCAAGCGTGGCGACCCGAAGCTCGAAGACAAGCCCGGTGTAGTAGTCGAGCGGGCGGCCGAAGCCGGCCTCGAAGCGCATCGCGGTGGTGGGCACGCGCGCGGCGATCGCCTCGGCGCGCTTCCCGAAGAACGCGATCGCCTCGTCGAAATCGAGCGCGTGGCGCGCGGCGAAGGTGCGGAGCGAATCGGTCGCCGCGCCGAGCGGCGCCTGAAGCGCCAGATATTCGCCGACGACTTTCGCGGCGCGCGCCGCGACCGCGGCGTCGGGGATCGCGCGCCCGGAGAGGAAGCGCTCGGCGATCTCCTCAGGGGAGCGACCGGCGCCGTCCTGGTGTCCGTGCGTGGTCCGCCTTTCGGCAAGGAGCGCGACGAGAGCCGCCTCGTCATCGGCGACCGCGCGAAGCGTCGGATCGAGACGGCGGTCTTCCGCGTCGCGCGCCGCGGTCATGCGCAAAAGGTTTGCCGCCATGACGCCGGGCAGGCCGAAGGAACGGCGGAGCCTCCGCCGCCAGCGTCCGGGGAGACCGAGCGCGCGGAGGAGCGCGGTGAAGAGCGTGATGTCGCCGAGCCTGACGGCGATCTCGCCTAATGCCGTTCCGGGCGCGGCTTCAGCGGCGCAGGCGATTGCGAGCGCCAGCGCCTCCGCGTCGGCCTTGATGCGCCCGTCGGGCGAGTCCGCGCCGCCGATATCCTCGTAGCCGGTCTCCAGCCGCTCCGGCGAGCCCTGGTCATGGCGGCGGAAGACGAGGCCCTGATAGGCGTAGCGCGCCGGGCCATTCTTCTCGTTGAGATGTGCCAGGCACACCGGGATGGTGAAGTCCGGGCGAAGCGCCAGCCGCTCGCCCTGCGGCCCCTCCGTCACGAACATGCGTCGGCGGATGTCCTCCCCCGCCGTCTCCAGGAACGGATCGGCCGGATGCAGCACCGGCAATTCGACGAAGCGCGCACCGGCGCCGTCGAAAAGCGCACGCAGGCGGGGTGTGAGCGAACTCATAGAGGCGCGACGCCGCTGCAGCGTACCCTCGCCCTCTTGTTGGGAGAGGGGAGAGCGCTTCCAACGCCCAACCTTGTCGTCATTGCCGGGCTTGACCCAGCAATCCATTCCGTCGCGGTCGAGACCGCCGCGCGCGTCACGGAATGGATGCCCGGATCAAGTCCGGGCATGACGACAGTCCTGAGCGGCCGAGCTGCCGTCATAGGCCAGCTCATCCGCCCCGCTGCTTCTGAAGCAGCTTCTTCACTTCAGCAACGATGTCCTTCGCATCCACCTCGAACTGCCCGGGACGCTCCTCGCGCCACGCTTCATTGGAGGCGATCGCGGCGGCCTCGGCCTTGCCGGCGATAAGGTCCTTCACCTGCAGCTTGCCGGCATCGAACTCGTTCGAGCCGGCGATGATGGCCGCCGGCGAATTCCTCCGGTCGGCGTATTTGAGCTGCGCCTTCATTCCGGAGGAGCCGAGATACATCTCCGCCGCGACGCCGGCATTGCGGAGATCGGCGACGATCTTCTGGTAGTCGGCGAGGCGGCCCTTATCCATGACGGTGACGACGACGGGACCGTTCGCGCCTTCCTCACCGAGCTTGCCGACGGCCTTCAGCGCGGCGGCGAGACGCGACACGCCGACGGAGAAGCCGGTCGCCGGAACGTCCTCGCCACGGAAGCGGCCGACGAGGCCGTCATAGCGCCCGCCCCCGCCGACCGAGCCGAAGACGACGGGCTCGCCCTTCTCGTTCGGCACTTCGAAGTTGAGCTGCGCCTCGAAGACGGGGCCGGTGTAGTATTCGAGGCCGCGCACGACGGAGGGATCGATCTGAATTCGATCGCTCATAGCCGGCCGACTGACACAAGCAGATCGAATATCCCCGAGCTCGCTCCATCCCCTCGTATCAGCGATTCGATTCTCCGGACGCGCGAATAGCCCAGTTCGGAAACTTGCCACGTCAAGCTGTCACGCATCCGGTTGCCTTCAACGTCAGTGCCGACTCGTCCGTTCTTCGAATGCGGTCCACGTCAGGCACTCAAGATCGCAGTCGATCTGTTCCGTCGGTCAAGTCCCGCGCCCTTCGTGAAGTCACCGCTCTCGTCCTTGCGACCTTCTCCAAGCAGCTCGCGACACCCCCTCGATGCCCAGCCGATCCAGCTTGTCGATCGCTCTGAGCACCGTGAGCCTCCGCCCCGCATTCTCCTCACCGCCGAGACCAATCGCCTCCATCACGCCATCGAGCACCTTCCGGTTGTTCACCTTGATGACGTATTGGCCGCGCTCGAATCCGAGCGCCTCCATCGTGTCGGCGGCCATCATGCAGATCTCCGCGTCCGCCGCCGGCGACGACGCGCCGACCGTATCGGCATCGAACTGCATGAACTGGCGGAAGCGCCCCGGCCCCGGCTTCTCGTTGCGGAACACCCAGCCGGCGCGATAGCTGCGATAAGGCTTCGGTAGCCGCTCGTAATTCTCCGCGACGTATCGCGCGAGCGGCGCGGTCAGATCGTAGCGGAGCGACAGCCAGGCTTCGTCCTCGTCCTGGAAGGAGAACACGCCCTCGTTCGGGCGGTCCTGGTCGGGCAGGAATTTTCCCAGCGCCTCGGTATATTCGACGAACGGCGTCTCCACCGGCTCGAAGCCGTAGCGCTCGTAGACCGCCTTGATCGTCGCCATCATCCTGTCGACGGCGCGGATATCCTCCGGTCCGCGATCGGCGAAGCCGCGCGGCAGTTTCGGCTCAAGCTTGTTCCTGCGATCGGACATCGGCGGAAATTCAGGTTCCCGGATACTAGCCCCGAATAAGAGAAAGCCCGCGGCGCGACGGGCTTTTGGCGGGCGGCGCCTGTGTAGCGGGATGGGGGCGCGGCGGCAACCTGCGGGGTTTTTCGGTTCGACGCCGCGTTTCGGCCGGCGCGCGGCTCAGCCGCCTATTCCCAGAGGCCGTACTGGTCCCATTTGTCCTCTGGGATGGCGTCCCCGATCTGATAGTCGAAATCGAGCACGTCCATATGATCGTCGGACGTCTTGCAGACATAGGAGAGCCGATACCACTTGCCCTTGGAGCGGAAGGCCGCGCCTTCGCCCTGGATCTGGTCGCCCTCCACCTTCGCTTCCGCCGTCGCGCCGGCCACGACGCGGTCGGGGCGGTAGCCTTTCTTGTCCTTGGCGATCCTGAGCATCGCCTCGTAGTCGCAGCGCTGCTCAAGCCGCGCTCCGAGATCGAGCTCGCGCAGGCCCTTCACGATCGCCGCGTCGAGCGCGAAGGCCGATGTCGCGAGCGGCACGACCAGCGCCGGGGCCAGGATCATAAGACGGTAAAGGTGTCGACTCGGAGGATACGCGGGGCAGGCCATAGAGTTCGGCTCGTTCTCGCTGCGATTCCCGCGATCCGCGGGGCGGCGGGATTTGTAGCGGGATGAAGGCGTTACGGCAAGCGGGGCAACAATTTTGTCATGTAGGAGATGCTGATGATGGTAACCGCGGGTGGATGAAGGGTAGCTTGCCGCATGCCGCAGCACGAAACCGACGCCATCGTCATCGGAGGCGGGCATAACGGCCTCGTCTGCGCCGCCTATCTCGCGGAAGCGGGGCTGAAGGTCGTCGTCTTGGAGCGCCGGCATATCGTCGGCGGCGCGGCGGTGACGGAAGAATTCCATCCCGGTTTCCGCAATTCCGTCGCCTCCTACACGGTCTCACTGCTGAACCCGAAGATCGTGCGCGACATGGCGCTGCCGACGCACGGGCTCAGGATCGTTGAGCGGGAGCTCGCGAATTTCCTGCCGCTTCCCGACGGGCGCCATCTCAAGATCGGCGGAGCGGAGACGAAGGCCGAGGTCGCGAAGTTCTCGGCGAAGGACGCGGAGCGGCTCGACGACTATACGGCGCGGCTGGAGCGCGTCGCCGATATCCTGCGCGATCTCGTCTTGAGCACGCCGCCCGACCTTGCCGCGGAGGGCTGGCGCACGCTGCCGGCATTGATGCAGGCCGCGCCTTTCGCGCGCCGGCTCGCCGGTCTCGACGCGGAGGCGCGGCGCGATTTCCTCGACCTGCTGCTCAAATCCGCCGGCGACTTCCTCGACAGCTGGTTCGAAAGCGATCCGGTGAAGGCGATGTTCGGCTTCGACGGCATCGTCGGCACCTATCAGAGCCCCTATGCGCAGGGCACGGCCTACGTCCTCCTCCACCACGTCTTCGGCGAGACGAACGGCAGGAAGGGCGTCTGGGGCCACGCCATCGGCGGCATGGGCGCGATCACCCAGGCGATGGCGAAGTGCTGCGCTGCGCGCGGCGTCGATATCCGCACCGATGCCGCGGTGAGCGAGGTGCTGATCGAGAACGGTCAGGCCGTGGGTGTCGTCACCGAGGCGGGCGATATCTTGCGCGCCAAAACCGTCGTCTCGAACCTGAACCCGAAGCTCCTCTTCACGCGGCTTGTCGACCCCGCGGCGCTGCCGGCGGATTTCCTGCGGCGCATGGAGCATTGGCGCTGCGGCTCCGGCAGCTTCCGCATGAATGTTGCGCTTTCGGAGCTGCCGGATTTTTCAGCGGCTCCGGGCAAGGCGCGGGCCACGCATCACACCTCCGGCATCATCATCGCGCCGAGCCTCGGCTACATGGACCAGGCCTATCTCGACGCAAAGGCGCATGGCTGGTCGAAGGCGCCGGTGATCGAGATGCTGATTCCGTCGACGCTCGACGACACGCTCGCGCCGCCTGGGCAGCATGTCGCGAGCCTCTTCTGCCAGCACGTCGCGCCTATCCTGCCGGCGGATTTTCCCGGCGGCGCGTCGTGGGACGCGCACAAGGAGACGGTCGCCGACCTGATGATCGAAACGGTGAACGCCTACGCCCCGAATTTCTCCGCCTCGGTGATCGGCCGGCAGGTTCTCTCCCCGCTCGATCTGGAGCGCACCTTCGGCCTCCTCGGCGGCGACATCTTCCACGGTGCCTTATCGCTCGACCAGATATTCTCCGCGCGCCCGGCGATCGGACATGCGGACTATCGCGCGCCGATCCCGGGCCTTTATATGTGCGGCTCGGGCACGCATCCGGGCGGCGGGGTCACCGGCGCCCCGGGGCACAACGCGGCGCGCGCGATCCTGAGCGACCTTCAGGCCGTGTGGCGCTAGAGCATGATGCCGAAAAGTGGGAACCGGTTTTCGGACAAGATCATGCTCAAGAAAACGGACGGAGCCCCCATTCTGATTCAATCAGAATGGAAGGGGCTCTGAGGGGCAAAGAGAAATGCGAAGCTTCGTGCGACGGCTCAACCATCGCGACGCGGTGATGAAGCATCTCGACGCGCTGCTCCTGCTTTATCCGCCGAAGCGGCAGTTCGCCCGCGACTTCCCCATGCTAAAGCCGACGATCCGCGCGCATTTCGAAGCCGGCGTGCCGCCGCCCACCTCCGCGCTGCAGATCGCCGCAATGATGATCGGGAACTTCGTGGGGCAGCTTGAGCCGGCTGACCGGGCGAAGGTCTCTGCTGGCCTTTGCGAGGGCGGTCGCGAGGCCTTCGCAAAAGCAGCGCAGCGGCGCGTCGGGGGCGAGCGCGGGAAACCGCGCGACAACGTCGTCTTCGTGACGGAGCTTGCCGGCGTTGCCATCTACATGGCGGAGCGCATGGCGGAGGACGGCGTGCTGCGCTGGGACGAATACGCCGACTTCCTGAGCCGCATCGAGGCATCGCTCGGCGTCGGCCCCGCGGAGCGCCAGCAGCTCGCCGAGGTCTTCGCGCCCTAGCGAGCGCAACCGAAAGAAAACGGGCGGAGCCGAAGCCCCGCCCGCCAATTCTCGAAGCGCGCTACGATCAGCCGCCGATGCAGGTGTCGGCCGTGTCGGGCGTGCAGACGTCAAGACCCGTATAGGTCGGGTCGGCCGGCGCCGGCTTGCCTTCCTTCATGTCCTTGATCGCGTAGATGACCTTGTAGCCCATCTCGAAGGGACGCTGTCCGACCTGACCGGCCGAGAGGCCTTCCTTCATCAGGTCGATCTGCACCGGCAGCGTGTCGGCGACGACGAGCGCCAGCGAGCCGTCGGCGATCTTGTCCTTGTACTTCGACGCGACGTCGCGATAGGCGTCAGGCACGAACTGCGGGAAGCCGCCGGTCGGCGTGAAGGCGTCGAGGTCCGGATACTTGCCCAGAATGTCTTCCATCTGCTGCACCGACAGCGGGAAGTCATCGTTGGTGTAGAGCGGGCAACCGTCGACTTCGGTCCACCCGTTCTGCCCGGTGAGGCGCTCGCCGGGAGACTCCGCGCTCATCGTTCCGCCGGCCAGCGTGTCGCGGATGCCCTGCATGCGCTCGTTGTGGTTGGCCGCCGCGGCGCCGCCGGACTGGATGCAGATGGTGCCGCCGTTCGGCTTAATCTTCTGCACGAGCTTCGCGATGTTGACGCCGATGTCGTAGTTGTGCGTGCCGATATAGGCGACGCGCAGGTCCTGGTTTTCCGGCAGCAGGTCGGAGTCCCAGGTCAGGACCGGGATGCCCTTCGCCTTCGCGTCCGGCAGGACGCTCGCCATCGCCGCGGCGTTAGAGGGCGACACGGCGATGCCGTCGACCCCCTTGGCGATCAGGTCGCCAACGATCTGCACCTGCTCATCGCCGCCGCCATGCTCGCCGGGACCGGTGAAATAGCACTCCACCTTGTCCTCGCCGATCTCCTTGACGGCCTTCTCGCAACCGAGCTTCGCCTGGTCGAAGAAGGGGTTGTTCAGGTTCTTCGGAACCACCGCGATGACGAGCTTATCGGCAGCGCTGGCATGGCCAGCGAAGAAGGCGCCGGCCATCATGGCCCCCGCGACGAACGCGGCTCCTGTCAGTAATTTTCTCATTCCATTCCTCCCTTTTCCTACAAGTAGAGAGACGCGGCGCCCATTGCAGGGTCAGGCGCGCCTCCGCCCACGGATCTTTTCAAGCAGAACCGCGAGAACGATGAAGACGCCGACAAAGGCGCCTTGCCAATTCGAATCGATCCCCTGCATGAGGAGCGAGTTGCGGATGACCTCCAAGAGCGCGGCGCCGACAAAGGAACCGTAAGTGCCGCCCTCCCCGCCCATCAGGTTGGCGCCGCCGATGACGGTGGAGGCGATCACCTTCAGTTCGTAGCCGGTGCCGAGCGCGTTGATGGCGGAACCTTGCCAGCCGACCACCATGATGGCGGCGATCGCCGCGGTCAGTCCGGAGAGCATGTAGGCCTGCGTCTTGACGCGGTCGACGGGCACGCCGGTCAGGCGCGCCGCCTGCTCGTTGCCGCCGACCGCATAAAGGTGCCGGCCCCAGGTGGTGAACTTCAGGATCACGCCGACGACGATCACGAGGATGATCAGCGCCCAGACCATGTGCGACATATAGAGGAACTCGCCGCCGCCGAACGCACGGAAGCCGGGCTTATATGGGCCGAAATTATAGATCATCTTGTTCTGCGACAGGACGATGGCGACCGAGCGCGCGAAGGAAAGCATGCCGAGCGTGACGACGAAGGCGGAGAGGCCGATATAGGCGATCAGCACGCCGTTGATCAGCCCCACGAGCGCGCCCGCCGCGAGCCCCGCGACGATGGCAAGCGCCCAGTGATAGCCGGCTTGCAGGATGATGCCGCAGACGACGCCGACAAGACCCATCGTCGAGCCGACGGAGAGGTCGATGCCGCCGGTGATGATGACGGCCACCATGCCGACCGACATGATGCCGATATACGCGAAGTTGCGCGTGATATTGTAGAAGTTCTCCGTGGAGGCGAAGGCCTGCGGCTGGAGAATACACATCAGAAGAACGATCCCGGCGAGAGCGACCGTCACCCAGAACGGCTGGCTTGAAATCACTTTCTCAAAGAGCGTCTGCTCCTTGATACCGACGACGTCGTCGATCGAGACGCCACTCGGGCCGGCATGCGTGGCGCCCGCGGTTCCGGCCGGCGATCCATCAGGCAGCATGGATGGCTCCCGTGATCAGGCCGGTGACTTCCTCGGGACTGGAATCGGTGACCAACTTCTCCGCCACCTTGCGCCCGCGCCTCAAGACACAGACGCGGTCGGCGACGGAGAACACGTCAGGCATGCGGTGGCTGATCAGCACGATGGCGATGCCCTGGTCGCGCAACCGCCGGATCAGGTCGAGAACCTCCGCGACCTGACGCACTGAGATCGCCGCGGTCGGCTCGTCCATCAGCACGATTTTGGAATCGGCGAGGCGCGTGCGCGCAATCGCCACGGCCTGGCGCTGGCCGCCCGACATCTTGCGCACCAGATCGCGCGGCCGCGTCTCCGACTTCAGCTCATTGAAGAGCTCGCCGGCGCGCGCGTACATGGTACGAAAATCCATGAATTTGATCGGCCCGACGCGCCTCGATATCTCGCGCCCCAGGAAGACGTTGGCGGCGGCGGTCAGATTGTCGCAGAGCGCCAAGTCCTGATAGACGATCTCGATCCCCTTCTCCCGCGCCTCGACGGGCCGGTGGAAATGCGCCTGCGCACCCTCCACGAGGATCTTACCGGAGGAAGGCGGAAAGTTGCCGGCGATGATCTTGACGAGCGTCGACTTGCCGGCGCCGTTGTCGCCCATGAGCCCGAGCACCTCGCCCGGCTCAAGCGACAGATCGACTTCCGTCAGCGCTGTGATCGCGCCGAAATGCTTCGATATCTTGCTGAGCTCAAGGACAGCCACGCTGGCGTCTACCCCAAAGTCGTTTCCTCATCCGGCTGGCTGCAAGCCGGTTATTTTGAGAAAAACGATACGGGCGTCTCACAGGGTTGTCCAGCGATGCGACACCTGTCGACCGGCTTTTTCGGCGCTCTCCACTCCGACCGGAAAGCCCCGGCTCGTCTCAGCCCACCACCAAGATGTGCAGGTCGCGCGGCCCGTGGGCGCCGAGGATCAGCGTCTGCTCGATATCGGCGGACCGCGAGGGCCCGGTCACCAAGTTCACCGTGCGCGGCAAGACGCCCGCTCCGTAGCGCTCGCGGAGGCGGCGCCAGAGGGTTTCATAGTCGCCGGCAACGTCGTCCGCCCTCACCATCACGATCTGGGACGCCGGCAGGAAATTCAGCGTCGTCGGGTTCTCCGGTCCGGAGAGAAGCATCAAGGTTCCCAACTCCGCCACGGCGCCGAAGGCATGGCTGAAGGAGACGGCGTCGCGACCGTCCGATGGCCCCGTGACGCGTTCAAGATGCGGCTCGTTCTTCCACGGAAGCTCCGCGATTGCCGCGTCGTCGCCGCTGCGCACCTGCAATGGAAGATTGTGTCCGCGCAAGAAGCGCGCGATCGCCGCCGGCACGTCGGCCGGCGAGGCTACACGCTCGACCGTGGCCGCGGCCTTCTCGGCCAGATCGCAGAACATCGCGACCTTGCCATCGCGATCGAGCTGCCCGCGTTGCGGCACGGTATTCGGCGCTGCCGCCGCAAGCCGCGCCTCCACTTCGTGCTTTCGCGCCGCGTCGTCGCCGGTGACACGGAGCGAGCGCCGCACCTTGGCGAAGACAATGTCACGCGCACTGCTCACGCCCCCGCTCCTGCATTGCCACGCGCCGGGCGGCGGGCCTTATAGAGATCCATGAACGTGTGGCCGGCCGGCGCCGGCATGTCGCGGTGGCGGGTCCAGCCGCCAGCAAGGGGCAGGGAACGCAATCGGCCTTCTCCATGCCCGAGATTGGCGAGCGCGCGCATGGCGATGCGCGTGAAGAAGCGGTAGAGCGCCGGCCGCCGCGCGAAGAACGCCCAGACGCGAATTCCGGTGCGCTGCGTCACCGGCGAAAGGCCGCGCTCGAACTCCTTGTCGCGCCAATGGCGCATCAGCCCGGGCAGCGGGATCTTCATCGGGCAGACGCTCTCGCAGCGCCCGCAGAAGGTCGATGCGTTGGGCAGCTGATGCGTCTTCGCGAGTCCGAAGATCGCCGGGTCGAGTACCTGGCCCATGGGGCCCGGATAGGTCGCGCCGTACGCGTGCCCGCCGATCGCGTGATAGACCGGGCAATGGTTCATGCAGGCGCCGCAGCGGATGCAGCGCAGCATTGCCTGGAACTCCGTGCCGAGCATGGCGGTGCGGCCATTGTCGAGGATCACGACGTGATATTCGTGCGGTCCGTCGGGGTCGTCCGGACGGCGCGGGCCGGTGGAGACCGTCGTATAGACCGACATGTCCTGCCCGGTGGCGGAGCGCGCGAGAAGACGCAGGATGGTCGAGGCGTCTTCCAGGGTCGGCACGATCTTCTCGATCGAGGCAATGACGATGTGGATGCGCGGCAGGATCTGCGTCAGGTCGCCGTTGCCCTCGTTTGTAACGATGATCGATGAGCCGGTCTCCGCGACGAGGAAATTCGCGCCGGTGATGCCGACGTCGGCGGCAAGGAAACGGTCGCGCAGGATGCCGCGCGCCTCGGCGAGCAGGCTTTTCGGATCGGAGAGGTCACGGTCCCGCGGAAGCCAAGTATGGGCGCGGCGGAAATCCGCCTCCACCTGATCCTTGTTCACGTGCACCGCCGGCGCGATGATGTGGCTCGGTGTCTCGCCGCGGAGCTGAATGATGTATTCGCCGAGATCGGTCTCGATGGGCTCGATGCCGTTCTCGTGCAGGTAGGTGTTGAGCCCGATCTCCTCGGAGATCATCGACTTGCCCTTGGTGGCTGTCTTTGCACCCGTCCTGCGGCAGATGTCGAGGATCGTCGTGCGCGCGTCCTCCGCCGTCTCGGCGAAATGCACCTGCCCTCCCTGGGCGGTCACGCGCGCTTCGTAGGCCTCCAGATAGAGGTCGAGGTGGTTGAGCGTGTGGTCCTTGATGGCGCGCGCGTCGTCGCGAAGCTGCTCGAACTCCGGCAGCGCCGCGACGGCCTTGGCGCGCTTGCCGATGAAGTTGTAGCGGACATGGTTCAGCGCGCGCTGAAGCTGCGCGTCGTCAAGCGCTTGGCGGGCATTCTCCTTGAAGCGGTTGGAACTGATCTCCATCGCGCTCATGGACGTCACTCCGCCTCGCCGATCGCCGGCTGGTCGGTCATCCCGGCGAGCACCTCCGCGACGTGACGCGATTTCGTCTCGCGCCCTTCGCGCTTCAGCTTGCCGGCCATGTTCAGGAGACAGCCGAGATCGCCGGCCAGCAGCGTCTCCGCGCCGGTATTCGCGATCGCCGCCGTCTTCTTCTCCACGATGGCGTTGGAGATGTCGGGATATTTGACGCAGAAGGTTCCACCGAAGCCGCAGCAGACATCGGCTTCAGGCAATTCCCGAAGCTCCAGCCCCTCGACCGTCGAGAGAAGCTTGCGCGGCTGCTCGCGGATACCGAGCTCGCGCAGGCCCGAGCAGGAATCGTGATAGGTAACGCTGCCTTGATGGCGCGCGGCGACCGCCTTCATCCCGCGCATATCGGTCAGGAAGCTGATGAGCTCGTGCGTCTTGGCGGCGAGCGTTTCGGCGCGCGACTGCCATTGCGGCTCGTCGGCGAGGAGCGCGGGATAATGGCGGCTGATCATCCCGGCGCAGGAGCCGGAAGGCGCGACCACGTAATCGTAAGGCTCAAACGCCGCGATCACCCCTTTCGCCACCGCCTTGGCGTCGCGCCTGTCGCCTGAATTATAGGCAGGCTGACCGCAGCAGGTCTGCACCTCCGGCACCTCCACGCGGCACCCCGAATCCTCCAAGAGCTTGATCGCCGCGAAGCCGACCGCCGGGCGAAAAAGATCGACGAGGCAGGTGACGAAGAGGCCGACCGTGGGGTTGGTGCCGGCGGCGCTTGGTTGGGCGGGCTCGCTCATCGGCGCGACTTAGGGGATAGTGATGTCATGGCGGATCTTCCAGGCACGATTGGCACGCGCGTCCGGACCGGTCAAATCCAAACGCGCGGCAGA
Organism: uncultured Alphaproteobacteria bacterium; assembly: GCA_963814905.1. Lineage (GTDB taxonomy): Bacteria > Pseudomonadota > Alphaproteobacteria > Rhizobiales > Afifellaceae > DASWJZ01. The sequence goes on along the minus strand of CAWFEM010000011.1, from coordinate 74,045 downwards.
ATGCGTGCCTGCGCGCGCCATGCGCAGGGGCAGGCGACGCGCTCTGCGCTCAACGCGGCGCAAGGGACCCTCCGTTGAGCGAGCCGAACGGCGCCAAGGCCCACGCCGCGCGCGGGCCGTTCGGCCTCGTCGAGCATCCGCTGATGCCGCGCCTCGTGGGCGAGATCCATGCACGGCCGTTCCAGCTTCTGGAGGCCCCGCGCAGCATCGTCCGGCTGGCTTTCCTGGCGGCAGGCGGCGATTTCTCCGCCGACCTGAACGAGCTTGCGCGGCTGGAGGAAGGTCGCGGGAGGCCGCGGCCGGCCGACGACATCCGCCACCTCTCGCTGGAGATCGCAGGCGGGCGGCTGCGCTGGGAGCGGCACACCGAGTTCACCACGTGGACCTTCGACGCGCCGGCGACGGAGACGCTCGACGCCAGGCTCACCATGCATCCGTTCGGCGAAAGCTTCACGCAGCCGGGCCCGCTTATCGCCGCGATCCGCCTCGATCTCATCGGCAGCGAGGCGACGGAGGCGGCGCTCGCCCTCTTCGACCCGACAAGCCTCGGCTATTCGGAGATGGAAGGCGGCCTGGCGCTGGGCGCGACGGACTTCCGCCAGGACAGCGACGGGTTTACGCGCATGGTCGTGCTCGACCGTGGGCTCGGGCCGGCGCGCGCCGGGGCGCTGAGCCAGCGTCTCATCGAGATCGAGACCTACCGGATGCTGGCGCTGCTCGGGCTTCCCGAGGCGCAGAAGCTCGCGCCATCTCTCGACCGGATAGAAGCGGAGCTTGCGCGCATCGCCGCCGCGCTCAACCGCACGCCCACGGAGAGCGCCAGGCTGCTCGACGAGCTGATCGCGCTCTCCGCCGAGCTTGAAGCGGATTCCGTCGCCTCGCTTTACCGCTTCGCGGCGAGCCGCGCTTATTACGAGATCGTCCTGCAGCGCCTCGGCGTGCTGCACGAGGTCGCGCTGCCGGGCCAGGAGACGTGGAGCAACTTCCTCGGCCGGCGGCTGCGCCCGGCAATGCGCACCTGCGAGGCGGTCTCGCAGCGGCAGGAGCTCTTGTCGTGGAAGCTCTCGCACTCCGCCGATCTCCTGCGCACGCGGGTCGACGTCGACCTTGAGAAGGGCAACCGCGACCTGCTGCGCTCGATGAACCGGCGGGCCAAGCTTCAGCTGCGTCTGCAGCGGACGGTGGAGGGGCTGTCGGTGGCGGCGGTCAGCTACTACGTGGTCGGCCTGATCGGCTACGTGGCGCACGGCGCGCAAGGTAGCGGGCTGCGGGTCGACCCCACCCTCGTCGTCGCCGCCTCGGTGCCGCTGGTCGTGCTGGCGATCTGGCTCCTCGTCCGCCGTATCCGCCGCGACAACGACGACGCGTGAAGCCGGCTCAAAGGCTATTCGACAGGCCGGGAAAAAGGCCCTAGTGAAGGGCTCATGACGCTCAGCATGCCGAAGCCGAAGGCGGACGTGCTTGCCAAGCGGGCGGGGATCGCGCGGGAGCTGCGCGCCATCGTCCCGGGCGAGGGCGTGGTCACGGATTTTGACAGCCTCAGGGCTTTTGAGACCGACGGTCTTACCGCCTACCGTCAGGTGCCGATGCTGGCGGTGCTCCCGGAGACGGTCGAGCAGGTCAGCCGGGTGCTGCGCTATTGCGGCGAGAACGGCGTGCGCGTCGTGCCGCGCGGCTCCGGCACGTCGCTTTCCGGCGGTGCCTTGCCGCTCGCCGACGGCGTGCTTCTCGTCATGTCGAAGTTCAACAAGGTCCTGGAGATCGACTACGACAACCGCGTCGCCGTGGTTCAGCCGGGCGTCACCAATCTCGGCGTGACCAATGCTGTCATGCATCGCGGCTTCTATTACGCGCCCGATCCCTCCTCGCAGATCGCCTGTTCGATCGGCGGCAACGTGGCGGAGAATTCCGGCGGCGTGCATTGCCTGAAGTATGGGCTCACCGCCAACAACGTGCTCGGCGTGGAGATGGTGCTGATCAACGGCGAGGTGATCCGCCTCGGCGGCAAGCATCTGGACTCCGAGGGCTATGATCTGCTCGCCCTGATGACCGGCTCGGAGGGCCTGCTTGGCGTCGTCACCGAAGTGACGGTCAGGATCCTGCGGTCTCCGGAGACCGCGCGTGCGGCGCTGATCGGCTTCGCGACGAGCGAGGATGCCGGGCAATGCGTCGCCGACATCATCGGCGCCGGCATCATCCCCGCCGGCATGGAGATGATGGACAAGCCGGCGATCCACGCAGCGGATGACTTCGTCCATGCCGGCTATCCGCGCAATGTCGAGGCGCTCCTGATCGTGGAACTCGACGGACCCGAGCGCGAGGTCTCAGCACTCTTCGAACGGGTCGAAGCGATTGCCGTGAAGAACCACGCATCGAGCTTCCGCCTGTCGAAGAGCGAGATGGAGCGAGAGAAATTCTGGGCGGGGCGAAAGGCAGCGTTTCCCGCCGTCGGCCGCATCTCGCCGGACTATTACTGCATGGACGGCACCATCCCCCGGAAGGCGTTGCCGCAAGTGCTCCAGCGCACGCGCGAGCTCTCCGAGAAATACCGGCTGCGCGTCGCCAACGTCTTTCACGCCGGCGACGGCAATCTGCACCCGCTCATCCTCTACGACGCCAACAAGTCCGACGAGCTGGAGCGCGCCGAAGCCTTCGGCGCCGACATTCTGAGGCTCTGCGTGGAGGTCGGCGGCGTGCTGACCGGCGAGCACGGCGTCGGCGTGGAGAAGCGCGATCTGATGCCCGTCATGTTCACCAAGGACGACCTCGCCCAGCAGGAACGGGTGAAATGCGCCTTCGACCCGAAGCACCTGCTCAATCCGGGAAAGATGTTTCCCGAGCTTCACCGCTGCGCCGAGCTCGGCCGCATGCATGTGCATAAGGGCCAGGTGGCGTTCCCCGACCTGCCGAGGTTTTGACGCGCCGAATGGAGACGACGCTCACGCCCGTCGACGCCGATGGCGTGCTTGGCGCCGTCCGCTGGGCGGCGGCGGAGGAGACGCCGCTCGAAATCTTCGGCCACGGCTCTAAGCGCGGCATGGGGCGGCCGGTGCAGGCGGAATACGGGCTCGACCTCTCCGGGCTCTCCGGCGTCACGCTCTACGAGCCGGAGGAGCTGGTGCTGTCGGCCAAGGCGGGCACGCCGATGAGCGAGATCGAGACCCTGCTCACCGATTACAATCAGATGCTCGCCTTCGAGCCCATGGATTACGGACCGCTCTTCGGCGGGACGCGCGGGCGCGGCACGCTCGGCGGCATGCTCGGCGCCAACGCCAGCGGACCGCGGCGCGTGAAGGTCGGCGGGGCGCGCGACCACGTGCTCGGCATCAAGGCGGTCTCCGGCCGCGGCGAGGCGTTCAAGTCCGGCGGGCGCGTGGTGAAGAACGTCACCGGCTATGACCTCTCCAAGGCTCTCGCCGGCTCGTGGGGGACGCTCGCCGTCGTCACCGAGGCGACGTTCAAGGTGCTCCCGAAGCCGGAAGCTTCCGCGACGCTCGTGATCGCCGGGCTCGACGACCTCTCCGCCGTCACCACGCTCTGCAAGGCGATGGGTACGCCGTTCGACGTCTCCGGCGCGGCGCATCTGCCGGAGAACCTGGTGGCGGAAGTGCCGGACGCGGCGTTTGCCTCCGGCGGCCGCGCGGCGACCATGATCCGCCTGGAAGGAATCCCGCCTTCCGTCGACTATCGGGCCGAGAAGCTGACGGCGCTCGTCGGCCGGCTCGGCGAGGTCGCGGTGCTTGAGGACGCGCAATCGGAGGGCGCCTGGCGCGCGGTGCGCGACGCCTCGACTTTCGGCACGTCATCGCGTCCGGTCTGGCGCGTCTCCGTGTCACCGAACGCCGGGCCGTCGATCGTCGCAGGGCTCAGGAACGCCCACCAGATCCGCTATTTCTACGACTGGTCGGGCGGGCTCATCTGGATCGAGGTGGAGGCGGAGCGGAAGGATGCATTGGCGCGCGAGATCCGCGCCGCGGTCGCGGCATCGGGCGGCGGCCACGCGACCTTGGTGCGCGCCAGCCCGACGCTGCGCGCCGCCGTGCCGCCCTTCGAGCCGCAGCCGGCGCCGCTTGCGGCCCTGGCGAAGCGGCTGAAGGAGCAGTTCGACCCGCGCGGGATTCTGAACCCCGGACGCATGGTGGCGGGGGCCTAGGTGCAGACCTCCTTCTCGCTCGCGCAGCTTGCCGATCCCGACATCAAGGAGGCGGATTCCGTCCTCCGGCGCTGCGTGCATTGCGGCTTCTGCCTCGCCACCTGCCCGACCTATCTGGAGCTTGGCAACGAACTGGATTCGCCGCGCGGCCGCATCTACCTGATCAAGGACATGCTGGAGAACGACAAGCCGGCGTCGCGGGAGGTGGCGATCCATATCGACCGCTGCCTCTCTTGTCTCTCCTGCATGACCACCTGCCCCTCCGGCGTGAACTACATGCGGCTCGTCGATCAGGCGCGTCACAGGATCGAAAAGACCTATCGCCGGCCGCTCGGCGACAAGCTCATCCGCGCGCTGCTTGCCTCTGTCCTCCCTTATCGCCGCCGCTTCCGTCTGGCGCTGAGATTCGCCGGGCTCGGACGCTCCGCGATCCCCTTCCTCCAGCGTTTCGGCGATCTCGGTGCACGGCTTGAGGCGATGCTCGCGCTCGCGCCGGAAGCGCTGCCGCCCAAATCCTCCATCACGCCGGGCGTCAGCTTCACGCCCGAGGGTAAGCGCCGCGGCCGCATCGCGCTGTTGAACGGCTGCGCGCAGTCGGTGCTCGATCCGGACATCAACATTGCCGCCGTCAGGCTCCTGAGCCGTTTCGGGGTCGAGGTGGTCTTCGCCAAAGGCGAAGGCTGCTGCGGATCGATCGTGCATCACATGGGACGCTCCGCTCAGGCGAAGCGGCTCGCGCGCGTCACGATCGACGCCTGGATCGACGAACTTGACGGCGAGGGGCTCGACGCCATCGTCACCACCACGTCCGGCTGCGGCACGACGATCAAGGACTATGCGCATCTTTTTCGCGACGATCCCGCCTACCGGGAGAAGGCGAAACGCGTGGCGGCGCTGGCGCTCGACATTTCGGAATATATCGCACGCATCAAGCCGCCGCTGAGCAAGCGTGGCGCCGATCTCGTCGTCGCCTATCACGCCGCCTGCTCGCTGCAGCACGGCCAGCGCGTCACCGCGCTGCCGAAGGCGCTTCTGAAGAACGCCGGCTTCGAGGTGCGCGACGTGCCGGAAGGGCATATCTGTTGTGGGTCGGCGGGAACCTACAACATCCTGCAGCCGGCGATCGCCCGCGGGCTGCGCGACCGCAAGGTCAAGAACATCGCCTCCGTCGCACCGGACGTGATCGCGACCGGCAATATCGGCTGCATCGCGCAGATCGCGTCCGGGACGATCGTCCCGGTCATGCATACGGTGGAACTCCTCGACTGGGCCTATGGCGACGGCGAAGCGGAATTTCTACGCCGCGGCGGCTCGCCGTTCGGCGAGGGGGTTTCGTAGACGCGCGCGATCGGCAAGATTTTCTCAAACAACGTCGGAGAGCAGGAATGACGGATCGGGTTTCGGTCGGGAGCATCGCGGTCGCGCGAAGCCTCTATGACTTCGTGAACGACGAGGCGCTGCCGGGGACCGGGGTCACGCCCGACGCCTTCTGGACCGGGCTCGACGCGATTGTGCGCGACCTTGCGCCGAAGAACCGCGACCTCCTTAAGACGCGCGACCGGCTGCAGGCGGAGATCGACCGCTGGCATCTCGACCGTCGCGGCAAGGGCTTCGACCTCGGCGAATACAAGGCCTTCCTGACGAAGATCGGCTACCTCGTTCCCGAGGGCCCGGATTTCGGCGTCGCGACTGCGAACGTCGATCCGGAAATCGCCGAGGTCTCTGGACCGCAGCTCGTCGTGCCGGTCATGAATGCGCGCTATGCGCTGAACGCGGCGAACGCCCGCTGGGGCAGCCTCTATGACGCGCTCTACGGCACCGATGCGATTCCCGAAGACGGGGGCGCGGAGCGCGGCAAGGGCTATAATCCCGTGCGCGGCCGGCGCGTGGTCGATTTCGCGCGCGGCGTCCTGGACGAAGCGGCGCCACTCGACGGCGCGTCTTGGCGCGACGCGACCGGGCTCTCGGTGAAGGACGGAAAGCTCGTCGTGGCGACGCAGGGCGGCGCCGTCGGCCTGAAGGACGCGTCGCGCTTCGCCGGCTACGAGGGCGCGGAGGCGAAGCCCGACGGCATCCTCCTGAAACACCACGGCCTCCACCTCGACGTGCGCATCGACCCGAACAGTCCGGTTGGCAAGGACGACCCGGCCGAGATCGCCGACATCGTGGCCGAGTCGGCGATGACGACGATCATGGATTTTGAGGATTCGATCGCCGCCGTCGACGCGGATGACAAGGTCGTCGCCTATCGCAACTGGCTCGGCCTGATGAAAGGCGATCTGACCGCCAGCTTCGAGAAGGGCGGCAAGGTGGTGGAGCGTGCGCTTAACGACGACCGCACCTTCAAGAAGCCCGGCGGCGGCACGCTGACGCTCAAGGGACTGAGCCTGATGCTCGTGCGCAACGTCGGGCACCTGATGACGATCGACGCCGTCGTCACCGAGGACGGCGCACCGATCCCGGAGGGCATCCTCGACGCAATGGTGACCTCGGCGATCGCGCTCCACGACGTGGGCAAGAACGGCCGCCGCGTGAACAGCCACGCGGGCTCCGTCTATATCGTCAAGCCGAAGATGCACGGACCGGAGGAGGTCGCCTTCTCCGACGAGCTCTTTTCGCGTGTCGAAGACGCTCTCGGACTGGAGCGCAACACGCTCAAGATTGGCATCATGGACGAGGAACGGCGCATGACGCTGAACCTCAAGGAGTCGATCCGCGCCGCCAGGGACCGGATCTTCTTCATCAATACCGGTTTCCTCGACCGCACCGGCGACGAGATCCACACGTCGATGGAGGCCGGGCCGATGATCCGCAAGGGCGACATGAAGGCCTCGACCTGGATCCAGGCCTACGAGGATTCCAACGTCGATATCGGCCTTCTGTGCGGGCTTCCCGGGCATGCGCAGATCGGCAAGGGAATGTGGGCGATGCCCGACCTGATGGCCGACATGCTGAAGCAGAAGATCGGGCATCCCAAGGCGGGCGCCAACACAGCCTGGGTCCCCTCCCCCACCGCCGCGACGCTGCACGCGCTCCACTATCACCAGGTCGACGTGAAGGCGCGGCAGGCGGAGCTGAAGCGGAGACCACGCGCATCGATCGACGACATCCTCGCGATTCCCGTGGCCGAGCGTCCGAACTGGCCGCCGGAGGTGATCCAGCAGGAGCTCGACAACAACGCGCAAGGGATTCTCGGCTACGTCGTGCGCTGGATCGATCAGGGCGTCGGCTGCTCCAAGGTGCCCGACATCAACAATGTCGGGCTGATGGAGGACCGCGCCACCTTGCGCATCTCCAGCCAGCACATCGCCAATTGGCTGCATCACGGCGTCGTCGGCAAGGCGCAGGTGGAGGAGACGCTGAAGCGGATGGCCGCGGTGGTGGACAAGCAGAACGAAGGCGATCCGCTTTACCGCCCGATGGCGCCGAACTTCGACGACAGCGTCGCCTTCCAGGCGGCGTCCGACCTCGTCTTCAAGGGGCGCGCGCAGCCGAGCGGCTATACCGAGCCGATCCTGCACGCGCGCCGCATCGAGGCGAAAGCGAAGGCGGCGCGGTAAGGCAACGGTCGAAAACGAAAAGGGCGGCCCTCAAGGCCGCCCTTTCGAATGCGAATGCGTCGCGCCCTAAAGCACGATGACCTTGGCGCCGATCTCCACCATGTCGTAGAGCGCGCTGACGTTCTCGTTCAGCATGCGGATGCAGCCGGAAGAGACGTTGAGACCGATGGACCACGGCTCGATCGTGCCGTGGATGCGATAGAGCGTGTCCTTGCCCTTGTCGTCATAGAGGTAGAGCGCGCGCACGCCGAGCGGATTGCCCTCGCCGCCCGGCATCCCTTCGGCCTGATATTTCGCCAGCTCCGGCTGCCGCTTCACCATGTCGGAAGGCGGAAACCACTTCGGCGCCTCCTGCTTGTTGCCGACATGCACGACGCCCGACCAGCCGAAGCCTTCGCGCCCGACACCGACACCCATGCGCATCGCCTTGCCGTCCTCCATCACGTAGTAGAGGAACTTCTGCTTGGTATCGATGATGATCGTGCCGGGCTTCTCGTCGGTCTGGTAGCTGACGACCTGCCGATCGAACTTCGAGTCGGGCTGGCGGTGACGGTCGACATGGACCTGCCCCGCCGCCCCCGGCGCGCGCGGCACGGAGATGCTTGCATCCCGCTTCAGCTTGTCCGGATCGTAGGTCAGGAAGCTGTGGCTCGACGGATCGTAGACCGTGATCGGTGTGGCGCTCGCGGCGAACGCCAAGCAGCCCATGACAATGCTCAAAACAGTAACGGCCGCTGCCTGCGGTAATCTCATCCGAACCTCCAGCCGGGTCGCCCAGAATCGCCCGTTCATACTGAATTTCGCCACGCCTCGCCAGCCTTCAGCCGCCGCTTGGCGGCAGGCGTTGCATCTTCGCATCGCCGGCGGACAAAAAGAGCGGCGTCGCATCCCGCCGCTCTGCAACACCGGCCCGCCGGAGCGGACCGGGAGTGTCGCGCGGATTTCCGCTTGCGCCTAGAGGACGACGACCCGGGTACCGACGGGTGTCCGGTTGAAGAGCTCGATCACGTCTTCGTTACGCATCCGGATACAACCGGACGAGACCGCGTGGCCGATGGTCCAGGGCTCGTTCGACCCGTGGATGCGGAAGAGCGTGTCGCGGCCGCCGTCATAGAGATAGAGGGCGCGCGCACCGAGCGGATTGTTGGGACCGCCTCCCATAGAGACGGGCAGATAAGGCTGACGCTTGCGCATCTCCGCCGGCGGCGTCCAGGTCGGCCATTCAGCCTTGCGCCCGACACGGACGCGACCCTTCCAGCCGAAGCCTTCGCGGCCGACGCCAACGCCGTAGCGCTGCGCCTTGTCGCCTTCCAGGACGACGTAGAGGTAGCGCTTCGAAGTATCGATCACGATGGTGCCGGGACTTTCCTTCGTCGGATAGTCGACGAGCCGCGGCAGGTAGGCGGGATCCATGGTGTGGCGCGGCGCCGGCGCGCGCATCTGCGCACGCGACGCGGGCCGGGCCTGGATAGGCGCGGCTCGCTGGCCGCCGAAAAGGCCGAAGATGCCGGTCGACGGCGCGCTGTTCGGATCAACCGGCGCGGAACCCACCGGATTGCTGCTGCTCGCCAGCTGGATCCACTGCGCGTCGATCGTGGGGTCGCCGCTCATTTGCGGACGCGATTGTGCCGCGGCAAAGGAAAAGACAGCCGCGATCATAAGGAAAAGGAGGGAAAGGCCGGTGCGCTTCATGACGTACTCGCTACTCGTCGTCGATGGTTAAGCGTTAGCCGAACAACCGCTGCGCATCGGTGAACGAAGGCCGGCGGCCTGGCGTTCAGCTCACGTAATTTCTCATTATGCCTAAAAAAGCCTTTCAAATCACCTGAGACGTGCCTGCACGTCCGCCGCGACGGTGGGCAGCACCCGCGCCACCTCCCGCTTGCTCATGCCCGGCCTGATGCGCGGGTCGTAGAGCATGTTCAGGAGATGGCGGTCGAAGCTCGTGAACGTCGCGTGGCGGGAGGTGTCGTTGAAGACGCTCTCCGCGAGCGTCCTGTCGTCGTTGACGGGCCCAAGCCCCTGCAACACCTCCTCCACCGTGCAGCGGCGGAACAGGAAGTCCCCCTCGTCGGCGACGATCACCGCGTCGGCGCGGGCGATGCCGTTTCGCATCGAGACTACGCGGACAAGGCATTTGCCGGGTGCGAAGCTCGATGTCGGCCGGCCGTAGATCTCCTCAGCGACCACTCTCCTGTAGTCGCGGCGGTCGATGACGAAGACGCGGAAATTTGCTTCCCCCGGCTTGGCGACAAGGCCGATCTTGAGCCCGTCGATCGCGCCGGGGAGCGAGCGGACGAAACTCCTGACCTCGTCGCCGCGGCCGGCCGTTGAGCGGTCGTCCACATAAACGCGGACCGGTTTGACGAACTTCTTGACGATCCCCGCCTGCCAGCCCCAGCTTGGATATTCCGAACCGAAGACCGTGCGCTTGAAACCGTCGACCAGCGCGGCATCGTTGAACGCCAAGCTCGGCGTCGCCGCGAGCAGCGATAAAAACACAAGCGCGAGACGCAAGGGAGAAGCACGCATGAGAATCGCAGTCATCGGTGCAGTGTGCGCTTAATTTCTTTCATAGCGGTAAGCTTGGCTCCCGCAAGTCCGGCGGGCTCCGTCCCGCCGGCGCCGGAGAAGCACGATGCCGCTCGCTGACGGGCTCATGAAAGGTGCCGATGGAAGGCCGCGCTGCGCGTGGCCGGGCGTCGACCCGCTCTATCTCCGCTATCACGACCAGGAATGGGGGCAGCCGGTCGCCGACGATAATCGCCTCTTCGAGAAGCTTTGCCTTGAGGGCTTCCAGGCCGGCCTCTCGTGGATCACGATTTTGCGAAAGCGCGAAAACTTTCGTGCCGCCTTCGCGGATTTCGATTTCGAAGTGGTGGCGCGATTCGGCGCGAAGGACATCAAGAGATGCCTCGCCGACGCGGGTATCGTCCGCCACCGCGGCAAGATCGAATCGGTCATCAACAACGCCAAGCGCGCCCGCGAGCTGGTCGACGAGGCGGGCTCGCTCGCTGCCTTCGTGTGGCGCTACGAGCCGGAACCGCGGAGCCGGCCGAAACGGCTCGATCGCGCGGCACTGATGGGGATGCCAAGCACGCCGGAATCGACCGCGCTTTCCAAGGCGTTGAAGAAGCGCGGCTGGAGCTTCGTCGGCCCCACCACCGTCTATGCATTCATGCAGTCCATGGGGCTCGTCAACGATCACCTGCATGGCTGCGCCTGCCGGACGGAGGTTGAGAAAGCCCGCCGCGCCTTCGCCCGGCCCGCCTGAGATTTCGCCATTTTGACGCGATATTGATGGAGCCGGTTTCGCGAGGCGCGCGTTTTCGGGCAATATGGGCTGCGTGACGCGGCACGAGTGCAAGCAGGTGGACCTCAAATGCCAAGCTTGAGCGACTGGCAAATCACCCCCGCCCGGCAGCCGAAGCCCGACGAATACGATTTCGACCTTGAGCGCGCTCTCGCTTCGATCGTCGGGCTGCGAACGCTCGTGCCGGATGACGCATTCACCGCCGAAGTACTCGGCACCGAGCGCGGCGGACACGGCGTCGTCATCCGCGACGGCATCGTGCTGACGATCGGCTATCTGATCACCGAGGCGGAGGAGATCTGGATCAGCCTGCCGGACGACACGATCGTCGCCGGTCATCCCCTCGCCTACGACCAGACGACCGGGTTCGGCCTCGTGCAGGCGCTCGGCAAACTCGACATGCCGGCGCTGCCGATCGGGAACTCCGCCACGGCCGCGCCGAGCAGCCGCGTCGTGATGGCAGGCGCCGGCGGACGCCGGCATTCGATCGCCGCGCGCATCGTCGCCAAGCAGGAATTCGCCGGTTATTGGGAATACGTTCTCGACGAGGCGCTGTTCACCGCGCCGGCGCATCCTTATTGGGGAGGCGCGGCGCTGATCGGCGCGGGCGGCGATCTCATCGGCATCGGATCGTTGCAGGTCGAGCAGCGCACCGCCGGCGGCGAGGGCGGGCAGCTCAACATGTCGGTACCGATCGACCTCCTGACACCGGTCCTCGACGACCTTCTCGCAACCGGCCGCCCGGCACGACCGCAGAACGCCTGGCTCGGCCTTTTCGCCACCGACCTGGAAGGCAAGGTCTTCGTCGTCGGCGTCTACGCCGACGCGCCGGCGGACCGCGCCGGGCTGAAGCCGGGCGACCTCGTCATCTCCGTCGCCGGCGAGCCGGTGGAGAGCCTGGCGGCCTTCTTCCGCAAGGTATGGTCGCTCGGGCCGCCGGGCGTCACCGTCCCGCTCGTCGTCAGCCGCGAGGGCGAGACGCTGGAGACCAATATCGTCTCAAGCGAGCGCGAGAGCTTCCTGCGGAAGCCCCGGATGCATTCCTGAGTGTTGAAGGAAGCGGCCGGTCAATCCACCTCCAGGATACGCGCGGCCGGGATCATCGTCTTCATGAAGTCCGGCTTGACCAGCCCGTTCTTCACTTTCGCCTCGAGCACCGCTTCCGTGGCCTGCACCTCCGCGAGCCTCGCGATCGTCTGATCGATCTTCGCATACGGCACCACGACCACGCCGTCCTCGTCGCCGAGCACGATATCGCCGGCATTGACCGCGACGCCGCCGACGACGATGGGCAAGCCGATCGTTCCGGGGCGCGTCTTTTGCGGCGAGTTGGGCGTGACGCCCGCGGCAAAACACGGCAGCCCCACGGCGCGTATGCCGGGCGTGTCACGAACCAGACCGTCGGTGACGAAGGCGGCGACACCGCGATTCTTCATCATCCCCATCAGAAGATCGCCGATGACGGCGGTGTTGGAGAACGAGTTGGCGGCGCAAAGCACGACGTCGCCGGGCTCCGCGACGTCAAGCACGCCGAAGACGGCGAGACAGTCCGACGGCCCCGCCTCGCAAGTCAGAACGGTGCCGCAGAACGTCTTCTCGTCGCCGACCGGCTTGATGCGATAATCGAGCGCGCCGCGACCTCCCATCGAATCGACCACGTTGCCCGGAAGCGCGCTGGCGAAAGCGGCGATTTGCTCGGCGCTCGGACGCGGAAAACGCCGCCGCACGGTGAGAATCGGTGGTTCGTCGATCATTTGCCTACCCTTGTCGGTTGTTGCGGAGAGAAAGGCTCCGCTTGTCGTTGAATACTCGCTTTGCGAAGGAACACGCCCTAGCAGGCGGCGCGGCCGCTAAGAACCCGGTTTCTGCGCCCGTCGCGACGGGTTTCGCCGTTCACGCAATCTTAGCTTACTCCGTCGTTGATTGCCGCCTTGTTGCGTGAGGCAGCCGATGCATACCGGCTCCATTGTCAAAGAGGCGACGGCAACGGCGCGCCAGGTGGCGCTCGTCGCGATTCTCGGCGCTGCCGCGATCGTCGGGGCCTTCTTCGTCGAGCGCGCCTATTTTCAGGAACAGATTCGGATCGCCACCGGCAAGCTTGTCGCGGCGAACCGCACCGCGGACCTGATCCTGCTCGCCGACGAGCGGCTCACGATGTCGGCGAACATGGCGGTAGCGACCGGCGAGCAGCGCTGGATCGACCGCTACGAGGCCAATCTGCCCGATATCGACCGCGCGATCAGCGAGGCCATCCGGCTCGCCCCGCCACAGGTCGCGGAACGCTTCGATGCGGAGACGCGCGCGGCGAGCGGCCGGCTCGTCAGGCTGGAGCGCCAGACCTTCAAGGAAGTGGGCAGCGGCGACGCGGCCGGCGCACGTGCGATTCTGGACAGTTCCCGCTACGCCGACGACAAGAACGTCCTGCACGCCGGAACCGCGCGTTTCATGGACGGCATGATCGCCGCCGTCTCCGGCGAGCTCGTCACCGTGGAGCACCGGGCGATCATCGCTTTTTGCGTCGTGCTGATGATCTCCGTCGTCGGCGCCTTCGCGCTGTGGCGCATCCTCAACGGCACGCTCGCGCGATCGGAGGAGGCGCTCTTCGAAGCGGAGAAGCAGATCCAGTCGCTGGCGATGAACGACCTTCTGACCGGGCTCGCCAACCGCGCCTCGCTACGTGAATCGCTGAACGCCGCCCTCGCCCGCGCCGACCGCGGACAGACCAAGCTTGCGGTCCTGATGATCGATCTCGACCGGTTCAAGCCGGTCAACGACCGGCACGGCCACATGATCGGCGACCTGGTGCTGAAGACGGTGGCAAGACGCATGGCGCGTGTGCTGCGCCGCGGCGAAATTCGCGCGCGCTACGGCGGCGACGAGTTCGTGGCGGTGGTGGAGTTCGTACGCGACACGGAAATCCCCCGCACCGTGAGCCGCCGGCTGATAGCGGAATTGTCGGAACCGATGGCGTTCGAGGGCCTGACTGTCCAGATCGGCGCGAGCATCGGCTTCGCCGTCTATCCGAACGACGCGCTGAGCGACGAGGACCTGATCCGCAAGGCCGATATCGCGCTCTATCGGGCCAAGCAGAAATCGCGCAGCACCGTGTGCGTCTACGATTCCACGATGGACACGGACATCGACATGCGCGTCCAGATGGAAGGGGAGCTGCGCGCGGCGATCGCGAATAACGAGATCGTGCCGTATTTCCAGCCGCTGGTCGGCCTCGTCAACGGCGAGCTGCGGGGGTTCGAGGTATTGAGCCGCTGGCACCATCCGACACGCGGCGTCGTGCAGCCGATCGACTTCATCCCGCTCGCCGAATCCTCCGGGCAGATCGGCGCGCTCACAATGGGGATATTGCGCGCGGCGTGCCGCGCCGGCCTGGAGCTCCCTCAGGAACTCTCGCTCGCCGTCAACGTCGCGCCGCAGCAAATCCAGGACGAGTGGCTCGCACCCAGCATTCTTGCGATCCTGGGCGAGACGGGCTTTCCCCCGCACCGACTCGAAGTGGAGCTCACCGAGCACGCTCTCGTCACCGATCTCGCCTCCGCGAAGCGCGTGATCTCGTCGCTGAAGTCGGTCGGCATCAAGATCGCGCTCGACGATTTCGGCACCGGCTATTCAAGCCTCTGCTATCTGTCGGAGCTGCCCTTCGACAAGATCAAGATCGACCGCTCCTTCATCAAGACCCTGCACGAGCGTCCGGAGAGCGCCAAGATCGTCAATGCCATCGTCGGTCTCGGCCGCAGCCTCGGCGTGCCGACCATCGCGGAGGGTGTGGAGACGGAACGTGAGGCCGCCTTCCTGCGCGACATCGGCTGCCCCATTGCTCAGGGCTTCCTCTATTCCATGCCGGTGCCGGCGGAGGAGCTCAAGAGCCTCGTCGCCCAGTTCACCGGCAAAGCGGGGAAGAAGCGGGCCGTCGCCTAGAGCTTCTCGATTCAATCGGAAATCGAGAAAGCTTCAGGAAGCGGGCTTCGACGGCAGGCGCTCGGTGAAGAGCTTTCCGCCCTTCATCTTGTCGGCTTTCGGCGCTTCCACGATCTGCACGACGACCGCCTCCGGATCGACGCCGAAATTGCGCACGACCGCGTCGGTGATGTCCTTCATCAGCGCGCGTTTGGCCTCAGGCGCACGGCCCTCGGCAAGGTGGATGACAATCTCGGGCATGTTCGATCCTGTTCGCACGGCAGTCGACCATGTACGCGGGCGACATCCGAAAATGCAATCGGGTCAGATGCCGAGCCTCAGCCGCGCGGGCAGCCGAGCGTCAGGGGTGGCTCTGCCCAGTCGGGGAAGACCTGGCTGACGGGCCCCTGCGGGTTGAGCGGAATGCGGCTTCCCTGGCGGAGGGCCCGTTCAAGAAAATACTCGGGCCGGAGCACTCTGGCCTTGGCCAGCGCCGCGACGTAATTGTCGATCTTCTGGTCCTCCTTCGACCAGCCGGGCGCGTCCTCGATGCGCGCTACGCCGGCGCGCCGCGCATTGCCGACGGCATTCTCGTAGAACGTGGCGATCGAGCCGGCGAATTCGCGCATATTCTGCGCGGTGCAGCCGTGCCTGATCCAGCCGAACCCGCTCCAGACCCCGTTGCGATAGACTTGGTTCGGGTCGTAGTTCGGGTCGATCTTTTTCGCGACGTCGGAAAATTTCGGCATTTCGCGATTGACCGGCAGCGGCTTGAAGCTCACCAGCGAGATCGACCACATGCTCTGCAGCAGGAAGACGATCCCGATCAGCCCGACGATGCGGAGCGGCCAGCGCAAGGACATTCAGCCCTCGGGCGGCTCGCAGGGCGAAGGCTTCAACGGATGGCCCTCGCCGTCGTCATAGCGCCCGCCGAATTCCGTCTCGCCGCGCGTCAACGGCCGCACGCCGCCGCGGTTCAGAGTGAGCACCATCCGCTGCCATTCCCGGTCAGGCACGTCCGAGGCGACCACAATGCTGCGCGTGGTCGCCTCCATGAACTGGTTCATGGCCACGCGTCGCTCGTTGTAGAGGTCGGGACCGGACAAGCTGCCTTCATCCTGCGCCCGCTCCACCGTCTTGACGAAGTCGAAATAGGCGACGCCGTAGGCCTTGCGGGCTTCCGCCGTGCACGTCGCGTTCATCTTGCGATAGGCGGCCTGCAGGTCGCGATAGGCCTGGTTCGGGTTCGCCGGCTTGAGCGACACGAATTGCGGCGTCGCTGCGGTGTTCGACCCCGGCGGCTGGCCGAGCGCGGCAACGATCGTGTCCTTCACCGCTGCCTCGGCGCGCGCCTGCTCCTCTGTCGGCGCTTTGTACCAGCCGTAGGCGAACACGCCGCCAAAGGCGGCCGCAAAGAACAGAGCGGCGATAGGGGCGGTCTTCATCGGCAAGCACTCCCCCGTCAGTGGCGAGGGTATAGGGCGCCGCTCTTAAGATAGCTTCAATCGATCGACGAGAGTTTGCCGGATCGCGGCCAACCGTATTGGAGCGAATACCGCCTCAGGCCGGCTTTCTGAGCCGCATCACCGTGATGTAGCCGAGATAAAGCGCCACGGTCTCGGCCTCGCCGAGCCCTTCCGCCGCGATGATCCTCTCCAACTCGCCGCCGAGCTGCGGGCGCACATATTCGTAGAAATTCGCTCGCATCGGAATGGAGGCGATCAGGCCGTAGAGGCCCCGCGCGCGTCCGTAATCGGTGATGACGAGGCGTCCGCCTGGCGCCAGCACACGCCACATTTCGCGCAGCGCCAGCGGCTTCACCTCCGACGGCAGGTGGTGGAAGAAATAGGACGACGTGACGGCGTCGGCTGCCCCGTCGGGAAGCGGCAGCTCCTCCGCGACACCGACCTGGAATTCCGCCTTCACGCCCGCCTCATGCGCCCGTTCCAGCGCCAGATCGATCATGCCGGGCGTTGCGTCGATGCCAAGCAGCCGGTTCTTCGCCCCACTCGTCTCGCCCAGCATCCTCGCCGCCGCGACGACGAGCTTTCCGGTACCGCAGCCGACATCGACGAGGCTCTCGCCGGGCCGAAGCTCGGCCGCCGCGAGCGTCGATTCCAGGATCGCCTCCTGCTGGCCGAGGCTCAGCATGTTCTCCAGGCGATCCACCTGGCGGACACGTCCGTCTACGAGGATGCCGCGTGTCGCCGGGGCCTCGCGCCAGGTCGCCTCGCCATTCCCCCCGACAACCGCGCCGGAAACGCGAAGCGCGACGGCGATGAGCGCAAAAACGGAGAGCGCCGCGATCAGGAAAAGAACGGTCTGCGACATGGTTGCGTGCGCAGGCGGCAGATATTCGTGCACTTCGGTCAGGATGAGCGCCAGCGACGCCGCCACGATCATCGGCCAGTCGGCGAGAAGCGCGCGGCGCAGGCTGAAGCGGCCGAGCCCGGTGCCGATGCGCGAAAGGTCCGGAAGCCAGCGGGGAACCACAGCGCAGTAGGCGCTATAGCGCTCGCCGTACGTCGCGCGAAGCTCGGCCTCCTCAACGCGCACCATCAACGCGTAGACGAGGATGCACGCCAACATGCCGATGACGATGACGGCCAGCGAACCGTGCATGAGGAAGATGCCGAGACACACGAGCAGCCCGCCGAGATAGCGCGGATTGCGCGACAGCGCATAGATGCCGTCGTGAACGAGGTTCTCACCGCCGACCGCGGCCGCGCCCACGCTCGATCCGGCCCCGACCTCGACGACCCCAACGCCGGCGCCGATCGCGGTCACCCTGAGCGCCAGCCCGAGAAGCACAACCGCAGCCGCGAAAAGGTCGAGCACACGCTCAAGATCCGCGCTGCCGAAAATCCTGTCGTCAGGCACTGAGAGCGAGCAGGCGGCAAGGACGACGACGGGAAGGACGAACTTCCCGTAGCGCAGGAAGAACCTGCCAAGAGAGGTGGCCACCGCTTCCGTCCACATCGTCCGAATGTCTCCTTGCCGCAAGCGCGCCCACCCCGCCGACAATACCTACATCAGCAAGAAGCTTGCCGGCACCTGCCGCGATGCCGCACAGGGGAAAAGCGGCGGTGTTTCCGACCCGTGGTTGCACTCAGCTACTGGAGCGGCCCGGCGTAGCGAGGGTTCGCCGGAACGGGCCGCCCGAAAGCCCTGTCAGCCCTCCAGAGGCTTGCAGCGCGAGGGTTCCATCGGCTCGCCGGCATCGTTGTACAAGAGGTTCAGCGGGAGCTTGTCCTGCGGGATGCGAGGCGCTTGCGCCAGGGTGGCGACCATGCGCCGGAACCGGCGGTTGGGCATGTCCGAGGCAACGATCACACCGCGCCCGGCGGCATCCAGGAACTGATTCATCGTCGCCATCCTGTCGACGTCCGGCCCGTGGCCTGAACCTTCGGCCTCGTCGCGCTCGTTTGCCTCGATGTAGGCGGCGAAGGCGACGGCATAGGCCTTGCGTGCGTCCGCCGTGCAGGTGGCGTTCATCTTGCGATAGGCGACATCGAGGGCGCGATAGGCCTCGGCGAGGGCCGCCGGCTCGGCATTCGCGGGCGCAGGCGCCGGTGGCTCGCCGAGTTCGGCGACAATCGCGTCTTTCACCGGACCCTCGGCGGCTGCCTCGTTCGGGCTCGGCGCCTTGTACCAGCCATAGGAAAACACCCCGGCAAAAGAGACGATGAAGAACAGGACGGCGATGATCAGGGTCTTCATGGAGGCGCACTCCCCGTGCCTGGAGCCCGTCGATAGGGGGGTGGCCCTTAAGTTTCCTTCTACCTCTTAACGCAATTTAGCCGGATCGACCCGCCGGAGCGCTAACCGGTGGAACGTCAGCCGCGCCGTTTCAGCCGCCGCTCAAGCGCCCGCACCAGAAGCGACAGCGAGAGCGTCATCACCAGATAGAGAAAGGCGACGACGTTGTAGGTCTCGAAGAAAAGGAAGGTGGAGGCGGAATAGACCTTTCCGAGCTGCGTGATGTCCTGCACGCCGAGCGCTGAGACGAGGGCGGAATCCTTGATCATGGCAACGAAATCGTTGCCGAGCGGCGGGAGCACCACGCGCACCGCTTGCGGCAGGACGATGAAGCGGAACGTATGCCGGCGGCGGAGGCCGAGCGACCAGGCGGCTTCCAGGTGACCCTTCGGCACCGCCTCGATCCCGGCGCGGAAGATTTCGGCCAGATAGGCGGAATAGCTGACCGTCAGCGCGAAGATCGCCCGCCAGGTCAGGTTGAAATCGCGCACGCTCAGCGCCGGAAAGGCCCCGGCGCGGATCAACCAGTCGAACGTCCCGTTCCAGAAGAGGACGAGTTGCGGGGCGCCGACGAAGGCGACGTAGAAGAGAAGCACGAGGATGGGGATGCCGCGCACGATCTCGACGTAGAAGGTGGCGATCTCGCGCACGACCCGGAGGCGCGAGACACGGCCGAGCGCGACGACAAGCCCGAGAGCCGCGGCAAGCGCGAATGCGACGATCGTCACCCACAACGTGGTCAGCACACCGCGCCGGAGCGCGCCGAAGATCGTCCGATAATCGTAGTCGGAGGCGATCAGCCAGGAGAAGAGGACGGCGAGAAGCGCGGCGGCGAGAAGCCAGAACGGAAATTCGTGACCGGATTTTGCCGGCGGCGCGGCAGCGGGATCGCGGGCGGCGGTCATCGTTCCGTGGCGGGGGAGTGTTCCACTCCCCTCCGGGGAGAGGGTGGCCGAACGAAGCGAAGGCCGAATGAGAGGATAACCGCCTGGTGCCTGTTCAACGCCCCCTCACCCGCCTGCTTCGCAGGCGACCTCTCCCCGATGGGGAGAGGACAGCCGATCACCGAACGGAGCGGCTACTGCTTCGCTTGGTATTCGTAGAACCATTTCTTATTCAGCTCGTCGATCGTGCCGTCCGCCTGCATCGCCTGAAGCGCGGCGTTGAACGGTGCGACGAGGTCGGAGCCCGGTGTGAAGATGAAGCCGAACTCCTCCGTCCCGAGAGGCTCGCCCACCACCTTGAAGGAGCCCGGCGACGCGCCGATATAGCCGGCGGCCGACGTCTTATCCATGAGCACGAGATCGACGTCGCCCGATTTCAGCGCCTGCACCGAGGCGCCGAACGTATCGAAGAGCTTGATGCGCGGATTGGCTTCGTCGCCGTCAAGCACGTTGTAGACGGCGGTATAGAAATTCGTCGTGCCGGCCTGCGCGCCGACGAGCAGATTCGTATCCGCGGCGAACGACGTCGCATCGGCGAAGCGCGATTCGTCGCCGCGGACCAGCATGAACTGCTCCGACACCATATAGGGTTCGGAGAAGTCGACCTGCCCCTTGCGCTCGTCGTTGATGGTGATCCCGTCCATGCCGACGTCGAACTGACCTTCGCGCACCGCCTGGATCATCGTGTCCCAGCTCGACAGGTTCCATTCGATCTTGGCGTTGAGCCGCTTACCGATCTCGTTCACCGCGTCGTATTCCCAGCCGATGCCCTCGCCCGACTTCGGGTCGGCGAAATTGAGCGGCACATAGGCGTTCTCCGTCACCGCCTTCACGCTGCGGCCGCCAAGGTCGGGCAGCTCGGCCGCGACAGCGGTGCTCGCGGCAGCGAGAAGAGCCGCGGCGAAAGCGATCCTGATCGTATTCATGCTGAGGACTCCGACACGATTTCCCTGGCGCTCCTTCTAGCCCGCTCCCGGTCGTTTGGGGAGAGCGTGCCGTGTTCGGGCGAAATCAGCCCGACCCAGGCGCGGGCAAGCGCGCGCCCGACCGCGTCTGCCGCACCGCCATGGCGTCTCGCCTCCTCGGGGTGGCGCTCGAACCAATCGGGCGTGCTCTCTTCGATCTCGGCGGCGAAGTCGCGCGTCCACTCCACCACCAGTTCGGTGCCGGCTTCGAAATGGAACTGCACGCCGTAGACGGCGCGGCCTATCCGGAAAGCCTGCATCGGCGTCTGTGCGCTCGTCGCGAGATGAACCGCGCCCGGCGGCAGCGTGAAGGTGTCGACGTGCCAGTGGAAGAGCGGCGCGGCGCCTCGTATCTCGGCAAGCAGCGGATCGGCGCGGCCGGCCTCCGTCGCGCGCACCTCGTGCCAGCCGAATTCCAGCGGGCGGCCAAGGATGTTCTCCGCACCGTAGCCGCGGGCGAGAATCTGCGCCCCGAGGCAGATGCCGAGCACGGCCTTGTCGGCGTCACCGAAGCTGCGGGCGAGCGCTGCCTCGTCCTTCAGATAGGAATGGTTCGCGTCGTCGAGCGCGTCCTGCGCGCCGCCGAGCATGATGAGCGCGTCGAAGCCTTGCGGCGACGGCGGGAGCGGATCGCCAAGATGGGTGCGCAGGAGCGTAAGCTCAGCCCCCGCTTCGGCGAGCGTTTCCCCGACCAGACCGAGCGTCGTCTTGGGATAATTCTCGATGACGAGGACGCGCATTCCGACCTCCTGAAAGTGAGGCATTTAGCATGCCGCAGGCCCGCGGTCATCGGAACTCGCCGGGCCGGGCCGGCGTTGTCCAAGGTTGGAGCGTGGAGAACCCGATGCCCGATCCGAAAAGCCCGAAGCCGCACCCCGAACATCCGGCGCCGGCGAATGACGACGAGAAGCTGGACGAGGCGCTGAAAGAGAGCTTCCCGGCGAGCGATCCGCCGGAATCGACCCAGCCGGGCGTCACCGGCTGGGACAAGGTCGACGACGACGATAAGAAGGACTGAGAGCTAAAGCAGCGAGCCCTGATCGCCTGGAGAACGCGGGGGGCGCGGCAAGGGCGCGCGTTTCCGCTTGGCCATCCCGCCGCCTGAGACCGTCGCGCCGAAACTCCCTTCCGCCACCTTGACCGTCAGCGGATCGCCGGCGGCAACCGCGTCGGGCGAACGGATCGTCCGCCCGTCGGCGTCGAGCACCAGCGCGTAGCCGCGATCCAGCACACCCTGATAGGAATAGGAGACGAGGAGCCGGGCGCGCTGCTCGAGGCGCTCCGCGTGCCGCCTGCGGATGCGGTCCAGGCAGGCGACGTCGAGCCGCTTTGCGGTCCTTGCGAGATCGCGGCGCGCTTGCCTTACGATCCCGGTCTCCGCCGCGCCAAGGCGCGCGAGCGACGCGTGGAGACGCTCGCGACGTTGCTGCTGGGCGCGGGCCAGGAGGTCGGCCGACAGGCGCTGCGCGCAGGCGGAAAAGGCCGCGCGCTTCTTCGCCACTTCCGTGCCGAGCGAGCGGCCGAGCCTGCCGCCGGTCTCGTCGAGCTTCTGGCGGCGAAGCGCGAAGAGATCGTCGAGCGTCGGCAGCGCGCGGCAAAGCGCCTGATAGTCGCGGCGGCGGCCTTCCATCGCGCGGCGCAGAGCGAGCTCGTGGCGGCTCGTCAGGTCGCGCGTCTGCGCCAGAAGCTCCACACGCACCGGCACCGCCATCTCCGCGGCACCCGTCGGCGTCGGGGCGCGGCGGTCGGCGGCGTGGTCGATCAGCGTCCAGTCGGTCTCGTGGCCGACGGCGGCGATGATGGGGATCACACTCGCCGCGACGGCGCGCACGGCGACTTCCTCGTTGAAGGCCCACAGGTCCTCGATCGAGCCGCCGCCCCGCGCGACGATGAGAAGGTCCGGGCGCGGCAGCGCGCCGCCTGCCGGAAGCGCGTTGAAGCCGCGGACCGCCGCCGCCACCTCCTCCGCCGCGCCCTCGCCCTGAACCCGCACCGGCCAGACCAGGACGTGTCGGGGAAAGCGGTCGCGCAGGCGGTGCAGGATGTCGCGGATCACCGCGCCGGTCGGCGACGTGACGACGCCGATCACGCGCGGCAGATAGGGAAGCGGCTTCTTGCGCGCTTCCTCGAAAAGCCCTTCGGCGGAAAGCTTCTTGCGGCGCTCCTCCAGGAGCGCCATCAGCGCGCCGGCGCCGGCGGGCTCGAGGTGCTCCACGACGATCTGGTAGCGCGAGCGGTTCGGATAGGTGGTGAGCTTCCCCGTCGCCACCATCTCCAGCCCTTCCTCGGGCTTGAACTTCAGGCGCTGCAGGGTGGAGCGCCAGATGACCGCATCGAGCGCCGCGCCGGAATCCTTCAGCGTGAAATAGCAGTGCCCGGAGCCGGCGGCTCCCCGGAAGCCGGAGATCTCGCCGCGCACGCGCACATGCTCGAAGTTCTCCTCCACAGTCCGCTTCAAGGCGAAGGAGAGCTCCGAGACGGTGAACTCGACGACGTTGGTGGTGGGGGCTTCGCTCATGTGCCTGGCGCTCGCATTCAAGACAGAACCGTCACGCCGAGCTCGACACCTTCGCGCTTTTGCAGGTGTGCAATCACGGAAAAGAGATTCTCGGCGCGCGGGTTTCCTTCCGCGCTCAGCATTCGCATCAGACTCTTCGGATTCTTGTGCGTCGCTTCGGCCAGATTTTCGAATCCGACAGTCGCGTTGATATAGTCGCGCAGCAGCACCTTCCCGACGTCCAGCTCATCGCGGAGCAGCGCCTCGATCGCTTCGCGCAGCAGGCCGACGCGAAAGGCGGGATCGCGCCGCGCTCTATCCTGCACGGTTTCTTTGAAGCTCCGAGTCAGGGGCATTTATCGTTCCTTCCTTCGCCTCCGGTATTCGGCCCAAAGGGCCTGCGCCCTCGCAATGTCGCTGGACTGCCGCTTCTTCGTTCCGCCGGCCAGGAGGACGACGATTCGATCGCCGTCGCGGCCGAAATAAATCCGGTACCCGGGACCCCAGTCGACGCCCGTTCCAGACGCCCTGCCCGACCGGCTTCGTGTCGCCGGCATTTCCAACTCCATCCGCGCGAGTGCCGTCCGGACTTTGAGGGCGGCGCGATGATCAAGATCGTGGAACCAGTCCGCGAATGGGCAGATCCCTGCCTCGGTCACGAACTGAACGAGTTCAATCATCGCAATTTGGTATCATATACGTTACCATACGGTGACCGCAAGTCTCACGACGCGACGCGCCCACGCTCTCTCTTGACGGGCCCGCCCCCACTCTTCAAGCCGGGCGCGTCATGGCCGCCTACGACTTCAAGAGCCCGCGCCTTTTCGTCGAGTCCGATCTCGCCGCCGGCGCGCGCGTCGAAGCCGACGGCAATCGGGCGAACTATCTCCTGAACGTGCTCCGGCTCAAGGACGGAGACGCGATCCTCCTCTTCAACGGACGCGACGGCGAGTGGCGCGCTCTGATCGCCGAAGCCGGAAAGCGGCGCTGCGCGCTTGCCGTGGAGGAGCGGACGCGGGCGCAGACGCCCCTCCCCGACCTCCACTATCTCTTCGCGCCGCTCAAGCATGCGCGGCTCGACTACATGGTGCAGAAGGCGGTGGAGATGGGCGTCGGCCGGCTTTGCCCCATCCTGACGGCGTTCACGCAGGTGAGCCGCGTCAATCTGGAGCGCATGCGCGCGAACGCCGTTGAGGCGGCGGAGCAATGCGGCATCCTGGCGATCCCCCCCGTTGATCCGCCGAGGAAACTCGCCGACGTATTGGCCGATTGGGATCTGGCTCGCCGGCTGGTCTTCTGCGACGAAAGCGCGCCGGTCGCCAATCCCGCGGAGGCGCTGGCGACAGTCGCGCGCGGCCCCGCCGCTCTCCTGATCGGCCCGGAGGGCGGATTTTCCGAGAGCGAGCGGGCGGACCTGCTCGCCAGACCCTACGTAACGGCGCTGTCGCTTGGGCCGCGTATCTTGCGAGCCGACACCGCGGCCGTCGCGGCGCTGGCCCTCGTCCAATCATTCATCGGTGATTGGCGATAAAAGACTTTGCGAGCATCGGAGGCGCGATTATGGTCCGGCTCCTTTTTCAGGAGAGACAATGGCGCGCGACACCGCCGACCTGACGCCGATCGAAAGCCGCGACCAGCTCGCGGCCCTGCTTGAATCCGGCTCGAAGCCGCGCGCCGAATGGCGGATCGGCACCGAGCACGAGAAGTTCGGCTTCTACAAGGATGGCCACACGCCGGTGCCCTATGAGGGTTCGCGCGGCATCCGTGCGCTGCTCGAAGGGATGCAGGGCCTTCTCGGCTGGGAGCCGATCCACGACGGCGAGAACATCATCGGCCTCGCCGATCCGATCGGCGGCGGGGCGATCTCGCTCGAGCCCGGCGGGCAGTTCGAGCTGTCCGGCGCGCCCCTCCCATCGCTCCACCAGACATGCCGGGAGGTGAATGCGCATCTGGCGCAGGTGCGGCAGGTCGCCGATCCGCTCGGCATCGGCTTCCTCGGCCTCGGAATGAGCCCGAAATGGAGGCTCGCCGAGACGCCGGTGATGCCGAAGTCGCGCTACAGGATCATGGCCGACTACATGCCGAAGGTCGGCAGCCATGGCCTCGACATGATGTTCCGCACCTGCACGGTGCAGGTGAACCTGGATTTCGCCGACGAGGCGGATATGCGCGACAAGCTGCGCGTCGGTCTGGCGCTGCAGCCGATCGCGACCGCGCTCTTCGCCAATTCGCCGTTCACCGACAACCGGCCGAACGGCTACCTCTCCTTTCGCGCCGAGATCTGGCGCGACACCGACCCGAACCGCACCGGCATGCTGCCCTTCGCTTTTCTCGATGGATTCGGATTCGAGAAATACGTCGACTGGGCGCTCGACGTTCCAATGTATTTCGTCGTCCGCGACGGCCGCTATCATGACATGACGCGCTTCACCTTCCGCCAGTTCATGGAGGGCGCAGCACCCGACGATCTCCCCGCCCCGCAACCGACCATGGGCGACTGGAAGAACCATCTCTCTACGCTCTTCCCCGAAGTGCGGCTCAAGACCTATCTGGAAATGCGCGGCGCCGACGGCGTGCCCTGGCGACGGCTGTGTGCGCTGCCGGCGCTCTGGGTCGGGCTGCTCTACGACCAGACTTCGCTCGACGGCGCCAAGGCGCTCGTCGCCGACTGGACGGCGGAGGAGCGGCAGGCGCTCCGCGACGCGGTTCCGAAGACAGCACTTGCCACGAAATTCCGCGATCGCAGCGTGCTCGACATTGCGCGTGAGGTCGTGGGGCTGGCGCGCGACGGCCTCAGGCGCCGCGCCGTCCCCGGCAACGGCGCGCCCGACGAGGCGGCCTATCTGCATCCACTGGAGGAGACGCTGGCGCTCGGGCAGACGCCGGCGGAAAACCTCATCTGGCAATATGAGACGCTCTGGGGCCGCTCGGTGGAGCCGCTCTTCGAAGCGCAGGCCTACTGACACGATCAGCGCCGCTGATCGCTTGCATCAGAAACTTTGGCTGGAGGCGCGAAAGGCCGCGTTCGATAGTCGTGTGACCTTCCCTGGAATCCGATGGCCTTCACGACAGTTCCCGCGCCGCCGCTGCGCGCTCCCCTCGCGGCCGGCGACTACGGCCTCTTCGCCGGGACCGTGTTCGTCTGGGGCACGACCTGGCTCGCGCTCAAGCTTCAGCTAGGAACGGTCGACCCGCAGGTCTCCCTCGTCTGGCGCTTCCTGATCGCCGCGCCCTTGATGTTCCTCGTCTGCCGCCTCGCCGGCCAGCCATTGCGCTTTACGGCGCGCATGCACCTCCGCTTCGCGGCGCTCGGCCTCTTCCTCTATTCCACCAACTTCATCCTCTTCTACAACGCCGGCCACTATGTCGTGTCCGGCCTCCTCTCCGTCATCTTCTCGCTTGCCTCGCTCACCAACATCGCCCTCGCCGTCTTCTTTCTCGGCGAGCCGCTCAGGCTTCGCGTCGCGCTCGGCGCGCTCCTCGGGCTCGCCGGCATCGTGCTCATGTTCCAGCACGAGCTCGGCGGCGGAGGGCCTGGTGCGAACCTCGGAAGCGGGCCGCTGATCGGGCTCGGTCTGGGCATTTTCGGCTGCCTGTCCTTTTCGATCGGCAGCGTCGTCGCCGCGCGCGTGCAGCGCGACGGCGTTTCCGTGCTCGCCGCCAATGCCTGGGGGATCACCTACGGGACCGGCTTCAGCGCACTCTTCGCGCTCGCCGTCGGCAGCGCCTTCATCGTCGAGCCTACGCCGCGCTACATCCTGAGCCTGCTCTGGCTCGCCATACCCGGCTCGGTTCTTGCCTTCTGGATGTATCTCGGACTGCTCGGACGGATCGGCGCCGACCGCGCCGGCTATACGACCGTGCTTTCGCCGGTGCTCGCGCTCCTCGTCTCCACGGTCGTCGAGGATTATCGCTGGTCGGCGGCAGCGCTTGCGGGACTCGTGCTCGTCGCCGCCGGAAACGTGCTTGTGCTGACGCGCCGGCGCCGGCCTTCCGCGAGGTGAAACGAAATCCGCGCGACCCGCACGCGTTGTGGCGCGGCGCTATTCCGACAGCACGCGCGTCGGCGGGATCGTTACCGTCATCACCGTGCCTTCGCCGCGCGCGCTCTTGATCGACAGCGAGGCGCGGTTCGCCTCCACCAGCGCTTTCGTCAAAGGCAGGCCGAGCCCGGTAGCCGAGCGGTCGGCGAGGCTTGCGATCGACAGATCGCGGAACGGCTCGAGCGCGCGCGCGACCTCCGCCTCCGTCATGCCATGGCCGGTGTCGCGGATGCGCAGGAGCGCCTCGCCCGTCTCGTTGAGGCTGGTGGAAACGATCACCTGGCCGCCCGACCCGGCGTGGCGCACGGCGTTTGATACGAGGTTCAGGACGATCTGGCGAAGCGTCCGCTCGTCGCCGACGATCGCCGGCACCTCGCGCGACAGGCTGGAGCGCAAGACGACGCGCGAGCGGCTCGCCTGCGGCTGCACCAGCGCGATCGCGGCTTGGACAATCTCGTTCAGCGGCACGGCGGAAAAGTCGAGAACGAGCTTGCCCGCCTCGATACGCGAAATGTCGAGGAGATCGTCGACGAGATTGACGACGTGCTCGCCGGAGGTGCGTATCTCACGCAGATATTCGCGATAGCGCTCGTTCTCGACCGGACCGAAGCGCTCTTCGATCATCGCTTCCGCGTGGCCGATGATGGCGTTCAACGGCGCGCGGATCTCGCTTGAGACGCGACCGAGAAACTCCGACTTCTGCGAGGACGCCTCCTCCGCGGCGCGCTTCGCGCCGGTCAGGTCGGCCTCGATCCGTTTCCAGTGCGTGATTTCGCGAAGCACGGCGCAGAAGCGCTGGCCCTCCTCGCTGGAAATCCGTCCCATGGTCATGAAGAGCGGGATCGAGCCGGCGCCGGCGGCGGCTTCCACCTCGCGGCCTTCGTTCAGAAGGCTCGCCACCCCGTTGTCTCTGAGACCCGAGAGGTAGTCGAGCGCCGACTGGCGGCTCTGCGGCGTCAGGAGATCGTCGAAGCGGCGGCCGATCATCTCGTGCGCGTCGAGCCCGAAGAGGGCCTCCGCGCTGGCGTTCACGCTCTCGATGGCGCCGCCGGCGTCGAGGACGACGACGCCGTCGGTCGCCGTGTCGAGGATCGCCGTCATCTCGCGCAGTCGCCGCCGCGCCTCGGCGAGCTGCTCGCCGAGCGCCGAGAGCCGGGCATTGACCGCCGCCTTGTCGCCGCGCTCTCTTCCCGATTCCGCGGTTTCGCGCGGCGTTGCAGGCGGCGCTCTGGGCACCCTCGCGTCCGGAGGCGATGGCGGCTGCGAACGTTCCGCGCCTTCGGTCGGGTGCACCTCGTCCGGCGCCTGGATGCCTTCGGACGCTTCCAGGGATGTGCCCTGCTCTTCCGCCTCGCCGTCCAAGTCGGCGGCGCTCTCGAGGCCGTTGACGATGCGGTCGCGCAGCGCCGCGGCGATCTCTTCGAAGGCGTTCCGCTCTTGTGTCGTCAAATGCGCGCTCTCGGCCATGCGCTCCAGGTCGGCGCGGATCGGCACGACGTTCGGGGTGAGCGATTCCTCGTAAGGCGGCTGCGGCTCGCCAAGCGGCTGAGGCGGACCGAAGCGCGTCTCGAAAGTCGCCGGCATCAGCGCTTCTGCCGGGCGCAGGATGCCGAAGCCGCGATAGCCCTGGAACGACTGATCGGGCCCGAAGACCGGCAGCGCCGTCAGTTCCACCGGCACGCGCACATTCGAGCCTTCGATGGGCCACCAGGCGGTGAGCCCGCTCCAGGTGTCGCGCTCGCTGAGCGCACGCGCGATTTGCCCGCTCGGATCGAGGCGCATGCGCGAGGACGCCTCCTGCCAACGCTCACCGACGATCTCCGCGTTGCGCCCGACCACTTGGACGAGACCCGGCGAGATGAAGAGCAGGCGATCGCCGGCGTCCGTCTGCCAGAGAAAGCGCACCGGGCTGCGAGACAGGCCACGCGTCACCCGGCCGGCGCTGACTGAGCGGTGCTTCGCCTTGCCCGGCGGCGCTTGGCGCTCGGGCGGGCGGTCTTTCCGGGCGGCGGGTTTGGCTGCCGCGCCCTGCGGGGCGAGTTCGGGCGGAGGCGCGGATTCGGCGCGTGGCTCGACGTGCGGCCGTGCTTGCGGCTCGGGTTCCGCCGCCAGCGGCGGAGGCACGGCAGGCTCTTCGCGCTCCACAGGCGTCGCGGTGCTCGCCTCCATATGACGGGCGGCAGCGATCATGCTGAGGGCCGGACCGTCGAGCGCCGGCTGCGGGGCCGCTGCGCGCGGGCCCGGCATGCCGGCCACGACCCGCTCGATCAGAACGAGCCGGCGCGCAGCGCCGGCCTCGGAGAACTCCAGGAACGGCGACGCTTCGCTCATTGCCGCGGCGAGCCCCGGCGCGCCCTCGGCAATGACGGCGCCGTCGGCGTCGAAAAGGACGGCGCCCGCTTCCGGTGTGGTGAAGAAGGCGACGAGCGCTTCCGGCGTGGGCTTTTCGCCCGCGCCGTCGAGCGCGATCACCAGCAAGCCCCGCTCCTCGCCGGCGCGCACGGGCCGGCAGCGGCAAAGGGACGGAAGCGCCGTCAGATCGTCGGTCAGGCGCAGTCGCGCCAGCGTCCCCGCCTCCGGAACCGCGCGCGACAGATCGGCGAGAGAGCGGCGAAGCGTGGCGCCGATCTCGCGGCCTGCGACGTCCGCGAAGCGGACCGCGCCGAGCCTTCTCGCGCCGGCGGGATTGGCCCAAAATACGCGGCTTCCGTCGCGTGCGAAAACGACCGCCGGCTCGGGTGACGCAAGCAAGGCGCCCAGTTCGGGCGCGGCGCCAAACGCCCAAGCGCTTCGCCAGCAAATCATAAAAGGCGGCTCCCCCGCGGCGGCGCCATTTGGTTAACGAGTCCTTATGGCAGAGTTGAGGAAGGCCGCCACCGCCTCGGAGGTTGCGTTTCCCCAGATGGTTAAGACACGGCGCAAGAATCCACCGCCAAGTGCGGTGGATCGGAACTAAGGCAGGCCCAGAGCCGCAGAGATGGCCGAGTTTGTGCGATGCAAAAATATGTTGCAATGCACAATAACCTCCTCTATATATCCGTCATCTGGACGCGACAACGGAGACTCCCATGGCAAGCACAGAGAGCAAGACGCGCGCTGCGAAAGCGGCGACAGCGGACGCAGCCGAAAAGACGGCGGCGGCGGGGAAGTCCGCGGCGAAAGACATGATGGCCGCCTTCTCATTCCCGAATTTCGAAATGCCTGAAATCATGCGCTCGTTCACCGAGCAGGGCCTGAACCAGACCCGCGAAGCCTATGCCCGGATGAAGGGCGCGGCGGAGGAAGCCACCGATATGCTGGAAGACAGCATGGAATCCACGCGTGAAGGCGTGAAAGAGGTGCAGTTCAAGGCGCTCGACATGGCGAAGGCCAATACCGACGCGGCCTTCGAGTTCATGCGCCAGCTTCTGACGACGACGTCCGTCGCCGACGCCATGCAGTTGCAGACTTCCTTCGCGCGCGAGCGTTTCGAAGCGCTCGTCGACTACTCGAAGGACGTGCAGACGACCATGACCAAGGCCGGCGCTGATGTGACCAAGCCCGCCAAGGCGATGTTCGAAAAGGCGATGAGCGCCGCCAAGGCCGCCTAAGCCGCGCGATAACCCGCTGCTTTGATGCAAAAGCCCGGCCATGGCCGGGCTTTTTGCTTTGCGGATCGGGCAACTGTCGCCTTGCGGCGCCCTCGCCGAGAGAACGTGTCGGTGCCCTCGGCCGAGCGGCGCTTGCGTTTGGCATGCGCCGATCTAGAAATTCCGGCCGGGACCCTCTCCGCGGAGCGCAGGCGATGTACACGGCGACCACGAAGCAGATCTCCGTCACCGTGGAGCCGCACTACCTCGAAGACCGCTCCGACCCGAGTATGAGCCGCTTCTTCTGGGCCTACACGGTGGAGATCGCGAACAGCGGCGCCGCGCCGGTGCAGATACTCGCCCGTCACTGGGTAATCACCGATCAGCTCGGCCGGCGCGAGGACGTGCGCGGCATCGGCGTGGTCGGTGAGCAGCCCGTCATCGCGCCGGGCGCGTCCTTCACCTATACGAGCGGCTGTCCGCTGCAGACGCCATCCGGAACGATGGTCGGCACCTACCAGGCGATCGGCGACGACGGAGAGATCTTCAGCGTCGACATCCCCGCCTTCTCGCTCGACATACCGGGCGAGAGACGCGTGCTGAACTAGCGAGGCAGGCCCAACGAAGGCAGTCCGCGCTCCTTTCCGAACTATCGTCATGCCCGGACTCGATCCGGGCATCCATCCGCCGCGCCGGGATTGTTGCGGCCGTCAGGGAATGGATTGCCGGGTCAAGCCCGGCAATGACGACAATGCTGGTGCGGAGCGCTAAGACCGCGCAGTTTCGATCTCGGCCGGGTCGAAGCTGTAGTTTGCGCCACAGAATTCGCACCTGACCTCCACCGCGCCTGACGCCGCGGCGGCCTCGTCGATCTCCGTCGGCTCCATCTGCGTCAGCACTTCCCCGATCCGCTCGCGCGAACAGGAGCAGTTCTCCTCAATCGAGATCGGCTCGAAGACGCGCACGCCGCGCTCATGGAAGAGCCGATAGAGAAGCCGCTCCGCCGCGATCGACGGGTCGGTCAGCTCGTGATCCTCGACCGTGTCGATCAGCGCCTGCGCCTCGACCCAGGCGTCGTCGTCCTCCTCCTCGTCCTCCACGAACGCGCCCTCCGGCGCGTCGCCGGCCGGGAGGTCGCGATGGCGAACGCGCTCGCCCGCCTCCGGCAGGAACTGGCCGATGATGCCGCCGGCGCGCCAGGAGCGGCGCGCGGTGCCGGCCGCGTCGCGGTCGAACATCTCCGCGACGGCAAGGCGGATGCGCGTCGGAATCTGCTCCGACTGCCGGAAATAGGTATGCGCCGCCGCCTCGAGCGTCTCGTCCTCGAGCGGCACATATCCCTGATAGCGCTGTTGGGTCTGGCCCTGCTCGACGGTCATGGCGAGCGTGCCGGACCCGAGCAGCACGCTCGTGTCCCACTCTCCCTCGGCGGTCGCCTTCTGCACCGCCTCCGCGTTGAACGTCGCGGTGGCGCGGATCTGGCCGGGCGTGCGCACGTCGACCACGACCAGCGATACCGGTCCGTCGGTTTGCGTCTGCAGGATGAAGCGGCCGACATCCTTGAGCGAGGTCGCAAGCAGCGAAGCGAGCACCGCGGCCTCGCCGACGAGCCGCTTCACGGGTGCCGGAAAGTCGTGGCGCTGCAGGATGGCGTCGATCGAGGGACCGAGCGTCACCACGCGGCCGCGCACGTCGAGACCCTCCACCTGGAAAGGCAGAGCCCGATCGTCGCCACCCAATAATTCCCCCGCGAAAAAGCCGGCTTCGCTCACTCCAGCGCTCCCGCTCCAAGACACCATGCAAGGATGCCCTTCTGGGCATGCAGGCGGTTCTCCGCCTCGTCGAACACGACGGATTGGGGTCCGTCGATCACGTCCGCCGTCACCTCCTCGCCGCGATGCGCCGGGAGGCAGTGCATGAATATGGTGTCGGGCTTGGCTTTTTCCAAAAGGCGCTTGTTCACCTGGTAGCGCTTCAGAAGATTGTGGCGGCGCTCGGCCTCCTCCTCGCCCATGGAGACCCAGGTGTCGGTCATCACGCAGTCGGCGTCGGCGACCGCCTCTTCCGGGTCTGTCATGAAGCGCACGGCCGCGCCGTTCGCGGCAATCCAGTCGCTCAGCTCCGGCGGCGGCTCAAGCTCCGCCGGGGCCGCCACGTCGAGCCGGAAGTCGAAGCGCTGCGCGGCATGGACCAGCGAGGCGAGGACGTTGTTCACATCTCCCGACCAGGCAAGTTTCTTGCCGGCGATCGCTCCGCGATGCTCCTCGAAGGTCATGAGGTCGGCCATGACCTGGCAGGGATGCGAGCGCTGGGTCAGGCCGTTGATAACCGGCACCGTCGCATGCTCGGCGAGCTCCAGGAGCGCGTCGTGGTCGAGGATGCGGATCATGATCGCGTCAACGTAGCGGGAGAGCACGCGCGCGGTGTCGGCGATCGTCTCCCCGCGGCCGATCTGCATCTCCGCGCCCGAAAGCACCACGGTCTCGCCGCCAAGCTGGCGCATAGCGACGTCGAAGGAGACGCGCGTGCGCGTCGACGGCTTGTCGAAGATCATCGCCAGAACGCGTCCTTCGAGCGGACGGTCCAGAGTGCCGCGCGCGTCGGCCTTCAGCCGCCGGCCGTCGTCGATGATCTCCCGCAGCGTCTCCGATGGAAGGTCCGAGAGGTCGAGAAAATGCCGCGGCGCGCTCATCGCGGTCAGGCCGCTCACTCGGCCGCGGCCCGGCCCGAAAGCCCGGCGAGCGCCTTGTCGAGGCGCTCCACGGCTTCATCCACTTCCGCCTCGCCGATGATGAGCGGCGGCAGAAGGCGGACCACGTTGTCGCCGGCAGGAACCAGGAGCAGGCCTTCGGCGCGCGCCGCCGCGACGACCTCGCCGTTCGGAACGCGGCATTTGACGCCGAGCATCAGCCCCTCGCCGCGTATTCCCTCCACCAGATCGGGATGGGAATCGACGACCGCGGCGAGCCGCTGCTTGAGCCTGAGACCGACCTGGCGCACGTGCTCAAGGAACCCTTCGCCCAGGATGATGTCGAGCACCGCCAGACCGGTGGCCATCGCCAGCGGATTGCCGCCGAAGGTCGTGCCGTGCGTGCCCGCCGTCATGCCGGATGCCGCCTCGCGCGTCGCAAGACACGCGCCGACGGGAAAGCCGGCGCCGAGGCCCTTCGCGAGCGTCGCGATGTCGGGGTTCACCCCCGCCCATTCATGCGCGAGGAAGCGGCCGGTGCGGCCCATGCCGGTCTGGATCTCATCGAAGATCAGGAGCAGGCCGCGCTCGTCGCAAAGCCTGCGCAGGTAGCGAAGGTCTTCCAAGGGCACCGGCCGGATGCCGCCCTCGCCCTGGATCGGCTCGATCAGGATCGCGGCGGTCTCAGGCACGATCGCTGCCTCCAGCGCCTTTCGGTCGCCGAACGGCACCTGGTCGAAGCCTTCGACCTTGGGACCGAAGCCTTCCAGATATTTCGCCTGCCCGCCCGCGGCGATCGTCGCGAGCGTGCGGCCGTGGAACGCGCCCTCGAAGGTGATGATGCGGAAGCGCTCAGGCGCGCCCTTCGTATAATGGTAGCGCCGCGCGGTCTTGATCGCGGCCTCCATCGCCTCCGCGCCGGAATTGGCGAAGAAGACGCAATCGGCGAAGGTCGCGGCGACGAGGCGCTCGCCGAGCGCGCGCTGGCCCGGAATCTCGAAAATGTTGGAGACGTGCCAGAGCTTCTCCGCCTGTGCCTTCAACGCGCCGACGACATGCGGATGGGCGTGGCCGAGCACGTTGACGGCGATGCCGCCCATGAAGTCGAGGTAGCGCGTGCCGTCGGTCGCAACGAGCCAGGCGCCCTCGCCCCGCTCGAATGCAAGGTCGATCCGCTGATAATTCTGGAACAGCGGCGAGCTCGACTTGGGTGTTGTCGCCATCTTTCAGCCGGACGTTCGGAAAATCAAAGGCCGCCCGAGGGCGGCCGCCGAACCCCGCTCATACCATGGCGAAGGCGCGGCACGCAAACGCCAAGCGGCCGGAACCGCCCGCGTTTGCCCGGTTCAGGGCCGCTTTTCGGCAAGCCATACGGTGTGCCCGCCGCATTCGGGGTCCTCCACGCGATGGACGACAACGTCGAAACCGTTCTCCGCGAGGAGCGCGCGATACTCCTGCGGGTCAAGGCTCGCATGGAAGAGCGCCTGGCCGTAGAGGTCTCCGATCGCCTCGCCGTCGGCCGGACCGGAGGTGAAGAGGAGCGCGGCGCCCGGCGCGGTGTGATCGCCAAAAAGCGCGAACATGGCGCGCTGCGCTTCGCGCGAGAGGTGGAAGAAGCTGTCCCAGGCGACGATCGCATCGAACCGCGTCCCAAGCGCCAGGCGTCGCATGTCGGCGACGATCCACGTCTCATCCGGAAAGCGCGCACGGCAGATCGCCAGCATTGCCGGCGCCGCGTCGACGCCGGTGACATGGTGGCCGCGCTCGATGAAGAAGCGGGCGATCGGCTCCCCCATTCCGCAGCCGAGATCGAGGACCTGGCCGCCCTCAGGCAGGCGCGCGGCGACCTTTCGCAGGTAGACCGCTTCACCGGCGTCGCGGTTCCGGTCGCGGTCGAAGGCAGCGGCGGACGTCTCATAAAGAGGCCAAACGTCCGGCGAGTCCGGTGGGTGTGGCATTCGCGACTCACTTTTCTCCAATTCACAGATAAACGCGTTGGAAAAGCACTGCCGACTCTTGTGGCGGATTCCGGCCGTCTATAATTTCGACCTCGACAACGCACGACATGTTGTGCGGCGGGCCAGTTCCTCACCTAGAGTTTGCGTTAGCGCGAGCGCTTTGCGTTTCGCGAACGCGATCGGATTCGACGGTGAAGGCGGCCCAAGGAGAAGATATGTCCTGGACCGACGAACGCGTCGAACTCTTGAAGAAGCTCTGGCAGGATGGCCTTTCCGCCAGCCAGATCGCCGGCGAGCTCGGTGGCGTCACCCGCAACGCCGTGATCGGCAAGGTGCATCGCCTCGGTCTTTCCGGCCGCGGCCAGCCCACTTCGTCGATCAAACGGCAGCGGCGCACCCATGCGCATTCAGGCGGCATGCGACGGCAGCGAACCGTCTCGGTCGGAAACCTCGCGCTGAAATCGAACCTGGAACTTCTGCCTGATGCGGATCTCGTTCCGCGGCACAACGTGGTCGTCCCGATCGCGCGCAAGCTCTCCATCTTCCAGCTCAACGAGCACACCTGCAAATGGCCGATCGGCGATCCCGGCCACGATGATTTCCACTTCTGCGGGCATGATTCACTGGAAAGCGGCCCGTATTGCGAGTATCACGCAGGTGTTGCGTATCAGGCACCCGAGCCGCGTCGGCGCGCGCGCCGGCCGGGCTAGGGCGTCACTCTCACCTTCCTCCCGAAGAAATGGCGTACCAAAATGGCGGGGCTTGCCCCGCCCTTTCTACGTCTGGGCCAGCGGCACTGCCCTCAGGCGCGCTCGAACTGCTCATTGAAAGCGTAGCCGGCACCGCGCACGGTGCGGATCGGATCGCGGCTGCGGCCGCGATTGAGCGCGCGGCGGAGCCGACCGATGTGAACGTCGACGGTGCGCTCGTCGACATAGACGTCGTGGCCCCAGACCCCGTCCAGAAGCTGCTCGCGGGAAAAGACACGGCCAGGCGTCTTCATCAGGAATTCTAAGAGCCGGAACTCGGTCGGGCCGAGATGCACCTCGCGCCCGGACCGGCGCACGCGGAAGGTTTCGCGGTCAAGCTCCAGGTCGCCGGCGCGCAACACCGGCGAGATCGCCTCCGGCCGGGCGCGGCGCAGCAACGCCTTCACGCGCGCCATCAGTTCCGGCACCGAGAACGGCTTGACCACGTAATCGTCGGCGCCGGTGGCGAGCCCGCGGATGCGCTCGTCCTCCTCGCCGCGCGCGGTCAGCATCAGGATCGGGAGCTGGGCGGTATCGTCGCGGGTCCTGAGCCGGCGGCAGAGCTCGATGCCGGAGAGGCCGGGCAGCATCCAGTCGAGGATCAGGAGATCGGGAAGCCTTTCGCG
Source organism: uncultured Alphaproteobacteria bacterium (assembly GCA_963814905.1). Lineage (GTDB taxonomy): Bacteria > Pseudomonadota > Alphaproteobacteria > Rhizobiales > Afifellaceae > DASWJZ01. The sequence goes on along the minus strand of CAWFEM010000011.1, from coordinate 37,308 downwards.
CAGCCGCACCTCGGCGTCGTCGCCACGCGCAGCGACCTCCACCTCGTAGCCTTCCGACTCGAGATTATAGCGCAGCAGGAGCGTCAGCGGCTCCTCGTCCTCCACGATCAGGATGAACGGCTTCGCCATCGCCTGCCTCCCCCTAGTCCGCCAGCCCTTCGACCTGCGTGCTCGACTGGCGCGGCTCGTCCCACTGCTCTCCGGTGATCAGATAGTAGACGGTCTCGGCAATGTTGGTGGCATGGTCGCCGATGCGCTCGAGGTTCTTGGCGCAGAACAGAAGATGCGTGCACATTGTGATGTTGCGCGGATCTTCCATCATGTAGGTCAGAAGCTCGCGGAAGAGCGAGGTATAGACCGCGTCGATCTCCTCGTCCTGCGCGCAGACCTCGCGCGCCTTTTCCACGTCGTGCGCGGCATAGGCGTCGAGCACTTTCTTCACCTGCCTGAGGCCAAGTTCCGCCAGATGCTCCACGCCGACGCGTAGCTTCTGGGAGAATCTTTCTCCCTGAATGGCGACCGCGCGCTTCGCAATGTTCTTGCCGAGATCGCCGATCCGTTCGAGATCGTTGGCGATGCGGATCGCGGCGATGGTCTCCCGCAGGTCCTGCGCCATCGGCTGCCGGCGGGCAATGAGGATGATCGAATCTTCTTCGATCTGGCGGTGAAGCGCATCGACCTTCTTGTCAGCTTCGATGACGCCGAGCGCGAAATCCATGTCCGGACGCAGAAGCGCGATGATCGACTTCTCGACGATTTCCTCCGCGCGGCCGCCCATCTCGGCGATGGAGCGCGAAAGCGCCTGCAGCTCGTCCTCGTATGAGGTGACGGTATGTTGTGTCATTCTTTGCGTCCCTCAGCAGCCGGCTAGCCGAAGCGGCCGGTGATGTAGTCTTGCGTCCGGCTGTCACGCGGTGAGGTGAAGATTTTCGACGTCTCGTCGAATTCGATCATCTCCCCGAGATACATGAAGGCGGTGAAGTCGGAGACGCGCGCCGCCTGCTGCATGTTGTGCGTGACGATCACGATCGTGTATTCGTGCTTCAACTCGTCGATCAATTCCTCGATCTTCGACGTCGAGATCGGATCGAGCGCCGAGCACGGCTCGTCGAACAGGATGACCTCCGGCCGCACCGCCACGGTGCGCGCGATGCACAGGCGCTGCTGCTGACCGCCGGAGAGGCTCAGGCCGTTGGCGTTGAGCTTATCCTTGACCTCATCCCACAGTGCCGCCCGCTCCAGGCAGTGCTGGACGCGTGCGTCGAGCTCGGACTTCGAGATCCGCTCGTAGAGCCGAATGCCGAAGGCGATGTTCTCGTAGATGGTCATCGGGAACGGCGTCGGCTTCTGGAACACCATGCCGACCTTGGCACGCAGCAGGTTCAGATCCTGCGAAGGCGCGAGAATGTCCGTGTCGTCCAGCCTGACATGGCCATCGGCGCGCTGGCCGGGATAGAGGTCGTACATCCGGTTGAGGATGCGCAGCAGCGTAGACTTGCCGCAGCCTGACGGGCCGATAAAGGCGGTCACCCGATTCAGATAGAGCGGAACGCTGATGCTCTTCAGCGCGCGGTTGTCGCCGTAGTAGAAATCCAGGTCGCGGATCGAGATTTTTTCGGTCAGGCCGTCGGCGCTTGCCGGCGCTCTCATTACGAACGGTGCCGGGGTACTGACGCTTGTTACGGTCATGAAGTTCTTCCCTGTGCCGAAAGGACGCGCGCGATAATGCTGAGCGCGAGCACCGCCATGGTGATCAGGAGAGCACCGGTCCACGCAAGCTGCTGCCAGTCGTCATAGGGGCTGAGCGCGAACTGGAAGATGACCACCGGCAGGCTCGACACCGGCGCGTTCATGTTCGTGCTCCAGAACTGGTTGTTGAGCGCGGTGAACAGCAACGGCGCCGTCTCGCCGCTGATACGAGCGATCGCGAGCAGCACGCCGGTGACCATACCGGCGCGGGCGGCGCGATAGGCCACCTTCTGGATCATCAGCGAACGCGGCAGCCCGATCGATGCCGCCGCCTCGCGCAACGTGTCGGGCAGCAAGCTCAGCATGTCCTCGGTCGTGCGCACCACCACCGGGATCACGATCACCGCCAGCGCCACCGAGCCGGCCCAGCCCGAGAAGTGGCCCATCCGCGCGACCATGACCTCATAGATGAACAGGCCGATCACGATCGATGGTGCGCTGAGCAGGATGTCGTTGATGAAGCGCACCACCATGGCCAGTTTGTCGTAGCGGCCGTACTCGGCCATGTAGGTCCCGGCGAGGATGCCGAGCGGGGTGCCGATCAGCACGGCGATGATGGTCATCACCAGACTGCCGACGATCGGGTTGAGCAGCCCGCCGGAGGCGCCCGGGGGTGGCGTCATCTCGGTAAAGACCGCCAGGTTGAGGCCGCTGAAGCCCTTCCACAAGAGCACGGCGAGGATGAGGACCAGCCACGTCAGCCCGAATGCCGTGGCGGCGTAAGCCAGCCCGATGGCAACGTGATTGCGGCGGCGGCGAGTGTCGTAGATCGCCATGGTCAGGCTCCGATCCGCGCGTTGAGCCGCATCAGCATCAAACGCGCCGCGGCCAGCACGAAGAACGTGATGACGAACAGGATGAGACCGAGCGCGACCAGCGAGGACGTGTAAAGCACGCCGTCGGCCTCGGTGAACTCGTTGGCGATCGTGGCGGAAATGGTGGTCCCGGGGGCCAGGATCGAGCCGGCGATGCGGTGTGCGTTGCCGATGACGAAGGTCACCGCCATGGTCTCGCCGAGTGCGCGACCGAGAGCCAGCATCACGCCGCCGATGACGCCGACGCGCGCATAGGGCAGAACGACGTAGCGCACCACCTCCCAGGTGGTGCCGCCGACCCCGTAGGCGGCTTCCTTCAGCACCGGCGGCACCGCGTCGAACACATCGCGCGTGATCGAGGTAATGAACGGAAGCACCATGACCGCCAGAATCAGGCCGGCGGTCAGAATGCCGATGCCATAGGGCGGGCCGGCAAAGAGCGTCGACAATCCCGGGATCGGACCAAACACGGTGATCAGAAACGGCTGCACCGTCGCCTGCAGAAACGGCGCGAACACGAACAGGCCCCAGATGCCGTAGATGATCGAAGGAATGCCGGCCAAGAGCTCGATGGCGATGCCGATCGGGCGGCGCAGCCACATCGGGCACAGCTCGGTCAGAAACAGCGCGATAAAGAGGCCGATCGGTACGGCGATCAGCATGGCGATGACCGAGGTGACGACCGTCCCGTAGATCGGTGCAATGGCGCCGAACTTCTCGGTCACCGGGTTCCACGATTCTGTGAAGACGAAGGAGAACCCGAAGGTGCTCAGCGCCGGCCACGAGCCATGGACCAGCGAAACGATGATGCCGCTGAGGATGAGGAGGACAATGATGGCGGCGGAACGCGTGATCCAGCGGAACGCTATGTCGCCAACTCGGAGGCGCCGGAGAATCTTGGCCCGCGCCACCTGCTGGCCCGACAGTACGGCTCCGCCCTGCATCACTGCATCAACCACGGGCTGCCCCCTTGCTGACTTCTGCATCGGGCCCTCACGCTCGCTCACAGGCGCAAACCAAAGGCCCACTGAAACGGCGGCAAGGCCGCAAGACAAGCTGCTCGGTGAACAGCGGTGGACAACTGAGGGCGCCGGCGGCGCCCTCAGGTATCTGTCAACCGATCATTACATGGCCGCATAGACGGGCTTGCCGTCGGAGTCCTTGATCTCGCTCTTCCAGTAGCCCTCGATGTCCTTGACCACATTGGCGGGCATCGGAACGTAGTCGAGCTCCTGAGCCATTCCGCTGCCATTGGCATAGCACCAGGCGAAGAACTTGAGCGCCTCGGCCGAAGCATCGGAGTCCGCCGGCTCCTTGTACATCAGGATCCAGGTGGCGGCGGTCATCGGCCAGGAATCATCGCCGGGCTGGTTGGCGAGGATGACCCCGTAGCCGGGCTGCGACGACCAGTCGGCGTTCGCCGCGGCAGCCGAGAACGCCTCGGAGGTCGGAGCAACGGCCTTGCCCGCCTTGTTCATCATGTCGGTGAAGGTCAGCTTGTTCTGCAGCGCATACGCGTACTCGACGTAACCGATCGAGCCCGCGGTATTGCCGACGTTGTTGGCAACGCCTTCGTTGCCCTTGGCGCCGATGCCGACCGGCCACTCGACCGCCTTTTCAACACCGACCTTTTCCTTCCAATCCGCGCTGACGTCGGCGAGGTAGTAGGTGAAGTTGAAGGTCGTGCCGGAGCCGTCGGAACGATGCACCACCGCGATCGCCTGATCGGGCAGCTTGGCGTCGGGGTTGAGCGCCGCGATCGTCGCGTCGTTCCACTTCGTGATTTCGCCAAGGAAGATCTTGGCCAGTGTGTCGCCGTCGATGACGAGCTCACCGGGCTTTATGCCTTCCAGGTTCACGACCGGCACGATACCGCCCATGACCATCGGGAACTGGGCGAGACCGATCTCGTCGAGGTCCGCACCCGAAAGCGGTGCGTCGGAAGCGCCGAAGGTGACGGTCTTTGCTTTGATCTGCTTGATTCCGCCGCCCGAGCCGATCGACTGATAGTTCAGACCGTTGCCGGTCTCCTTCTTGTACGCGTCCGCCCATTTGGCGTAGATCGGATACGGAAACGTCGCGCCGGCACCTGAAATGTCGGCGGCTGCTGCTACGCCGATGCTCGCCGAAGCGGCGAGCCCGAGCGCAAGTGCGAAGTTGAGAATTCTCACCTGGCCTCTCCCTGATTGGAGTTCATGAAAATCGTGGCTGATCCGAAGCGACCGCCCCCGGACGCTTAGGCACGGCGACCCTAGGCCTGGGCTGCTATGGTTCTATGACCTTCCAGCGACAGTATGATGACACTACAAGTATATGATATTACACGCTAATTTTGATCTTCTCGGGAAGAGTCAGCACGCGGCAGGACCACGGTGAAGAGCGCGCCTTCCCCGGGCCGGCTATCAATCTCCAGCCGCCCTCTGTGACGCGTCACGATGTGCTTGACGATAGCGAGCCCAAGCCCGGTCCCCTTCATCGCGTGGCTGGCGCCGACGTCGACCCGATAGAAGCGCTCCGTCAGGCGCGGAAGGTACTCGGCCGCAATTCCGGGGCCGTAATCCCTGACCCGCAGCGCGGCCGATTTCCCGTCGGCGCTCGGCTCAAGACTTCACCTCCACGCGCCCGCCGGAGGCGCCGTAGCGGACCGCATTCTCCACCAGGTTCTGCACCAGCTGCATCAGCTCGTCGCGATCGCCGATCATCTCGATTGGGCCGGGCGGCGTCTCCACCGTCAGCACGACGGAATGCTCCGCGGCAAGCGGCTGCATGGCATCGCCGACATTGCGCAGCACGGAGACGACGTCGACGCGCGCTGTCGGACGGCTGTGCGCGCGCATCTCGGCACGAGAGAGTGAAAGGAGGTCGTCGATCAGCCGTCGCATCCGCCGCGCCTGGTCGAGCATGACGCCGAGGAACTGTTCCGACGCCGCGGGATCGTTGCGAGCGGGGCCGAGCAGCGTCTCGATGAAGCCGGTCAGCGAGGCGAGCGGCGTGCGCAATTCGTGGCTCGCATTGGCGACGAAATCGGCACGCATGCGGGCGATTGCGAGCCGGTCGGAAACGTCGTCGAAAGTGACGAGGAGAAAATTCACGCCGCCGCCCGGAGAGCGAAGCGGGCCGATCGTCACCTCGTATGTGATCGACGTCTCGCCCGTCTCGCGGAACTCAACCGTCGCTTTCTGCCCTGCCCCGGCAATCTCCAGCGCTTCGGAGAATTCCGGGCGGCGGAAGGTGAGCGTGAAGGCGTCGCCGGGGCGCGTGGCGGGGAAGAGCTGCGCGGCGTGATCGTTGGCGTAGCGCGTGGCGCCGGCGCTATCGAGCAGAAACGCCGCTTTCGGAAACGCTTCCACCGTCGCCTTCATCGCCGTGTCCGGCCAGACGAGCGCACGCTCCGCGGCATCGGCGCGGCGCGCGGCGGCGCGGCGCGGCGCGGTGATCACGGCCGCGACGACGACGAGCGCGGCGGCCGCGAAAGCCGCATAGAGCGGCGGCAGCTCAAGGGCCGCCACGCCGGCGATCAACGCGACGGCGGCGACCGCGACGACGGCGCCGGAGGAGCGCATGCGCTCGCCGGCCGTCGGGGGCGGCTCCGCGTCTCTTAACAATTCATATGGCGGTTCGGCCATAGGCCTTCTAACGTGTTTGAGCGGCGTCTCGCGAAGCGTCCGGCGGCGCTTCACGTGGAGAGTGGACGAGCATGCAGCGCAGTCTAGACCGATTCCGCAGCTTCGATATCGACGATCCCGAGCTTCCCGAGTGGATCGACGGCAAGGCGCTTATTTCGGGCGGCTATCCATACGAAAAGAAGCTCTCCCGCAAGGACTACGAGAAGGAGCTCACGACGCTGCAGGTCGAGCTTGTGAAGCTGCTCGCCTGGCAGGCGGAGACGGGCCGGCGCACCGTGCTCGTTTTCGAAGGGCGCGATGCCGCCGGCAAGGGCGGCTCGATCAAGGTCGTGCGCGAGCACCTCAATCCGCGCCAGGCGCGCATCGTGGCGCTCGCCAAGCCGTCCGACCGCGAAGCCGGGCAATGGTATTTCCAGCGCTATGCGAGCGAGCTGCCGGCGGCCGCCGAAATGGTGCTCTTCGACCGCTCCTGGTACAATCGCGGCGTCGTGGAGCCGGTCATGGGTTTCTGCACGCCGGAGCAGACGCAGAGCTTCCTCGGCGAGGCGCCCGACTTTGAGCGCATGTTCATGAGCGGCGGCATCCACCTCTTCAAGTTTTGGCTGGAGATCGGCCGAGAGATGCAGCTGAAGCGCTTCCATCAGCGGCGACACGATCCCCTGAAGACCTGGAAGATCTCGCCGGTCGATCTCGCGGCCATGCATCGCTGGGACGAATTTACCGAGGCCCGCGACCGCATGATCGAGGAGACGCACAGCCGGCACGCGCCATGGATCGTCGTGAAGGGGAACGACAAGCGCCGCGCACGTCTGGCGGTGATCCGCCACACGCTTCTCAACATCGACTACGCGGGCCGCGACCTGAAGGCGATCGGCGATGTCGACAAGAATATCCTGAAGGTCGGACCGAAGGGCGTGTGAGGGCCGTCCAAAGCAATCACACCCCCATCAGGTCGTCATGCCCGGACTTGATCCGGGCATCCATTCCGTCACGGCGCGATTGCTCGGAGCGCTGCGGCATGGATCGCCGGGTCGAGCCGGCGATGAAGACATGAATGTCGGTGGAAAGGGCGCCCGCCACTCAGACCGACTTCATTCCCCGGCCAACCGGCCGTGGCTCTCCAGATAGGCGATCACCTCCTCGGCGAGCGCTTCGGGCGCCGCGCCTGCCCCGCGAAGATGAATCTCCGGCGTCTCCGGCGGCTCGTAGGGCGAGTCAACGCCAGTGAAGTTCTTGATCTCACCGGCGCGGGCGCGCGCATAAAGACCCTTCGGGTCGCGCGCCTCGGCCACTTCGATCGGCGTATCGACGAAGATCTCCACGAACTCACCCTCCGGCATCAGGCTGCGCGCCATGTCACGCTCGGAGCGGAACGGCGAGATGAAGGAGACGAGCACGATCAGTCCCGCATCGGACAGCAGCTTCGCCGTCTCGGCGACGCGGCGGATGTTCTCCACGCGATCGGCGTCGGTGAAGCCGAGGTCGCGGTTCAGCCCGTGGCGGACATTGTCGCCGTCGAGGATCGTCGTGTGGCGGCCGCGCGCGTAGAGGCTCTTCTCGACGAGATTGGCGACGGTTGATTTGCCGGAGCCGGAAAGACCGGTGAACCACAGCACCGACGGCTTCTGGTGCTTCAGCCGGGCGCGCGCAGAACGGTCCACGTCAAGCGCCTGCCAGTGGATGTTGGAGGCGCGCCTGAGGGCGAAGCGGATCATCCCGGCCGCCACCGTCTGGTTGGTGAACCGGTCGATCAGGATGAAGCCGCCCGTCTCGCGGTTCTCCGCGTAGGGATCGAAGGCGACAGGCTCGGCGGTGGAGAGATTGACGAGACCGATCTCGTTCAGCTCCAGCACCTTCGCCGCATTGTGCTCAAGCGAATCCACATCGAAGCGGTATTTGAGCTCCGTCACCTGCGCCGGCACGGTGCGCGTCATCGACTTCAGGAGATATTGCCGGCCCGGCAGCAAATGCTCGCGGTCGAGCCAGACGACGTCGGCCGCGAACTGATCGGCGAGCGACAAGCGCGCATCGGGATGGGAGAGCACGTCGCCGCGGCTCAAGTCGATCTCGTCGGCGAGCCTCAGCATCACCGACTGCCCGGCGACCGCGCTTTCGCGCAGATCCTCGCCAATCATGAGCCTCGTCACCCGGCTCGCTTTGCCGGAGGCGGCGACGACAACCTCGTCGCCGACCGACACGCGGCCCGAGAGCACCGGCCCAGCGAAGCCACGAAAATCCTGGTTGGGCCGGCACACCCACTGGACCGGCATGCGGAACGGCGCCGCCGCGGCGCGATCCGCCGGAACGACCTTCTCCAGATGCCCCAGGAGCGCCGGACCGGAATAGTAGGGCGTGCGGCTGCTTGGCGCGGTCACGTTGTCGCCTTCGCGCGCTGAGATCGGAATCGCAACGACCGAGTTGAAGGAGAGGTCCGCGGCAAAGGTCTCGAAGGCCGAGGCGATGGCGCGGAAGCGCTCCTCGTCGAAGCCGACCAGATCCATCTTGTTCACCGCGAGCACGACGTCGCGGATGCCGAGCAGCGAGACGATGACGGCGTGCCGGCGTGTCTGCGTGGTGAGGCCCTTGGAGGCGTCGACGAGCAGAATGGCGAGGTCGGCGGTCGAGGCGCCGGTCGCCATGTTGCGCGTATATTGAACGTGGCCGGGCGTGTCGGCGACGATGAAGCGCCGCCGTGGCGTGGCGAAGAAACGGTAGGCGACGTCGATGGTGATGCCCTGCTCGCGCTCCGCCTCGAGCCCGTCGACGAGAAGCGCGAAGTCGATGCCGTCGCCGGCGGTGCCGTGCTTGGCGGAATCGGCCTTCAGCGTATCGAGCTGGTCCTCCATCAACAGATGGGAATCGTAGAGAAGCCGGCCGATCAGCGTGGACTTGCCGTCATCGACGCTGCCGCAGGTCAGGAGCCTCAGCGTATCGGCGGTCTCCGCGGCGCTGACGGCTTCGAGCGAGAAGGCCTCCCGGTTCATCAGAAATAGCCCTCGCGCTTCTTCTTCTCCATCGAAGCCGTGGACTCCCGATCGATCAGGCGGCCGCCGCGCTCCGAGGTGCGCGCCGCCAGCATCTCCGCGACGATCGCCTCCAGCGACGTGGCGTTCGATTCCACCGCGCCGGTGAGCGGATAGCAGCCGAGCGTGCGGAAGCGCACCAGGCGAAGCTGCGCCTCCTCGCCGGGCGCGAGCGGCAAGCGGTCGTCGTCGACCATGATGAGCTGGTCGTTGCGTTCCACGATCGGCCGCTCGGCGGCGAAATAAAGCGGCACGATCGGAATCGCCTCGCGCAGGATGTAGGCCCAGATGTCGAGCTCGGTCCAGTTCGACAGCGGGAAGACGCGCATCGACTCGCCGTCATGGACGCGCGTGTTGTAGAGCCGCCAGAGCTCAGGGCGCTGGTTCTTCGGGTCCCAGGCATGGCTCTCGGAGCGGAAGGAGAAGACGCGCTCCTTCGCCCGCGATTTCTCCTCGTCGCGGCGCGCGCCGCCGAAGGCGGCATCGAACTTGTGAAGATCGAGCGCCTGCTTCAGCGCTTCCGTCTTCATGACGCGGGTGTAGTTCGGCCCGTGATCGAAAGGGTTCAGCCCCGCCTTCACGCCCTCCGCGTTGGTGTGAATGAGAAGCGGCATGCCGGCTTCCGCCGCCATCTTGTCGCGGAAGGCGATCATCTCGCGGAACTTCCACGTCGTGTCGATGTGCATCAGCGGGAATGGCGGCGGCGCGGGGTGGAAGGCCTTCCGCGCCAGATGCAGCATGACGGAGGAATCCTTGCCGATCGAATAGAGCATCACCGGGTTGCGGCACTCGGCGGCAACCTCGCGAATGATGTGAATGCTCTCGGCCTCAAGCCGCTCAAGATGGGACAGGCGATCGGACATGCGCACAGTATGGCCGCTAAACGGGCCGGCTGGGAAATATGGGTGGCGCGCGTATCGGGCGCGTGCCGGCGTCAGCGGGGGAGATCGACCTCGGCGACCGGGTTCCCGCGCAGCACGCTATAGCGCGCTTCCAGCGCGCTCCGGTAGATGTCTTCGATCCGGCGTGCGGTGACGGGAAGAGAAAAATTTTGCTCCACACGGGTGCGCCGCAGCATGGCCTCCGCGATCATGCGGTCCGGCTCTGCGACAGCGGCATGCATCGCGGCGGCAAGCGCGGCCGCGTCGCCCGGCGTGACCAGGCGCTCCGTCTCGCCCTCGAAGATCTCCGGAATACCCCCGACATCGGTCGCGATCAGCGGAATGCCGGCCGCCGCCGCCTCCAGGACGACATAGGGGAGCGATTCCGCGCGCGACGGCAGGACGACGGTGCGGGCAAGCGCGAAGGCCCGCCGCGCCGGCATCGGCGGCATGAAGGCGACGCGGTTCCCGCCGTTGCCGAGCTTCGCATTGGCAAGCTCGCGATAGGCGCGCGCCGCCTCCTCCGTCGCCGGGCCGACGATCACCCCGCGCGCGCCCTGCCCTTCCTGCGCGAGGATCGCGAGCGCCTCGATGAAGACATCGACGCCTTTCAGCGCCCTGAGCTCGCCGATGAAAAGGAAGTCCGCCGCGTCGGCGTGCGGCTCGATCTGCACGAAGTCGTCGGCGCGGAGCCCGTTGCGAACGACGAAGGCGGGGCAGCGCGGCGTCCCGATCTTCTCCCGGTAAGTCCGCGCCTCGTAGGCGGAGACGTGGATCATCCCGTCGGTGATGCGCTCAAGCGCGCGCTCGACCGTGAAATAGACGCGTCCGGTCAGCGAGGCCGGATCGTAATGCAGGCTTCCGCCATGCGGCGCATAGAAGGCGGCGACCGTGCGACCGCGGCGGCGTTCGAAGGCGGCGACGAGCCGTCCATAGACGCCGCCCTTGGCGCCGTGGGCGTGGATCACTTCCGGACACATCTTGGCCGCCGCGCGCGCGACGGCCAGCGTCGCGGCGAGATCGCTCGGGCCGATCGAGCGCGCCATCGGGATGCGTGCGACACCGAGCGAAAGGCTCGGCTTGAGCGCGTCGATGCGCTCGTCCTCCAGCGCGCCGCCGCTGGTGGAATCGCAGATCAGTCCGACCGCGTGGCCGGCCGCGTGCTGCGCGGACACAAGGTCCGATATGTGCCGGAAGATCCCGCCGACCGGGCTCCGGGTGACATGGACGATCGAAAGCTGCTTGCGCACGGATCTTCGCCTTTCCGGCGATTTTTCTAGGCCGCGCGACGCTAAGGCGACGTAAACGCGCAGGCGCGGAGCCTTGGCCTTGCCTGCCGCCCTCGGCATAGTGTCGCCGGAAAAGGGGGCGAATGCCGGTGGCAGCAAAGCCAGAAGCGGCGGAAAACCGCACCGCCGTCGTCACCGGCGGGACGCGCGGCATCGGCGAAGGCATTGCGCGCGCGCTCGCCGCGGCGGGCTGGCGCGTCGTGGCGGGGGGCATCGGCGAAGACGAGCTTGCCGCCTTCGCGCACGATCCGATGATCGAGGCGAAGCGGCTCGACGTGACCGACGAGGCATCTGTCGCGGCGCTCGTGGAAGGCTGCGAGCGTATCGACGCGCTCGTCAATTGCGCCGGAATCCTGATCCGCCAGGGCGGCGAATTCGACGTGGAGAACTTTCAGAAGGTGATCGAGGTAAACCTCGTCGGAACGATGCGCGTGTGCGTCGCCGCGAAAGGAAAGCTCGCCGCAACGAACGGTGCGATCGTCAACACCGCGTCGATGTACTCCTTCTTCGGCGCACCGCATGCGCCGGGCTATGCCGCGTCGAAAGGCGGCGTCGCACAGCTTACGAAGTCGCTCGCGGTCGCCTGGGCGCCGGACGGCATCCGCGTCAACGCGATCGCGCCGGGCTGGATCGAGAGCACGCTCACCGCACCGGCGGTCGCCGATCCTGCGCGCTCCGCCGCGATCGTGGCGCGCACGCCAATGGCGCGCTGGGGGAAGCCGGAGGACGTCGCCGGGGTGGTGCTCTTCCTTCTCTCCGATGCTGCGCGTTTCGTCACCGGCACGGTTCTTCCCGTCGACGGCGGCTACCTCGTCACCTGAAAGGATGCGAACGACGATGAACAAGCACGATGAGATGCCGGGCCGCGCCACCTTGAAGGAAACGGAGGACGAGAAGCGCATTCCCTATCGCCATCCGCAGCCGCAATATTCGCCGCCGGAGATCGTCATTCCCGACGCCATCCCGAACGACGAGCGCATGTGGGTGCCGCAGGCGGAGAACGTTTGGTTCCGCCCGCTATGCCTGTGCGCCTCGCGCGGCTACTGGCAGAACCTCTTGAAGGTGACGAAGTCGGGCGTGCTTTCGCGCCACCGCCACCCGCAGCCGGTGCACGGTTTCGTGCTGAAAGGCGAATGGCGCTATCTGGAGCACGACTGGGTGGCGACGGAAGGCGGCTACGTCTACGAGGCGCCGGGCGAGACCCACACGCTCATCGTGGAGGACCACGTTCCGGAGATGATCACCTTCTTCCAGGTCAACGGCACCATGCTTTACGTCGACCCGGACGGGAAGGTGCAGGGCTACGAAGACGTGTTCACCAAGATCGAAATGTGCAGGCGTCACTTCGAGGCGGTCGGCCTCGGCGCGGATTATGTGGAGCGCTTCATCCGCTGAAGAGTTCGAGCGCGGAAGCATTTCTTCCGACCGTCAGCCAAATTCTGCTTTACCCGCGCTCCTTCTCAGGCGAGAGTGCACGTTTTAGGGAAGCGCGTGTCCGAGGCATGCCCAAGACGAGCCCGGTTCCGTATCCCTTGAGGATTGGGAGGAAGCAATGAAGTATCTGATTCCGCTCGCGGCGGGAGCCGCGACGCTAATGTTGTGCGCCACTGGCGCATTCGCCCAGTCGGGCGGCGTTGACCAGGCGGTCGGCGGCTATTCGTGGGGAGACGCCGCCAAGGAAGCGCCGGGCACGAAGGACTTTCATTCCGCCGACGGGCACCTGACCTTCGCTATCGTCACCCATACGGCCGGCAACGGCTTCTTCGATCCGGTCTATGTCGGCGCCACGGTCGCCGGCAACATGATCGGCGCGAAGATCCTGCTGCTCGGTTCCGAATCGCCGGTTGACGACCCTGCCCGCGAGATCGAGATCCTGAACCAGATCATCCAGGACCCGACGATCGACGGCATCATCATGACGACGCCGCAGGTCGGCGCCTATGACGACATCGTCAAGACGGCCGAGGCGAACGGCATCCCCGTCGCGACGACCAACTCGTTTGACCCGAACATCTATCACCGTCTCGGGATCAGCCACACCGGACAGGATGCGTCGGCCGCCGCGATCGCCGGCAACGCGCTCGTTCAATGCCTGATGGACCGCGGCGTCACCGGCGGCTCGATCGTGCTGCCCAACTCGACCGCGATGGGCAACGTCGAGGTCAATAACCGTGTAACCGCCGCTTACGGCGCAATCGTCGCTGCCTTGAAGGACGCCGGCAAGCTCGACGCCTTCAAGGTCGATGCCGGTCCGGAGGGCGTCGGCGTCGATGCCGATCCGAACGATCCGGTCAACGCCATCGTGTCGCTCTTCGAGTCGCGCGGCGACGTCGTCGGCGCGTTCGCGGGCAACAACGTGTTCACCCCGGCGCTTGCCAAGGCGGTCGCCCAGACCGGCCTGACCGGCAAGATCTGCGCCTACGGCTTCGACCTCGGCCCGGCGCAGCAGGAAGCCATCCGTTCGGGCGATCTGACCGGCTCGCTCGGTCAACAGCCCTTCCTGCAGGGCTTCTGGCCGGTCATGCAGCTCTACCTGCAGATCGACCGCGGCATCTCCGCCGCCAACCTCGACACGCGCGCGCAGCTCGTGACGGAGGAGTCGGTCGGCAACGTCGGCAAACGGTTCGAGAACTAGCCACTCGGCCTTTTCTCTGCTCTCGTCGCGAGGAGGCCCCGGCCTCCTCGCGATTTGCTTTGCCTCTCGGGAAACCGCGCAGCGATGACGTCTGACACTCTGGCGCTGGGGCGCCGTCCAATGCAGTTTGTCGGCGGTTGGGAAGTCGGGCTGCTCGCCCTGATGGCGCTCCTCTATATCGTCGGCGGCCTCATCAACCCGACCTTCTTCTTCTCCCTGGATGCTTTCCAGGCACTGCTTCGCGACGCGTCGCGCTACGCCATCATGGCCGTCGGCATGACCTTCGTGATCGCCAACAAGGACCTCGATCTCTCGGTCGGCTCGACCTACGGCCTAGTCGGCGTCGCCTTCGCCTACGTCTTCGACCCGAACCACTTCGACATGGGTGTCGTGCCGGCGATCTTCGCCTGCCTCGCGCTCGGCACGTTCATCGGGCTTGTCAACGGCGTGCTGGTCACCGTTTTGCGCGTGCCGGCCTTCATCGCCACGCTGACGATGCTCTTCATCGGCCGCGGCTTCATCCTTGGGCTGACCGGCGGCCAGTCGATCCTCTATCCGATCAAGGCGCGTGACTTTCACTGGTTCTTCCAGCTCGGCGAGTTCAACGCCTGGGGATTCAACAATCAGATCCCGCTCGCGCTGATCGTCGTCGCGGTCGGCGCCGTGGTGCTCGCCAAGACGCGCTGGGGCTACGAGACGCTTGCCACAGGCGGCAACGAGCTGGCGGCGATCTACGCCGGCATTCCGACGCGCTGGGTGCGCGTTCGGTCCTATCTCCTCTCCTCGCTCTGCGCGACCGTGGCCGGCCTGATGGCCGTCGCGCAGGACAAGGGCGCATCCCCGCAGGGCGGTCTCAGCGCCGAGCTGATCGTGATCGCGGCCGTCATCATCGGCGGCGCCTCGATCCTTGGCGGACGCGGCCGCGTGCTCGGCAGCTTTCTCGGCGCGGTCCTGACCGTCCTCATCAACAAGGTGCTGCGCGAGGGTGTGCCGATCACCCGGATATTGATGATCAACGGCGAGCCGGTGGAGGTGCAGGCGCATTTCTCCCTTCCTGCCGGCGCCGTGCCGGCGTTCATCGGCCTGTTGCTTCTGGTCGCAGTGCTGATCGAGCCGCTCATCATCCGTCAGCGGCTTCCGGCGCGGATCTGGGCATGGATACGCCGGCAGCCGCCGCCGAAGCTGCTTGAGGTCGGCGGCGTAGCCATCGAGGGCGCGCAGACGAAGGGGGCCATGGCGAGCGACACAGCCCTCAGTGCGCGCGGCTTCGGCAAGTTTCTGGCGCGCCGCGACGCGCTGGCGATCATGCTCACCGTGCTTCTTTGGCTGGTCGGCCTCTACCTTCGGCCGGACTATTGGGCATTGCTCCCGAACACGTTCGCCATCCTGCTCAACTATACGGAGCTCGCGCTGATCGCGGTCGGCCTTACCTACGTGATCGCCGCCGGCGACATCGACCTCTCGGTCGGTGCGGTGCTGGCGCTTGCCGGGAGCGCTGCCGCCTATTCACTGAAAGTGCTGGGGCTTGGCCCGGGGGAAGCCATTCTCGTCGGCCTGGCGCTCGGCGTCACCGCCGGCGCCGTGAACGGCATTCTGACGGTCGCCTTTCGCCTCCCCGCCTTCATCGCCACGCTGGGCATGTTCTACATCGCCCGCGGCCTCGCCTCCTGGATCGTGGCGGGCCAGCAGCTCACCGGCTTCACCGAGCACTACAATCTGATCGGCCGCAAGATCGGCGACATCCTCTCTTACCTGGACCTGCCGCGACCGGCCGGCTTCCTCGGCGCGCTGGCCGACGTCGTGAGCGTGCAGACGGTCTGGATGCTGTTGGTCTCCGTCGTCGCCGGCGTCGTGCTCGGGTTCATGCCGTTCGGACAGCGCATCTATGCAACCGGCGGAAACATGCGCGCCGCTGAGTACGCCGGCATCAACACCAAGCGGATCCGCTTTATCGCCCTCGTTTTCTGCGCGTTTTGCGCGACCATGGCCGGGCTGATCAATGTTGCGTATTTCCGCAGCTTCAACCCGGTGGCCGGCCAGTTCCGCGAGCTCGACGGAATCGCCGCCGTCATCATCGGTGGGGGCTCGATCTTCGGCGGCTACGGAACAGTGATCGGAGCCCTTGCCGGCGCCGCGGTCATCACGCTGGTCCGGGCACTGCTGCAGCTCAATGTCGAGGGTTTCACCATGCCGCAGCACTGGATCAACGTCTTCATCGGCGGGATTCTGATCGCCGCCGTCTTGATTGACATCTGGGTGCGCCAGGCGAACATCCTCGGAACCCTGCGCGCGCGCCTCACAAAGCGTACTCCAGCAACGGAACACGCCCATGCCTGAAGCAGACAGACCGGCAATCGTGGAGATGCGCGGCGTCAACAAGGCCTTCGGCGCCGTGCAGGCGCTCGCCGACGTCGACCTCACGCTTTATCCGGGCGAAATTCTCGGCCTCGTCGGCGACAACTCGGCCGGCAAGTCGACGCTGATGAAGATCATGACCGGTGCGTATCACCGCGATTCAGGCGACATCTTCGTCGCCGGCGAGGCGGTGCATTTCAAGAGCCCGCACGAGAGCCGCGATCGCGGTATCGAGATGATCTACCAGGACTTCGCGCTCTGCGGAAACATGGATGTCGGGCAGAACATTTTTCTCGGCCGCTGGCCGCGGCGCGGCCCGTTCGTCGACCGGCGCAGGATGTACGCTGAGGCGGACGAAGTCCTGCAGCGGCTGAAGGTCAACGTGAACTCCGTCTACCAGAAGGTCGAAAGCCTCTCGGGCGGCCGCCAGCAATCGGTGGCGATCGCACGCGCCATCTCCTTCGACCCGCGCGTCATCATCCTCGACGAGCCGACCGCCAATCTCTCGGTGATGGCGACGGAGCGGCTGCTGGAGACGATGCTGGAGCTGAAGAAGCACGGCGTTGCGCAGATCATCATCTCGCACCGGCTGCAGGACATCTTCGCCGTCGGCGACCGCGTGATGGTCTTGAAGCGCGGCGAGAATGTCGGCGACCGCTACATCAAGGAGACGACCGAGCAGGAGGTGCTTCAGATCATCGTCTCCGGCACGCCGGAGACCCGGCTCACCGCCGACGAGGCGCTGAAACGCGCGGCGTGAGGGTGATGCGCCCTAGAGCGACCGGCTCAAGCCTCTCGTCGAAACGAAGCTCGACGCGAAGGCTGAGGGCAAGAGCCGCGCTGGCATTGCCGAAGAGCGAGTAACGCGCCCTACTTCTCCGCGGTCTTCATAACCGCGCTCCGGAAAAACTGGGTGGCGGAGGTCTTCGCGTGGGCGAGCAGATCGACATCTAGCGCGCGAATACAACTCTGCTCTGACGCGACGAGCTTCGCTGATACGGCCTACAAGAAGGCGGCCAGCGCGTTCTCGGGCGACCGGCTGAAGCCCCTCATCGAAAAAGCTCGCCGCGGAGGCCGATGGCGAAAGCCTCGCAGAACACAGGTTGCGTCTGAAGAAGCGCGTGATCTCCGTTTCATCTCCGAGATTGACCTTCTTGAAGAAGATCCGCTTCTCGCAGCGCAATGCCACGGCGCGCCAGCCTGTGGTCCTTGGTATCGAGGAAAACGACAACTCCGCACGCGCGCGCCAAGCAAGACCGCGCTTGCGCTGCCAGAGCGCGCCTACCGCCTACTTCTCCGCCGTCACGCGCCAGATCGTGCCGCTTCCGTCCTCGCTGACGAGAAGCGAGCCGTCTTTCGCCATCTTCACGTCGACCGGGCGGCCCCATACGGATTGATCGTCGAGCACGAAGCCGGTCATGAAGTCCTGATAGACGCCGGTCGGCTTGCCGGTCTTATCGAAGATGAGCCGCACGACCTTGTAGCCGGTGCGGTGGTCGCGGTTCCACGAGCCGTGCATCGCCACGAAGGCGTCGCCCTTGTAGTCGGCGGGGAAGGCGTCGCCCTCGTAGAAGGTGATACCGAGCGGAGCGGAGTGCGCCTGGAAGAGCACGTCGGGAATTGTGACCTTTCCGGCAAGGTCCGGCCGCTCACCCGCGTGCCGCGGGTCTTCGTTGGAGCCGATATAGTACCACGGCCAGCCGTAAAACTTTCCCTCGTGAACGCTGGTCGCGTAATCGGGGGGCAGATTGTCGCCGAGCGCGTCGCGCTCGTTGACGACGCACCAGAGATCGCCGGTCGCCGGCTGCACCGTCATCCCGGAGCAGTTCCTCAAGCCCGTCGCGTAGACGCGCTTGTTTCCGCCATCCGGATCGAAGGCGAGCACATCGGCGCGGTCGCTTTCCCCGCCCCACGTCGCGCCGAGCGGATGATCGGCGACGAAGCCCTCCGGCGCAGGTCCCTCCATCGTGCCCTCGCCGACATTGGAGCCGGAGCCGACCGAGACGTAGAGCGTGCCGCCGTCCGCAGAGACGGCAAGGTCGCGTGTCCAGTGATAGCCGGTGGGCAGCTCCGGCACGATCGTCTCCGCCTCGCCGGAGGCCGTCATGTCACCCGTGCGATAGGGGAAACGCACGACGCTGCCGGTATTGCCGACATAGACATATTGCGGGTCGGACGGCGGATAGAAGGCAATCCCGTAGGGGCGGTCGAGGTCGGAGGCGAAGACGCTCGTTTCGGCGACCTCCCCGTTTCCGCCCATGCGGAAGACACGCACCTGTCCGCTCCCGCTGTCAGCCAGGAAGACGTCGCCATTCGGCGCGATCTCGATCACCCGTGGTTGGCGCATGCCCCTGGCGAACAGCGTCACCCTGAAACCGTTCGGCACAAGCGGCTTGGCGCCCGCCGGCATTTCCGCCGGCGCAGGCGCGTTGCTCGCCGATCTGGTTTCGTAGGGAGCCGGCAGATCGGACGGCCTGATCAGCCTGGACGTGCCGGGCTTGTTCTTCTCCCAGCTTCCGAAGGCGGCCTGGCCGGTCAGCACGTCATTCTCGGCTTGTGCGCCGTAACTCGTCAGTGCCGCTGCGAGGGCAGCGATTGGAATCAACCGCCTCATCGCCGTCACCAGAACTCAGGGACGCCGACATCCACGTCGAGCTCCCGTCCGTCGAATCCCCGATAGCGTCCCGCGTGATAGAGGAGCGGCGTGCGCTCATCGGCACTGAGGCTCAATATGTGGCCGATGAAGATGGTGTGATCGCCGCAATCGTGGCGCGCCACATTCTCCGCCGCGATGCGACCGCAGGCGCTGGACAGAAGAAGCGCGGGCCCGATGCGCTCGAAGCGGACCGCGAGGCGTGGATCGGGGCGCCCCGCGAAGTGCTCGCTCAGATCGACCTGGTTCTCTGCCAGGATGTTGACGCCGAAATGCGTCGCCGCCTGCATCACTTCATGCATGTGCGCGCGCTTGGCGACGGAGACGACGCAAAGCGGCGGCTCCAATGAGCCCGACATAAAGGCATTCGCGGTCATACCGCGCGCCACGCCATCGTGCTCGGCGGTGATCACCGTCACGCCGGTGGCGAAGCGGCCCATCACGCGACGGAAGAGGACAGGATCGACCTCGGGGCGAGGGATATCGTTCATGCCGGCGACATAACGCCGATTTTGGCCTGGCCGGCAAGCCTTGCGTCGAAGCGGCTACGGAAGCTTCAGATCGAGCAGCGCCACCTCGCCGTAAAGATGGTCGATCGCCTGCGGCGGAACCGTCGGCGATCGGTACCAGCGCGGAAGTCGGATCGACTCGCTCTCCCAGGCGGGATTTCCGGGAACGAAGCGCCGGTCTATGGCGAGCACCGAACGGTCGCCGGTAAGGATGGTGTCGGCGAGCGCCTGCGCGTGGCGGCCGAGGAAGGCGTGGTCGCTCGCATACATGATCTCGTGATAGTCGATATCGTCGCCTTTCCGCTTCACCTGCATGATCACGTAGCAGCGCGCGTCCCCTGCCGTGACGAGAAGATGGCGGAGATTGTAGGGCCGGTGGTCTTCCAGGATCGTGCGGTCCGCGGGCGAGAGCCGCGGCGCAATCGCGTCGACGTCCTCGATCACGTCAAGGTCTGCGCCGCCGGCGCGGCGACGCAGCAGGTAACGGGAATTGTCGAGCATGCTGAAGCCGCTATTCGTGCCGAAGGCGCGGCCCGTCGCGGCGGTGGCCGTCATGATCGTATAGGTCATCGCGGGATCGGAGACGGAGCCGAACTGAATACGCTGCCCGATCCCCTGCCCGCGATAATCCTTCAGAAGATACCAGGCGCAGATGTTGCAGAAGCGCTCCGTCCTTCCGGCGATCGGCCGGTCCGCATAGACGAGACCGAGAAAGCCGACGACGCGTGTCCCGTCGACGGCGACATGGCCGCGATCGGCGTCGGCCGGCCGCCACGGATAATCGAGGATGTTGCGCCAGCGCTCAGGCGAGAGCTTTTGGCTCATATGGCCGTAGAGAAGATCGACGATCCCGTCGACATCGTCGGCGGTTGCGGGGCGGACGTCGACGCTCATCGCGGGCTGCTCGTCCGGCTTTCCGCTCGCGCACCTCGGTTTGCGACCGTGAATGCCGCGTCGATGGTGAGCCAGCGCGCGGCGGGATGCGCCGATGTGAGCGCAAGAAACGCTTCCAGGAAATCCCACAGTCCTTCGTCGTGAACGAGATGGTGGGTCAGGAGACCGAGCGGCTCGTCCGGCTCGGCCGCGCTCTCGGCGGCGGCGCCGGTCGCGGCAACACGACGAGCCTTAAGCTCGCCGACGATGCCGCTCGACGCTTTTTCGTCGCCGGCGAAACGTCGCTCCTTCCAGTTGATCGGATCGACATGCGTATTCGTCACGACAAGCGCCTCCGCACACTTTATCGCGCGGCGCGGGCCGAAGGCCGAGACGCCACGGAAGCCGAGTGCGGCGAGCGCGCCGACGACGGGCGCCTCGATGCGGTTCCACGGCGCGGCCATGACTTCCGCAAAGCGCGGTCCGAACAGCGGCGCGAGGCGCTCCTTGCCGATCCGGAGTTCTTCCAGGACCGCCTCCAACGGACGGGAGCCGCCGCACTCGACCGCGGGCTCGCCGGGGGGCGCGTGGTTGGTGTGCGCATAGCCGTGCTGCAGAACCACGGCGCCGGCATGCGACAGAAGCACGTCGGCGAGCGCATCCTCCATGTGCGCGGGGATAACCGCGACGCCGATCTCCACGCCGTGGCGGTCGCTCAAGCCCAAAAGCCGGTCGAGCGCCTGTGTCGGCGCGACCGCGTCGTCGTCGCGCCACCAGAACGCCGCGACACGGCCCGCCTCGCCCCAAAGGTCGAGCTCGTGGCGGAGTGAGTCAAAGGCATGCGACATGGAGCAGGATCCAATCGGCATCGAATTGTCGGCCTAGCGATAAAGGGTCCGTGCGACGAATTCATCCGCTTTGCACAGAAGAAATAGGTGGAATTCCGGCGCTCGAGCGCCGCGTATGCGTGACCGCCAGATTTTCAACATTCACTAACCACGCGATAGAATATGCGAACGACCGATACCTTCGGCGTCGGCCGCGCCATCGTGGCGCGCTTGCTCGGTCGAGCAGCATGAAGGTGCCGGCCACAGCGTTGAGCATATGCGCCGCAGAGTTCTTCGAGTATCGCACAAGCCTGCGCTACGGTTCGACCGACGCCGGAGAAAATGGATGACCCAGAATCCGCAGCTTGGCGCCGTCACCGAGTTCTACGCGACGCATCCGATTAGCGAGCAGCAGATTATCGAAAAGCTGCGGCGCGACGGATTCGGCCTTGCCAATGTCACTGAGGAAATCCTGCAGAACTACGATCAGGACCATTTTGGCGGCGTTGCTGCGAATGATACGCTCGCAACACTCAGCGCCATCGACGGTAACTCCCACGTCCTGGATGTCTGTTGCGGTCTAGGCGGGCCGTCCCGCTATCTGGCACATAATTATGGATGCCGCGTCACAGGTATCGACCTGACCGAAAGTCGCGTTGAAGGCGCAAAAAGGCTGACCGCAATGGTCGGGCTCGACGACCGGGTCACGTTCCAGGAAGCCAACGCGCTTGACCTCCCCTTCGCCGACGAGACCTTTGATGTGGTCATCGGCCAGGAAGCCTTCTGCCACATACCGGACAAGGATCGTCTTGTAGCGGAGTGCGCGCGCGTACTGAAGTCAGGTGGTCGGTTGGCCTTTACGGATATTCTCGCGACGGACAAAACCACCCTCAGCACCAGAGCCCGGCTGCAGCGCGAGATGACATTCCTCGAACTTGGATCGCAGAATGCCTATCTGCGCCAGCTAGAGCGAGAGGGATGCGTCGTCGTCGACGCCCAGGATCTCGGCGAAGAATGGCGCGTCATTCTCGTCGATCGCCTTGCCATGTATCGCGGTCTGAAAGACCAAACGGTTGAGCGCTTCGGCAGTGCTCACTTCGCCAAATGGGATAGCGCTTACAGCTTCTTCGTTGGGCTTTACGAGACCGGGGAGCTGAGCGGCGGTCGCTTCGTCGCACGCCGCGAAAATAGCTAGATCGAACCCGGCCCTGGTTCGATCCGCGCGCGTAGTCGACATGCTTCTTTGGACGTTTCCTTACCGATAAAGCAGCGTCGGCAACCACATCGAGAGCGCTGGCACAAAGGTCAGCACGAGCAGCACCGCGACCAGCGGCACGAGGAAGGGCGCCGTCGCCGTGACGCAGCGCTCGAATGGAACATTCGCGACCTTTGAAAGCACATAAAGGACCATGCCGACCGGCGGCGTCAGCAGGCCGATCATCAGGTTCAGGATCAGAATGATGCCGAAATGCACCGGGTCGATGCCGAGCGTCACGGCGACCGGTAAGAGTACCGGCGTGAGAATGGTGATGGCGGCGATGGTCTCCATGAAGCAGCCGATGACGAGCACGATCAGCGTAATGAGGATCAGGAGCGCGATCTTATTGTCGGTGATGCCAAGAAGCGCTTGGGAAAAATGCAGCGCCACCTGGTTGGCGGTCAGGATCCACGCAAAGATGGTGGAGGCGGCGACGATCAGAGTGATGGCGGCCGTCGTCACCACCGTGTCCATGGAGACACGAAGGATCTTCTTCCAATTGAGCGTGCGGTAGACGAACAGCCCGAGGAACAGGGAATAGGCCACAGCCGCGATCGCCGCCTCGGTTGGCGTGAAAAGTCCGCCGACGATGCCGCCAACGATGATGATGGGAGTCATCAGCGGCAAGAGCGCCTGCAGGAAGCTCTCGCCGAAGGCCTTCAGGCTGAAGCGCATGTCGCGCGGATAGTGGCGCCGACGGGCAAACCAGGCGACCATCAGCATCAGCGAAAACGCCATCAGTAGACCCGGTATCAGGCCCGCCGCGAAGAGCTGGCCGATCGAAGTGTCGGCGATCACGCCGTAGATGACGAGCGGCAGCGAAGGCGGGATGATCGGCCCTATCGTGGAAGAGGCGGCGGTGATGCCGACGGCGAAGTCTGTCTCATAGCCGGCGTCACGCATCGCCTTGATCTCGATATTGCCGAGACCGCCGGCATCGGCGACCGCCGCCCCCGACATTCCGGCGAAGATGACGCTCGCACCAACATTGACGTGGCCAAGACCGCCGTGCAGCCAGCCGACCGAGGCGCGCGCGAAGGCGAAGATGCGCGTGGTGATCCCGGCCGTGTTCATCAGGCTGCCGGCGAGGATGAAGAAGGGCACCGCGATGAGCGGAAAGGAGTTGATGCCGTTGACCATGTTTGCGAGCACGATCATCGGTGGCATGCCGCTCGCGGCAACGAAGGCGAGCGATGCAAGCGCAAGCGCGGCGGCCACGGGGACGCCGATGATCATCAGCGCGAACAGAAGCACGATCATCAGGACGATCGACATCGACGTCCTCAGTCGCCGGTAAAATTCTGGCCGAGCTCGGCGACAACCCTCTCGGCGGGGCGGCGAATCTTCCGCCACAGCCAGATGCCGGAATAGACCGTCATGCCGGCCAGCGCGGCGACGACGATGGTGTAGATCCAGGCCTTTGGAACCGGCACCGTCACCATCTTCTGGCGTGTCTTCTGCGTCAGCGCGATCCCGATCCAGGTCAGCGCGCCATAGAGTCCGAACGTGATGAGCTCGGAGAGAACTGCGAGCGCCTTGCCGTAGGCCGCCGGCAGCATGCGCGGGAGGAATTCCAATGCGATATGGCCGCCGCGCCTGACCGCGCTGATCGACCCGAGGAAGCAGACCAGGATCAGGAGGTAGCGCGCCGCCTCCTCCGTCCAGGCGAGCGAATCGTTCAGCACGTAGCGGGTGAAGAACTGCAGGAAGACGATCACCGCCAAGAGCCAGAAGACGGCGATCGCCGGCCAGTCGATCAGAGAGATGTCGGCGATGGAGGTCTCCTCCTCGCCAACGACGAGTGAGACGGGCGCATCGTCGTCGCGTCCGTCTCCGTTCTCCGTCTCGCTCTCCTCGGCGCTCATGTGCGTCGGTGTGTCGCCCTGTCGCGGCTCAGTTGGCGAGCGCCTGCATACGGTTGTACTGGTCGAGCGTGTAAGGGACCTTCGATTCGTCGGTCAGGATCGGCGCCACGGCCGCCTGAAACGCGGCCTTGTCGACCTCGTTGACCTGAATGCCCTGGTCGCGAAACCACTGCACGAGATCCTTTTCGGACTGGTTGATCTCGTCGGCGCACTGCGCGGCCGCCTCCTTCATCACCGCCTCGACCGTGTCGGCGTCGTCGCCGATCTGGCTCATCGCGGTGTTGGAGACGATGATGATGAGCGAATTGCCGATATGGCCGGTGAGATTGATGTTGGACTGCACTTCATAGAACTTCTTGAACTTGATCGTGGGCAGCGGATTTTCCTCCGCGTCCACAACGCCCTGCTGTAGCGCGAGATAGACCTCGGCAAAGGCGATCGGCGTGGGATTGGCGCCGACGGCATTTGGGAACATCACCATGACCGGCGAATCCGGCACGCGGATCTTGAGGCCCTTCATGTCCTCGGGCTTGGTGATCGGGAAGTTCGAGGTGACGTGGCGATAGCCGTACCAGGTGATCGCCATGACGGTATGGCCGGTCGCCTCCTTGTAGCCCTCCGACAGCTCCTTGAAGAGATCGCTGTCGCGATAGGCCTTCCAGTGGTCGTAGTTCTTCAGCATGAACGGATAGTCCGAGATTGCGATCGGGCCGTAGTCACGCTCCGCGAAGTTCGGACCGGTGTAGATGATGTCGACCGATCCGATGGTCAGGCCCTCGTTGATGTCGGACTCGTTGCCGAGCGACGACGCGGGAAAGACGGTGATGTTCACGCGCCCGTCGGTCCGCTTCTTGATCTCGTCGGCGGCCCAGACGGCCCATTTGTGATAGGACGAGCCTTCTTCGTAGACATGCGCCCATTTCAGGTCAGCCGCGAGCGCTGCGGTGGCTGACGCCAGAGCAAGCGTGGCGGCGAACGCCACCCGCATGACGGTTCTCTTGATCATCGTTTCCTCCCTGCTTCAGGGTTTCGCCGATTGAAACGGCTTCACAATTATCTAGTATACTAGATATATCTGATATACTAACCGGCACTGGACGGCAAGCGCGAACCCGTCCAAGAGCGGAGAGACAATCAGGATGGGCCGCCTCGCGTCGAGGAGAAGCGAATCCGCCGCAAAGCCGCGGCCGCGCGTCGGCAATGAGAGAAGATCCGGCATGACGAAGGCCATTTCGATCGCGTCAGGGAAAGTCGCGCACGCATCCCGCAGGCCGCGTGCACCCAATGCCGGCCCGGCCGCCGGCCGGCACCCTCCCCGCCAAGTCGCGCCGAAATCCTCCGACGTCGTCTATCGCGACCTGCGCAGCAGAATCATGTCCATGGAGCTCAGGCCGGGAGCGGCGATCATCGAGAAGGAGATCACCGAGCGTTACGGGATCAGCAGGACCCCGGTGCGCGAAGCGGTGCTGCGGCTCGCCGACGAGCATCTGATCGACGTGGCGCCGAAATCGGGGACCTTCGTCTCACGGATCCCGCTCTCGGTGATGCGCGAGGCGATCGTCGCACGGCGTGCGCTCGAAGCCGCCACGGTGCGCGCTGCGACGGAGAAGGCCACAGAGAGCCAGCTGATGGAATTGCGCGCCATCATCCAGCGCCAGCGCGAGACCGCGGCGTCCGGCGACGAAGCCGCATTTCACGCAGCCGACAATGCGTTCCATGCCGGCATCGCGGCGGCCGGACATCTGCCGGGCATCTGGGACATGATCGAGCAGATCCGCGTGCAGGTGGAGCGCTATCGGCGCCTGACCCTTCCGCAGCCCGGCCGCATGGAGATGGTCGTCAAGGAGCACACCGACGTCTTGAATGCGATCTCGCGGCGACAGGCGGATAAGGCCGCGGAGAAGATGACGCTGCATCTCAACAAGCTGCAGCTCGACATCGCGCTCTTCCGCGATCTCTGGCCCGACTATTTCGTCTACACGCCGGGCCTCGACGACGACCTCTTTCGTGAATGACCGGCACGATCCGATGACCGCGATCCCGGTTCGACAGGCGGTTAGTCCGTCAGAGGCGCAAGCGTTTGGGACGGCGGCCCTGCGCGACAACTTCCTGATCACGGATTTGTTCGCTTCCGGCGAGGTCCGCATGACCTACTCGCATCTCGATCGCACCGTGGTGGGCGCCGCCGTGCCGATAGGCGAGACACTCAAGCTTCGCACCGCCAAAGCAATCGGCTCCGACCCGTTCCTGAAGCGCCGAGAGGTGGGAATCTTCAATATCGGCGGCCCCGGCACCGTGATCGCCGACGGAGAGAACTGGGAACTGCAAAAGAGCGACTGCCTCTATCTCCCGGCCGGAACGGCCGACGTCGGCTTCTCAAGCGACGACGCGTCAGACCCCGCCAGGTTCTATTTCGTCAGCGCGCCCGCCCATCGTCGTCACGAGGCACGCGTGATTACCAAGGAAATGGCCAACCGCCTGGACCTCGGCACGCAGGCCGACGCCAACAGGCGCGTGCTGCGCCAGTACATCCACCCGGACATCTGCGAGTCCTGCCAGCTCGTCATGGGCATGACGATGCTTGAGGAAGGCAGCATCTGGAACACGATGCCCTGCCACACGCATGACCGCCGCTCGGAGGTCTATCTCTATTTCGACATGGCGCCGGAGGTGCGCGTCTTCCACTTTCATCGGGCGAGCCGCAGGAGACCCGGCATGTGGTCGTCGCGAATGAAGAAGCCGTGCTGTCGCCGGGCTGGTCGATCCATTGCGGCGCCGGCACGGCGCGCTACAGCTTCATTTGGGCCATGGCCGGAGACAATCAGGACTTCACCGACATGGACATGGTCGCCACGGAATCGCTGCGATGACATCCGCGCCATTCAGCCTTGAAGGCCGGACGGCAATCGTCACCGGCGCCAACACCGGCATCGGACAGGCCATCGCCGTCGCCCTTGCCGAGGCGGGCGCGCGCGTCGTCGCGGTCGGGCGCTCGCCCATGGACGAGACGGCGGCGCTGATCGGCGGCGGCGATCGCATGCTTGCCGTCCACGCCGACATCACCGACATCGCCGGCCTGCCGCGCATCGTGGAAGAGGCGGTCGCGTGGGCGTCCGCCGTCGACATCCTGGTCAACAATGCCGGCATCATCCGCCGTGCCGATGCCATCGACTTCAGCGAGGCGGACTGGGACGCCGTCCTCGACACCAACCTCAAGGCGGCGTTCTTCCTGTCGCAGGCGGCGGCGCGTCACATGATCCCGCGCAAGCACGGCAAGATCGTCAACGTCGCCTCGCTGCTCTCCTTTCAGGGCGGCATCCGCATCCCGTCCTATACCGCCTCAAAGGCCGGCCTTGCGGGCCTCACGCGGCAACTCGCCTGCGAGTGGGCGCCGCACGGCATCAACGTCAACGCCATCGCGCCGGGCTATGTGGAGACCAACAACACCGAGGCGCTGCGCAACGACCCGGTGCGCCACCGGCAGATCCTGGACCGCATCCCCGCCGGCCGATGGGGAAAGCCCGGGGACATAGCCGGCGCCGTCACCTTCCTCGCTTCGGACGCGGCGGCTTACATTCACGGAGCGGTCCTGCCCGTCGATGGCGGCTGGCTGGCACGCTAGGCGCTTATTACTCCTCCTCGCCGCAGAGTTCTTCGAGGGTCGAGCGGTCCGATATGTGGAGTTCGTCCTTCCTTCTGGCGATCAAGCCTTGTTTGGCGAGCCAACTCATCTCGCGGGAGACCGCCTCTCGGTGCGTACCGATCCTGGCTGCCAAGTCGGCATGCGTCGGGATCGGCTGTATCGAAACCATGCCATCTCGGTCCGCCAGCCGCAGCAACTCGCGGATCAGGCGCTTGCGGACCACCAAAGTGCTGAATTCGAAGATTCTCTCAGTCATCCGGCGCATCTGGAAGGTGAGGTGCGTGAGCAACGCCCAGGCAATGCCCGGCCGCGCGTCGACAATCTCACGGAACGCGGACTCCGGCAGCCTCGCAAGCACAACATCGTCCAGCGCCGTTACGCTGGCTGATCGCGGCGCCCCGTCGATCGCTGACATTTCCCCGAAAATTCCGCCTGGTTCGATATCACGGTAGGCGACTGCCTTGCCGCTGCCTGAATAGACGGTCGCCTCGGCGCGGCCTTCGAGCACGAAGAAGACGTCACGGCTTTCTTCGTCGTGCGCGATGATCATCTCCTTTCGCCCGTAGCGCCGGACATTCCAACGTTCCGCCAACGCGGCGCGGTCGCTCTCGTCAAGTCTCCCGAGAAAAGACCTGGGAACCGTCATTTGGAAGGCGCTCCATCCGGGCCGCTTCAGCCGACTGTCCCCGCTTATCCGGCTTTGGGTCGGGTGTGGCAATTGCCACAGACGGCGTCGGCCCTTCGGCAAATATTTCGATGCGCTGGGCATGCTTCATTGAGGAGCAGAAAATGTCAAAGCATCGCGAAACCGCTTCCGAGCGGCTCTGGAAAGAGAAGCTCGGACCAGACGTCTCAATGTCAGAGGCGATTGTGCTGATCGCGTTTTCGCTAGCCGCGTTCATCGTGTGGCTGGCTTGGGGCGCGATCTGAGCCACAACGCCGATCTGGCTGCCCGTCCCCGTCCCGGTCCGACCTCGCCGGGCCGGGGGCGGGCAATTGAATTATTCCCACTTGCATCGGTCCGCGGGATACACCGCAAACCTGCGGCTTCCCGGCGGTTTTCGCGATGTCACATACCCTCACGCGCGCGCCAGACCATGCCCCGACCGGCAGCCACGGACAAAACTTTGAGCTGTGGGTCTACCCGCCGTAAGATCGGCGTGATTGGAGAAGCAGATGTCGCCACGAACCGCGAACCAATTCCTTATGCGCCCGATGACCCTCGACGACACGGAAATCGTCGCGGGCTGGCTTCGCGATCTGGACGATCTTTCGCTTTTCGAAAGGAACCTGCCGGTGCCCCTTCGCCCGGACGCGGTGCGCGAGACCTGGAAGGACGATCTTGCGGGTGGCAAGCTACCGGCCGCCTTCTGGTTCACGGTGGAGGCGGACGGAACGCCGGTCGCGATCGGCGGGCTTCAATCCATCAACTATATCCACGGAGATGGCGTGTTGCCGATCCTGGTTACCAAATCCACACGCGGCCTCGGTCTTGGCCTTGGAATTGCGGTGATCCTTCTCGACATGGCTTTCGATCGTCTCCGCATGCATCGCATTACGACCTATTTCCGCGCCGACAATTTACGCAGCGAACGCTTGACGCGCCGGTTGGGCTTCCACGAGGAAGGCCGCATGCGGCAGGCTTGGTTCGCCGATGGGAAGCACCAGGATTGTGTTATGGTGGGCCTGCTTCGCGACGAATGGTATTCAACGAGGAGCGTGCTCAAATCCGAGCTCAAGTCGGTCAACATCGCGCTCGCCTCCATCGAGAAGGGGAGCGTCGCGACGGTCGCGTGAGCGTCGGAAAACCGCTGAAGCGAACGGCACGTATGAGTATGCCCGAAGACAATCGTCTAAGACGCCGACTCGGTGCGGTCCTATTCGCGGACGTCGCCAACTATAGCCGTCTCATGGGCGAGGACGAGGTCGGGACCACGCTCGCCGTCAAGCGCCGCCTGATGACGCTTCACGATGTATGCGCCCGCCATCACGGCGACGTGCTGCAGGTCAGAGGCGACGGCGCTTTCCTGCTTTTCGACAGCGCTGTGAACGCGGTGTCGTTCGCGCTCGAAGCGCAGCGACTGATGGAGAAGGAGAACGTCGGGACACCACCCGATCGCGTCCTGCGCTTTCGTATCGGCATCAACCTCGGCGAAGTGCTCTTCGACGCCGAGGAAGTGAGCGGCGACAGCGTCAACATCGCCGCTCGCATCGAGCCGCTGGCGCCGCCCGGTTCCGTCTGCATCAGCGGCGCGGTCTACGAGCAGATTCGAAACAAGGTCGCCGTCGGCTTCGAATATCTCGGACCGAAGGAGCTGAAGAACATCGCCGAGCCGGTCGATGTGTTCCTGCTGCGGGAAGACTCCGAAGCAGCCGCTATGACGGCCGGATTCAGACGGAGCCTCCGCCCGGAAACCGAGACCGTCAAGGACCTGTCCGTCGTCGTCCTACCGTTCACGTTCCACGGCGATCAGTCCGAGAGCTGGCTCGCGCCGGGTCTGACGGAAGACATCACGACGAATCTGTCGCGCTTCCGGAACCTTTCGGTGATCTCACGAGCATCAGCGTTCGTGCTCCGCGAGCGCGCCGTCGCAGCTCGGGAAGCTGCCCGTGAGTTCGGCGTGCGTTACGTCGTGACTGGCTCGGTTCAGAAAGCGGGACACCGGATCAAGATCTCGATCCAGCTGGCCGACGCCGTCCGCGACCGGGTCATCTGGGGAGAGCAATACAGCCGCGAGATCGACGATATCTTCGACATCCAGGACGAAATCACCCAGATCATCGTCTCCGCGACCGCCGTGCAGATCGAGTCCTCCGAGCGCGATCGGACGCGGACGTTGCCGCCATCCGATCTTCGCGCTTATGGGTTCCTGCTGCAGGGTCAGCAACGGATCTTTCACTACCGGCGCGAGGAGAACAACCTCGCAAGGCAGTTCTATGAAGAGGCGCTGACGCTCGACCCTCTCTACGCACGCGCGCTCGCCGCGAAGTCGCGGACGATCAACCTCGACTGGCGCTACGGCTGGTCGGAAGAGGCGTCGGCACTCGATGAGGCGCTTGCGCTTGCGCGCCAGGCGACCGATCTCGACCAGACCGACGCGCGCGGCTTCGGCGAGCTCGGCTACGTGCACCTTTATCGCCGTGAGCACGACGCGGCGATAAGCGCATACGAGCGCGCTTCCCTTCTAAATCCCAACGACGCCGACCTGATGTCGGACATGGCCGACGCGCTCGCCCACGCCGGACAATCGGAGGAAGCAATCGAGCTTCTCCACAAGGCGATGCGGATCAATCCGTTTTACCCCGACCAGTATCTCTGGCACTTGGGCGGCGCCTACTACAACCTGCATCGCTACGAGGAAGCGATCCACGCCATCGAATCCATGCAGAACTCGACCGAGGGCCGCCGCGTGCTCGCCGCAAGCTACGCACAGATGGGCCGCATGGACGAGGCGCGCCAGCACGCCCAAAAAGTGCTTGAGGCGCACCCGAACTTCAACGTCGAGCAATGGGGCAAGGTCGTGCCCGACCGCCTGGAAGCGGACGTCGCGCACTTCGCGGAAGGCCTGCGCAAGGCAGGCCTCCCCTAACCTGCGATCAGTCGCTGGCGTCGCCGCGCGCGCCGGAAAGCTTCGCGCCGCTGATCTTGGCGCCGGAAACGCGTGCACCGGAAACTTTGGCGCCCGACACCTTCGCACCGGAGACTTTCGCGCCCGACACCTTTGCCCCGCTCAGGCCGAAACCGTCACCACTGAAGAAAGGCGCCAGCAGCACGTCCTCGAACATCCCGCTGTCGACGTCGAGGCAAATCGTGAAGTCCGACTTGTCGTAAGACCATACTCTAATGGCATCGGCGAATTCGAAATCCGCTGCGGCGACGCCGATGTCGGACGGGGTTCGCGGGGCACGCGCAAGATTCGCTTCGGTCTTAACGTCGGGCGGTCCGCCGGCGGTCGTGATATTGCTCGACAGAACGGCGGGCTGACCGTCGCCGTGAATGAGAAAGAGCAACGGACGCGCAAGATCGTAGTAGGTCCCATCGTAGCTGAAACCGTAAATGCGGGCAAAGGAGCCATCCTCGATCTGCTCGGCGAGGAAGGCGTTCTTGCCAAGCCGCCGCCCCCCATCCCGCTCGGGAGGTTCGAATACGAATCGATCCGCTCTTTTGGTCTCCTTGCGAATCCAAAAGCCGTTGCTCCCACCGGTCGCTTCGACGACCTGCCCCCTCGCGGGCTGGTCTTCGTCGGCGAGCCGGTTCCAGGCTTGGGTCGTCGTCCTGACTACGTAGATGCCGTTCTTCTTCGGCCGATTGTCCTTCACGAGGACTCTGTTGCCCGCGCCCACGGCAACGCCGTCGACCTCCGGATGACCGCGCGTCTCCACGGGTGCATCTGTCGCCACGTCGACCGTGTGGTCGGCTTTCAGGCTGATCTTTGGATCGTCGATCTGCAGGTCTGTGACCACTCGCCCGAAAAGCAAGATTCGTGAAGTGCTAAGAAGTGTTTCGGTCATACGCGCCTCCCCGTGCCGAGCCCCACGCGCCCAGCGTCCCAAACAGCGTTAGGTTGTAGCCTAGTATCGGCATCGCACGCTGGCAATTGAAGAGCAGTGACAATCCGCACACACGGCCCAAATGATGCATCCATTCAACCCGTTTCGGGGATGAGTGTGCGCACCGAATTGACATGGCTTTCTTTGCTGAGCGGTTGGAGCTGCGGTCCGACCTTCACGTAGCCGATGTCGCGCATGTCGAAATTGCCGCGGATGAGCCGCTGGTAGCGTCCACCGCTCATTGCCCGATCCACCGTTTCGAACACTTCGGCAACATCGATGTAGTTCAGGTCGTCCCGGTCGATAATGTCCCATGTGTCGGCGAGATACGTGCCCAGAATGTCGCGGGTGTGAAGCAGCGCCATCTTGAAACCGTCGGGATCGGCCGCGAAGGCCTCGTCAAAAAGGCCCTGCATAACGATCGCGTATTCAGGCGTGGCGAGAAGCTGGTCGGAAAGGTCCTCGACTTCCGGCGAGATAAGTCCGAGATCGAGAAGCTGTTCGTGGAAGATGTCCACGAAAGTGTCGAAGAAGGCGCCGGTCAGGGGCTGCGACAGCTCGTGCTCCTTCCGCCAGCCCGGCACGAATTCCCTGAGCCGCCGATCGTTCGCCGCGATGCGGATTTGCTCATGGTCGGAGAGCTCCGCCATCCGGCTCAGCGCGTTCAGCGTGTAGAGGTTGCCGTGGGTGGTCAGGAGAAGATTGTCGACGACGGAGTCGAAATGCATCGACGCGATGAGGGCGACAAGGTCGGCTGCGGATTCGTGAAACCCGAAATACTCGCCGGTCGCCTCGCCGGGATCCGGAATGCCGACTTCGCGATAGATGATCTGGTGGCCGATCTCGTGGGCGATAACGTCGAAGTTCAGGCTGTAGGGCACGAAGGCGTCGGGGTTCTTATGGCCACCGACTTCGACAAAGCCATAACCGGAATAGGCGTTGTCGAAGATCGGCAGGATCGAAAGCTCGGCGCGCGGAAAATCGTTCTCGAAAAGCCAGTGGATCGGTCGCCCGAAATACCCTTCCCAGACGTCGAGCACGAACCGCACCGTGCCGAAGAGATGCGCCATCTCGAATTGCGGCGTACCGGGCTGCAGATAGTCGAAATGACCCTCCGCATCCGGCTGTGCCGGCGGGAGGATTTCGCCGCTCCATGGCGGAAGGAGAAGGCCGGAGACGTTGCGCGGGTCTCCCGCGATCCCGTAGGGCGCCGTCTTGCCCACCGGATAGATGGTATAGGCGCGATGATCGCCAGGCCCTTCCCCAACCGTCCCGGCTGGGGAGGAGATCATGACGACTTCCGGCTCCAACTCGGCGTGGGCGAAGCTCGGTTGTGCATAGAGCTTGAACCGGGTGCCTTCCAGGCCGGGATCGCTCAACCTTTCCCCCAACAGAGACGGCGGCACGCCACTCTCAAGAACCGCCGCCTTCGTCCTTGGCGACCAAGTATAGGTACTCGTTCGCAAGCAGGCCATAGAGGGCGTCGCGCGACGGCAGGCCAAGGTCGCGGACGTGCCGGTCGATATCCTCCGGCGGCTCGCGGCCCAACCGGGTGCGGAAGAACCACTCCAGCAAGGCCGGCGGCGGAAGAGAGCCGACTTTGCGCGCGTTGGTGAGGCCTTCCGCCCGGCTCGATGCCCGTTCGGCAAGCCTTGCGAACGCGCCGTCGAGCTTCAGAAGCGCGATCATCTGGTCATGCAGGGCCTCGTCCTCCCGTGCGGCGGATGCCTCGCAGACGGCCTCTTCGTTGACAAGACGATCGAACTCGGCTCGCTCAAGGCCCTGAGACACGAGCCATTGCTGAAATTCAGCGCCGCCCATCAGCCCAAGCGCCGCGCGACGCCGCCGCAGAAGTGCTGCGCGTTCCTGGCGTGAGGCGGACACGCCTTCGCGCTCCGCGTCGGCGAGATTGTCTATCCACTGGCGCGCGCGCGCCTTGATCTCACGATA
This sequence comes from uncultured Alphaproteobacteria bacterium, assembly GCA_963814905.1. Taxonomy (GTDB): domain Bacteria; phylum Pseudomonadota; class Alphaproteobacteria; order Rhizobiales; family Afifellaceae; genus DASWJZ01. The sequence goes on along the minus strand of CAWFEM010000011.1, from coordinate 2,806 downwards.
GCGGTCCGGATCAAGCCGCAGTTCGTTGAGCACGCGCTCCTGCTGCCCTCTCGATTGCGTAGATGGCGAGGGCACGCGCGCCCAACTTTCAAGGGCCTGTTCCCAGAGAAACGTCGGCTCGAAGACAGCAGGTGCCGGACGGGTATGCTCCTCACCGGCATCGGCACGCATGCGCTCCAGCATGGCGAGCGCGTCGATCCGTTTCTGGTCGACGGCGCCCTCGGGAAGCCAAGCCTCGAATGCCGCAAGGTCTTCCGCCGATCCGGTCGCGCCCGCAACGATTCGTCCCCACGTGCGCTCTTTGTAGAACATCGATCGCGCCGACCCGATCAGTGCGCCTGCCAGCTCTTCGGAGAGGATTCCCGCCGCCTCTGCCGCCCGGCACGTCGCGCGCACGTTGACGAGCGGCTCCGTCAGGGGGAGGAACCCGACGTCGGCGGGTCCATGCAGAAGCGCGACTTCGTCATCGGCATCGAGATCGCAGTCGCGGTAGCTCGCGAAAACTTCGCCCACCCCGATCATGCCGAATGCTTCGAGCTCGGCGGCGCGCAATGCTCCAATGCTGGCGCTGCCGTAAACGCGGACACCATGTGAAATCGCGAAAAGGATTTCCTTGTGCCACACCGACGGCACGCCTTCGAAATAGCCGTCGACGATGCCGATCGAGCGGGGGTGAAGGCTGAGAGCGCGATAGACGTCGCCCTGAGCGGCTGGCGGCAAGAGCGTGAAGCCGTCAAGGACGCGAGGTTCCGCTCCCGCGAGCGACGGGCCGGCAAAGAGGAGCGTGCTCATCCGCGCGCCGCCGCTTCACGCGCTCTCAGACCCGGCACGTAGCCGGGATCGTCGTGCGGCGCTTCAAGACCGGGCACGACGACGCGAACGACGGGAATCCCGATCGCTTCCTTCGCAAGGTCCACGGCGACGATTTCCGTGAGGCCGCTCGCTGTGAGGCGCGCGACAAGCCAGTCGAGATTGGCTTGCGCGGTTCCCGAAGAGAACGACGGCCCATCCGCGACGGCGCGCCGCGGCGGCCCCGCGCGCAGGAGATCGTCCGCCAGCTGTCGCTTCTGCGCCTGGCCGAAATCGGTGAACTCCTGCGCCTCCAAGTCGTCGCGGGAGCCGGAAATGTAGGTCAGACGCGTCTGCGCCGCCTCCGTCAGCGCTCGCAATAGAGCGACGCTGCGATCGGGATGGGAGCCCGATCCGAGGCCGACATGGCTCCTCCTCTGCCCCGACGCCTCGTAAATAAGCGCGAGAAACGTGGGTACGGCCAAGTCGGACGTAACGTCCCAGACGGCAAGCTCAAGGCCGGCCTTCGCAAAGCGCTCGGCGGCCCACAGGCAGGCTGGATCGTCGATCGTGGAAAGGTCGATCCGCGTCGCGGAACGCGCGGGAAGCGAAAGCTGATGCCATACCGAGAGAGCGTCGCGCTCGATCACCTCGCAGATCGCGGCGACGGCGGCGGCGCTGCGATCTCTTCCGGAGGCAAGCCCGTTGGTGCTTGCCGGAAAAATGCCGTGGCCGGGTTTGACCGGCGACGCATAGTCGGCATGTACCATCTCGAACGGAACGAGCTTCGGCTCGCTCGTCACCAAGTTCTCGCCTTCGATCCAGAGGAGGCGCGTGTCGTCCGTGCGGCTTCTCATTCCCGCCGGCAAGCGATCCACGTCGCATCCTTTTTCCCAGATCTTCACCTCGCCGATGGAGGCGAGCACCAGCGGTGCGTGGATGTTCTCCGCGTGCCAGACCTCGATTGCCTCCATGAGCGCGGCGATCTTCGCTGAAACGAGGTCTGCGGCCTTGCCTTGGGAAACGGTGACGGAGCGCGCCTTCGGCCGGATCGCGATGGCGACGGGGATACCGATCCGGTCAAGTCCGGTGATGTCGGCGACTCGCGTGATCCCGAACTGACGCATCCTCATTTGGAGCGACCGAAGCGTCTCCGCTGCGCTTTCTTGAAACAGCCCAGGAGGAGAGAGACCGGCCTTTGGTTTGGTTGCTCCGAGAACCATCGGTGCTCCACAGCGCTTGCTGGGCCAGCCTAATGCTTCTCGCCGGAAGAGGGCAGCGGTGTTCGTGTGGCGCGCATGGCGAAAGTCGTGATCTCTCGATACGGCACGGACCTGAAAAGCCGCCTGCCTTAGTTCTCTGAGGCCGGTCCTGCCTTGCGCCTGAGAATGTCAAAAACACCCGACCCTGCGCCGCTCCTGCGGGGCGGGGTCCGTGCAAAATGATGGCAGTCGCTAGGTGTCCTATCGGCCTCTGTTCTTAATCGCACCGGCAATCAGAGTGAGAATGATCCCACCAGCGCCGCCGCTGATCACCTGCGTGACGATCCCGCCGATGCTCAAATTTCCGCTTTGGGCCGCTGCCGTGACCGCAGGGATGAGAAGCGAAACGATCTGGCCGAGAACCCCACCGCCGACCGCCCCGGCAATCAGATTGCCGATCATGCCGAGATCGAATTTCGGTGAAGCTTTGCCGGTCCCCGCGCCGGCAACGGCGCCTGCAATCACGTTGACGATAAGCTGTTCCATGGGGCGAGCCTCCCTGCACACCAATTCATCAAGGATATTCCACTCAGAGCTAGCTGGCTAACGATAAGGATCGGCGGGAGGGGTGTTTCGGCAAGTCTTGGCGGACGGCGCTTCGCTACCCGCCGTCGCTGGAAGTGCGGCGGCGGCGAGATTTGCAGACTGCCTGCAAACCAGAGCGTCCGATCGCCAATCCCTTCGGAGCGAAGGTGTTACCCATGCTCCGGAATAAACCGTCACCTATGTGTCCGGAATGGACCCTGCGGTGATTG